>JABSRU010000050.1 GCA_013214965.1 Gammaproteobacteria bacterium
TTGCGCTTGAGTAGCATGTACTACATCACGGAAATCCATGTGGCTTTTCATATGACCTTTGAACGTCACTTTAACCGACTCTGGGATCGGCATAGTTGCTTCACCTGTCGCTAGTGCTAGTGCTACCGTACCTGAATCGGCACCGAACGCTACGCCCTTAGACATTCTGGTGTGAGAATCACCACCAATAATAATCGCCCATTCGTCAACGGTAATATCGTTTAATACTTTATGAATAACATCGGTCATCGGCAAGTAAACGCCCAATGGATCACGTGCGGTGATAAGACCAAATTTATTCATGAAGCTCATTAATTTAGGAATGTTAGCTTGTGCTTTTTTATCCCAAACTGACGCAGTGTGACAACCTGATTGATAAGCACCGTCAACAATCGGCGATATAACTGTAGCTGCCATCGACTCTAATTCTTGAGAAGTCATCAAGCCAGTCGTGTCTTGAGAGCCTACGATGTTAACGGTAACGCGAACATCTGACCCTGCGTGAAGATCTGCTTTAGAGGCAACACCCACTGAGTTTTTGTTGAATATTTTCTCAACAGCAGTCAGGCCTTGGCCTTCATGGCTAATTTCTTTCGAAGCTGCGAATACTTGTACCAATGGCACGCTAAGTGTTTGAGCAGCGAAGTTTTGCAGTTTTTTGCCAAATACAATGGCGTAAGAACCACCAGCTTTCATAAACTCAACGGCTTGGGGGGTGAAAGATGAAGAAATATCAACCAGCTCTTTATCGCCGTTGTATAACTTTTTGGTCTTGGTATTAATGGTTAGCACAGTACCTGTTGCAACCGAGTAGGTTTGCTCAAGCACAGGATCACCACTTTCGTTAAATACGGTATTGCCATCAGCATCAACCTTTTTAACCCAGTTTTTAAGATCTAAACCAATACCACCGGTTACACCAACAGTGGTTAAGAATATCGGTGATATACCGTTAGTGCCAGCGACAACAGGGGCAAAGTTGACGAAAGGGATATAAGGACTAGCTTGCTCCCCCGCCCATAACGCAACGTTGTTAACGCCTGACATACGAGACGAACCAACACCCATGGTGCCTTTTTCAGCGATTATCATCACCTTTTTGCCCGGATGTAATTTTTTAAGTTCTTCGATTTCAGTTTGAGCTTCTGGAGAGATCAAGCACTTGCCGTGTAATTCACGATCTGAACGAGAGTGAGCTTGATTACCCGGAGATAATAAATCGGTAGAAATATCACCTTCGCCAGCGATGAAGGTAACAATGTCAATTGTTTCATCTATTTCAGGAAGCTTGGTGAAGAAGTCAGCTCGCGCATAACTTTCTAGAATATCTTTAGCAACGTCATTGCCTGCATTGAAGGCCGTTGCAAGGCGCTCGGTATCTGCGTCATATAGAAATACTTGAGTTTTTAATACTTGTGCCGCAGAGCTTGCAATTGAGGCATCATCAGCTAGCGCTAAATCTAGAAGAACTTTAACCGAAGGGCCACCCTTCATATGAGATAATAATTCAAAAGCAAACGTTGGGGTAATTTCTGCTACAACGATTTCTGCTAGAATAATTTCTTTTAAAAATATCGCTTTTACGCCAGCAGCACTTGTAGTGCCTGGCAGAGTATTATAGATGAAAAAATTAAGCGACTCTTTGCGCTGTTCATGTGCTGTATCTTTAATTTGAGCAATAATTTCAGTTAACAATTCGGCGCCATCGATTGGCAGTGGAGCCAAGCCTTGGTCATTTTTACGACTTTCAATTTCTTTTATATACTCTAAATATAAGCTCATTTAACACTCTCTTTTGCTATAACATTGCTATCAATATTGTTATGTAGGACGACTATTTTTTCCGTATTTTACCTGATTTCCTATCCACTGCCTATCATTTGGTTGGATAGGTACTATTCACGTAGATTATAGTCATTAGGGAATTTAGTTATATTGGTTATATAACTGTCTACGTTTTAACGGAGATACGACTTAAAAACTGATTAATTAAATTAATCAGTCGCTTATAACAAGGTAGCTCATTCGACCATCGGCTCAGTGAAATTTGAGTGGTAAATCTATATACTCAATATCACTTAAAAATTCATCATTATCATTATAATAAAGTAACCACTGAGCAAAGGTTGCGAACAATAGAGGGATTTGTCATGTTAAAAGCATACCGTAGCCACGTCGCTGAACGTGCAGAACAAGGAATCGTTCCTAAACCACTAAATGCAGAGCAAGTCGCAGCGTTAGTTGAACTTTTAAAAACACCACCGGCAGGTGAAGAAGAATTCATTCTGGACTTAATTACCAACCGGATCCCGCCAGGTGTTGATGATGCCGCTTATGTTAAAGCCGGCTTCTTAGCCGCCATAACTAAAGGTGAGACAAGTTCTCCGATTATCTCCGCAGAGCGAGCGACTGAGCTCCTTGGTACGATGCAAGGGGGTTATAACATTGATCCACTTATCGATGCCCTTGATGACGAAAAACTATCTGCTATTGCAGCCACAGCGTTATCGCACACGCTATTAATGTTTGATTCATTCCATGATGTTGAAGAAAAAGCCAAAGCGGGTAATGCTGCGGCCAAGCAAGTGATGCAGTCATGGGCTGACGGAGAGTGGTTTACGAGTAAGCCAGCACTAGCCGAAAAGCTAACGTTAACGGTCTTTAAAGTGACCGGTGAAACAAATACTGATGACTTGTCCCCAGCTCCGGATGCATGGTCTCGTCCAGATATTCCATTACATGCCTTAGCGATGTTAAAAATTGGTCGTGATGGCATTAATCCTGATGACGAAGGCGAAATTGGTCCAATTGAACAAATTAAATCCTTACAACAAAAAGGTTTCCCTCTCGCCTATGTTGGTGATGTGGTTGGTACCGGTTCATCACGTAAGTCAGCGACTAACTCAGTGTTATGGTTTATGGGTGATGATATCCCGTTTGTACCGAACAAACGTGGCGGCGGTATTTGTATCGGTTCTAAAATCGCACCGATCTTCTTTAACACCATGGAAGACTCTGGCGCATTACCTTTAGAGTTTGATGTCACGAACATCAACATGGGTGATGTTATCGACGTTTACCCATACGCAGGAAAAGTAACCTTAAAAGACAGTGAAGATATCATTACCGAGTTTTCATTAAAAACTGAAGTTATTCTCGATGAAGTTCGTGCTGGTGGTCGTATTCCATTGATTATCGGTCGAGGCTTAACCGCTCGTGCTCGTACGTCACTAGGTTTACCGGAAACAGACTTATTCCGTAAGCCTGCTGAAGTTAAAGAAAGTACTAAAGGTTTCACCCTAGCGCAGAAAATGGTTGGTAAAGCATGTGGGATTTCCGGTGTGCGCCCCGACCAATACTGTGAGCCAAAAATGACGACGGTTGGTTCGCAAGATACAACCGGTCCAATGACCCGTGATGAACTGAAAGATTTGGCTTGTCTAGGCTTCTCAGCTGACTTAACTATGCAGTCTTTCTGTCACACTGCGGCTTACCCTAAACCGGTTGATGTCGAAACTCACCATACTCTGCCTGATTTCATCATGAACCGTGGCGGCGTGTCGTTACGTCCTGGTGATGGCGTTATTCATTCGTGGTTAAATCGGATGTTATTACCTGATACTGTTGGTACCGGTGGTGACTCACATACTCGCTTCCCCATTGGCATTTCATTCCCAGCAGGTTCTGGCCTTGTTGCTTTCGCCGCGGCAACAGGTGTAATGCCTCTTGATATGCCTGAATCAGTTTTAGTACGCTTTAAAGGCGAACTAAACCCAGGTCTAACGTTACGTGATTTAGTAAACGCGATCCCTTATTATGCGATTCAACAGGGTCTGTTAACTGTTGAGAAAGCAGGAAAGATCAACGTATTCTCTGGTAAAGTTTTAGAGATTGAAGGGTTAGGTCAATTAAAAGTGGAGCAAGCGTTCGAACTTTCTGATTCATCAGCAGAACGAAGTGCCGCAGGTTGTAGTATCAAGCTCGATAAAGAACCAATTATCGAATATCTTGAGTCTAACATCGTAATGCTGAAATGGATGATCGCCGAAGGTTACGGTGATGTTCGCACCATTGAGCGTCGTATTATCGCGATGCAAGATTGGATCGCTAATCCAGAACTATTAGAAGCAGATAAAGACGCTGAGTATGCGGCGATTATCGAAATCGATTTAGCCGATGTTAAAGAGCCTATTCTTGCTTGTCCAAATGATCCTGATGACGTTGAATTACTGTCTAAACTTGCAGGGATCAAAATTGATGAAGTGTTCATCGGTTCTTGTATGACCAACATTGGTCATTTCCGTGCAGCGGGTAAATTACTGGATAATTACGGTGGCACTTTACCAACACGTCTATGGGTTGCACCACCAACTAAAATGGATGCAGCACAGCTGACAGCTGAAGGTTATTACAGTATTTATGGCAAAGCTGGTGCTCGTACTGAAATGCCGGGGTGTTCATTGTGCATGGGTAATCAAGCACGTGTTGCAGAGAAATCAACGGTAGTATCGACTTCGACTCGTAACTTCCCTAATCGCTTAGGCAATGGTGCTAATGTTTACTTATCATCAGCGGAGTTAGCGGCTGTGGTTGCCATTTTAGGCAAGCTACCAACCGTTGCAGAGTACATGGAATTCGTGAAAGAGCTCGATACAACAGCAGCTGATACTTATCGTTACCTAAACTTTAATGAAATGGCTGAGTACACAAAGAAAGCCGATAATGTAATTATCCAACAACCTGCATAAGGCTCGCACAGATAAAACATTAAAGCCTTGGTGATTATTTACTAAGGCTTTTTATTTCCCTTAAAGCCAACCAATCAAAGAAGGTATTTATTCCACGCCAAGATAACTTTAATTTTTCAGGGTATTTAAGATAGAGTTGTTCAACATTACCCGATAACCATTGTAAACCTTCTCGTTTAAAAGCTTCGCTAATAATTTTATTTTGAAAATAACGACTACTATATCTAATATTTCGTCGGTAATACAATTTAAGGTCACTCCAAGTAAAAATAGACAGTGGTTCATAATCAAAATTAGCATCAACAAGAACCTGTATTTTTTTATTATTCCATCCTTGTGAAGGTTCAAGATTCCATTTAGCTAATGCACCGACCAAACCATCTTCGCCAATAATACCTATTGGCAGTTTAATATTTTTCTCTCTAATACGCTCAATAAAAAAACTAGATAATGCATAAAAATTTCCCGCTAAACCATGTTCTTCTAACATTGCTGTTATGGTCTTTTTTCTACTTGGGGTTGTTGCAATCGGTGTCGCAGAGATAGCATTAAAAGAGTCACTGACCCCTTGTTTTTCCATTTTATCGATAAAACCCTCAATAACACAACAATCGCCATCTAAAAAATAATACATCTGAGCCTTAATAGCTAACTCATGTACAAAAACATTCCAAGCATTAGATTTATCACCGACAGCAATGACTACAGGCTTAACATTATTATACTCACGAGCATAATCTTCGACTATCTGTTGAGTATTATCAGAACAGCCATTTATAAGAACATAAATATTATCATCACACTCACGCTGAACGCTTTTGATACAAGAGATAATGTTAACTTTTTCGTTATAAGCAAAAATAGCAAAAGCACGTAACTGCATAATATTTTCCATAATATATAATTAATCTAAATTTGTTGAGCAGGGAACCAAGTTGTTGTACCGGAACTAGCAAGTAAATTAATATTTTTATCGATGACATTCAGTCCAACATGCATTGCTGTTTCAGCACAGCTAATGTAATAGCCCTGAACACAATCGATATTAAGATCTTTGACCAGATTAAATTGTTGAACATTCTCAACGCCTTCACAAACCAATTTAAGTCCAAGCTGATGACCAAGCTGACTAACGGAGTTTAATACTTTATAATATTTTTCACTATCACAGGCTTGATCAATAAAAATCTTATCGATTTTAAGCACATCAACTGGTAACTCAGCTAACGTACTAAAAGAGCTAAAACCTGTCCCAAAATCATCGATAGCAACTAAAACTCCAATTGCTCGCAATCTAGCTAATTGGGTAATAGTGTCAACTGAAGGCTCAACAAAACTAGACTCGGTTATTTCCAGCATTAAAGAAGATGGCGCTAAATTAGCTTTCTTTAGTGCAGCTAGAACCCAGCTATCTATTGAACGATATTTAAGCTGGATCCCCGATATGTTGACCGATATTCTAATGTTGTTTAATCCAAGCTTATACCAAGCGGCCATTTGTCGGCACGCCTCTTCCATGACCCAATCACCTAGCTCTAAAATCATGTTAGATCGCTCAGCAATTGGTATAAATTCGGCGGGACTGATAAAACCTTCTTGATGGTGTTCCCAACGAACTAACGCTTCAAAATAACTAATAGAACAATCATCAGTATTAACAATAGGCTGGAAGTGTAAGCTAAATTTATTATTGATCAGTGCAAGTCGGAGCTCTTCCATTAAGTAGTGGTAACGCCTAATTGATTGACCCATTTCTGCAGTATAAATTTTATAGATACCGCGACCATCTGATTTAGCACGATACATCGCAACATCGGCCATTTGTAATAATGTATAAGGATTTTCTGCCGTGTCGGGGAATAATGCAATACCAATACTTGCACTGATTTTAATCACTTTATTACCAAGAATGAAATCTCGTTCTATCGACTTTAAGATGCAATCTGAAATTTCAGATGCCCGTTTAAAACTGATATCATCATCGATAAAAAAAGAAAATTCATCACCACCTAAACGACAAATATTATTATCTAACAGCGTCAGTGGATCTTTATTAACCAGTCCATTATTAGCAGAAACATCCCGTAGACGTTGGGCAACAAGGACTAATATTTCATCGCCAAAGCTATGACCGAAAGCATCATTCACTCTTTTAAACCCGTCCAAATCAATAAATAACAAAGATTTTTTCTGATTATTTGCTTTTGCCTTAACCAACTGATGTTCTAAATACTGAAGGTAAGCATGACGCTCTATCAATCCAGTTAGCTTATCTTGAATTGAGTGTAATTCACTAGCCATTTGATATTTTGAAAACTTTGCTTTTAAACGTTTTATATTTGTATTTAATAATTCAAATTCAAACACCGTTAATTTTTCAGTATCTTCAATCGGTAAGGTAACTTGTTCGGTTGGTAATTCACAACATAAAAGTAGTTCGCTAACCGCTTCGTTAGCCCGCTTAATCCCTCGATGTTTATTTAATTGATAAAAGATGACAAAAGCCCAAGGCAATAGAAAAAGTGCGACCATGAGCCATACATATGGCATATCGTAAGATTTAGCTATCACCAACTCAGCACTGGCGATAAAAAAATAATCCGGTGATAATTGTTGAACCATCACTAAGCTGTTATCTTTGCCGAACAAAGACACATTCCACACTAGGTTAGATAAGGTGCTTTCAGATAATGTCATCGCCTCAAATTCAAGCGCAGTGAAGATATAACTAAGTCCATTATCTGAAATTGATGCCAATCGCACGATAGAGTTAGCAACTAACGAGACAAAAAAAACGTATATTGACAATATAAAAGAGCAACTAATAAAAAAATATTTTAAAAATATCACCTGATCTGCTCCTGCCAGCCCAAAACGAACATTGAATTACTTACTATTGAAATAGTAATGATTAATAATATAACATTAAGCTTATTCGGTCTAATTTATTTAAATATTTAAGTGACTTAGAAGGAATTTACGAAACAGATTGTGGCATTAAAACCCTAATTATCTCTTCTTGTTTAAGCATCAACTGAATCGCTCGATTAACATCTCTGCGCTCACTTGACTGATACCAACGATTCCAACAACCTAGATTATCCCAATTGGTGATAATGGTTCTGACATTAGGGTGGTGAACATCACCATAGGATGTCCCTGAAATGAATCCTTTGGCAGCCATCACTGCCGCTAACGTTTTTCGAATTTCAGCTTCATAGGTTACATCCATATCTTCGGCCAGTACTCGCTCAATCATCACTTTAATCATTGATTTATCCTTTGTTTATCGCAACCAGTACATTCATCGATACATTGCTTGCTTAGCATAAAAACCTTGTGGTGGCTTTTTCGGCTCTTTGTCTTTCAACTCTCTCTTTACAATAACATATATTGCACTAACACTGATTAGCATATGGTAAGGCAAATCAAAATATGAAAGCCCTAAGAATGCACCGCCACTGGCATAAGCAATGAAGCTAAGCTGGAGCATCCGAGATAGCTGATCGGCCCATAATAAATCTTGATGCTCTTTAACCAACTTTTGGACGGTATTAGCCAAGCGCCATGCAGAAATCCACATCGCCATAAAAACAAAGAACCCAGGAAACCCTTGTAATCCAATGACTTTAAAATAAATACTGTGGGCATCATGAATATCGTCAGGTCTCGGTGCATACAAATTAAAATTCATTGGATTAAACGCATCAAAACCACCGCCAAGTATATGGTCACTAGCTAAATTGGTCGCCATACGCCAAGCATTGAATCGTCCCTGAATTGAACCATCATAGGACTCTTCATCACTCGCCACGATAGTTGACATTCGTTCATGCCAACTATCAGGCATAAATGAGTAACCGATAGGCAGCATAAAAATCAGCAAACACATGGTTAAAAATTTTCGATTACTTTTAAGCCAGAAAAAAACACCCACTGTAAGTATAGCGACTAACGCCCCACGAGACTGAGTACCTAAAACAGCCATCAAGCACAATAATATAGCGGTAAACATACCATATTTTAGCCATTTAGACGTGAGGGTTTGGCCTAAGTAGTACATCAATGGCACAACCATTAACAATGCAAGACCTAGCTCATTGTTGCCAGAAAAATAACCAGTTGAGGGTCCCCATACTCGATTTTCTCCACCGGTAACGATCGCAAAGATGCCCCCCTTGACACCATAAAACCCAACGCTCAAACAAATAACCCACAGCGTTTGCTCAACCCGCTTTCTGGAGTTTAGCATTATATATATTAAAAACGTGAATATCTGTACTTTCATAACCTGGGTAAAAAATGGAACAGCATCATAGTCTTTGGGACCCACCAAAAAAGATAGGATCATCGATAAATTAAATGCGACCCACCACCCAATAGGAGCAGTCCAGGCAATCTTTTTACTTTCTTTATAAAATAATAAAGAAACAACAAAACTAATAGCCACCACTTGAGCGACAGGAAAATGATTCATGAAGCCCCAAGTTAACTTATGTGGCAACATATAGCTGACCCAGCACCAAGCCAAGACCCCATAAAACGGTTTTTTGAACATCGATAAACACAATAGAACAATAAAACCCAGTAACAGTATGTCGCGCATATTGGAGTATCCCTAAGCGAGTTCACTAATCATAAAACGCTCAAACATCAATAACATCCATAACGGAGCACTATTATCTCGCGTACCATTAACATGGCTATCAATTAGCCAATTTAACGTTTTGACATTAAAGATACCGCTATTAATCATGACATCAGAAAGTAATCCCTCTTTCATTTGTTCCTTTAGCGGTCCTCTAAACCATGTCGCTAATGGCACGCCAAATCCCATTTTTTTACGATATAGCACATCATGAGGCAAGTGCGGTTCAAGTGCTTTCTTGAATATTCCCTTTCCTTCCCCCAATAATAATCGTTCAGAGGCCGGGATATTGGCTGCCCATTCAACAAAATGATGATCGAGTAAAGGCACTCGTACCTCGATGCTATGAGCCATACTAGCCCGATCGACCTTAGTTAATATGTCACCGACCAAGTAGGTCTTCATATCCAAATATTGGACTTGAGATAACGGCTCATCGGGGGCATTTTTAGCGTGTTTCCTAAATACCTCAAGGCTGTTATAACCATTTAGGGATGTTTTAAAAGAATCACTAAATAAGCGTTTACGTTCATCACTACGCAGGATAGACATACTATTATGATAGCCTTCAACCCAATCGAAAGACATTGACTGGAAAGTTGTTTTAGCTCGAAGCACTCGAGGAGCCCAATCCAATTTAGGATAAACTTTACCTAACCAACCAAACACTGGCTTCCTAAATCTTAACGGTAATAGCCTTCTGACCTTTTCTTCGTTCAAATGCCATTTATATCGTCTATATCCAGCCATCAACTCATCAGCGCCATCACCAGACAGAGCAACAGTCACCCGTTCTTTGGCCATTTGACATAAACGATAAGTAGGTAACGCTGAGCTATCAGCATAAGGTTCATCATAAAGTGCACTTAATGTATCGATTAATTGATAATCATCACTACTAACCTGTTTAATAACATGTTTTGCTTTATAACGCTCGGCAACCTCGGTTGCATATTCCGTTTCATTATACCCTGCGACATCAAAACCAATGGAGCAGGCATTAACTGGAGTATCTTGCAGGGTAGACATGACAGCAACTACAGCAGAGGAATCAACCCCACCCGAAAGGAAAGCACCTAAAGGCACTTCAGACATCAATCTAACATCAACCGCTTCAGTGAATTTTTCCATCAGCACTTGCTCATTGCCACCTACTTCAAGCGGTGATTGGTCAAATTTAACATCCCAATACTGCGAAGGTTTAATATCACTATCACCTTTCTCTATTAAAATCACATGGCCAGGTTCAAGTTTTTTTACATTCTTAAATATTGATTTAGGCTCTGGAATGTAACCAAAGGTAAAATAATCTTCGATAGCCTCAGGATCTAAGACTCTAGGGCACAATGGATGTTGTTTTAAGACTTTTAATTCCGAGCCAAAAATTAACTGACCATTGTCCAATAAACTATAATATAGAGGTTTAATCCCTAATCTATCACGCGCAATAAATAGTGAGTCATTTACTTTATCCCACACTGCAAAAGCGAACATACCTCGAAAGCGGTTAACACACTCTACGCCCCATTCAGCCCAAGCATGAATAATAGTTTCGGTATCACTATGCGTGTTAAAATGATGACCTAGCGTAATGAGTTCTTCACTTAATTCCTTAAAATTATAAATTTCGCCATTAAAAACAACGCCGATAGTCTCTATCTGATTAAACATTGGCTGATGCCCACCAGATAAGTCAATAATAGATAGACGACGATGGGCTAAACCAATCCCGGGAGCAAAAAAGAAACCATCATCATCAGGACCACGATGACTTTGAATATCATTCATCTTTGTCAACATCTCTTGATCTATTTCGGCTGAACCGTTTAAATCAAATATCCCTGAAATACCACACATAAAAATGCCCTGTAATTAAATTTTAGTTGAACTATGTACCGTCAAACGACAGTACAAGAACGATATATAGCAGCGTATTGTTCGACCATTCGTTCAATACTAAAAAGATGGTCGACTCTTACTCGACCTTGTTCACCATGTAACCGGCATTCTTGTGGCTCGTCGACATAATTTTTCATCGCCTCACTCATCGCCATAATGTCATTAGAGGGGACGATAATACCTGTCTTACCATGCTCAACTAAGTCACGGTTAGCACCGACATCAGTTGCAATAACAGCGGTACCGGTAGACATCGCTTCAAGAATGGTATTTGACACACCTTCAGCTGTCGATGATAAAATAAAGATATTACTTTGATTAAGTAGTTCTGCAATATCAGAACGATTCCCGATCATCGAACAAAAATCACTCAACTTTAATTGTTCAATATGTGCTAGTAATAAAGATTTCAAGGCGCCATCACCGACAATGGTTAGATGAACATTAGAGACATTATCCTCATAAACAAGTTTCGCTAGCGCATCGAGCTGTAATTGGAAGTTTTTCACCGCGGCCAAGCGTCCAATAGTAATCATCGACATGACTGGTTTAGCAACCTTGGTTCGATGATGAAATTTTTCCCGATCGACACCATTAACAATGAGCTGAATTTTAGATGGTTTAACCTTAATCTGATGACGTAAATATTGGTATGACTCTTGAGATAGCACAATATACTGATCAATAAACGGCCTAACAATACGCCTAATGAATTGATATTTCTTGTTAAATCGGTCGTTAGGACTATCCCAACCATGCTCACCATGAACGCGTTTCGCCTTAATTCCTAAACAAATTAACTGTGCTTCTAACGTCGATAGATTTCGAGTATGAATAACATTAGGCTTAAGATTTTTAACAATTTGTCTTAGTCTAAACAAATAAAAAATACCTTTTCCTGGCGGTTTGTTTAAATGAAAAATATCAACATCGTCTCGTTCAATTCGGTCAACAAAATCAGGATCTGAGTAACGAATACAGATAATAGAATGCCTAAACTCATTAACAGGCAATTTATTAATTAAATTAACAATGCCATTTTCTAGCCCACCGGTGGAAAAACTATAGACAATATGACAGACATGAGTAATCACTTCATATCACCCGCTAGTAACCGAGGAATATATTGAGCCATCCAATGATTGAGCTCATTGTCTACCTTTAGCAGTCCTTGCGATGGGTTATCAGCATCAAAACTTTTAGATAGT
This sequence comes from Gammaproteobacteria bacterium, assembly GCA_013214965.1. GTDB lineage: Bacteria > Pseudomonadota > Gammaproteobacteria > Enterobacterales > Psychrobiaceae > Psychrobium. The sequence continues at coordinate 12,504 of JABSRU010000050.1, forward strand.
GCATAGAAATAAACGGGACTCGTTGAGTTTTTCAAAGCCAAATAAGCTTGATTTAACTTAACCTCTGTTGGGCTCGCTAATAATTTATGATTAACGTTATACCAATACCTTACTACCCGCTGTTGTCCACTTAAGCTGACAATAAGAACCTGAGTATAATTAATGTCACCATCAACGGCTGCCACACGACCATCAGTCTTAGATATCCGCGACCATCGATTAATACCATAGACTTTATTGCTCGATGTTACGAGCTCTCCAACCGTTTGCCTATTCGCATACTTAGCCACAAACAATTCGAGACCTTGAGCATTAATTCCAGAAAATTGAGCAAAAGAATGTTTAAAATCGATCCCCCAGTGTGCCAGTTTATCTGCACTAAACATCGTCAATTGTGAAGGTGAAATAGCCGCTGGTTGCTCTGGAGGGACGGTAATATCGATATTACGATTAACCAAAACAATAGAAATGACTAGTACCAGAGCAAAAACAGCTGGCAACACATTGTATTTAGCGGGTCCTTGTTCTTCAGTTACCGCTTCATCGGTATTTTCAGGGTCAATAAAAAATCCACCAATGTAAAACATGATGACAATGATAAACCCAAAGAATAACCACCCGTAAATAAGATGATCAGCCCCAGTTGCATATTTCATTTCAGATAAATGGGCAATTAAAACAATTAAATAAGCTCGTATACCATTGGCAACTATCGGAATCAACAAAGAAAAAACAACAAAAATCAATTGTTTATATAGTTTCCTATAGCTTAAATAAGCATACAACGTACCAACGGCAAGAGAGGCAATAAGATATCTGATACCTGAGCAAGCGACTGCAACTTCAAACTTTCCTGTTGGGATAGTAATGTACAACCCTTCAAAGTAGACAGGAATTGTACTGAGTTGTAGCATAAATACGGTTATTTCCGCGGTGACTTGCTGCAAATGAGGGATCAACATATTTCCCATTGGCACGGCAAAAATCAAATAGAACATCGGAAATTGATAACGTTTCACAAAACGATTACCAAAAATCATCCAATGACTAGCGACAATCCCAGCAAAAAAACCTAATTGTGAAAAGACTGATATTTCAAATGTTTGCCCAACTAGCCACAGTAGTAGTGCTCCAATTGTTAGTATTAACCCTACCCATGAGGCCTTGGCTTGGTAAGCTAAAAAATAATGCCTATCACGGTATAATAGCCAAACAACAATCGGTACGACAAGGAAGCCATGGGCATAGGTTTCTGATGTCGACCAAAGAGTGACTGTTGACAAGATCGTGACAGGGAAGAAAACTAGGTAGCAAATACAGATAATAATGCTAATCAGTAAATTCTGATATTGCTTCATTGATTAACTACCCCATAGCATAAAAACATTGACATAATACAAGTCCTTTTTAACCTAAATGTCGCGCTAACATTGGGCCAACCAATTGACTAACAGCAAGAGGCAAACGTCGCCAAACATTTATAACAAATTGATATTTAGGGTTATTAGCTGACAGCGAAGGTAGTTCCTTTGCGCCGACTAAACAATACTGATAATACATTGGGCGTTGTTCCATTCCCCAATGCATTTTATACTTGTAAGATCCACTGTCTACTTTACTACGACCAAAATCGAAATAGTGACATCCTTTTTCTCTCGCATGACACATTAAGGAGTAATACATAAAATCATTACTTTTTAACCCACGCGCTTGCGTTAGTCCGCCGCCATAATGCGGTAAAACATGACCTTTATAATAAAAGCTCATCACACTAGAAACGGCAGTCTCACCATTAAAAATAGTTAAAATTTCACAGCGATCTTTAAAAATTTCCTTAAGAGCGACAAATGATTTTTTGGGGAAAACTGGTGTACCTAAATTTCGGACACTGGTTGAATATATCCGATAAACATTCTCGATATCAGTTTCGAATTTGATGGTAAGCTGATTTTTGAACGATTGCCGAATGACTGCACGTTGCTTCTTTTTGATCCCCGCCAAAATAGCTTGATCTGAATCGGCTAAAGTACAACCTATCATCACGTGATTTTGCGATTCAGGTTCAATGAAGCCTGCGGGAATATCATCACTTTTATTTGGTGATCTTAGCTCTAAGTAATCAACATTCAATGTTTGAGCTAATAACTTTGCCTCTAATAAGAGGGCCGACTCAATTTCAATATTATCGGCAATCACCCCACCAAGCACACAAACTGGCATCGAAATTAATGAATGGCCAAATAAAATACTTTTCTGTTCAACTAATGGTAAAATCCCAGTGATATTATCGCCGTCCAAATAATAAAAAAAGTGGCATTGATGGCGATATACCTGCTCAATTAATTGTTTCCAACCACTCAAGTGATAAAAAGTACCTCGTGGGTGGTTATCAATATAGTGGTCCCACTGCTGGTACGACGCTTGATTTAAAACCTTTACATTCCCTGTCATATTTTAATTACTTCTTTATTCCTGAAAGCTGTTCTTTATAAACATCTTGCATAGTTGACCACTGAAAATCAGTTAATAATCGATCCAAACGTCCTTCCAAACGAGATAAATTCAAATAATGCCTAAACTTAGATTTAAATGGAATACCCTGTGTTTTTGGCTGATGCGGATCGATTTCCCAAGGGTGTAGATAAAAAACCCCCGGTAGCTGCTCTTGGGATAAATAACGATTTAACGCCCAACGACTGATGAAGTAAGGAGCAAGTCGAAAGTAGCCACCGCCCGAAATCGGCCAGTTTTTGTCACCGACTTTAAGGGTTGATACGGGTATTTCTAATAAGGATTCCCTCACTGAGTAAGGAAATCGTGGCCAGTCAGGTGAACCGTAATGATCATGTGATATAGGATAAGTACTAGAGCTATAATCAAACCCTAATTCATCAATAATATCAAAGGCCCACAAACAACTTTTATCAATAGAAAAGCTGGGAGCACGAAACCCTATCACTTCAATACCCGATAACTGCTCTAGAGTATCTTTGGCCAATTTAATATCTTGCCGAAAAATTTCCGGAGTTTGTTGGCTGACCTTTTGATGTAAATGGCTATGACAAGCTAACTCATGACCTTGTTGGACAATCTCACGAATGAGGTTGGGACATTTATCTGCTACCCAGCCCAACGTAAAAAATGTCGCTTTGACATTATGGCGATCAAACAACTCTAATAAGCGATAGGTATTGGCTTCAACTCTTAACTCTTGACTATCCCAAGTTTCAATGGGGTATTGCTTTGAAAATGCCGACACTTGGAAATAATCTTCAACATCTACGGTCAACGCATTCGTAATATTGTTGCTCACCTAGCGAACTCCTCGAGAAAACAAAATAATTTCAGTCGTTCGTAGCAAAATAAACAAATCAAACAAATAGCTTCGGTTCTTAATATAATAAAAATCAAATTTTAATTTTTCAAAAGCATCATTTTGACTGGCGCCGTAAGGATATCTTATTTGAGCCCAACCAGTTAATCCTGGTTTAACGTGATGGCGCTCATTATAAAAAGGGATACTCGATGCCAGTTGCTCAACAAATTCTGGGCGTTCAGGTCGTGGTCCAACAAAACCCATGTCTCCTTTAAGCACATTAAGTAATTGTGGTAATTCGTCGATCCGATATTGTCGAATAACCTGACCAACTTTGGTAATTCGAGAATCATTTTTTTCGGCCCAAGTAGCGCCATTTTTTTCGGCATCAATCGTCATACTACGTAATTTAATAATTTTAAAATATCGACCGCCAGCGCCGATTCTAGTTTGTAAATAAAAGACCGGTGCCTTAATGCCATCTTCAATTTTAATCGCTATAATAGCAATTATCATAATAGGAATACCAAAAGTCGCCACAGCCACCGCTATTACACTATTAAAAGCCCAATGACATACTGATTTGAATTTATCGCTACCACCAAACTTTTCAGAATAAATAATCCAATCAGGGTACAGTAAATCGATGGCTATTTGTCCGGTTTCATTTTCTATAAAGGTCAATATATCAACAACTTTAACGCCTTTCAGCTTACATTTAGTGAGTTCACCAACTGGCAAGTTATTACGGCGTTCATCATAAGCAACAACTACCTGTTCAATGTGATGATTTAAAATATAATCAGATAGCGACTCAGTGAGTTCAACAACTTTATCGCGCTTAATCATATCGGGTTCATCACCGGGTGATTTAATATAAGCATGAATATCGAATTGACGACGATCGGCTTCACGGCGAGTGCGACTTTCAATCACCGATGCACGCTTTCCTGAACCCAGAACCAACACCCGGCGTTTAATCGAATGACAGACGACCAAATGCAATAATTGATAACGCAAATAACACAAAATGAAAAAAGTGAGCGTCGCAGCAACAATTATCGGCATCATACCAATCCAATTTGAGACCGATATTTGGAAAAACAAGATGGTAAAGCATGTTGCTAACAAAAAGCCTAAGCAAATCCGTTGATAAATGCCTTTAAACTCTTCACGGGAATTTTTACTATATAAACCGAGCGATAAAGAAATTAACTGCACCGCGACCACAAAAAGCAACGCAACATACACATTATCTCTGGCGACATCCAACGACTCACGGTAGTGTTTGAGTAAATAGCACATAACATCATCAATGATCGCCATGGACAATATGATTAATATACTTTCAAATAAAAATAACGCTTTAGCGTTTTTATTTAAGTATCCGGGGTCGACATTAGACACTCTGACTCTTCTATTCACTGATACATCCTGTTTATTATTTTAACAAAAATAACCCAAAATCATTATAAATACGTATAAATATAGTAGATATCCGTTCTCTATTTAAAGTCCATTTAGCGTTCTAAATTACTAGCTAAACATTTGATTAACTAGACTTAAGCAAATAGTTTCTGTTATCTTATCATTATTGATTATTTTTCCAATATAAAAATAAAACCTACTTTTAAATAGGCTGTCATATACTATAAGGGCTGTTGACGATTATTTGATTAATTATACTGCAAAAATCATTTTTTGCGAATTCAAACTGGAGAGAATATAATGACGACAAAGAATAAAGGGATGAAACTGCTCGCACTAACTTTAAGTATCTCTTTTTTTACCTTGATGGGGTGTTCATCTTCGCCAACATTAGGGCCGGCGACGACCTATCCATCGCTCACGACATCTGTTGATAATTATCAGTACCTTATTGGTCCTGGCGATTCAGTTGAAATATTTGTTTGGCGTAACCCTGAAATTTCTGGCAACTTTCTAGTTCGTCCCGATGGTAAAATTACTACCTCATTAGTTGAAGACATTCCTGTCTCAGGAAAAACACCAACGATGCTAGCCCGAGAAATAGAACAAACCCTAAGTAAATTCATCCGAGATCCCATTGTTACGGTCACCGTTTCTAGATTCGTAGGACCGTTTAGCGAACAGATTAGAATTGTTGGTGAGGCATCAAATCCTAAAGCGATCAATTACAGACAACACATGACACTACTTGACGTGATGGTTGTCGTCGGAGGTTTGACTGAGTTTGCCGATGGCAATAATGCTCAGCTAATTAGAGTCGTTGATGGTAAAAAAGTATCTTACAGAGTTGCTCTAGATGATTTAATTAAATCAGGGGATATCAACGCTAATTCAGATGTATTACCTGGTGACATTATCATTATTCCTGAAGCATGGTTTTAAATTAGCCTTCAATTCAGTGAACTTATTATATATTTATTTAATTATCTAGAATAGAGAGACTTTCAATGCAAGAGTTATTCGAGCAAATATGGATCGTTGCTCGCGGTATTTGGCTAAAAAAGAGATACATCGTTATTGTCTCTTGGTTAGTATGTATTTGCGGCTGGCTGGTTATTACAACGTTACCAAATCAATATCAAGCTAGCGCACGTGTTTATGTTAATACTCAATCTTTATTAAAGCCATTACTTAGAGGGTTAACGATCAGTGCTAATCCCCAACAGCAAGTACAATTAATGGTTAAAACGTTATTAAGCCGTCCTAACTTAGAGAAAATTCTAAGAATGGTCGATATGGATCTTTTAACCAACAGCCAAGCAGAATTCGAGCAATTAATCGATCATCTTGCTGGCAGCATTAAAATCTCAGCGACCCGTAGAGAGAACCTTTACACGATCTCCTATTCGGGCAGAGACCCTGAGCAAGCATCGAATGTGGTCAGAGCCGTATTGAAAGTCTTTGTCGAAAATACGGTCGGTCAAAACCGTTCAGATACAGTAACAGCAAGAAATTTCCTCGATCAGCAAATTAATGACTATGAACAGCGTTTAACATTAAGTGAACAACAGTTAACCGAATTCAAACAAGTTAATGGCAATTTAATTGTCAGTGGCGGTGAAGGGTATTATACAACATTAAAGCTCTATCAAACTGACCTAGAGAACTCCAGCTTATTATTAAAAGAAAAACAGACCCAACTGACAACAGCGAAAGCACAATTACAAGGTGAAACTCCTTCTTTTGGCATCTTAAGCCCTTCGGTTAAACGAAGTATCTCCAGCCAATATGACGATAGAATCGCAACATTAGAAGAAACCCTCGACCAATTAAGCTTACGTTATACCAATCAGCATCCTGATGTCATTGAAATAAATCACCGGATCAATCAATTAAATAAATTGCGTGATAATGAAATAAGAGAATTAACCAGCGCTGCTCAAGCGGATGGTTCTGGTAGCCCTCTTTTACTCAATCAAAATCCTGTTTTTCAGGAGATGAAGTTGAATATCATTAACTTAGAAAATGAGATCGCGGCAATCAATGTTCGAGTCGATAATTTCACTCAAAAAGTTAATGATTTGAAAAGCAAAATTCATTTAATTCCAGAAGTGGAAGCTCAGTTAACGGCATTAAATCGCGGCTATCAAATTACTAAGCAAAAGTATGAAGAAATGCTACGACGTCGAGAATCAGCATTACTTGCTGAAAAAGCTGACCTTTCTGTGGATGAAATACAATTTAAAGTTATCGATCCACCAAGAACCTTGCCAATACCGACAGGCCCCAACAGAACACTGTTAAATACTATTGTATTGATTTTGGGACTTGGAGCCGGCACTGCCGTTGCATTCATCTTAAACCAGTTAACAGCGGTTATTTTGACACCATTCCAATTATCTCAAATATCTGGTTACCCGGTGTTAGGCGCTGTCTCGTTAAATGGAAATGAAGCTTTAACTAAAAAGAACAACACTAAAAACCTAATGTTCGTCGGCTTACTTTTATGTTTAGTCTTCATTTATTCAACGTTGTTACTGCTAGAATCGACGGGTACTTTAATGCCTCAGATAAGAGCGTTAGTTCAAGGAGATATATCATGAGCACGATTGAAAGAGCATTGAAGAAGCAAGGTGGTAAACCTGTAGACTCGAAGCTACCCGCTGACAATATAAAACAAAATAAGCCCAAGCAGAATAATAACTATATTCACATAGATATCGACATGCTCGCTGAAAACAATATGGTAACCAACCGTACCGAGCGTAGCCGTATTAATGAGGAATATCGCTTTATTAAACGTAAGCTAATCATTAATGCTTTTGGCAAAACCTCACATTTGTTAAAAAACCCAAATATCATTTTAATTACTAGTACGGTACCCAATGAAGGTAAAACATTCACCTCGATTAATTTAGCCATGAGTATTGCGCTTGAACAAGATAAGACGGTGCTACTGATTGATGCCGATGTGGTTAACCCTAGTATTGGACATGAGCTTAATTATCAATCGACTAGTGGCTTATTGGATTATTTACTCGGCACCGTGGATGATATTGGTGAAGTAATTTATAGCACCAATATCGACAAGCTAAAATTGTTACCTGCGGGATCGCGTCATCATTTAACTCACGAATTATTAACCAGTGATCGGATGGAAAAATTAACCACTGAGCTCGCTTCGCGCTACCCAGATCGGGTCATTATTTTAGACTCACCACCGCTATTAGGTGTTAGTGAAACGCAGGTTTTAGCCAGTTTGAGTGGTCAAGGCATTATTGTCGTTGAAGAGTCAAAGACTAAAACCGCGAGTATCAGTGAAGCGATTAAGTTACTCGACCCTGAAATGGCTATCGGCTTTATACTCAACAAGTCTAATGAAGGTAAGCGTCGAGAAAAAGGCTACAATTATGGCTATGGTAACTACTATGGGCTATAGGAAATCAGTTTTTTTTGTTGCAATGATCATGACCAGCAGTGCACTCACTGCTGGCGAGTGGCATGTGACTCCAAGTATCAAACTAACCGAATCTTATAGTGATAACTTATTAGGCGATCAAGATAACAAGACATCATCCTGGATCACCGAGTTAACGCCAGGGCTCAGAGTGTCGGGTCAAGGGAAGAATCTAGATCTCAATTTAGTTTATCAACTTTCTGATGTCTCATATCAAGCCCAGAATGACTCGAATGACACCTATGATTATTATCAGGGTGATGTATTGTTCAAGTTATTTAATAATCAGTGGCGAACTAGGATTTCTGCTGATAAAGGTCGACGTTATAGTAGCTTAGCCAGTGGGATATTATCAGCTCAAAATGCCATATCTCCCAATCAGAGTATTTTAACTAATTATATCATTGATAGTTCATTTCGCTCCAAAGTCTCTGACTTATTCATCTATAAACTGGGGGTAACCGCCAATAAGTCTTATGATAATGGACTTAATTCCCAAAACAATGAAGCCTATGGCGCTAATGCCTACCTTGGTAACCAGCCGAGTTCCTCCAGTAGTTATTGGCATTTAAGTGCCAATTACCGAGAATTAACTAGAAATCCAAACAGTGCTGCCATCGCCCAAGATTTTAGTGATTATCAAGCCGAGCTTGGTATAAGCTTGATTGATGATTTTTGGCTATTCGCCAGTTATTTTGATCAAATCAATAACATTGATACAACGAGCTTGGATTTAAATTCATCCAGTTTTGGCGGAGGGGTCCGCTGGAAGCCGAGTGACAAAATTGATTTAAAAATATCTTACAATAAGAGTATCGACAAAAAAAACAGTGACTTTACTAGTATCGAGTTAACCTTAAAACCGAGTAAACGTTCTTCGTTATATTTCACGACCGGCAAACGCTATTATGGTAATTATTATAAGGCGATGGTTAATTATCGTCTGAAACGTTTCTCTGCTTCGATTGATTATAACGAACAGATCACCAGCTACAATTTATCGCAATTTCAAACGCCTTCACAAGGGAGTTTAATTTGCCCTAAAGGTCAAAACTTTAATATCAATGATTGCAGTTTTAGTAGCGCGGTATCCCCGATCCTAAAACCAGATCAGCAATTAATCAAACTAAATAATACGTTATCAGATAACAATACCAATACTTATTTAGAGAAAAAATTTAGTGCTAATATCAATTATACCAAACGTAAAGTGAGGTTATCCCTCAGCCATCTAGATAGTAAACGCAATGAATTAGGCACCAACGCCGATAAAATTTACAACGAATCTATAACAACATTAACAGCCAGTTATCGATTTAATTCACGAGCCAATCTTGGGGTGGATTTATCCTACCGCGAGAACGAAACAGTCGCCGCACAAACGATCCAATCGAAGAGTAAAGACCGCGTAGTATCACTGAGCTATCACTACAAGTTCAGTAGAACAACGACAGGAAAGGCGATACTGTCAAACAGTCAACGTGTCGGCACAGGGTCTTTAGCTAGCTTCACCGAAAACAGAATTTCTTTTGCTTTCACTAAGGAGTTTTAATTAATGTATGAGGAATTTTACGGCTTATCCAATAAACCCTTTCAATTAAGCCCAGATCCTAAATTTTTTTACTCTAGTGAGCATCATAAAAAAGCCATTAGTTACCTCAAGTATGGGTTATCGCAACAAGAAGGTTTTATTGTTATTACCGGGCCGATTGGCACAGGTAAGACCACTATTGCCCGATCTTTGTTATCTCAAGTCGATGGTGACAATATTGTCGCTGCCCAACTAGTCACTACGGTATTAAATCCTACCGAACTGTTAGAAATGATCATCTTGTCGTTCGGATTAAAAAGTAATGCAAAGAGTAAAACCGCCCTGCTTCATGATTTTGAGAAATATTTAATTTCTTTACACCAGCAAGGTAAACGCGCGGTACTACTGGTTGACGAAGCTCAGAACCTGCCAGCAGAATCCGTCGAAGAATTAAGAATGTTATCTAATTTCCAACTTGGAAATCGACCGCTATTCCAAAGTTTTTTACTTGGTCAAGATGAACTTCGTACTATTATTCAAGCACCTGGAATGGAGCAATTTCGACAACGAATTATTGCCTCATGCCACTTAAAAGCCTTAACGGCAGAAGAGACTCGACATTATATCCAGCATCGTCTAAATCAAGCAGGGTGGCGTGGCGACTCACTAATATCATTTACTGCCTTTTCTATTATTCATAGCAAGACTCAGGGGGTGCCACGGTTAATTAACCTCTTTATGGATCGCTTGATGTTATTTGGATTTATTGAGGAAATAAAATTTTTCAATATGGAAGCGATTAATGCAGTAATTGCTGAAATGACTGACGAACTAACGCTAGCGACCACCTTTGAAAGCGCTCAAGGCACAGCACAATCCATGGTACAGCCAGCACTACAAAAACATTCAGTGATTACGGATCAAACTCATTTAGAAAGGCTCTTATTAGAGTCGATCCACAAAATATCGTTGCTAGATCAGAAGATAGACAACCTACTCAACAAAACTTAGCAAGACTCGGCTTCGTTGTATATCGCCAATACAATTGAGCTAATAAGGATAAAAATGGAAATAGTAGGTGTTTATAGTTATTTTGTTGCTGGAATATTTTTTAGTCTTTTACTATTACTGCTCATTACGACAGGACTAAAATCTTTTAACTCAAAAATACTGTTATGTGCCATTGGCGCTAGCATTGTTTGGAGTTTTCATGTTTATTTTTCAATCCAATACAATATTCAAATCTATTTTACATTTCTGACCGAACTGATAAAAAATAGTCTATGGGGGTTGTTGTGTATAAGTTTACTGACCAAAAGCTCCTCGATTAGGGAATTGTTTACCCCTAATCATCAACTCTATTGGTTTTACTTTATCCCGCTCATTGCACTATCGGTCGATCTAGTATTCTCTTTTCAACTGATGAATAATACCGTCTGGTTGTATCTAGCGCAGCTCATCCAATCGATCAGTTTACTTATTATTGTTGAGTACTTATATCGCCAAGGAAGTTCTGATTTCCGTTGGGGATTCAAGCCCATTGCCGTCATCATCGCAGTCATTGCTACCGTTGACTTTATTCTCTATTCGACCGCCGTTTTATTACAGCATATCGATATTCATTTGTTTTTAGTCCGTGGCGGATTTCATGTCCTGTTAACCCCAGTGTTACTGGTTGGCGTTAAACGTTTTAAATCACTTGGCGTCAGAATTTTTGTTTCTCGTGAAGTCGTTTTTCATTCGACAATCCTGATCGCTATCTCAATTTATCTGACCTTAATGGCCGCAACTGGTTATTATCTCAATTTTATTGGTGCAGGATGGAGCAGTTACTCTCAAATTTCCTTTACCGTACTGGCATTAGTGATCTTGATATTTCTCTTTATCAACGAAACTATTCGTAGTCGAATCAAAGTATTTATCACCAAACATTTTTTTGCTAACCGCTATGATTACCGTCAACAATGGTTATCACTTAATAACTGTCTTGATAACCCACCGAGTGAAAATTATTATCACACGGCATTATTCGCCATTACTCAATTATTCGGAATAAACCACGGTATATTGTTTAAAATAAATCATAATGCAAAAGTTCAAGCTACTATTAATTACGATGGCGATTTATCACCGTGGATAAATTTTTTAAACCAATATCAGCATGATAAAAACCAATGGATCATTGATCTTGATGAATACGAAAGATACCCCGATACTTATCCGACAAAATATCCTCACATTGACTCAATTATCGGGCAGAATTTAAAAATAATTATTCCTATTTTTAATCATGGTAATATCATTGGTTATTACGTTTTGTCGCGCCCGAGTCATCAAGAACTGGTAAACTATGAAGATCGTGATTTACTCATCACAGCGAGTCAACAATTAGCCAATTATATCGCTCTCAACGAAGCAAGTACTGCTTTATCTGAAGCTAAACAGTTCGACACATTTAATCAAATGTCTGCATTTTTAGTGCATGATTTAAAAAATGTGGTCGGGCAGCTATCACTGATATCAACCAATGCAACGCATCATCGAGACAATCCAGAATTTATTCTTGATGCGTTCGAGACAGTTGATAATTCAGTGGTAAAAATAAATAAAATGCTTAATCAATTAAGACAAAAACGTCCCTCTGAAAACACCGCTGAACTTGTTAATATTAAGCCAATATTAATCAATTTGTGTACACAATATTCGATTAAATTTCAAACAGCATATACTAGCAATGAGATGACTCTTTGCATTGATGACGATAAACTAAGTAATATATTAGAACATTTAATTCAAAATGCGCAGCAAGCAATCAGTCAATCTGGCAAAGTGATACTAGACTTAGCTCAGTCGGATTCAAATTGTATTATCTCAATCATTGATGATGGCTGTGGAATGAGCTCAGAGTTTGTAAAAACTCGGCTATTTAAGCCCTTTGATACAACTAAGGGTAATGCAGGAATGGGCATTGGTGCTTATGAAGCCAAGCACTTTATCGAGTCTCTCGGTGGAGAAGTTATGGTTGAAAGCGCAGTTGATCAAGGAACCCGGATCAGCTTAGTTATTGCAATGCCAGAAATTACTACTCAGGATGAATAATGACAAAAATATCAAAGAAAAAATTACTAATAATTGATGATGATCCCGGTATTTTAAAGCAATTAAAATGGTGCTTTACCGACTATGAGGTTATCACTGCAGAGCATCGTGAAGGCGCTATCGCCCAAGTAAAACTACACCAGCCAAGTGTCGTTACTCTTGATCTTGGGTTACCACCTGATCCAACGAATGCTAGCGAAGGCTTAGCGACGCTCACGGAAATTCTTAATTTATATCCCCACATTAAAGTGATTGTACTCACTGGTAATGATGATCGTGAAAACGCAATTAAAGCGATTGCTATGGGGGCAAGTGACTTCTTTCAGAAACCTGTTGAGCCTGAGACATTAGGGCATGTCGTGGCGCGCGCTTTCCATATTCATCAACTTGAAGAAGAAAACCGTCAATTAACGATGTTTAAAACCAGTACATCTAGTTTAATTGGTACTAGTGAAGCGATGAAGAAAGTATTAAAGATGGTCGACCGAATCGCTAAAAATAATGTATCAACCTTATTGCTGGGTGAAAGTGGCACCGGTAAAGAGGTGTTAGCGAAAGCTATTCATCATCTTAGTGATCGCCAAAAGAAACCCTTCATCGCAATCAATTGTGCGTCAATACCTGATAACCTCTTAGAGAGTGAATTGTTTGGTTATGAAAAAGGCGCTTTTACCGGTGCGAATAAACAAACCAAAGGGAAAATAGAATGTGCTGAAGGCGGCACCTTATTTTTAGATGAAATTGGTGATATGCCATTGGCATTACAAGCCAAAATGTTACGTTTCTTACAAGAAAGAGTGATTGAACGGATCGGAGGTCGCATCGAAATTCCAGTCGATGTCCGAATTATTTGTGCGACTCACCGTAATTTAGCTAAAATGATCACAGAAGATCAATTTCGCGAAGATTTGTATTATCGGATTAACGAAATATGCATTAACATCCCTGCCCTGAGAGAGCGAGATGGCGATATCATATTATTAGCTAAAACGCTCCTCAATACTTACAGCATCGAGCTACAGTGTAAAGTTAAAGGCTTCACCACCGATGCGATGCAAGCTTTAATGGATCATAGCTGGCCGGGTAATATCCGCGAGCTACAAAATAAAATAAAATCAGCGGTCATTATGGCTGACACGCCATTAATTGATGCTACTGGTTTAGGGCTCGACTCTAATGACACGATATGTCGCACTGAAGTTCTTCGTGATGTCAGAGCAAGAGCGGAAACTAAAGCAATTATCTCCGCTTACGGCCTATGTAATCATAATATGACTAAAACTGCCGAGCAACTAGGTATCACTAGACCCACTTTATACTCATTAATTGATAAGTATAATATTAGTGAAATTGGTTAGTCGCATTTCTATTAGCTAACGGCGTGACTAATAACAAAACGGTATTTCCCTGATTTCTCTGCAGGGATTTGCTGTTTCAGTTCAACGTTAATCTCGACATCTTGCCCCAATCGTTGTTTAAGCCCGGTGATAATATTTGTTTTCAATTGCCCGGATAACTCTCCAGATTGAGTAACCAGCATCACTTGCGTTAATAGCTTAGTGTGTTGAATCACCTTAAATTCACTAATCCCCTGCTGCTCACGTAAAACATAAATTAATGCTAACCCATGCATCATCGTACCATTTGAAGCGATCACAAAATCAGTGGTACGACCATCCAAGTCTTCCAACATAGGTAGACCACGACCACAGGCGCAATCTTCAGTCGAAATTTTAGCAACATCCCCGATTTTATAACGGATGAAAGGAAAATCTAAAGTGCCGAGGTGGGTTACAACCACTTGGCCACTTTGACCATCGGGCAGCACATTGCCCTCGTCATCCACAATTTCAACAATAATATCTTCAGCACTTAAATGCATTCCGCCTGACGGACATTGATGAGCAATAAAGCCAGCATCACGACCGCCATAACCGTTTGCGACAGGGCAACCGAAAACTTGTTCTATGGTCGCTCGCTGATGGTCATATAACCGCTCAGAGGTAACAAACACCACTTTAATCCCTAAGTTATCTAACTTCAGTTGATTGGCGATAGCGTATTTAGCTAAAACATCAAACACCGATGGGTAACCGAACAGCATTCTTGGTTGGTAAGATTGAATCTGCTGCAAGAAACCCGCTATTTTCTCGGGCGTTAAATCAAACGCTGGCAGCAGCTTAGTTCGTAGTAAAAAATCTCGGCACTGGCGAACCCGATCTTGTGTCCCCAGTTCAATTGGTGAGCCCCAAACAACCTGCTCTTTATCGCCAATATCGACGTCCCACCATCGGGTCGCCCGCCACTTTTGAGCAACGTCATGACTGACCCGATCTTTTCCCATAAAAAATGACAGCGGAGTACCAGAAGATCCTCCAGTCGACACTTTAGTTAATGGTCCACAATGAGATGATTTAATCGCTTCTGTATTTTTAGCAATAATCGCTTTATTTAAGAAAGGCAGCTTTGCTAAATCAGCAACTGATTGAATATCGCCTGGCTTAAGGTTTAACGAATCAAATAAAGTTTTATAATAAGGAACTTGGTCGTAAACATCTTGAATAAAAGTCGCTAAACGCAAGTCTCTTGCGGCCAATATTTCAGATTTACTCAACCATTGCGACTGTTCTAACTGCTGACGAATATTAACACTTGAATGCGATTTAAGGTGTTCATGAATAGGAAACAAACAACGGCTCACAATTTTTGTATACAATGATTGACTCATAATTCCCTTTTATTAAATCTAATTTAATTATTCGGTCAATATATCACTTTTACTGCTTGTTTTTTGAATATATTGGCGTAATTTGTTGAATAGCTAACACCCTGCTAAGTATAATATGGTATTGCAAAAAAAGATTAAAAAACCTATGAGAATCCCGCGTATTTATTATTCACAACCTTTAGCGACTGACACTGAGATTATCCTAGAAGCCGATGCAGCTAATCATGTCGGGCGAGTTTTACGGCTAAAAAATGCAGCCAGTATTATCTTATTTAATGGCTTAGGCGGCGAGTATAAAGCGACATTAACAGAAGTATCTAAAAAAGTAGTTAAAGCCCAAATTACACAGTTTGATGATATTTCGCTTGAATCGCCGCTAAAAATACATTTAGGTCAGGGAATTTCCCGTGGTGACAAAATGGAAATGACGATTCAAAAAGCGGTCGAACTTGGGGTGCAGACGATTACACCGCTATTTACTGAACGTTGCGGCGTCAAGTTAAGCGGTGAGCGACTCGAAAAAAAACAACTCCAGTGGCAGAAAATAGTCATTTCAGCCTGCGAGCAGTGTGGCAGAAATACCATTCCGGTGATTAACTCACCGCTCCCATTACAACAATGGCTAAATCAGCCAAGTAATGAGCTAAAATTAAATTTGCATCCGAGAGCATCATACTCTATCAATACATTACCAGAGCCAAGCGCGGGTATTAGGTTACTCATTGGTCCTGAAGGTGGTTTGTCAGATATTGAAATAGAACTAGCGAGCGATAGTAGTTTCGACGAAATCCTTATCGGCCCAAGAATCTTGCGTACAGAAACAGCGGGACTGACGGTAATTAGTGCCCTCCAAACTAGATTTGGCGATTTAGGTTAACCTTAGGAAAAAATCATGACAATAAAACTAGGGATTTTGATGGATCCCATTCAAGACATAAATATTAAAAAAGACAGTAGTTTCGCCATGCTAATGGCGGCACAAGCACGAGGCTATGAGCTGTATTATCTAGAGATGAACGATTTATATCTTGACCAAGGACATACCTATGCTCGGGTTCGTTCGCTCCAAGTTAAGCAAGATCCTCAAGATTGGTTCACCTTGACTAACGAACAAGAGATCCGCTTAAGTGACCTTGATGTTTTACTGATGCGAAAAGATCCCCCTTTTGATACCGAGTTTATCTACGCGACCTATCTGTTAGAACGTGCAGAAGATTACGGTTTATTGGTGGTTAATAAGCCACAAAGCCTACGTGATTGTAATGAGAAATTATACACCGCATGGTTCAGTGATTTAACACCAGCAACCTTAGTGACTCGACGCGAAGATAAAATACGCGAGTTCTATCAAAAGCATCAAGATATGATTTTAAAACCACTTGATGGCATGGGGGGCGCATCGATTTTTAGAGTCAAAGCTGGCGATCCTAATGTCGGCGTTATCATTGAAACACTCACCCAACACCAAACAGTTTATACCATGGCACAAGCTTTTGTCCCTGACATTTCCAATGGTGATAAGCGTATTCTCATTATCGATGGTCAACCAATGCCCTACTGTTTAGCCAGAATACCGGCCGAGGGAGAAACTCGCGGAAATTTAGCCGCAGGCGGACGTGGAGAAGCAAGACCTTTATCTGATACAGATTGGGAAATCGCGAACAAGATAGGCCCAAGTTTAAGAGATAAAGGGTTAATTTTCGTTGGGTTAGATGTAATAGGTGATAAAGTAACTGAAATAAATGTTACAAGCCCGACTTGTATCCGTGAAATC
>JABSRU010000051.1 GCA_013214965.1 Gammaproteobacteria bacterium
CATGCAGGGTCGACATCGAACCATCGTGGCCCGTATTCATTGCTTGCATCATCTCGAAGGCTTCTTCACCACGTACTTCACCGACGATAATCCTGTCTGGACGCATTCGTAATGAGTTTTTTAGTAAATCACGCAGGGTAATTTCAGCTGAACCTTCAGCACTTTTCGGCCGAGTTTCTAAGGTAATGACATGCTCTTGTTGCAATGACAATTCCGCAGAATCTTCAATAGTCACAATACGTTCATTTTCATCTATTTGATGGGACAGGGCATTGAGCAAGGTTGTTTTACCCGCGCCAGTGCCGCCAGAGACAATGATATTAAGACGGCAATGGCTGGCAATTTTTAAAAAACTCACCATCGCTTCTGACATCGCACCACGTTCGGCCAAATGTTCGAGCTGCAAACTCATGTTGCTAAATTTACGAATTGAAATGGTGGTGCCGCTTAAACTTAATGGTGGGATCACAATATTAACCCGGCTGCCATCTTTTAGGCGCGCATCAACCATCGGACTGCTTTCATCAATACGTCGACCTATATCTGAGGCGATGCGACGAGCGACGTGTAACAGGTGGCTTTCGTCTCTGAATTTAAAGTTAGTTAACGAAAGCTTACCTTGGCGTTCGACGTAAATTTGCGAGTGACCATTGATCAAAATGTCATTAATAGAGTCGTCATCAAGCAGGGTTTGCAATGGCCCTAATCCCAACATATCTGCCATTAATAGTTCAGAAATTTGCTGCTGGGCATGAAAGGTTAATGGTAGGCGTTGACGGTTGGCAATGGCGGTTACCGCTTCTAAAATCCGCTGCGATAATTGCTCTGACTCAAGTTTGATCGCGACTGAAGGATCTATGGTCTGATAAATTTCTTCACGAATAACCTGATATGACTGTTCACTGATGTCATGACTTTGGCTATCTTGCGCCGTTGGTACTGGTTGAACAGGCGAGGTTGGCTGGGTAACTTTGCGGCCAAACATTAGCGTTTCAACCTTAAACGTTGTAGTAGATTACTGCTATTGGTTTGGGGGAGTCCCAGAATATCATCGCTTATTTGATTAATCTTTCGGGCTATTGCATGCGAGCTATCGATTAATGGCTCGCCTAATTGCGCTGCTTTATTGATAGCTTTAGGAGCAAAGGGTAAAACATGATCAAAAGTACGCTCTAAAGTTTGTTCCATCACCGCTTGACTGAGCAAAATATCCCGTTCATTTTGGTTATAATTTAATATCAGTAATAAACGTTGCTCTTGTTGTTTGTTAGCTAACAAAGCAAGCAAGGTTTTACAGTGACGTAATCCGGCGAGTGTTGGTGGGCAAATGACGATTTGGATCTCGGCGTTAATCAGCGTATCAGAAATGCCCTGCACACTTAATAAATGCCCCGGAATATCCCACAATAAATAGTTGAAATCTCGGCTTAATGCCTGACGGAGTTTTTGATAGTTATCACTCTCGAAGTGCTGGCGTTGACCATGAGACTTTAATAGAGATAGTCGTTCATTGACTTGCTGACAGGCGCGTTCGACAAAAAGTTGGTCGATATTTTGTTGGTCAGTTAACAGGTTCATTAAGCCAAAGCTACTTTGTGAATCAAGTAGCAAATCAATGTCACCGCCAAAGCTGTCGGTATCGGTAATCAAGGTTTGTGCCCCGTGCTTGGCTAAGGCGCGCCCAATGTTGGCGGTTAATGTCGAGACACCGCTGCCACCGCAACAGCCGGTTATTGCGATGTGTTTACCACTGCGCTTACGGACTCTTGAGACTTTACCCGTGGCACGACCTAAAGCATGAACCAGTTGATCGCGATTAATGGGTTTGGTGAGGTAGTCATCAATTCCCATGTCTTTTAATTCGCGATAAAGATCAAGATCCTTGTCTTGACCAATCACAATAACCCGAGTGCCAGGTTCACAAACATTGGCCAGTTGACTAATTTCGTGGACAACTTGTGTCTGATCGCTGACATCAATGAGTAAAACATCTGGTGACTTATGCTGGCTTAAATGATTGCGCGCATGATCAATATTGCCGCTAATTACTTGATGAGATGTTTGCTCAACATGATTAAAGGTCGCTTCAACTAATGATTGAGTGCCGCGATCGATGATAAAGGCTAGCAAGTGATTAGTATTCATTGCTCATCCTTCCCAAAACCACTCAATGACGAACTTTGCATCGGCTCACCAGCACGATAGGCTTTGATCGCAGACACGGCTTTGTTGGCATCGGTCGGCGCGCGCGGTGCAGCGCGTAATAACTGCGCTGGATCGGCAATCATCATCGCTAAATTACGGCTGTTTGCGCAGCCTAAATCAGCGATTAAATCATCATTACAGCCAGGGGCAATGGCTTGAAAATATTCGCTAATGAAAACCAGCTGATTTTTTGCAATATTGCTAGTCGGCTGAAACCGTTGCTTGTCTTGATTTATGCCTTGCTCAATGAGTAATTGACTCAATTGGGGCAAATAGCGAATTAAATTATCTTGCGAGCCACTGACTAAAATACGTTGCTTATAGCTTGAGCCTTGCTGTGATATAAAATGTCTTATTTCAGATGATTGCAGGGCACTTAGTTTATGGTCTGTCAGCGTTAATGAGAGTTTGACATTAACCAGTTCAACCTCGATTGCCTTTTGGCCATTGATTGTTTCATTATGAATATAAGCATTGGTTGGTGCTGTCATTGTGATACAACCACTGAGCAATGGCAGAGTCACTAGGGATAATATAAATAGATTAAATTTCATGATTGCCATTCCTAATAATAAAAGCCGTTGTCACCTAGTAATCTAGGTTTGTCATCGCTAATGATTAGCGGTAGGGTCTGGTCACTGTGTTGCCAATTAATATTTAGTAAGCGTTCTAAATCACTCAAGGGCAAAATATGATCCGTAGGTAGTGATAATTGATCTGATCTTGATGGTTCAACAATGTAAGCTTCGGCAATGATCACGAGCTCAGTTTCTTTACGGTTAAATCCGGTAGAACGAAATAAAGCGCCGAGTACTGGAATATCCCCTAAAAATGGGAATTTACTGATATTGTTCGTTTCATCATTGGTTAGTAGCCCTGCCAACATAAAGCTTTCACCGCTGGCTAATTCGATGGTGGTTTTGGTGCGGCGGACTTTAATTCCAGGAATAGTAATGCCATTCATACTAACGCCACCATTGGCGTCAAGGCTGCTGACTTCGGGCTCTATTTGCAGGCTTATCCGACGATCACTTAAGACGGTCGGGGTAATATTTAGCTGCACCCCATATTTTTTATAGGTTACTAATACTTGACCCAGCGCATTGGCACTTACCGGGATTGGAAACTCGCCACCGGCTAAAAATGTTGCTGTTTCACCGGAGAGTGCGGTTAAGTTCGGCTCAGCTAATAACTTTGCTGCACCTTCTTGTGCTAAGGCATCTAACATAATTGAGTGAGAATTGAGTTTTAAACCAAAAATTTTATTAATGGTGCCAGCGATATCGCTGCCAATCACTTTTTTAAGCGCGCTGTTTACATTTAAACTTGAGATTTTGTCACCGCCAACGCTCCACGCATTTGTTTGCATTCCAGCAAAACCATTATCACCACGAAGGCCTAATGCCGTTGTTACCTGACGTGAAACTTCGGCAATACGCACTCGAATGTTGACTTGATTTGGTAGCGTAACGGTTAGTTGATTAATCAGCCCGACGATATCGTTATTTTGATCGTAACGGATATTAGACATGTAACTACCGGCTAATTCTAAAATGTTATTGGCGATGATTGGGGTCGAAACGGTGCCCCGTAAAATAAGCTGACCATTGTTAGATAGTGGGGTGATTCGAGCATCGGGGTACATTTGATTAATTTGATCACTGAGCTCTTTGACATCGTGTTGCACGCGGAGCTTGTCTTCATAAATAACTCGACCACGGGCGTCTAAGACATAAAGATTAGTACTACCAGCTCTTTTACCTAAAACAAAAATTTTATCGGCGGCGGGAATTTGGTAGTTAGCAATCTTTTCGTTAGCAACAAATACCGTCTTTGCTTTACCCGGTAATTGAATTAATCGGCCTTCGTTAACCGTTAATGTTAAGGCTAATGTACTTTGACTAAGTAAACCGACAATAATGAGGCCAGCGAGGGTGAGAGATATAAATCGAGACATCTAGTTAGTTCCTTTACTTGGTCGAGGCGGCAACTCGGGCGCCACCTTTCATTAAGATCATGTTGGCTTGTTCGGTTTTATTTTTATAATTGGGTAAAATACTGCCGAAGGTGGTTTGTTGGCTTGCCGTATTTTGTTGGTCGGAATTAAGACCCCGTAATACTAAACTTAAGCGACCCAACTCTTGCGCCACGGCTAATTGTTGAGCTTGCTCGGAGGTTACTTCTAAGGTGATGGTACTTTGTTCGTTGAATTTTTCATTGTTATTGTCATCATTCTTATCTTCTTGCGATGATTGGTTCTGTTCGTTTGTTGCCGTATCAATTGCCATGACCCGAACATTACTGACCAATGTTTGGACACTTAAGCTAGAGGCGATAAGCCAACGATCTCTAACACTATTTCGTTCTAATTCATGAAAGAACAGAACATCAATTTTATCACCAGGTTGCACCAGTCCAGCTATCGCAGATTGTGCATCGACGGTAATAGCCGCTGCTCGCATGTTTTTCGCTAATGACGCCGCGAAATATCCCGCTTGATTACTCAAAATGAAGTTGTCACGGCGAATAATCGCATCGGCACTTAAGTCATTGCGTGCGATAGCGCCAGTGAAGGCATCTTGATCGAAATCTTTACGCTCAATATAGCCGATTAATTTCTGTGCTTTTGATTGTGCTAATTGGTGCCATTGTAAGTGGGTTAGTTGCAGCTTTTGACCTCGAGTAAGTGAAGTATTTAAACTTAACACCGATATTTGAGGCTCAATCTTTTTGGTGATTATCTGCGGGGTGTTTTGACTCGATAGCACCAAGTAAATACCAACTAAGCCACAAAGGCTAAAAACGAGTGCTAAATAAATAATACTTCTGGTTGTGAACATGGGCAACCAGTACTCCTATATTAATAAAACCATTGCTCCAGCCACAATGGCGATGCCATAGGGGAGGGTCGATATTTTTTTTACATGTAATGTGTTAGCTATTTGGTTATAGCTTAATAACAAGATTGCTAAGAGACCGCCTGCCAAGGTCATTAACACGAAAAAATTGATTAATTTGTCGTAACCTAACCAGGGCGATAACGCAATGACAAGTTTAATATCCCCGCCGCCAAGCCAAGAGAAACGGTATATTATTGCACCGATACTGCTAATAATGATGATGGCTAATAGACGATCAATTATCAGATCCACACTTAATACTGGGGTTAATAAACTGAACAAACCAGTGACTAAAATTAGTAGGTTAAGCCAATTGGGTAATTGGCGGTATCGAATATCAAAATATAGGCACAGTCCTAACAGTACTGTTAACAGCCAACCTAGCAATGGTGATTATTCTTTGGGAGTTATCGATGATATTTGATCTTTTATCTTCTCAAAAGTTTCTTCTATAATGGTGGCTAAACCATCATCACCATTAAAAGCAGTGACTAATAATCCCACGATAATGGCGGCTAACACAGCATATTCAATGGCTGAAACACCACGTTGATCTTTTAGGAATGTTTTTAATAAATTTGAATGAAACAACATTGATGTAACCTTAATGGTAGCGGGATCGCAAATGAGATTGATTTCTAATTGTACTCCAGATGTCTATTCAAAAATAGCAGTAATCTATTAAAAAATAGAACATTTGATGAAGATCATGGTTTTTATAGCAATAGACCAAGCCTGATTCAAGCTTGGTCTATTGGTTAGTGTTTATTTAACACAGATAAAAGGTTGAGTGGTTGATTTTGATTTTGAGCTATAGTAAGCATCTAGTCGCCATTTACTGTATTGGTATATTAAAGAATATGGGGAAGAGGATGAACCATGCATCTCTTTTAACCAATAGCCAGGGCTGGTATCCAGTGATAACCCTAGTACTATGTCGTTTAATGCGTCAGTGTCTTTAGACATTAATTGTGCGCCATCTGCTTGGCAATAGGTGGCGGCATCGTCATAGTTTTTTGCTGTGGTGACAACACTAAAGCATTGACCGTTATCTTCATAACCGCTACAGGTGCTTAAAGAGGTAAAATCAACTATCGATAATAAAGGATTGCCCGTTGGTAAATATTGCAGAGGTTTTGCTGTAACACGTACTTGAACATCACCGGCAGGAATATTCCGATCAGCTAACGTTTGCGGGTTTGTTGTTACTGTTTGCCAGTTAACACCACCATCAACCGTATATTGATAATCACTAGGGTTATTAAACCCAGTGACATAATTCCAGCCAAAACTATTGTCCTCGGTCGTATCAACGACCACGCCATTGGTTGGCGCTGCAGGTGCGGGTTTGGTCGGTTCGCTTATCATCATGTAGGTATATTTATAATCAGGAGCGCCCTTGTAACTGGCACGGCCACAGCTAGAACTATTTTCGGTACCACCAAGTGACAGGCAGCGGTTACGTGAATAAATGCCGATATCACGCGCTAAATAATAATCTTGATCGTTGTATTCATCACTACTGACTGACCAGTATTGGAAATAGTCGTAATTTAGTGGGTAGTCATATAACTCTTGTAGTTGAGTTAGAGTTGGTAACTGCCAGTTGGTTTTCCCACATAGTGGGGTTGCTGAAGTATTTAATTGTTCAGCAATGCTACCCGTGGCATCTGTGCCATCATCCTTTTGCCCGGTTATGGCCGTAACGGTTTGATAACGAACCGCAACATCATATGTTTTCGGTAGTTGCCAAATTAAGCCCGATTGATCTTTAGTACAGTACGCATCAGCAATATCGGTAACGACACTACCGTCGTTGTCTAACAATTTCTGTTGCTGTTGGCGATATAAACGAGCAAAGGTTAAGTAATTATCATCTCCCTCATTATTGAGGTCTCGAGTGTTATTGTAACCACTGTGAGGGCCATGATATTCATAAGTAACATGTTGGCTGCCAGAGCTGGCGGCTTGATTACTCCAGTAAAAATAATCTTCGGTAGTCGCCCCTTGGTGATGCGGAAATACCGTGTTATCAATGGTCTTTTTACTGCTGGTGAAATCAACTGTCGCTAATGAATCAAGTAGATTGATTGTTGGGATAATCCAATCATCAAAGCCACAAATATTATCATTATTGTATTGTGCTTGCAGGCCGTCAGCTTGGGTTAAATTACTTTCACTACCGCCAGAATAGGCAACGTTATCAATGCTGCCAATAGTACCTTGATTTAACAGTGCCCATACTTGATTTTTACCTTGGTGCCTTAAATCAGCGACACAACGCCAACCCTGATTAAAGGTGGCTGTGTTAGCAATGTAGTGACCTGTGACATCAAGCTTTGCAAAATGTTGACCGATTTTTGCTTGATCTAATGCAATGGTAAATCCTGCTTGATAGGCGGCTTCAAATGCTGATTTTATGGTTTGGTAATCGTTAGCTAAGCTGCTTAAATCAAAGGGCGACTGTGCTGCCTCAAGCTGGGTGCGGCTTAATGCTAACTCGGCTAAAGCATCGGCATGGAATGCACTTGGTAGATTATCCAATAAGGCTTGGTAGCTTGCTACTTGTTGGCTAGCTTTAATAAATGCTTGTTGTAATTGATGCCATTGTTCTAACGATAATATAGCCTGAGTGTGTTGCGTCTCACCTAGTTGGGCTGCACTTAACGTTGTTAATGATGCCGGATAGCTAGTGCTATACGGAGTTAAAATCGTGTTTGATGTTGCTAAATTAGATTGTGCCGTTAGCACGTGTTCAACGTCGACGAATATTAGCGTTAGAGCCGCTAACTCTGCTTTTAAACCTGTGAGTTGTGCAACTCGTTCATTTTGGGTGACTAGTGCTGTGTTTATCTCATTTATTACCGCAGCAGCCTCTATTTTTTGTTGCGCGGTCGCTAAAGGATCGTTGCCAATAAATTGTGCTAATAATTGAGCAGAGCTATAGTATTTTTCAACGATTTCTTGTTGTGGAACCATCAAGGTATAACCGCTATTTAAGCTCGATCGGCTAGTTGCTAAGTTATTAAATATTGCCTGATATTGTGCCACGGTGTTTGCTGCTAAATAATTCGTTAGTAAACTATCGACGTCTGCACGGGCAAGATCATAACCAGCTTGATCATCGATCACTTGCTGTTGAACTTTTGTCACTAGCGGCGTAATAATAGCTAATGCTGCGTCAGCACCAGGATATTGCCACCTTAATAGTATTGTTTCTGATTGATAAGAAGGAGGAAGACTAACCAGCTGACCATTTCTAATTGCAACAATTTCATTAGCGGAGTCTTTGGTTAAATATTTTTTACCATAACTGCCGTTATCACTAAAATCTGCCAATTCAGTCTTGGAATTACTCTGAGTCATTACGATTAACTCATCGGGTGTTGGAAATTGCCAATTGTTAATACCACAAGCATTAAGGTTAACAGCGGCAGTGTGTTTTTCATCGAATTCAGTTGTTTTTACGGAACTAATTTTTAACCAGTAAGTTGGAATGCTAGCATCATGATCGATTAAGCAACTCGTTTCGGTCTTATCCCAGCTTGCATATAGTGATAATCTTTCAACATTGCGTTGCTGATCTCGCCACGTATAAGGATATGCTTTAAATTGATATGGCGTGCCATAACTTGTGGAGTAGCTTGAAGCCCAAACTATTTCGCCAGCCGCTATCGCAGTACCTTTGGCTTGCGCTTTAATTCGAATACCGACTTCGTCTTTTGCGTAAGCTAAATGACCAACATGTTGAGGATTACTAACTACCTGATGCCAAGTCACGCCTTTGTCATTGGTGTATTGATAGTGGTTTACTTGATCATAGCCACTTAGCATATTCCAAACGACACCATTATTTTTTCTTAAATAACTAATGGTTGGTGCCGCTGGACCATCGGCTAACGTCATGGTGAATGATGTCGTGTTACTAAGAATAGAGCCCGCACTATTATTGCCAGGATCTAAATTCTCGCTCACTCTGACTTGGATTTGTCCGATTGCATAATCACGATTATCTAAATTAATTGGATTGGCTGTTAGGATCTGCCAGCTATTACCGTTATTGACCGAATATTGATAAAGTTCGACTTGATCATAACCGCTGACCAAACTGAAAGTAAAAGTGTTATTGGTATCATCAACAACGCCATTTAATGGTGCATCAACGCCAATAGGCGTTGGCTCTGGCGTTGGTTCAGGAGTCGGTTCTGGTGTTGGCACTGGAGTCGGTTCTGGCGTTGGCACTGGAGTCGGTTCAGGCGTAATAGCACCATTACTAATTTCTGTTGCCGTTACCACTAACTTTGGGATATTCGCAACGACTTGATTAACTATTTCAGTTATATCCGTTTTATTTTCAGCAATGGCTTGGTCAACTATTTTTGTAACTGATGCAATTGCTTGCTCAGAAAATTTTTCAATAAATAATTTAGCTACCTTGCCTGCTTCACCATTTGCTGAGTTATCATGGGATTTTTTTAAGCCTATTGCCATCACATCGGTAAATACTTGAGCAAGTACTCGAACTCGTTGATTAATTTTTTGTTGCTGTTTCGATAAGCTGGTATCTGTTGCTGCTTTAACAAAATCACTATATAGCTGTTCTTTGGATGTTAAATTTAGCTGTGTTAGCACTTCTTTCTCAGCTGCTATTAACGCTTGTGCCACAGATAGCTCTTTTGGTTGAGCCTGAACCTTGCTATAAACTAACGTGGTTAAAGGGGAAATTATTGCTGGCGTTGCGGTGTCTGCTAATAGGAAGAAGGGTTGCTCAATTGTTTCGCTTGGGTGATCACTATCCGTTGTAATACCAGCGGTAGTTGTGATCAGCAAAGGGCCTTTATTTTTGTCTGCTTCGGGCACAGAAAGGGTGAACTCACCCTTGTCATTGGTTAGTACTTGATATTCACTATTGCCGTCACATTGATAATTATTATTAATATCAATACATGCTTTAGCCATGCCTAAATAACCATCGATCGCGACACCAGTTAGAGTTGCGTTGACCGGTGTGGTTGGTGTTTCTTTCTTAGGAAGGTTATCAGGTTGGTTATCCGAACCACCACAAGCGGCTAATGCCAGCATAATCGGTGATAACATGAATAAACGAGCACGTGAAATGTTCATTTTAAGTCCTTGAAATAAGCCTAACGGCAATCAATTAGAAGATTAGAAGCTAAATTTTTCGGGATTTTAAATGATAGTGGTTATTATTACAATACCGATAGTGATTCTCGTTTGATCTTTTTGTGTTACTCAATAGTAAAGTGATCTGGGTCACGTTTTTTTTGTA
The DNA here is from genome assembly GCA_013214965.1 of Gammaproteobacteria bacterium. Lineage (GTDB taxonomy): Bacteria > Pseudomonadota > Gammaproteobacteria > Enterobacterales > Psychrobiaceae > Psychrobium. The sequence continues at coordinate 10,396 of JABSRU010000051.1, forward strand.
ATTAATTGATTGGTAATTATAAAATAGGTGGTTTTTAAGTCATTATGATTGAAAGTTGCGCTTTGCTGTTTGTTTTTTGTCAGTTCTTGTTTAATCGCTTCGATATCTTTCATCCGAGTGAAAGAGCTATAACTGGTGACTCAATTAGGTTAGTGGTTAATTCAATATTAAAAATAGAAATTTGTTATTGTATTTCATTGAGTTACTAATATTATGTCAATTTTAACCAGCACAAGTGGGCAATAATTTAATCAGATTGGTATAACACAAAACTATGTTCGTCAGTCTTAAATATTTTATCTCTGTTGATTGTCCTTTCTAGTGATTGTTGTGCGGATACAGCAATACCACAATAAGGACAAATTTTAACGATCTAATGTATCAAAATATTGTGTCATTACTGATTGATCTTTATTGGAGAGGGAATGCGCAGTTTAATGTGAGCCCAAAACCCGGTGGTGAACTTGCAGTGATAGTGCCATTCATCTGTTCGATGCTTTGTTTCATGATTGACATACCTAAGCCGTAGCCTTCTATCTCTTTATCACGACTGTTATCGACGCGATAAAAAGGTTCAAATATTCGATCCAAATCTTGCTCGATGATCCCTGGTCCGTCATCGGAAATAGTTAATAGAATATGACTGGTTGTTTGCGCAATAGTGACGGTGATTTCACATTGTTCACCGGCATATTTTAAGCCATTGCTCAGAGCGTTTTGTAACACACTTGAAATTAATCCTAGGTCAACCAATGCCAACGTTTTCGGATTGTTATCGAGCAAGTTAATATGCTGAGAAGATGTAGCTTGTAACGACATTTCGTCAATGACTCGCTGCAATAATGGGCCCAACTTAGTGGGGACTAGCTGTACTTGATAATGGCTGCTTTCAAGCCGACTAAACTCAAGAATTTGCTGAATTAAATTATTCATTTCAATAACGTCTTGTTCAATTTGTTGAAAATAACATTCTTGATTAGGTTGTAATCGGCTTTTTAATAAATGCATCGCTAACCCTTGTCGGGTTAAAGGCGTGCGTAATTCGTGGGAAATATTCCTCAGCAGCTGCTTATGACTAAGCACCAGAGTTTCGACGCGATCGGCCATATGATCAAAGTCATTGGCCAAATTATTAAACTCACGAATATTGCTATCTATTTGGGTTGCTACTCTGACCGATAAATCCCCAGAAGCAAGTTGACGGCTTGATTGTTGTAACCGTTTTAATGGCCGCTGTAAATGCTTTGAAAGTAACCAGGATACAAAGGCGAGTAAACAGATAGCAACTAGTAATCGCATTGCCCATAGTACATGTTTTGCGCGGTCAGCCGGGTGGAGTTGCCAAGGAAGCTGAATCATTAAGTGATAATCTGATGATAAGTCTATCGCGATAATCGGCTTGCGTATTTTATTGCCCATGGGTTTATCGACTGAGCGGCTAAAAGCCATTTTCGATTGAACATGAGGATGAACATCGCGCATTGTAATACTGCTATGCGTCTCATCAACAACATAAATAGTGTAATCTTGCTGCTCTTCCCAGGTTTTTAATCCGATCAAATCATTATGACTAATATAGGTTTGTGCTTCATTGGCTAGTGCTTTGAATTCGTGTTGCAGGTGACTAGGTAAGGTCAGTAATGCACCAATGATAATCGATTCAATAATGGTTGAAAGGGTTAAAATAACAATCAATACCGCGCTAAAATAGCAAAATAATTTATTAGTTATGCTGTGTCTAAATAATTTTTTAATGATATTCATGTCAATCTCTACCGTTGCGGTTCAAAGCTGTAGCCGATACCACGTCTGGTTAATATCATGTTTCGTGGTAATCCTGCTTGAATTAACTTACGGCGAATATTACTGATATGCATATCAAGGTTGCGATCAAATTCGCAATACTCTCGTTTGAGGATTTTTATCTGTAATTCCTTTTTTGAAACCGCACTGCCCTGATGTTGAATGAGATGCTCAAATAACTCGAGCTCTGTTTTGGTGAAAGGGAGTGAACGAATATGTTTTTCAAGGCTATTTTCATTAGTACAGCCATGGCGCTCTCGCTCTAAAGCGACACGGCGTAACATCGATTTTATCCGTACTAATAACTCAGGCACGCTAAAGGGTTTGGCTAAATATTGATCTGCTCCCGCTTCGAATCCTTCAATTTTTGAGGCTTCGTCGGCCATTGCGGTTAGCATTAATATGGGTGTTGAAAAACGTCGGCAAACCTGACGTGCAGTTTGTAGGCCATTGAGTTTCGGCATCATCACATCGAGTAATAATAAATCCACTGGATTTTTACTTAATATATTAATGGCTTGCTCGCCATTGTTGGCAAGATAAACATCATAGTTCTCTTCCGTTAATACCGTTTCTAACAACTGGCATAGGCGTAAATCATCATCAGCGACAAGGATAGTTGGCATAACAAACTCCAAATAAAAATAAGTTGCAATATCATTATCATTTCTAGTGTGATTGCAACAAATATTTAAATAAATATTATCAATTGTAAGTTTTGTAAATTTAATGCGTATGATAAGTATTATCAATTAATATGGCGACTTTTATTACCTTAATAGTTTAAAGGCACACCAATGAAAGCACGTTATTTATCGTTAGTTATTGCCACGGTCTTAAGTAGCAATGTCGTAGCTGCACCAATTCAAGAGTTAGCAACCAGTGAAGTTAAAGCCAAGAGCGAAAGCACAACGACGGTAACTACACAAGAGTTAGAAAACATTCAAGTGAATGATCTGAAAGGAACACTGAGTAAATTTGTTGGCGTTAGTGTTAGTAATAGCAGTCGTTATAGCCAAAAAACTTATTTACGTGGTGTCGAAGAACATTCAGCTAATGTCACGCTTGATGGTGCGCGTCAAGATGGTCAAATGTTCCACCATTCTGGCAATCAAATGATCGACGCAAGCATGCTTAAAGCGGTTTCTGTCGAATTAGGCGCAGCATCAGTACTCAGTGGTTACGGCGCTAACGTTGGTACTATAGCTTATGAAACTAAAGATCCAACGGATTTATTAGCGCAAGATCAAAAATTTGGTTTCAAGGCGAGCGTTGCGGCTGATACTGCGACTCATTACCGTCAAGTTAACCTTGCAGCTTATGGTTTATTAACCGACAAGCTTGGTGTGTTGGCGATCATTAACAAAGATGAGTCTGGTGATATTGAAACGCCCGATGCCGATCCTATTGTTAATAAGCATGGCGGCTTAAAAAGTGGCTTGGTTAAAGTTGTTTATGACTTTAATGATAACGAACAGTTAGATGTTAGCGTTCAACACTTTAATGACAGCGGTCATCGTGCACTTTCTGGTGAAAAACCCGGTGTGAGTACAATTGAGCAGGCGCTAGGGTTTAATGGCTATGAGCGTGATACGTTAACCGCTAATTATTATAACCACAGTGAAAATCCGTTATTAGATTTATCGGTGACTGCTTATTTTAATGAAAAAAGAATGGTACGTGGTTCTTCAACCGGTACTAACTGGTTTAGAGATGATGCTGGTAAGTGGCATAAAGATGGCGTTGCCGTTTATCCTGAGCGTGAATATTCTTATAAAACCATTGGTTTAAATATTAGAAACACCTTAATGGTTAATGATATTCCAGTGACTGTCGGACTTGAGAGCTTTAAATCTGAACAAGCCATTGGCACCAGTGGGCTTAAGCAAATCACCTTAAAAAATGGCACTAAGCAAAGTAGCGACATTGGCGTTTACAATGGTCCAACGGCGTCGTTAATTGGCGGTTATGTTCAAGCTGAATTTATGATTGGTGCGGTGCAAATTATCCCTGGTATTCGATTTGACTCATATTCAGTTGGTGGTACCTACGATGATTCATTTAGCCAAGCGTCACCTAAGCTTGCGGCAAAATGGCAAGTTAGTAATGATCTTCATGTTAAATTTGGTTATGGTCGGATCTTTAAAGGACCAGGCTTACCAGAAACATTAATGATTAGCGACACCCTGAAGCAGTCGGCAGATGTTAAGGCCGAAACAGGTAATCACGTTGAATTTAATGTCGGTTATGACTTACAGCGTCAGCTTAATGTTGATACTGCCGATATTTTCGTTAATATTTATCAATACACTATCGATAATTACTACCATCCGACTAAAAACACCAGTTTAGGTCGTAACCGCATTGATCTAACCATGAGCGGAATCGAAGCTGGCTTTAAATTTGCTAACAATGATTTAAATGCTTCTATCAGTTATAGCTATAACGATGGCGAAAATGATATGGGTACTCATGTCAAAGATCATTCATATTCTGGCACCCATGTACTGAAAGTTGGCGCTAACTATTCACTCACGCCATTGTTATTAGTAGGTTGGAATAGTTATTTTGCCAGTAAAGCAGAGTTGGTTGACCGTTGGATTGAAGATGGTAAGTTGATATCAGAAGACGTCAATAAAAAAGGCTACGGTGTCACCAATTTATGGCTTAACTACCAAGCACAAAACATTGAAGGTTTATCGTTGAAATTAGCGGTTGAAAATGCCTTTGATAAAGCTTATCAGAACCACAATAGCTTCGGCATGTATTGGGGTAATGAAGATTATAATGATAATGAAGTGGGTCGTAACTTCAAGTTATCCATTAGTTACCAGTATTAATTAATCACGATTGGCAGGTCGCTCTAAATTAAGGGCGACCTGCTTTTTGCGTTGTGGAATTTATGAAAAATATATCTAAATTATTAATTGCTAGCATCTGGCTGATGTCAGTAACGGTTACAGCTCAAAATAAAGTCGACCAGTTGACGAAACAATGGCTCGATCTTGATAAATCAACCTATCAATTAACTCAAGGTTGGCAACATGAACAACAGCAGCTAACACTGAGAATTTCATTATTAAAACAACAAAATAAAAATTTTGAAACTCAAATCGAGCAGGCTAAAGACAATCACGATCAGGTCAGTGAGCAACGCTTAACATTATTGAAATCACAGAGTGTGGCAGAATCAGCGGTTAATCAATACCGTTTAGCCTTACCTAATCTGACTAACCAAATGCAGCAGCTGATGGCGACGTTACCGCCATATTTGGTGTTACAACTAACACCTGAGTTAAGCCAAGTGATATTAGCAGCAGATTTAAATACCCAATACCAATCGTTGAGTAAAATGACCAAGCAAATCACTAAGGCTGGTCAGTTGATGATGGTTAAACAAGGGGTAATATCTCTGGCGGGAACAGAACTACTTACTCAGCAGTTATATTTTGGCAATGCCCAAGCGTGGTTTATTACCCAAGACAACAGTCGTAGCGGTATTGGTTATCGTCAGGACGGGCGTTGGCAATGGCAAGAACAGCCAGACATTGCAACTGAGGTTAGACAAGCAATCAGTAATGCTAAAAATCAAATACCCGGCCCGCTGTTTAGTTTACCAGTGAATCTAGGGGCTAATCATGATCAGTAAATTATCCATTATCTTATTATTGTTAGTTGGATTAATGTGCTCGGTTAATGCAACGACCATTGCCAATGTCGAGTCTCAATTATTGGCTGAAATCAAACAATCTAATCAGCAATATCAACGCCAAATTAAAACCATCGGCAAAGCGCGCAGTGTGTTGCTCAAGCAGCTGGCGATTGAAGAAGCCAAATTAAAAAAGTTAAGTGTAGCAGCGGCAGCTATTACCCGCGCCAAAGACGAACAGAACCTCAGCCTAACAAAGTTAGAGCAGCGATTGCATTCGTGGCAACAACAGCAAAACTACCTCAATCATCTATTAGCCAGCATAGATAGTGATTCTATGATCAAAAGCGCTGATGATTTAAGTGATTATCTGGTTAAACAAGCCAAACCTACGCAGTTTATAACGGCAAGCATTGCACTCAATAATGGTCAATTGATTAGCGGGAAAATACTAACAATGGGTCCTGCTCATTGGTTTATTAGCGCTGATCACCGTCGTGGTGGTTTAATCAATCAAGTTAATAAACAATGGCAACTTGCGTTGGAATTTGATGAGCAGCAACTGGCCCAATTAAGCGAAGTATTAGCTAAAGATCAAGGCGTTCTGGCGTTAGATCCTAGCAATAACCGAAGTTTAGTGCTGGCACAGCATCAAGAAACCATTGCTGAGCACCTTAATAAGGGTGGAATTTGGGTGTTACCCATTATTGGTTTTGCGTTGTTGGCATTAGTGATTTCATTAGTGAAAGCACTGGTATTAATGCGCTTACCTAACATTGATAATACCTTATTATCGACCAAAAAATTGGCGCCTCATCAGCTTGCATTATCAAACCTTGCCGCGCGATATAGCCAGCCGTCACAACAGCAGCAACTCGATGATTTGTTGCTCGATCAGCTGATGCAAACCAAACGAAATATTGAGCGTGGCCTAAGTGCGATAGCGGTTACCGCGTCGGTGGCACCGTTGTTAGGTTTGCTCGGAACCGTTAGTGGGATGATTCAAACCTTTAAATTAATGACCTTATTTGGTGCTGGCGATGCTAATGCCGTGTCTGGCGGAATCTCTGAGTCGTTAGTGACTACTGAACTCGGTTTAATTGTTGCGATACCTGCGCTGGTGGTGCATGCATTAATGTCGCGGCGTTGCCATCATTATATGGCGGGTTTAGAGTCTTACGCGGTTAAGCTTTCTCATCAAAATAAGCCTAATACCACGGCGGTTATCGACGAGGTCGCCAATGTTGCTTAAGGAGTGGGTGCCCCAAGAATTGATCACTGGCGGCTTAGTGTTATGGCTGATTATTGGTTTAGCCTTATTTTGCTATGGATTAATTTTTGAGGCGTATTATTACCGCTATCAAAAGACTAACCAGCAATGGATAGCGAGTTGGGTTAAGCCACTACAAATATTAATTGCAGCGCTGCCATTGTTGGGGCTGTTAGGCACCATTATTGGCTTGCTTGATACCTTTAGCGCGTTAAGCCATAACGCGAGTTTAAGTATTAGTGATGGTATTGGCAAAGCGCTGCTGACTACTCAAGCCGGATTACTGATGAGTATTCCTGCGATGATTATGTTGTGGCAATTGCAACGTAGTGTCGAGGTTTGTGATGCGTCCTAGTTTACAGCACCGAATTAACAACCAAATGCACCAAATTGACTTATCGCCTTTGCTTGATGTGGTATTTATTTTGTTGATATTTTTTATTGTCACCACGGTGTTTGTCAAAGAAACTGGGGTTGAAGTGAAAAAACCTCAGGCATTGAGCGCGAGCCAATTAGAAAAGCAAAGTATTTTAATCGCGATAACTCGTGAGGGCGGTGTGATGTACGCTGGGCAAGATATTGGGATCGCCGGTGTTAAGCCAACCATTATGCAGTTATTAGCACAGCAACAAATGCCCGTTATTTTGCAAGTTGATCAAGAGGTCAAAACTAAAACCCTAGTCGCGGTGATGGATCAGGCAAAACTCGCCGGCGCAACCAGCATTAACTTAGCGACCGTGATGCCATGATTAAATTTCGATTTATGTTGTTATCACTGGCCATTGTTACGGCGTTAATGGCGGTGTTAATCTTAAATAATCGCGGTGAGTTAGTTGCGCCAGATAAGCTAATGGTGCGACCGCTGGAGATCATTGCAGCATTACCGCCACCTCCGCCACCACCCAGCGCCAGTAAAGTCACTCCTCAACCAGCGCCTCAACTCGACTTGCGTTTAAAAGGGGCAGGGGCGAGTCTAGCGTTGTCACCATTACAACTTAAGTTGCCAGCCCCAAAGCTGATGGCACCAGACATTAAACACCTGATGCCAGAGTTTGAACGCACTAAATTAACCATTGATCTTTCTGGCTTCGCGCTAAACGAACTTGACGGCCAACCTCGACTAATAACGCCTTTGCATATTGAGTTTACGCCAGCGATGAAACGAGCAGGAGTCAAAAAGATTGCGGTTAAACTTCATGTCGTTATTGATCAAAATGGCCGAGTTCATCTTAAAGCGATTAAGAATAACCCTTATCCAAAGCTTAATTTCTCACTCAAGCAATTAACCATGAAAGCACGATTCACACCGCCTAAACGCCATGATAAATCGGTTAAAGCGGAATTTATCTGGCCATTAATATTGAAAGAATCATGATGAAATACTTTATTTTAACCACCATACTTTTTAGCCAATTAGCATTCGCTGAGCTATCCATTAAGCTTGAACAGCCGCAGCTGCTATTGCAGCAAATCAGCGGCGTTGATCTCGGAATAACGCCCAAATTGCATGACAGCGAGCGCCAATTTCAGCAATTAATCAACGACAGCCTTAAAGCTGAAAACTATCTTTCGTTGCTTAATCAACTTAACGCTAAGCAAAAAATTGAAACCATGAGCGCCGCGATGGCTTATTTAGTCGGTCAACTGGCATTACAGCAACAGCAACCTAAAATAGCGGCTCAATATTTTGAGCAGGCGATAAAACGACAACCTAACTATGGCAAGGCCTACCATGGCTTGGGCTTAACCCAGCTGCAACTAAAACAATCAGTTGCGGCGACAATGAGTTTTTCGAAAGCATTGCAATTGGGCGTTAGGGATCCGCAACTCTATAGCTACTTGGGCTATGGCTACATTCAAAGTAAGAATTTTCATAGTGCGGTCGTCGCCTATCAGCAAGCAAAACTGTTTAACCCAAATGATCAGCAGTTAAACCAAGCATTGTTATATGCCTACACGTTAGCGGGGCAAAGCGAGGCGGCGTTAAGTCTACTTGAACAGATGTTAGTAGATCATCAAGACGATAAATCCTTGTGGCTCCATCGTGCTAATGCGCTGTTGAATAAACAACAGTATATATTGGCCATTGCGAGTTTAGAGGCGGCGATTCGTCTGGGAGAAAATAATCAAGACAACCTAGCATTAGCGGCGCAGTTGCAATTGCAACATGGCAGTGTCGGGCGAGCACAGCAGCTTTATAGCCGTATTTGGCGTAACCATAACAACCCGACATTAGTACTTGAAGCCGTGGAATATTTAATGGCGAGTAACCAATTGAACAGTGCTAAAAACTTACTGAAAAAAATGAAATTACGACCAAAATCGCCCGCCTATTTACACAGTCAATTAGCCTATTTAAGCGGACGGTTAGCTCAACTTAAAGGCTCAATGCTTCAAGCGGCCAAAGCATTTGAGCGATCAATACGTTTTAATGCGGTTAATGGTCAAGCCTTGCTAGCGCTGGCGCAAGTGAAACGAGCACAACAACATAGTCATCAAGCACAAATGTTGCTATTGAGAGCGAGTGCCTTGGATCAAGTGAAGTTAGCTGCTTTAACTGAACATGCTGATTTAATGATGTCATTGGGGCGTTATGCTAAAGCGCTAACCCTGCTGCAACAAGCGGCATCTTATGCGCCTCAGGAGCACAGTATTACTGAGAATATCAAAACTCTGCGACGAATGATTAGTCAGGGCAACTCGTAAATGCGGATTAATAAATCGTTACTCAGTATTTCTCGATTACTGCATGTTTATGTGTCGATGGCATTGTTAACCATGATGATTTTTTTCTCTATAACCGGTATTACCCTTAATCACCCTGAGTGGTTTGATGATCATCAAGCACAGGTGATTGAAGCTGATTTTGAGATTGAACTCGCATTATTACAACCTAAGGCGCAGGGAGAGTTGATTAGTTATTTGTATCGTATTAATCAGTTAAACGGCAACCGATTAACCGTCGAACGTGAAGACGAAGAGCTCTTTATTACCGACAAAGGTCCAGGTAGCCATTTGAGCTTAACCATCGATTTAAGCTCTGGTGAAGCGTTTAAAGAAGCGACTGATTATGGCTATTGGGCGTTATTAAACGACTTACATAAGGGGCGTAACAGTGGATCATTTTGGAGTTTTGTGATCGATTTTTGTGCCGTAATGATGATGTTTTTTAGTGTCACAGGCTTTATTTTAGCCTTAGCACAACGGCGAATTAACCGCACCATGGGCTTAAGTTTGATTAGCTCTTTATTGGTGATTATTGGTTATTTGGTCTGGGTTTAAATTTTTTAACTTAAGGAAGTATCAATGAAAAAAGTGTTTATATTGTTGGCGTTACTATCGTTATTGGGGGTTAGCTCGGTGAGTGAAGCCGCCACTGAATTTAAAATCGAATTAAATTTACCCGCTAAATCCGGTGAATATCATAATCCCTATGTCGCCGCATGGATCGAAAACGCTCAAGGTCAAAGCGTCAGAACTTTAGTGTTATGGCGTGACGGCGCTAAATGGCTTAAAGATATTCGCCGCTGGTGGCGTAAAGTTGGCCGAAAAGATCAAAACATTGTTGATGCAATGACATCGGCAACACGCCCGGCCGGCAGTTATCAACTTAACTTTAAAGCCGTTGATGATCAACAACAGCCATTAAGCGCGGGCAACTACGTGCTACGGATTGAAATTATTCGTGAAAATGGCGGCCGTTCAATGACCAAACAACTCTTTACTCTCGACGGCGAAAGCCACCAGTTTACGTTGGCTAAAAGCTACGAAATTGCTCAATCACTCTTTATCATCAAGGAATAAATCATGAAAATACATAAACTTGCACTTGGCGCTGTGGCGTTACTTATGATCGGTCAAGCGAGCGCTCACAACCGTTGGATTTTACCAAGCCATTTTAATCTGTCGAATGACAAGGGCGAGTGGGTAATGGTTGATGTAACCGCATCGAACGAAACCTTTAATGTCGATAAGCCAATGGGCGCCGACAAAATGAAAATTACCGGACCCGATGGCAAGTCTGTTCGTCCGGGATCAAGCTACCGCGGTCACCGTAAAAGTGTGGTCGATATTCATTTAGAACAAAGCGGTACTTATCAGTTAAAAATGGGTGGCGATCCATCATACTGGACCAGCTATCAACTAAAAGGTGATGACAAAAAACATTGGCTACGCGGTGTTAATAAGCTGCAACGTCAAGCTAAGTTACCTAAGGGCGCAATCAATGCTCAGACCATTGAATCTTATGCTAACGTTGTCACTTATATTACCTTAAACTCGCCAAGCAGCGACTTTAAAACCACCAACAAAGGACTGGAATTTGTACCTGTAACGCATCCCTCTGATGTTGCCCAAGGTGAAAAAGCCCAGTTTAAGTTTATTTTTAATGGCAAAGCTCAAGCTGGCGTCGAAGTAGAAATTGTTCGCGAAGGCGTACGCTACCGTAACGATCCCAATGGTTTAAAATTGAAGAGTGATAAAAAAGGAATAGTAAGCTTTACACTGGAGCAAGCAGGGCGTTATTTATTGATGGCTGAACATGAAAGCGAAGTGAAGAACAACCCACAAGCTGACACCGTTGGCGGTCAAATATTTTTAACCTTTGAAGCTGTGTTGGATTAACTCTAGTTACTCTATTAATTTCCCCGACTAACTGATGTTAATCGGGGATGTTGTTTTATTTACGTCTTACTATGACGGTTAAGCTCAACAGCAGCATGAATAAGATCGGAAAACTACCGCCACTCTTATCACTAGATGGCTGTTTAGTTTCAACCTGTATTTCTGGTGTTAGCCTAGACTCATCCAATTTTATTGCCTCAAATGAAGTCAATGTATAATATTAACTGCTTACCACACCAACACCTTTTAAGTAGGTGATAGTATCTTTTTCTTGTCTAGTCTCATGATTACCACTATCGAAATACTTAGTTAATACTTCAATCGTGATAGATTGATATTACTTTCACTTTGTCTTCAGGGGTATTATTTTGATAAGCGTAAGCATCGTAACTTTGAGCGATCCCTTGAGTCAGAGTTAACGGAGCGACACACCAATTTCCAAATACAGTGTAATAATAATCAATAGATGTTAGAACTGTAGAAACAGCGATACATTGTTCATTTATCGTGATTAAATTTCCAGGGTAATCACCTTGGGTTAATTTGAATACATTTGAACCATTAGTAAAACTCATTGTATCGATACGTGACCTTTCAGTATCAAGTTGAAATGTTTGTAGTGGTACTTGTCAAAATGAAATTATTATTAGTATGTATTATATACTTTAATTTATGGAAATAAAAAATAATAGAGGGCGTTTATCGTCCGGAATGATTGGAGCTATTGCAAGCGGTATAATGGCTGCAAAAATATATTACGCTATTGATAGGGGCCAAATAACAGGGGCTGCTGAAAATACCAATGACTCTGCTATATTCTGGTTGTTTGTGTGTGGCTACAGCGCATTTCTCATCTTTAGTTTGTCATATACAGTTTATAGTTTTGTTCAATTATTTAGGAATAAATAAGGAATACCTGTGACTTATTTGGATTTGGAAAAGACGGTTGAATAACCTAGAGTTGTCGGGCAGAAAATCATTTTAAAAAAGAATCGTTAGATATGTGGATATTTTTAATTTTATTGTTTTTTATTGTAGGTTTTTTCCATATAGAAAATACCATACGGGTACTTGAGCGACTAAAAAGCAAACACAAAAGGTTGTGGGTTATTCTTGGGGAACCACAAATAGTTGAAAAAACTAGTAATCAATATAATCGTTTTTATAACTACATGTTGTTAGCAAGGTGGAGAAAATCTAGAAACAAAAAACTCCGTAAAAGTTGTTTACAGTGGTTTGTCACGGCACTAATTGAATTGGCTATTTTTTCTTTATGTATTCTTTATATGATTATATATTTTTTTTAATAGAGCCGATAAAGCATTAAAATAGAGGTTATATGAAATCGTTAATAGGTTATTTGATGTTATTGGTGACATGTGTTGCTAATTCAACCGTAGATACTCAACATGACTGGAGAGCGATCACTTTATCCTTACTCCTCAATGATGATCCTATCAGTGTTGATATAAGCGTGTCAGATAAAAAACTATTAACACTTGCTGTCAGTGTTGCAGGAAAAATACAAGAAATACCTACCAGCGAGTTTATAAACATTAACTATCCCTCTTTAGATAATGTCGGATTTTATTCTGGAACTTATCACCGTTCACCACACGAAGGAAATATGAGCCGTAAGTATTTTTATATTCGCATCATTTATGGTCCTTTGATGTTTGGAGAGCGTAGTACAGCTGATTTTATTTTCCGAGATGGGCAATACAATTTACGTAGTACAAGAACAAGAGTATCTGGGAAAAAATGGCACATATTTACGAAAGAGCTTAATAAACAGGAAAGTAAAGCCCACATGGAAACTTCATCCTAGATAATAAGCTTAAACCGTACTAAAAATACGGAAAAAAATTATTGTAATGGATTTTAAATGGATGGAGAAATAGTAGGATGTTAATGAAAACCTTTGCTTTAGTAATGTTATTAACTTGTCCGATAACAACAGTTTTTGCTGAAATTAGTTATGCATCTTTGAATAAGCCGTTGTTAAATATATCTCTTGAAAACATGATTTTTGAAAAGGATGATGTTTTTGGTGAAATAATAAAGTGCAAAAAAACAACAATAAAAGACTGTGTTGTTTTTAACAATAGTGTTCTGGTACGCCCCATCTTAACTGAAAGAAAAAACGGAACGGCGCTAAGTATAAAAATAAATGAACGTTACAAATTACTTGTTTTTCCGTGGGAAACTAAGTTAGAAGTACTTGGTGTGAGCATTAAAGTTATAAAGATTCAAGTTTTAGAGAAACCTAATAATAAGTTTAATAGTTTTATATATCTTAACTCAAAACAGGGTATTGTTGCATTTTCAATTAATGGAATTAATTATTATTCTCAGTCAAAGAATGGTCTCTTTAATCGGCTGTAACGAAAGTAGTAGAGCTGGCTCTGCCAGAAACACATAAACTTAATGAAGAGACAGGTAAATTAATGAATGAATCTAGGCATGCTGTTTTTCTCTTCTGCACATGAACAACAATAAATCGATTTTCGATCCTGTTATTAATTTTACTGATAATATAATCAAATCCGTAAATGGTCACTAAATGTCTTAAAATTATTGGGTTATAGAAAAATTAGAGAGATTGTTATACCTAAAACAGTAGCATTTTTGATGTTGTTATTTTCAATGTCGAGTAGTTATGCCGACTCTAATTATATTAAATATACTTCAGTTACAGGACAACAGTTAGGTGTTGACCTTAATAATAATAGGTATTTTATTGGGGATGGTTATGGGAATTTAGGCAAGTGTCCAAAAATATTCATTAAAAACTGTTTTAAGATGGGAGAAACAATTGTGGCTCTCCCAGAGCGAGATGCTGGAACAAAATTAACGTTTAACTATAAAAAATAAGTGAAAAATATGGAATGACTGTATACCCAAATATTCAGCATTTAAAAATACTTGGAATACAGTATGATTTAATAAAAATACACGTTATTTTTAATAAATACCCCTAGTGAAGGCACATGGATATTTTATAGTGACGATCATGGGATTGTTTCATTTGAATCAAAAGAAAAACACGTAATGGACAGCCATATAATAATGGGCTTTATGTAGGTACTATTCTTAAAAGTGGTAAACTTTCTGTTAACTTTTGCGACTATTCAATTTGTGGAATGTTACGAATGCGCGATGATAGTGGTACTCAAGGGAGGAGTATTCAATGAAAATTTATGTATTAGCTATTTGTTTTATTATGACCAATATGTGCCATGCAGAAAAACAACAAAGTGAAAATACAATACAAAAAATTATTGAGGTGTGCCGTAATAAAATTATTGAAACAATGGATGTTGATGTTCAGATTGATGCTAATAGCCTAATGCTACAGATATCCCCCAGTGGATATTATAGTGCTGGGTTTGCTGCAGGCACCAAAGGTCGAGCAGACTATCATGATCCTAATTCTAGCTCAATGATGACATGTATCTTAAACCCTAATATTGAAATAATTTGGCTTTTTTCCTATAGATTAGATAGGACCTATATAGAGTTACCTGTCAATTTTGATAAAAAATTGATTGAAGCACCCGGTTCTCAATATTTACTATTTCCTAAAAATAACAATAAGTTTGTTTTTCTAGAATCGTATGTTTTCGCAACAACCGAAGATGAAGCTAGAAAGCAGGATAAAATGCTGGAAGAAAAATATAGAAAAAGATATGAAGTTAAAAAAATTAAATAATAAGTAATTGATAAAAAAGGTAACACTTATGAGATTATTATTCGTAATATTCGGGCTATTAATTGCTAGCCCATCTCTGGCAAATTCGAGTTTTGGCACGCGATAGGTCACTAAATTAGTTTTTCATGATTCGGGTAATTTATACGTTTATTTTTCTGGTACTTATTCACATGGAGAAAACTGTATAAGCAAATCAACTTATGTATTGCCTCATGCCAATCCTTTTTTTAAAGAGATATATTCTGGATTACTTGCTGCAATGCATGCAAAAACAAAAGTTAGTGGTTGGGTTAATGGTTGCATCGTGGTTTGGAGTAGCTCTTCAGCACGAATAACTAGGGTCGACTTTCATGCCAGATAATTATATTAACGACCGCACAGCTTAATCAGTTTAAGAGGTTACATGAATAAATTACTCATACTCACACTACTAACTTTATTTTCCACCAGTGCGTTGGGAACCAATGAAGCCAGTGGTGTAACAACGATTACACGAATCATTTCATATAATCAATATGGCGACGGTGATGTGGTGTTTCGAATAGCGAATCCTACATCATCTTGTTATGGATATTGGATTAATAAAAACGACTCAGGTTTTAATGCCAATTTAAGCCTCCTTATTGCAGCTCGCCAAGCCAAAACCTCAATCAAAGTATACGGACTAACGACACAGCGTTGGAGTGGCAGCGGTAATCTTTGGTGTAAACTTTATGCGATTGAATACAATGAGTAAGAAAGTTAGTCATCCATATTAATACACTTAGTTTTGAGGTTTTATGAAAACAGTAGGGAAATTATTCTTATGTTTTATCTTGAGTGCCTTATCAATGCAATCTTACGCCTACATATGCCAAGGTCCAGTTACTGGACTGAGTATTAACCCAAAATCAGGGGCTATATTAGCTGAAAGAATTGGCCCTCTTGTATGGCCGCAATTATGCAGCGTAACTACTTCATTAAATGGTGTATCACCGGAAACCTGTAAAATAATTTACTCAGTATTATTAACAGCGCAAAGCACCAAGAAAGAAGTGGTGATGTGGTTCAACGATGGTAAAAATTGTAGCCAAGAATCCCACCCATCTTGGTCAACGTTAACTGGCTGGTATTTTGGTCCTAAAATGGTTCAATAAAATTTTTATGACTGAATGTTGCTAACATCAAAGGTGAGGCCGCATGTTTCCATTTAAGGAGTTATCAATGAGATTAATTGTTTTTTTATTTTTTATTTGTGCTGGTAACACCTTTGCCGGTGCATTGTACTGTGGTGGTAAAGTAGAGAAGTTAGGGCTACATGCATCCGATCAGATCATGCTTAAACTTAGCAGTATGAATCAGGCAGTGTTTATTTGTAGCCCGAATAAAAAATGGACAGTTGTTGGCGCAGGCTATACAACCAGTGCTGAAATGTGTAGCTCTATTTTGTCCATGTTAATGCATGCAAAGGCAACTAATACAACACTCGATACAATGTTGTTTGATGGTGATAATGTCCCCAGTAACTGCACTAGTTGGCAAAGCTGGAAAAAAGCAAATATTAGGTACTTCTTATATTAAAACTTATCTAGTATTAAAAACGAATGATAACGGAAGATGATATGTTTAAAATATTATTGTTACTGGTGGCCCTGATTATGAGCCCTTACACGCAAGCATCGGGTGGAGGTCAAACTGTTAAACAAATCTATTATTGTGGCGATGATTTTGCCATGCTAATGAGTGGCGGTGATTGGTATCTCGTTCAGCAATCAAGAGTTGGTGAAAAGAAGTTTGACCGTTTTTTGTCCATGGCGATGTTTATGATGGCAACGGGTAAAAAAACGGCCAATGTTTTTCCTGAAGAACCTTTAGATAATTGGTGCGGAAACACAGGGTTTAAACCTATTACCATTTTTAGCATCAAAAATTAACTGTTGAACTAAGATAAAAAATACCAAGCTGAACTAATGAAATAGGAATGATGGAAGCCTAGGCTTTCATACCGTAACGCACAGAGGATATAGAATGATCAAGTTTATCGCTATTGTAATGTTAATTAGTATGTCATCTTCCTGTTATGCAGCGTTCCATTGTACGGTGAACCTAAAAGCCGTTTTAATGTACGCTAATGGTGCTGTAAACATTAATCACGGTGGTCGGAATAATTACACCATTATTTGTAATTTAAAACAGGAACGATTAGGTGTTAGTTTATCAACATGTGCCTTGTGGACTAGTACCTTACTTAACCTAAAGAAAGACGGTCGAAAAGCTATTTTTTATTATAATACCACCTCTAGTTATAATTCATGCGCCACGCTACCAATCTATGGTGATGCTCCGGCTCCCGTTTATATCGGCGATGCGAATTAATAAAAGGTACTACCAGTATTTATGACGACTAAAAATAAGAGTGTAATATAATGAGTTTTACGATGAAATGGCTAATAGCGATAATTTTAATTGGTTATACCTCAACGACTTTATTCGCAAGAGGATGGTTTGGCTAGGTTCCTGTCTCTAGTATTGTTTTTGCAAAATAGGATAGTGAATGTGGCACCAATGGTGGTTCATGCATGAAAATATATTTTAAAACTGGTTTCAAAGGGAGCCAATCTATTGCTATTCGTGAAACCTATATTCATTTAAAACACCGACTGTTTTCGAATGACACAGTCGGTGTTATTTATCGGCTAACCCATTTGTGATTGAATGTAGTTTTGAATACCAATTCTATCAATCAGACCTAGATGTTGTTCGATCCAATAAATATGATCCATTTCGGTATCATTAAGTAGGTCGACTAGGATATCGCGACTGACATAGTCTTGCTCTTTTTCGCAAATTCCAATAATTTTACGTAAACTATTGGCGACGATATATTCTGCCTCAAGATCGTTTTCGAGCATTTCTTTCACATTGGAACCAACATTAACAGGTTCGCGAGAAACGGTGTCAGCTTTGCCTTCTAAAAACAAAATCCGCTCAGCTAAACGTTTAGCATGATCTAATTCTTCTCCATGTTCGTGAATAAGTTGTTGATGGAGTTTATCAATGCCCCAGTCTTCATACATTTTTGCG
>JABSRU010000052.1 GCA_013214965.1 Gammaproteobacteria bacterium
TGTAGTTGCAATAACGTTGGCGGTGCTGGGAGTAAATCTGCGTCAATCAAAAACAAAATTTCATCAGCAGCATTTGATAATTGATTGATGATTGGGCTGACCGCTGTCGGCAATATATTACTGGTTTTCTGCTTGTCCTGCTGTTTGTCTAATGTCTGCCAAGACAGTAGTGCGGCAGCAATTGCTAAAATGGCAATAAAAGTCACCGCAAACCATTTATCTTCCGTTTTATTGTTGGTGCTAATCACCGCAAAGCGATTAATTGAGTTGGACATAATCAAACTCCGCTGGCGACTCATGATCTGGGTCAAACACAATATAATATTCACCAATCGGTGGGTTAATTGTCACGGAACCATCGGAAGCGGTGACAACGGTTAACATAGCTTGGTCATCATAATTAAAGACATTTAAACTGACTTTGCCCGCTAAACTACCATCACTAAATCCAGCGATGCATAACAGCTGTTGCTTGACCGTTAGCGTGCAAGTGAGTAAAGGAAAATGTGCTTGGGCTGCTAATGGTAGCAGCCCAAGAAAAATAATTGCGAGTTTAGCCATTATTCAAAAATAACTTCAAAGGCATAAAAAATACGCGTAACGTCAAAGTCAGCGAGTTCGTGGTCGGCATCTTTTTCATACTTGGTTTTGAGTAAATAGCGACCGCCATTAGGCAAATTGAATGTCGCTAAGCCATCTTTATCGGTGGTTATTTCCAATGCCGCAGGATTTTTGCGGTATTGCGGACCTTCTTGCTCGATAATCATGGTTTGCTTGGCCACTGGTTTACCGTTAAATAACACTTTAACCTTAATTGGCTCGCTAGTGACATAGTCAGAAGGATGGGTGAGGGTGATGAGCTCAAAACCTTGGTTGGTTGGTGCTAACACTTCAAAGGTTGGCGCTTTGTTGGTCACAAAAGACATCGCAATGGTTTCATAACGGCGCGTGATCACATCGCGAGCCCCTTTAGGTAGTTGCTTAGCGGCCGCTATCTTATTGGTCTTTAACCGTTTAAGTTTATCGCGTTTCCCTATTTTATAACTAGTAAAGTAACTTGGCTGACGTTGATAAAATAAACCGTAAGTGCCAGATCCCGTCACAACTAAGTCAAAGCTGGACTGGCGTTGACCTTGATAATAAGGACCAAACTTACGTATTTGTTTACCATCAATACCCATGACTTTGACGCCGTTGCTGGGCATCGAAAAATCGGGGCGAAAAGCAGTATGAGAAGCCGTAACAGTAACCGCAACATGGGTCGGTTTGTCGGTATTAATGTTGAAATAACTTGGCCAAATATAAATATCATGGGCGATGGCTGGTGCAATCATTAATGTGCAGGCAATGATGGCGAGAGCGGCTTTTTTTAAGGGGTTAAAAGCAGTGTAATTCATGATTATTTTCCTACGTTAATGGTGATTTCGCCGACTTCGACGTCAGCTTTTAGCGTGTATTTTTTACTCTTGGCAGTATCAATGGCTTGACGAAGTAACGAACGCCCGCCATCTTCACGAACCACTTCAATCATTAAGTTAAATTTTGTTAAATCACCAATGTCTAATGTCACGTTGTAATCACCTGAACCTTTGGTGGCACCCGTAATAGCATCAGCAGGCACTTCGCCATAGCGACCTACTTTTCGCCACCAACGACGAATATCAACCAACCATTTGTCCTCTTTACGTTTGATTGAATGCCATAATAATAAGCTGTTACTCTCTGCTGTGGTTTCGGTCCAAATAGCAACGTAAGGGCTATTGTAGTCTTGAGTGCTAAATTGTGGCAAAGAAAAATCGACCGTAATGTTGTTAGCAAATACCGGTGAGGCTAGGGTTGAACTGGCTAGGATCGCTGCCAGTAAAAATGGTTTTTTCACGTAAACTCCTAATGATGCGGTTAATTAGTGCATCAAATAAATAACAAAGACAAAAAAGATGCTGCCACCGCTAAACCATGCCAGTGCAGGTCTGCGTTGTAAGCGATTGATTATTACAAGCCAAAACCCAGACAGACAGAAGATCATCATGGCGACGGCGCTAATGTCCGATAAATAAAGCCACAGTCCGGTGGTGTGTTTGGCTCGGTGAATATTGTTTAACATTGCTAATACGGATAGTTGACGTTGGTCAATATGGATCTTTTGTTGATCGACAAATGCTTCGATGACGGTATTACCTGCGGGGCTATCTAAGGTTAAAATGAGTAAGCGGTCAAAATCGTCCCACTCAATTGAGAATCTTGTTGCCCGAATATTATGCTTTAAATCAAGCCATTGCAGTAATCGTAAACCCTGTTGCTGGTAATTTTGTTGCCAATCTTTAGTGTGCGTTAGCCACGGTGGACTAGGTACTGTCATTTGTTGTTGCTGACTGCGGGTTTTATCCCAGTCGGGATGATTCAATAATAACCCCGTCACCGCAAAAAATAGCATCAACAGCAATACCGGCATCGCACTAAAAATGTGTAACACCCGCATCGTGGCGGTTATACGAGCGATCAAGAGGTTATTAACCTGAATGGTCATGCTGAAGTTTGCCGATAAATAATTCTTGGCGAATAATACTAGTATTAAGGCATATAATGCAATAGTGTATGAGAATTATTCGTATTTGTATGATGTATTTTTGTGTTAAACCTGATCCCGGTATTACGATTTTTTAACAAATTCATGCTGCCTTGCCTAAAGTGTTGTACTTACTTGTATGTATTTTCGGGGATTTATCTGGCGCTGTTTACTTTACATTGGCAATTGACGCTATCACCTGAATTTTCTCAGCCGATACTGATGCAACCGGACCAAAATATAAAGCCACCGATAGTGAGTAGCTGGTTGGTATATATTGAAAAAGGTCAAGTTAAGGTTACGTTTTCAAGCAGGGAAACGGCAGCAATACAAACGATCAATACCTTGTATAACTTCATGTTAATCGCGTTGTTGATACTGTTAGTGTTATTTATGTTGGTTATCCCAAAGCATCGAATGACTGGGGGAATGGCGCTAATGATTGGCGTTATTATATGTAGCCAGCCGTTGTTGCCATGGTCGTTGCACGGTTTTAATGGTTCTCAAAGCCATTTATCAACGCGCGGTGAACTGTGCGGATACTTGTTGAGCAATATCATATTGTTTTGTTATTTACGTTCGATAATCCCTAAATTATCATTGGCTATTGTTGTTCAGTGTACGCAATTACCAAAACAGAGTGAGCCGAAAATAGCGTCACTTATCGCTTATGCTAGCCAGTCTGGCACTGCCGCTTTGCTGGCCAAAGAAATAGCAAAGCAATTTCCTAAAAATAATCGTTATGATGTTGCTTGCGTTTCATCGTTGCGCGCTGAGTGCTTGAATGAATATCAACAGGTTTTTTTCGTGGCAGCAACTTATGGTGATGGTGATCCTCCCGAGCAAGCGATGCGTTTTTTCTCATCATTACAAAAATTAGATCAATCACTATCTACGGTCAACTATGCGGTGCTCGCATTAGGTGATAAAAAATATCCTAAATTTTGTGCTTTTGGCCATCAATTAGCGGCAATATTACAACAAAAAGGCGCGCAAGCTTTGTTGCCCGTGATGGAAATTAACCAAGGTCATGAAGGCAATATTCAATGGTGGTGGCAACAGCTCACCCAATTGTTAGGCTGGCATGGCTCAACCTTGGCCAAAACATGGCATCAACAACAGATATTAAGTAATGATTGCTTAAACCCTGACACGCCAGAGCGTCCTGCTCATCATCTTCGTTTAAGTGCCATTGGCTGTGAATATTCTCCCGGTGATTTAGTGGAAATATTGCCTGACACTAACGAGTCAGAAGATTTAAGCCCGCGGACATATTCTATTGCCAGCTGTCAGGCGCAAGGTGTGCTGGATATATTAGTGCGAAAAGTGATTAAAACAGATGGTAGCGTTGGTTTATGCTCGGGCTATTTAACCCAGCAACAAGTGTCTCAAAAAGTAAAAATTAATATTAAAGTACATCCAAACTTTCATCCACCATCGGTACAAACGCCCCTTATTATGATTGCGGCAGGTACGGGGTTAGCGCCTTTCATTGGCTTTTTGGAACAGCGAGACCGAGCAATAAACTGTGGTAAATCCTGGTTGATGATGGGCGAACGAAGTCCTGCTGATGATAATTATTTTGACCAAGCACTCACAACCTTTGAGCGTTCCGGCACGCTACATAAACGTCAACATGCTTGGTCGAACAGTATCGATAGTGATCAGGCCAATTATGTTGGCGATATTATTAGCGCTGAACAGGATGACATCAGGCATTGGTTGCTGGTGCTCAATGCACACTTATATATCTGCGGTAGTGCCGCGAGTTTAGGAGCCAGCTGTGATGCGATACTGACTGAAATTTTAGGGAGTCGGGTGTTGGAAGCACTAAAGAACAGCCAACAAATTAAGTATGATTTATATTAACGTTTTATTGTCGCAGCTTAACTCGTAATACTAACAAACCAAGGGGTTAAATAATGAATGCGAATGGGTAGCGCTTTGGCTAATAAATCAAGGGTCGCGTCACTGTCAAACGCGGGATAAACCCCAGCAACGCGGATATTTTCTAAGCCCGCTTGCAAACGAATATAACCGGAGCGATAACGTTTTAATTGCTGTACAAATTCCGCTAAAGGAATGTCATTGGCGTGTAATTGTCCGTTTAACCAAGGCGGTTTTTCGTTGGTGTTTAATAGCGTAATCTGCGCGGTCGAAAAATTCAATGCCCCGGCATTATTGGGGGCAAGTTGTAATTGCTGATCAGCAACGAGTTGGCGCTTTTGACCTTGGTAGTAAAGGGTTGCACGGCCTTGATACAGGGCTAAATGGCATTGGCTGCGATCCTCATTGAGCATCATGGTGCAGCGAGCACCGCTGTTATTCGCAACTGAGCCATTACTCGGTTCGGTTGTTAATAGCAGGAGTTTGCCATTAATCAGCGTTTGTAAGCGGGTACTATTGGAATGGTTCACCATGGCGTTAGCACTGCTGGTAACGAAATCATCGAGGTAAACTTCGCCTGTTACTAATTCAAATGCGTGGCCGTTGGTTGTGCTCAGGCGATTGATGGCACTGTTGGTATTTAACCAAAGCTGACCATTATTCGCTAACGCTATTTGTTTCGACTGACCAACCGCACTACTTAGATCTGCGGTTAAACTTGCCAATTGATGACGCATTTGTTTTGAATGATAACCCTCCCAGCCTAGCCAAGTGGCAAACGATAAACCAGCAACGCTTTTTAATAAATCACGGCGACTTATATTGACCGTATCATAGAGTACGCTCGCGCTCTGATGATTAAGCTGGGTTTGATGTCTTTGATATTGCTGGTGGATTTGATTAATTTGTTGCCAAGCGCGTTGGTTTTCTTCAATGAGCAGCCAGCGATTAAAGTCGCTCCGACAAGGGGGAAACGAGGTTTGTTGACTTTCTTGTAGGTCAACAAACCATCGCGCCGCTTGTTCAAGCGCTGGCTCTGTAATGAGGTGATTATTACTCTGGGCTACTTTGCGCGTCATCAGGAATTAGTCGTTATCTGCGCAAGACAATTTAACTAATTTTACCATCGCGATAGCTAAATAATTTTTGACACTACTAACAGAAATCCCTTGTTTGGTCGCGACCTGCTGATAGGTCAGTCCTTCAATATTAACGGCGATAAAAGTGTTAGCGACCTTATGAGGCAAGCTGCGGAGCTGTTTATCAATTTGAAACAAGGTCTCAATAATAATATGTTGCTGCTCTAACGTTAATGTTGACTCGGTGTTAGTGCTAATAGCAGCAAGATAAGCTTGTTCTAATTGGCGTTTGCGCCATAAATCGATACTCATGCCATTAGCCATCCGACTTAAATAATGGCGAGCACCGGCTAAATTATCAAAACTTTTTGGATGATTTATCAGCCGAATAAAAGCATCTTGTGCTAGATCGGCGGCATCGAAAGGGCAGTTGAGTTTATTGATTAACAAGCGCACGAGCCAAGAATGATGCTCTTGATACAAGGTATTGATATTACTACTATCGGTCGGTGACAAAACAACGTCCTTGTGATTCTTTTCTGGGTAATAAGAATGATTGGCATTATACTTTTGTTGTTGGCAGATGCAAGGGCTGAAAATTAATCAGCATAATCACTACAGCACGCTGGTGCGAGGTATGGCATCAGCGTGTTGTTTGTAGGTGAGTCAGTATATTAATGAATGGTGTCAGAGCGCTTTATAATGAAGCCGTCGCGATTAATATCCACTTGATAAGGAGTCGCGTAAACGTCGTAAGCTTTAAATACGGCGTTATCTTGGTCAAAAAATAACGGTATGTTAATCCCAAAGTCTTGGACGAATTTTTTTGCTGACTGCTCTGTCACATAGTATGAGTTGATTACACCAACCCAATGGCGGTCAGGTTTTTTACTAACTAATTCATTGAGTTGTTTAAGTTTTACCTCGCAATTAGGGAAGTGGGGCATTGGGCAGAGCGAATCAATAAAGATAACACTAAGTGGCTTAGTTGTGGTTAAAGCATCAAGAGCAGCGCTTAAAGAAATTTGCTTACCTAGGATGCTTTGATGTGAGAACTGTGGAGCTTGATCACCCACCAATGGTTTGTGCTGTTTAGTCATTTTAGTTAGTAATGTTGGTGGGGCATGAGCGGTCTCTGATGGTGTTTTTAGCATGTTAAGCAATGTCTTTATTGCTGTTTTCTCGTCTGGGTATTGTTTAGTGATATAGCTTACCAAGGCGGTTTTATTGCCAGAAAATATTTGTTTATTATTTTTAAGCAACACGTGGAAAGGGGATTGCCAGACATTCAATAGTCGTGATATTTTGGATGAACGATCTAATATTAAAGGTGCTATGTTAGGGAAATATTGTTGGAACTCTGTTAGCTGGGCTTGAGTAACATTCATTTCTGGCTGGAGCCAAATTTGTTGGCTTTGCGCTAAGAACGGCTGAGGTAAATTAGCGACTATCAGTTCATCACCTTGTCCCTCATAACTTCGCCACAGATCGATAAAGACTAGGTGAGTGATTTTGTTTTTTTCTATCTTGAGCTGTTTGACTAAATAATTAGGTAATTCAATCGTCTGCTCTTGTGGTGTTTTTGCTTGGAGCAGTGATGGTAACGATAGGCTGCTTAAAACACATAATAGTATTAAAATAATTCTCATTTTAGTGCCTTCTTATCTAGGTTATTCTCGTCAAGGTTGTCGTGTGACCATTGAGCCAAAATTTGATCTAATTGATCGGTTGCGAGGAAAGTGCGGTAGGCAATTTTCCCATGTCGATCGATTAAGATGTGATGCGGGGTGCCGATTACCCCAAAACGGTTGGTTAACTTGCCATTTTGGTCAAAAAATGTCGGTAAATCATAGCCATTCTCAGCATAAAGTTTGTTGATATTGGCGATTGAGTCATTGATACCTACGTTGATCGCTATAATCTTGACTTGATCGCCATATTTTTGGTGCATTGCTTGCAGGTGGGGAAACTCTGCTTTGCAGTAACTACACCAGGTGGCCCAAAATTTTAAGTAAATAGGTTTATTTCCTGTTAACTGCTTTAAACTTATCGACTCACCGGTGATGGTGGTTATGTTGAAGTTCGGTGCTAAATCACCTTTCTTCAGTGTGTTGGCATTTATGCTCAGCGGTATTAAGAACAGTGCTATTGCGGCCATGTTAACGAGAGGTTTGATTAAATATTTCATGTTGTCTCCTAATTAAAAACGTTAAAAATTAAATAAATTGCGACGCTAACCATCATGGTAGCCATTATCCATTTACTGATATTTAGCCACTTGCCAGAACGTGGTAGTGAGGTAAGTAGACCGCTGATACTGCCAGCGAGTATTAGTAAGGCGCTCATACCAAAGGCAAAGACAAACATTAATAATGCCGCCCAGAGTTGATTACCAGAAGCTGCCACATACATCAGCAGCATGCCGAGTACGGGGGATGTGCAAGGGGCCATGATTAACCCTGATAAGCAACCAGTGATAAAGATATTGAGCGGTGCTGAGCGAGTGTTAACTTGCCAGTTAGTCATTACTTGGGGCAGCGAGATCCAGCCTAAAATCCACAATGCCATGAGCAAACAAAAGAGCGCGACTATCATTAATGTCACGGGATGACGTGCGATGGTGCCGAATAATTGTCCAGTGCTAGCGGCTAACATACCAAGTGCTGCATAAACTAATGCCAGTCCAAACACATAGATGAGCGAAAACCCTAGTCCTTGTAATTTAGTGGTTGCTTGACTCCCAATAACCGACACCGTGATTGGTATCATCGGGTAAATACAGGGAGTTAAACTTGTTAATAGCCCAGTGGCGAACACGCTAATCACAATGAAAAGTGAGTGTTGGTCATTCTGTAGTGCCGATTGAATGATTAAGTCCATGGTTAAAATCTTATTAGGTGGTTTAATCATTCTAGTTATACCCAAACTTGCCCATTGGGTTCTGAAATTGAGATAAAATAGAGGTAAAATCTTTATGATATTTATATTTATTTTTATAAAACAGTTAATTAGTTGTTTTGAGTGAAATGATTTAAAGGTTATTTTCTTAACGTAATCAAGTAGTATATGGGCATTAATGGTGAATTAGTGATTTGGGAAACATGCTTAGCTATCAATTTGCGCAATTTTATTTTGACGTCAGTAAGGGAAGTCTTGCTTTTAAGCAAGATGGAGAGAATAAAGAGATTCAACTTAGACATAAAGTGGCCAATTTACTGACCTACTTAATTGAACATCGATCACGAATTGTTAGTAAAGAAGAGCTCTTGAGTAAGTTGTGGCAACATGGTGATTACCGTGAAAACTCATTAACCCAAAGTATCCGAGAATTACGTTCAGCATTAGGTGATAACGCGAGAAATCCAAATTTTATTAAAACTTATCCACAGCGCGGATACCAGTGGATTGCCCACATCAACGTGCCTGATAGCGGTGCCATTGATTCGACCAAGGTGCGTTCAATTTTAAGCGACTATAAAATATGGGGGATTATTGTTGTTTTGATCGTCAGTTGCATCGCTTGGTATGTCTCGATTAATGATGTACCTTTGCGCCAAAACAGTACAACAACAGCAGTTGAAACGGTCAACGATGTGCAATCGTTATTGGTGTTGCCCTTTATCAATGCCACCAATAAGCAGAGTATGGCTTGGCTAGAGCTCGGTTTGGCCGATATGTTGGCAGTGGATATGCAAAGAGGCAATCAATTACGAGTGACTCCGCCGGCGATCGCCCATACTTTATTACTTGAAGCGCAATTACCGTGGCCGACGTTACCTGTTCATATTCGAACTTTATTAAATGAGCACCAAATACAGGTTGCATTGTTTGCCAGTGTTCGTTTGCATGATGATAATCAGATCCTTGATTTTCAATTAATTTATGCTAATGGTAAGGTAAAGCAGGGCAGTATAAGTTATCCATCGCTTCCTGGGGCTGCTCTTTCGATCAAGCAGCAACTACTACACCTGTTAATGCCGAGCCATAAAAAACAACCTCTGGCCGATGAAAACCCGATTGAGGCGTTAGCATTAGCCAAAGGCATGCAAGCGCTGCAAAAAGAGGGTCCTTTGCAAGCGCAAAAATACTTCAAGGCCTCGTTGTCTATCACTCAAACTAGTCAATGGGCTCGTGCATATCTTGCTCAAAGCCTCTTTACCCTTGGTGATTGGCAAGCTGCGGAACAGCTCTTTGCTCAGATCCCCGTTGCGGATCTTGCTGCTGATCACAGCTTAGCTGCCTTTATTGATTATTGGCGTGCTGAATTAGCTTTTCGTCGTGGTGATGACGACGTTCGTGCTCAAGTTGATGCCGCAGTCTCTAAGGCTGAATTATCGGTTGATAGTACGCAAATGGCGCTTAGTTATCGATTACAGGCTAAAATTGCGTGGCAGCAAAGGGATTGGAACAGTCATCAACGTTGGTTAACCAAAGCAGAACAATTGTTTGGGGTGAAAAATAATTTAAGCATTGAAGCTGACAAGATGTTTTATCTCGGCAGTCTGTCGAATGAAGGACTAGAGAAAAACCCCAATAATGATTTAGCGCTTAATCAACAATACTTACTGAAAGCATTAAACTTTTATCAGCAGTTAGGCAATCAAAGCATGATTGCTGCCAGTCAGTTTGCGATTGCCCAAAACTACACTTTTACCCTGCAAGCGAGAGAACAAGCATTAACCCAGGCGATAAATATTTATCGTCAGTTACAGCATCCTTATGAGCTGGCTTTAGCGTTAACTTATGCTGGATTTTATCAAATGCAATTACATGATGGCCGTGCCGCTGAAGTGTATTTTACCCAGGCCAAGTCAATTGCGGTCGAACTTGGTAGTAAACAATTAATCATGGATAGCGATTTTTATTTAGCCTTTGCTAGCTTAGATCAAGGTTTAGACCAAAGAGCATTAGGTTTACATGGCAAAGATGACAAGCAGTTAGCTCAGGCAATCAGCCAATTAGAGCGCTTTATTCAAGCAAAGTCCGATCCAACAATGACAGCCAGTGCATTGGTGTTTTTAGGCTGGGCCAATACAGATTTAGGTAATTTTGATTTAGCATTAAATCAGCTGGTGCAAGCTAAGACGCTTAATGACCAATATAAAATGCAGGTTACATCGGGCTATAGCAGTTATTCAATCATGCGTATTCACCTAGAACGTGGTGATTATCATGCGGTGATTAAGATGAAAAATGAGCCAATAACCACGCGTTTACAAGCGAGCTATCTTGCGAGAGCATTCTTTGAACTCAACAAAATTACCAAAGCGATTGAAGTATTACAAAACTTGCAACAACAGCTGCCGTTACAATGGCAATCGACAGATCAGCAACGTTTAGCGATATATCAAAGGGCACTTGAGGGAGAGCAATTCAATTTAGGCGCAGAGCCTAAAGCACATTTAACTTACTGTGAATCAGATTGGCTGCTTTAAAAGTCGACCCATTCCTCACGCACTTAATCGACTACTTTTAGGCACTAAATTTGCATGTCTATTATTCCCTAGAGTTGAAATTTGAATATGCAGTTAAGAATTTATTAAATTACAATAGGTAATGTTATATATTCATCAAAGTTCAGTTTGCATTATTCAATACCATGACGATTTGTTGCCGCTTTATTAAACAATTAAGTGTTGGTAATCGTTGAAATCAAATATGACGAGGTAGTGATAATGATTAATTTAGCGAATATTCAGGCCTATAACGCAAACCAATTGGCTGAAAAATATATTATCCCCCCAAAAACACCATCGATTGAACTCGCAGTGATGCCAAAAGAAGAAATACTGAGTGCAGATATTATTTCTATTTCTCACATGGCTAAACAAATGTTGAAAGCAGAACAGCTTGATCTCCAAATTTGTTGCGTGTTTGAAGGAGATAAACAGCTGACGAATCAAGAGCAACAGAAAAAGTTAGATATATTAGGTAAAATTAATCATGTTTATGGTTATCCAGATGCTAAACCACCAACAGCAGATAAAGCACAAGCAGAAAAAATCAACCATCAAATTAATATTGTGATCATCGATGGTCAGGTAACCTTTGAACAAGAGCAGAGATTAGTGGCCTTAAGAGAACGGGTAAATCTATCGTACTCAGCCGTTAAAGAAAGCACTCTAAGCAGTGAGCAACAACAGCAATTATCTGGCTTGTTTGAACAACTAGATAAATTACATGATGTTAAGCCAATGCACAAAGAACAGCTGCTCAAAGTGCAGGATATGTTTGTGCAACTTGATGAGCTAAAAGGCACGATGGTTGGTGATCAAAGCGGTCTATATCATTTTTAATTGCTATAAGGTCTGTTGATCTTTGTAGCTTGTTTTTGCAGCGAGTTATTTGTGTTTTGTACAAGGCAGAGCCTATTGGTGTAGCCGGCTACACCAATAGGCGATAACGCGGTCGAAATCACAAACAAACGCTGCCCGAAGGGTTCAACTAGAGGCCCCTGCGCAGCGTTATTCGTCTTTCACTTGGAATAACTAGGCTACAATTCTCATGCCTTACTCAGAACACCTCTAGTTAAACAAAATTCAAGCGCAAAAGATCAACAGACCCTAGATAATAGTCAATCATGCCCAGAGTTAAATGCTAAGCTAGCGGTGCCTGTGAGGATTAGGGCAAGCGCACAGAAAAATTTGTGCATTAATATATTTTAAGGTGCTGTTGTTAACTAAACAACGGTGAAACGGGAAATAGGTTAATCCTATACTGCCCCCGCAACGGTAATTTCAATCATTAATTCGTGATTGAATAAGTCCGGAGACCGGCCTTGAAAGTTTACCATACTCATTGAAGAGTATTATTTTGGTGCGGTGGGCGCCATCACTGAGGATAAAATGAAAATTAATTTAATAACCACGGCCTTTATCGCTTTAGGCCTAGCATCATCGTCGGCAACATTTGCCGCTTCTAACAACACACCAATTAATGACCACATGGTTATCACCGCAGATAGAACGATGGCGGATCAATATTTAGCATTGTCAGCGACTCAAATTATTGATAAAGCCGATATCGAGCGAATTCAACCACACAATATTACCGATTTACTCGATCAAGTCGCAGGGATTAGTGTTGCTAAACAAGGTGGCGGTGGTCAATCTAGCACGATATTTATGCGTGGCACCAATAGTAATCACACCCTTATTTTAGTTGATGGGGTCCGCGTTAGTTCCGCAACACTTGGTACCGCTAACTTTAGTGGTATTGCAGTGGAAAACATTGAACGGATTGAAATTGTCAAAGGCCCTCGCGCAGCATTATGGGGTTCGGATGCGATAGGTGGGGTGATCCAAATATTTACTAAGCAATTAATGGCTGGCGACGGTGTGATTAGTGCCGGAGTTGGTAGTCATGGTTTATGGAAAAGTAATGCTTCAATAGGGTTAGGTAATGAGGTTAATTCATTGACTCTAAGCGTCTCAGCTGAACAGTCCAATGGTTTTTCGGCCCAAACGAAACCAGGCGAAATTTATGAAACCGATAACGATGGTTATGATCGTTATTCATTTGGATTGATTGGTCAAAGTCAGTTTAACGACCAATTCTCGATGCATCTGATGTCACGCTGGGAACAAGGTGGTGCTGAATATGATCCGCGGTTTGCGGGGACTGCTAATGAAAATACTCATGAAAATTATTTAGTGCGAGTAGCTGGGCAATATAAAACCAACAGTCTATTTACTGAAGTATCGGTCGCCACTAGCCAAGATCAGGGCTCCACATTTGGTAATGGTGTTTTAAAAGCGGATAGCCAGGAAATTAAAACCACGCGCGACCAAATATCCTTATTAAGTCAATTAAACCTTAATAGCAAGACGTCATTAACCGCTGGTGTTGATTGGTATAACGAAAAAGTATCGACCAATAAAGATCTGGTCAGTTGGATCGATGGTGTTCAAGCTTGGGATGTTGGCTCTCGGAATGTTAAAGCTTTCTATTTACAATCACGCTACCAAGGGCCGGTGCTATTACTTGAAGGGGCAGTGCGCCGTGATGATATTGAAGGCTTAGCTAAAAAGACTACTTATAACGCTTCTGTTGGTTTGCAACTGAGTGATCATTGGCTACTGAGTTTTAACCGTTCCACTGGTTTTAAAGCACCAAGCTTTAATGATCTCTATTGGCCTGGTGCCGGTAATCCAAACCTAAAGCCTGAATCGATTACCAGTAATGAAATATTAGTGCGCAATCAGTTTACCTCTGGCACTGTTGAACTAAGCGTTTATCAATCGAGCATTGACAATTTAATTGATTGGGCCGAAGTTCAGCCGGGAATATGGCAACCAAGCAATATTAATAAGGCGGATATTAAAGGCGTCGAATTTAACTTAGCAATTCGTAGTGGAGCTGTTAGTCATCAACTAGCACTCGCTTATATTGATGCCAAAGACAGCGTTCAAGATATTCCATTAGGGCGTCGTCCTGAGTTTACAGCGCTTTATAACATTGGTTACCAATGGCAACAGTTTACTCTGAACACTAGTGTTAATTATCGCGATGAAAGCATGGATGCAACCAGTAAGTACGCAGCCATTTTAGATGATTATTGGTTGGCAAATGTTGCACTAAGCTATCAATTAACCGAACAACTACTTTTTAATCTCAAAGTGAATAATTTATTTGATACTGAGTATCAAACGAGTAAAAATTATGTTGCGGATGGGGTTAATTATGTCATTAATGTCAGTTATCAGTTTTAAATAATCAATAAACCTTGGTGCTAGCTTTAAATTTTTCATTTGCTGGTGCTAAGGTGTTTATGTTAGTTATCTATCTATTTTTTTGTGCATAGTCTTGAGTTATTCGACTCAGTTGGTTTTTTTTATCTTTTAAAAACATTCATTTATTTAGTAAAATGTTTTTATCTTTGTTTTTCTTTGTTTTTTGTTCTAAGCATCTGATTGTGCTTTGTTTTGGTTGTTTTTTAACATGTTTTATGTTTTTATCTGATATTGTTCACTATGATGATATTAAATGACTAAAAATAAAGGATGTTAAATTTTAAAATAAAATAGATGATTGTTTTTTAGTCTGTTTTATGATGTTATTTTTTTTGGTTTACAAATGGTTGCTAATAAATAATTGATTATTAAATGTTTTATATTATTGTTGCTGGCTTTTTAATGAAAAATAGGACTTTAGCCCAATTACTTGGTTGGAGTATTAATTTTTGCATTTTTATGGACTAAGAATCAATGTTGAGCTATACTACGCGAAATTTGGCTAAGTCTTAATTGACAAGGCTATTCAGTTATACATAAATGCACAATTACGGTGCTTTTTCATTATATTTTTGGAGGTTGTTTTGAGTAAACCCGCCTTATTAGTTCTCGAAGATGGTTCAATCTTCCGTGGAATATCTATTGGTGCTGAAGGTCATTCTGTTGGTGAGGTTGTTTTTAACACTTCAATGACAGGTTATCAGGAAATCTTGACCGATCCCTCTTACGCTCGCCAAATTGTCACTTTAACTTATCCGCACATTGGTAACACTGGTACTAATGCTGCTGATGCCGAGTCTGATCGAATTCATGCTTGTGGTTTAGTTATCCGTGATTTACCTCTATTAACAAGTAGCTTCCGTAACGAAAAAGCCCTTGACCAATACCTCAGCGATGCTGGTGTGGTCGGTATTGCTAACATTGATACCCGTAAGTTAACGCGGATTTTAAGCAGTAAAGGTGCACAAGCCGGTTGTATTATGGCTGGTGACGTTGATGACGCTAAAGCATTAGAATTAGCGAAAGGCTTTGCTGGCTTAAAAGGCATGGACTTAGCGAAAGAAGTAACGACCAAAGAAACCTATACATTTACCAAGAAAACTTGGTCATTAATTGATGGTCTACCAAGTGAAACGCCAGCGGGTGAGTTACCTCATCATGTAGTCGCTTACGATTTTGGTATTAAAGATAATATCATGCGGATGCTGGTTGACCGTGGTTGTCGTTTAACGGTTGTACCTGCTCAAACTAGTGCTGAGGAAGTATTAGCAATGAATCCAGATGGCATCTTTTTATCAAATGGCCCTGGCGATCCAGAACCTTGTACTTATGCAATTGAAGCAATTCAAGCGTTCTTGAAAACAGAAACTCCAATCTTTGGTATTTGTTTAGGTCACCAATTATTGGCACTTGCCAGTGGTGCTAAGACAGTAAAAATGAAGTTTGGCCATCACGGTGCTAACCATCCGGTGCAAGATCTCGCCACGGGTCGAGTGATGATCACCGCGCAAAATCATGGTTTTGCTGCTGATGAAGACACACTGCCAGGTAACGTTAAAGCAACGCATAAATCATTGTTTGATGGTTCTTTGCAAGGGTTGCATTTAACTGACAAGCCAGCATTTAGTTTCCAAGGGCACCCAGAAGCAAGCCCTGGTCCCCATGATGCTGCGCCATTGTTTAATCATTTTATTGAATTGATTGAAACATTTAAAGCCACTAAATAATCACCAGCCTCAAAAGAGCTAGATAGGACTAATATTATGCCAAAACGTACCGACATAAAAAGTATTCTGATCCTGGGCGCTGGCCCAATTGTTATTGGTCAGGCTTGTGAATTTGATTATTCAGGCGCTCAAGCCTGTAAAGCACTGCGTGAAGAAGGTTATCGAGTTATTTTAGTTAACTCTAACCCTGCCACCATCATGACCGACCCTGATATGGCCGATGCTACTTATATCGAGCCAATTCACTGGGAAGTTGTGGAAAAAATCATTGAAAAAGAACGTCCATGTGCGGTATTACCGACCATGGGTGGTCAAACAGCATTAAACTGTGCACTTGAGCTAGAAAGTAAAGGCATTTTAGCGAAATACAATGTTGAAATGATTGGCGCAACGGCTGATGCTATCGATAAAGCAGAAGATCGTAAACGCTTTGATATCGCGATGAAGAAAATTGGTTTAGCCACACCAGAAGCCGGTATTGCTCACACCATGGAAGAAGCCCATGCGGTACAACGTAAAGTTGGCTTCCCTTGTATTATTCGTCCGTCATTCACTATGGGTGGCACGGGCGGCGGTATCGCTTACAACGTTGAAGAATTTATCGAAATTTGTACTCGTGGCTTAGATTTAAGCCCGACCACCGAATTGCTAATCGATGAGTCGCTGATCGGTTGGAAAGAATTTGAAATGGAAGTGGTACGTGACAAAAATGATAACTGTATCATTGTTTGTACCATCGAAAACATCGATCCAATGGGTATTCACACCGGTGACTCAATCACTGTTGCTCCGGCGCAGACGCTGACCGATAAAGAATACCAATTGATGCGTAATGCATCGATGGCCGTTTTACGTGAAATCGGGGTTGAAACCGGTGGTTCTAACGTTCAGTTTGGTATTTGTCCTGATACTGGCCGGATGGTTATCATCGAAATGAACCCGCGTGTCTCACGTTCATCGGCATTAGCATCAAAAGCAACAGGTTTCCCAATTGCTAAAATCGCCGCTAAGTTAGCGGTCGGTTACACCCTTGATGAGTTAGACAACGATATTACTGGTGGCAAAACACCGGCGTCATTCGAACCATCAATCGATTACGTTGTGACTAAGATCCCTCGTTTTAACTTTGAAAAGTTTGCCGGTTGTGAAGATCGTTTAACCACGCAAATGAAATCAGTTGGCGAAGTGATGGCCATTGGCCGTAACCAACAAGAATCATTGCAAAAAGCATTACGCGGCCTTGAAGTTGGCGTCACTGGTTTTGACCCAATCATTGACATCAATGATAGCGAAGCTAAAGATAAAATATTACATGAGCTGGCTAACGCGGGTTCTGATCGTATTTGGTATATTGCTGACGCATTCCGTATTGGCATGACCTTAGATCAAGTGTTTAACATTACTAAGATTGACCGTTTCTTCTTAATTCAAATTTTAGACATTGTTGAAGAAGAAGGGCGAATCCTTGATGGCGGCATGGCCAACTTAACCAGCGAATACCTCTACAGCCTAAAGCGTAAAGGTTTTGCTGATGGCCGCATCGCTGCGGTATTAGACGTTGCTGAATCTGAAATACGTAAACTCCGTGACCGTTTCGACATTCACCCAGTGTACAAGCGTGTAGATACCTGTGCGGCTGAGTTCTCGTCAGATACTGCTTACATGTATTCAACTTACGATGAAGAATGTGAAGCCAACGTTTCTGATCGTGAAAAAATCATGATAATTGGCGGTGGTCCTAACCGTATCGGTCAAGGTATCGAATTTGATTACTGTTGTGTTCATGCCGCGCAAGCGATGCGTGAAGAAGGTTATGAAACCATCATGGTTAACTGTAACCCTGAAACTGTTTCAACCGATTATGATACGTCTGACCGTTTATACTTTGAATCAATTACCTTTGAAGACGTGATTGAAATTGTACGCATTGAAAAGCCAAAAGGCGTGATCGTACAATACGGTGGTCAAACACCGCTTAAATTAGCCCGTGCTCTAGAAGCTGCTGGTGTACCAATTATTGGTACTTCGCCAGACGCGATTGACCGTGCTGAAGATCGTGAACGTTTCTCAACCATGGTTGAACGTTTAGGCATTAAGCAGCCAACTAACGCAACGGTTAGTAACCTTGAAGAAGCAGTTGTTAAGTCAGCAACTATCGGTTTCCCACTAGTAGTGCGTCCTTCTTATGTACTTGGTGGTCGTGCGATGGAAATCGTGTATGACGAGCAAGACTTACGTCGCTACATGAAAGCTGCCGTGAGCGTTTCTAACGATTCACCTATCTTACTCGACCGTTTCCTAGATAATGCGGTTGAAGTGGATGTTGATGCGGTTTGTGATGGTGTTGACGTCGTTGTTGGCGGCATTATGGAGCACATTGAAGAAGCCGGTGTTCACTCAGGTGACTCTGGTTGTTCATTGCCTCCTTATACATTAAGTCAAGATATTCAAGACAGACTACGTGCCAAGGTTCGTTTACTCGCCCTTGAGCTTGGCGTTATCGGTTTAATGAATACCCAGTTTGCGGTTAAAGATAACGAAATCTACATGATTGAAGTTAACCCGCGCGCTGCTCGTACCATTCCGTTTGTATCAAAAGCAACGGGTGTACCATTAGCGAAAATTGCTGCTAAGGTCATGGCTGGTAAGTCACTTAAAGAACAGGGCTTTACCAAGGAAGTTATTCCACCGTATTTCTCAGTGAAAGAAGTGGTATTACCTTTCAATAAATTCCACGGTGCTGATCCAATCTTAGGCCCTGAAATGCGTTCGACTGGTGAAGTGATGGGGGTTGGAGACACATTTGCTGAAGCTTATGCCAAAGCACAGCTTGGCGCTCAGTCTAATGTTCCTAAGAAAGGTCGTGCTTTAATCTCTGTTCGTAATAGCGATAAAGGTCGAGTAGCTATCTTAGCAAAGAAATTGATTGACCTTGGTTATGAAATTGACGCGACTCACGGCACTGCCATTATCTTAGGTGAAGCGGGAATCAACCCTCGTCTAGTCAACAAGGTAAGTGAAGGTCGTCCACATATACTTGACCGGATTAAAAATGGTGAGTATGAGTATATTGTCAATACCACTGAAGGGCGTCGAGCGATTGAAGATTCGCGCAAGCTACGTGCCGGTGCCTTACGTTATCGCGTAAGCTATACCACCACCATGAATGCTGCATTAGCTACTTGTGATGCGATTCTTGCTGATGACCGTGCAACGGTTACTTCAATTCAAGAGTTACACGCTAAAATAAAGTAAATCATTGAGTGATGTAAAAAAGGGCTTATGAGCAATCATAAGCCCTTTTTGTTTGTCATAATTACTAGCATAAAGTCGGATTGCAACTGGATGATGCCTTGGGTAATAATGGCTAAAATAATAATTAAGGATAGTTATGCAACATAGCAAAGAATTTCTAGCCATTGCAGAAAAAGCGTCTGAGCAAGTGAATCATACCGATATTGAAACGGTGAAGCGTTGGCAACAAGAGCAACGAGATTTTTTTCTCATTGATGTCCGTGAAGATCATGAGTGGGCTAATGGTCATCTTCCCGATGCGATTCATTTGAGTAAAGGCATTATTGAACGGGATATTGTGGCGAGGGTGATCGACTTTGATCATATTCTAGTGCTTTATTGTGGTGGTGGATTCCGCAGTTCAATGGCTGGCGATAATTTACAAAAAATGGGATACCGCAACGTTATTTCACTGGATGGTGGTTATAGTGCGTGGAAAAAAGCAGGTTATGAGTTAATATCGCCGTAAATATTACGAATAGTAACTTAAACATGTCTACAGCCTTTACCCTGATTGATGACAATGAGCATTTTATTGTTGTCAACAAAGCCCAAAATATCAATTTTCATACTGAAGATAACCAACTTGGTATTGTTGAGTTAGTTAAAGCTAACTTGAATTATTCGCAGCTATATCCAGTGCATCGGCTTGATAAAATGACCTCAGGCTTGCTTATCTTTGCTAAAACCAGTGAAATAGCCGCTCAATTTGGTCAATTATTTAATGATCGCTTAATTGAGAAGTATTATTTGGCATTGTCCGATAAAAAGCCAAAGCGCAAACAAGGGCTGATTAAAGGGGATATGACTAAAGGGCGCAATGGCAGTTATTTGCTGTTAAAAAGCAATCACAATCCCGCGATCACTCAATTTTTTAGTAGCTCGTTGGGTGATGGCTTACGGATTTTTTTGTTAAAGCCTCACACCGGAAAAACCCATCAATTACGCGTCGCCCTAAAAAGTATTGCCGCACCGATTATTGGCGATCCGCGTTATTATCCAAACAATCAAAAAGAGTTTGGTTGTTTGCATGCTTGGTGCTTGCGATTCACTTTTAATGATCGAGACTATCATTTTCAGATTGATCCTCCTTGGTCTAAAATATCTGTTGACAATTGGTGTTCGGAAAATGACCATCCTTGGCTAACGCATTGGCCTATATTGAAATAATGGCTTGATATCACGTCATAAATTGGTTAAATTGTCGATTGTATAGTGCTGTTCCATGGAATGACATAGCCAATTTACATGATTAAAGGAATATGATGGTTACTCAATCTGCATTTTTTCCCCTTCAAGTCCCTACTAATATGGTTGGCGCAAGCTTTGCAACGATAGATGTTGATGAGTTCGACGATTTTATTATTAGCTCTTGCAATCAACTGTTTTTCGATATGGTCGATTGCAACTCTCCACCAAGTTGTCCGATGCAATTAAATCAAGTATTAACTGAGATTGATTCTGGTGAGTTTTTATATTATCTACATATGGCTTATCAAAATCGTTGTGCGATTGATTTTGAACTCTCTTTTGTTAACCACGGACAAAAGCATTGGTGGTTATTAATCGTGACCCCTATTCTTGATGATTCTAAAACCAATGCCAGACTATTAATGACTGGTATTAATATTACTGAAAAGAAAAAATTGCAACAGAGTTTAGACATCTCTCGTAACCGATACCGTTCGGTCATTCAATCGGTACATGATTGCATTGTCGCCACGGATAGTGAG
Source organism: Gammaproteobacteria bacterium (assembly GCA_013214965.1). Lineage (GTDB taxonomy): Bacteria > Pseudomonadota > Gammaproteobacteria > Enterobacterales > Psychrobiaceae > Psychrobium. Next base: position 21,019 of record JABSRU010000052.1, read on the forward strand.
AATAATATTGTGCTATTTAACCGGGCGGCAGAAAAAACTTGGGGTTATAGCTATCATGAGGTGAGCGGTAAAAATATCTCGATGCTAATTCCTACTAAATTCCGCCCCCAACATGATAGTTTTATTGACACATTTTCTAAATCAAAAGATGTCGCTCGTCAAATGAGTGCCCGTAACGTGGTTTATGGGCAGCGCAAAGATGGCAGTACTTTTCCAGCAGAAGTTTCTATCTCAAAAATGCAAGTAGACTCGAAAGTAGAATTTACTGCGATTGTTAGGGATATCTCTGAAAGGTCAAGGTTACTTGAAGAATTACAACACCAAGCAACGACAGACGTGTTAACCGGTTTGAAAAATAGAGTCTATTTAGACAAAGAACTCGATAACGAAATATTAAGACTCGAGTGCTGTACTAGGCCATTGTCTTTGTTGATGCTAGATATCGATCATTTTAAATTAGTTAATGATAATCATGGACACGCGGTGGGTGACCAAGTACTGATCTGTTTTTCTAAAACGATTCAGGCCTTGTTGCAACAACACCATGTTTTTGCTCGTTACGGTGGTGAAGAGTTTATTATTTTATTGCCCGATGAAACCGTAGAGCAAGCAATAAAAATTGCCAATAATATTCGACAAGCTTGTTGCGATAAGTTACATGTCAATGACATAAAGTGCACGGTCAGTATCGGCGTTTCATTGTTTACTCCTAATAGTGATAATGCTGACAGTTTTATTAAGCGTGCTGACATTGCGCTGTATCAAGCAAAAGCTCAAGGGCGTAATTGTGTTAAATTTCACGAATGAGAACAATTCTTATTAAAGTGCTGGTATTTTGAATTAATCTGTGTTTGAATGACTGTCTATTTTCTGATGGGGTTGTTGTTTTGCTCAAACAATGTATTTTTCTAATGTTAGTTTTACTGTTTGCTGGTCAAACCGTAGCGGCGACATTTGATGCCCATACTGCCCACCAGCAAACGACTGAACATAGTGCTTTCGATAAAAGCCACCAATCTCATCAAGAACAAAAAATTAGCCTCGATAATCCAGTTGAGAATTACCAATTCGATTGTCACCATTGTTGCCATTGCCATGCTCCAGCATCGGTTTATATTCTATTGTCATTAAATAACCATGATTTTTCTGCTAATTCATTAAAGCCCAGTGTTGTTATGCAAACGATGATGTCATTATTGCTGACACCTGAACATCGCCCTCCAAAGTACTCTTGAATTTAATCTATACCCATGTTTTTACATGGTTTAATGTCAAGCTATTATCTAGTTTGATGATTGTAGTGTTCGTTATTTAAACCCATTGATTGGAGTTAGATTACGTTCAAAAATTTAAGAGATTTGATCATGAATAAAATATTTTCCTTGAGCCTAGTTGCGTTTTTTTTATCTACAGCTATCGCTCCCTTTCAAGTATTGGCACAATCTGATGGTCATAGCCATAATGAAGTCAGTAGCGCTAGTGAACCAGCCGAGCATGACGAAGGCATCACGTTTAGTCCTGAAAAAATGGCGATTGCCAATATCAAAGTTGTTGCATTAGTACCACAGCGTTACGCCAGTTATGTCTATGCCCCTGGTGAAATTAAGGCCAACGGCTATAAAAGCTACATTGTATCGCCGCGCACTGAATCTGTGGTGATTAGCCGTCATGCGACCTTGGGTGAGCATGTCAAAAAGGGGCAGCCGTTAGTCACACTATTTAGTGAATCAGTCGGACAGGCGCAGGCGAATTATCGGGTGGCGTATAACGAATGGCAGCGAATTAAAAAACTGGGTAAAAAGACGGTTAGCGGCACGCGATTGCTAGCCTCAGAAACTGACTTTATTGCCGCATCAAGTCGATTAAAAGCGTTTGGACTAACCACTCAAGCCATTAGTGATGTTGTTAAAAATAATTCATCAAATTTTGGCCAATATACACTTATTGCTCATCGTGGTGGGGCGGTACTTAGTGATGACTTCTCTCAAGGCCAGCGTGTTGCGCCGGGCGATGCCTTAATGGTGTTAGCCGATGAAGACGACTTGTGGGTTGAAGCGCGAGTGTCACCTAATAAAGATCTCAATTTACCCATCGGTAGTAAAGCAATATTGAAACTTGGTGAGCAAAATTTTGTCGCTACGGTTATTCAAGAAGCCCACACTATTGATCCTATTACCCGTACTCGTATTATCCGATTATCGGTTAAAAATCCTGATGATAAATTACATCCTGGAATGTTTGTTGATGTTAATTTTTCATTTGCGACCAGCGAGTCTGTTATCGCAGTGCCACAAAGTGCACTAACCCGTAGTCGTGATGGTGATTGGGTAGTATTTGTTGAAGATCATCCCGGTGAATTTGAAGCCGTTGAAATTGAGTTAGGCCGAACCTTAGGTGAGTTAACCGAAATTAAAGGATTAGCGCCAAATACTCGCATCGTTATTAAAGGGGCTTTTTTTGTCGCCTCCGAAATCGCTAAAGGCGGATTTGATCCGCATAATCACTAAGGGCTAATCAACGATGTTTAATAAAATGATAGATTGGTCGATCAATAATAGACTACTAGTGATTATCGCGCTGATCACCACGATGGTTGCTGCGGTATTCGTGATCCCTAAACTGAACCTTGATGCTTTTCCCGATGTCACTAATGTTCAAGTCGCGGTAAACACCGAAGCTCCCGGGCTTGCTGCTGAAGAAGTTGAGCAATTAATTACTTACCCGATTGAAGCCGTGATGTACGCCTTACCTGACGTAGAACAAGTGCGTTCCATTTCTAAAACCGGTTTATCGGGTGTCACCGTGGTATTTAAAGAAGGCACCGATATCTACTTTGCACGGCAATTAGTGTTTGAGCGGTTGCAAGCGGCGAAAGAATTGATCCCTCAAGGGGTTGGTACACCGGAAATGGGGCCGAACACCTCAGGATTGGGTCAGATATTTCAGTATTTATTGATCGCCGATCCTGATTCAGGCTACGACTCGATGCAACTACGTAGCTTAAATGACTGGATTGTTAAATTACTGCTCATGCCGGTTGATGGCGTGACTGACGTGCTATCTTTTGGCGGTGATGTTCGTCAATATCAAGTTAACATTGATCCCAGTAAGCTGTTGTCATACCAACTAAGCCAAGCTGATATCGTTAGTGCCCTTGAGCAGAACAACAGTAATGTTGGCGGTTGGTATATGAATCGCGGCCAAGAGCAGCTCGTTATTCGAGGTACTGGTTGGTTTAGTGCTGGTGAGTCGGGACTCAATGATATTCGCCAGGTCCCGATTAAAACCATTGCTGGTACGGTGATCACCGTAGCTGATGTGGCCATTGTCGCTCTTGGCAGCGAAATTCGCCAAGGTGCGGTCACGATGACCCAGCGTGATCAACAAGGCCAACCCGTTCACCTAGGTGAGGTGGTGTCAGGTATTGTACTTAAGCGCATGGGCGCCAATACTAAAGCAACGATTGATGGCATTAACACACGGATTCCGCTGATTACCCAAGCATTACCACGAGGGGTTAGGTTTGAAGCTTTTTATGATCAATCTGACTTGATTGAACAAGCGGTGCAAACTGTTGCGCAATCGCTGGCGCTGGCTTTTATCTTTATTTCGATAGTGTTGGCCTTGTTTTTGATGAACCTAACCGCGACGTTCTTAGTATTAATCTCTATCCCGATATCAATCGTTATTACCTTAATGATCATGTCTTGGCTTGGCTTGTCAGCTAACTTGATGTCGTTAGGTGGTATCGCCGTGGCGATCGGGATGTTGGTTGATGGTTCGGTGGTAATGGTTGAGAATATGTTTAAACATTTAAATCAGTCAGACTCTTCTGATAATAAACATGATGTGACTTTACGCTTAAAACTTGCTGGCAAAGAAGTCGCACGACCCGTATTTTTTGCTGCATCGATTATTTTAGTGGTGTTTATGCCATTGTTTAGTTTTGAAGGGGTCGAAGCAAAATTGTTCCAGCCAATGGCCGTTAGTATTATTTTAGCGGTGATTTGTGCCATTTTTGTCGCGCTAATCGTGGTACCGGCATTAGCAACCTACTTATTTAAAAATGGCGTGGTTGAACGGGAAAGCTTTGTCCTTAAACCCCTTGAAAAAGGTTATCGTTCAGGGTTGAAATGGGCAATGAATCATACCAAGGTTGTGATTATTTCATCGCTGGCTCTCGTGCTCTCAGCCTTTGCGGTATTGCCATTAATTGGCACTGAATTTGTGCCGGAATTAGAAGAGGGCACCATTAATCTACGGGCTACTTTAGCGCCTTCATCAAGCTTAGAAACTGCATTGACAGTCGCGCCTGCCCTTGAAAAAATCCTGATGCAATTTTCTGAAGTTGAATATACCTTAAGCCGCATTGGTCGCCCTGAAATTGGCGGCGATCCTGAGCCAGTCAATAACATTGAGATTTATATTGGCTTAAAGCCAGTCTCGCAATGGACCAGTGCTAAAAATCGTTTTGAACTTCAAAAGCTGATGGAAGTCGAACTGGAACAATTTCCTGGTTTGCTGTTTAATTTTTCCCAACCCATTGCTAGTCGAGTCGATGAATTACTCTCGGGGGTTAAGGCACAATTGGCGATTAAACTTTTTGGACCTGACCTAAATGTGTTGGCTCAAAAAGGCCAAGAAATTGAAAGTGTAATTAAAAAAATCACCGGTACTCGTGATGTTGCGATGGAACAAATTGTCGGAGAAGCACAGTTAGTCATAAAACCTAAGCGCCAACAATTATCACGTTTTGGTTTATCGGTTGGTGATGTGATGGCTGTGGTGCGCGACGGTATTGGTGGCGTCAGTGCCGGCCAAATCATTAATGGCAATGAACGTTATGACATTTATGTTCGATTGGCGCAAAAAAATCGTAAAGACAAAGCGTCGATCAGTGAACTAAGATTGTTGTCACCCACTGGTGCATGGGTACGCTTAGGGGATGTCGCCACCATTGAATATGAAGCGGGACCACCACAAGTACGCCGTGATGATGTTCAGCGTCGTGTGGTGATTCAAGCTAATGTTCAAGGACGAGATATGGGTAGCGTTGTTAACGATATCCGCGCTGCGATTGCCAACGAAGTTAAGCTTCCTACCGGTTATTCGGTGGCGATTGGCGGACAATTTAAAAACCAACAACGGGCGCAAAAGCGCTTAATGATCGTACTGCCTGTCTCATTAGCGTTAATAGCCTTGTTGCTTTACTTTGCTTTTGGTTCGGTGGGACAGGCGATGCTTATTCTAGTCAATGTGCCATTAGCAGTGATTGGCGGGGTATTCTCACTGTATATCTCGCAGCAATATTTGTCGGTGCCGAGTTCGGTTGGTTTTATTACACTGTTCGGAGTAGCAGTACTCAATGGCGTGGTAATGGTTGAAAGTATTAATCAACGGATTAAAGATGGCTTACACACTAGTGAAGCGGTGTTTGATGGCGCAATATCACGACTGCGTCCAGTATTAATGACCGCGATAACCTCAGCCCTTGGTTTAATCCCCATGCTAATGTCAAATGGTGTTGGCGCTGAAATTCAGCGACCATTAGCCAGTGTTATTGTTGGTGGTTTAATTACAGCGACATTACTCACTTTGTTTGTATTACCGGTGCTATTTAGCTGGTTCTCTAAGCAAAAAATAAAAGAGCTAACGGATAACCGTTAGCATCAACTTAAAAAGAAAGGTCAAAGAAAAAATGAATCAGCCGCTTAATAAGCCCAATGGCACTGGAATAATGAGAATAGTTAAGGCAACAAAATGCTCTTGGTTAGGATTTAAAGCGGCGTTTCGCCATGAAGCAGCCTTTCGACAAGAACTGCTACTCATTATTATCATGGCACCACTGGCACTGCTAATCACTCAACACCCAATACAGCTGGCCTTATTATGGTCAAGTTTAGTGTTTGTGCTGTTTGCCGAAACCGCTAACTCAGCGATTGAAGCCGTAGTCGACCGAATCGGTCTTGAACATCATGAATTATCGGGTCGTGCTAAGGATTTAGGATCGCTAATGGTGACATTGGCGATTCTGATTGTGTTGATTATTTGGGGTGGGATTATTTATCAAAACTTCTTTAGTTAGTGTTTAAAGGTTAACAATTTTGTTATACAGTCGATGGTCTATCATTTAGTGTTATCGAGTTGTATATGGCAAAGGAAATTGCACAGCGTTTTCATTTTATTGAAGTAATGATTAACTGGCAGGGGCGTGTTAATGCCACGCACCTGCATCATTACTTTTCAATATCTCGCCAAGCCGCGAGTAAAACCTTTAAACGTTATATCTCGCTTTATCCACAAGCGATTATTTATGATGATACAGTCAAAGGGTTTGTGCCTGACAGCGCTTTTAGTTACCATCATTCCAACCAGAATTTTATAGAATATCAACGGCTAACCAATAATAACACTCAGCATAGCCCTTACGAAAGCTTAACCAATATCATCGAAGTGCAAGGACCAACCCGTGATCCCAATCCGCAATTAGCACAACCTATTTTACGTGCTATCGCTGAAAAAACAGCGATTGATATTGGCTACACCTCATTAGCGACGCCAGAATATAAAGACCGAATTATTGAGCCTCATAGTTTGATTTTTGATGGTTTACGTTGGCACGTTCGTGCTTATTGCCGAAAAAATCAAGGATTTCGTGACTTTGTTTTATCACGTTTTAATGGCGAAGTGATTGATGAGGGAAAAGCCACTAACGACATAACCTTAGATCAGCAATGGAACCACATTATTGACATCGAGATTATGCCAGATCCCCGGTTAAGCAGCATCCAACAACAAGTGATCGCAAGGGATTACCAAATGGAACAGGGTAAATGCATCATGCCAACTCGCGCCCCGCTGATTAATTACTTCCTAAAACGACTTAACCTCGATCACTACGCCGCTGATCCATTGGCTCAACAAATTGTACTGTCTGAGCACACTCGTCAGCAAATAGCCTCTTATATTTACTGACCCCTATCGAAAGGTTACAGGGGTAAATGTACAGTATTGTTTGAAGATGGTAATGGTGATTAAATCATTTTAAATCAATTGATGATTATTTTTATTATGTAGTGTTAAGGGATTAAACGGGGGATTTATACATGGAAAGTTATTTAAAATACTGGGGTAAAGCGATAAAGGACGATGAAGATCAACAAGGCGCTGACTATCATTTGTTAGTCTTTCATTGCTTAGATGTTGCTGCCGTGGCGGATATTTGGCTACAAGAATCTAACACTATTTTAAACCAAATATCTTCATCTTTAGCTTGCTCTCCGGATCAAGCTAAGAAAATTGTGCTGTTTTTTGTTTTACTCCATGATTTAGGTAAATTTGATGCACGGTTCCAGAATTTTCGTAAAGATATCCGCCAGTTGTTGCAAGGTGATAAATGGGTAGTTTATCCAGATATTAACTATTATTCACATGGTTCATGTGGTTAC
>JABSRU010000053.1 GCA_013214965.1 Gammaproteobacteria bacterium
TATAGGCCATAGGGATTGTCGTGATCCTGAAGTGCTGGTATTGCTCCGATAAATATTAGATCTGACTGACGAGGTTTGTAACGCCATCGAAGTCCATGCAAAGCAGAACAGGGGAAAATCCTTGTACATGGCGAAGGAGCTGACAGTTATATTTGAATTGTAATTAGATACATGCACCGGACACGTAGGGCTGGATAATGCATGAAAACTCAATTGCAATTCGTTACATTCAGACGACGCTGTGTCGACAATTTGATATCGCTGGACCGAGGAACGAAAGTAAGATGTTTAATTGTCATACATGTGAAGGCAGAGCCTGCACGAGTGAATATATAACTGAAGAGCCGGATGCGGTAGTTCCGCACGTCCGGATCTGTGTGGGGTCGGCCCAGTAATGGGTTGTTCTACCACGATTAAGCCAAGGTGAATATGGAAGGATTTGGCCAAATATTCTGGCACGATTCCGAAATAGAGTCTGTTATAGAGCTTCCAAGTAAGGATGTGATGATCATCAATGTGCAATACCCCATTGATTGGAAAAAAATATTTTCGAGGCCCGAAGCATTGTATTTGAAGGTTACTTTTCATATGAAGTTGCTGAAATGCCATTTGAAGGAAACCCCACAATACTAAGCGCTGCCGTACTATTAGAAGTTGGCAGTCCATTTCAGCAAGGTGTTTTTTTTAAAGTTCATATTAAAACCAATGCAGGCGATAGATTTATTACAGCTAAAAAAATTAAATTGGGCGGCCATCATGTTGGTATATAACACATATGAGCCCTAACTAACTTATTTGGCCGCGTCAGCGGTCAAATTGTAAAAATGTTTTTTAAGAGCGACAATAGCCAGTTGGTACATTGCTATATTTTTGATGATATTAAAATAAACAGTTTACTTATTCGTCAATTTACTATAAAGTTAGGCCGTTAATTATTCTCCTCTCGTTTATTTAACCGATTATCTTTGATGATAATCCTTGTTTTGTCTTTCCCTTTCACAGTCAGCCATCACTCAAATTATTAAGCTTACATTGTTGTCTGAGTTATCGAGATATGCTCTCGTCTTAAGTTGATATCTATAAATATCTAAAAGTTTTCAAACAATAATTTTGCTTTTCTTATTGCTGCGCTTAAGCGCAAATTAAAAGAGTTTTATTATGTCTTATACCTACAACGGAACGGTTTATTCGATTGAATCACCGGTCACATCTATTTCAGTTAACAACCATAATGTTGTTGTTACCGATCAAAATGGTGCTAAGTTAATCGAGTTTACTAACCTAAACGATTCAAAATGTTTCTTAGCATGGGTTTATCAAGCCTAAACCAAATGCTCAGGGGTCGAAGTTGTTAATTAATAAATTAACTTATTCTCTCTCTGAGTAGCCGCTCTACCGACCATTCAATTTGTTGTTGCTGTTTATGACCATTAAAGTAAAAAATTTACCCGTTTCTGAAATATTATGTTCTAACTGCCAGGCATGTTGCTGTAGCTCTGAAGTGATGATCATTACAGATACAGGGGTTCCTGTTCGGCATATCCATATTGATGAATATGGGAGTGAAACGATGTTACGTTTAGATGATGGCTGGTGCTCAGCGTTAGATCGTGACACGTTAATGTGCTCTATTTATGAAGTTAGGCCATGGATTTGCCGCGAATTTGAGATGGGATCCTATGAATGCGCCAATGAGCGCATCGAAAAAATGTAGTGACTGAAAGTAGAGTAAAGTGATTAACTGTCCACACTGGAATGCTGTAAGTGTATGATTAATAATGTTCTTGATAAGGATGTTGTTAGCTACAGGGTAGGGAAGTATTTTAATTGGTAGGTCAAACATTTCAATAAAAAATACTGACCAAAAAATTACGTTTAAATAGCTGAAATGTTGTTGAGTTCCTCGAACTTTCCATTATCGGTTTTATGTAACTATTTGGAGTCTCAAAAAAATGAAGAAAATCGAAGCAGATTTGATACTGGTGCTTGGGCTAGCGGGTTGTAGTTCGAGTTATGTGAACAAGAGTATTAGGTAGAGAAACAAACCAATGAACTGTCGTCGATGCAGTTTATTAAAGGAATGCTTATTGCTTAAAATTTGTACCTAGCACCAACGCTAAAATCATGTGTCTATCTGATTTAATTGGTTTTATTTTTTGTAAGGTAGCGATGGCAAGTTGGAGGTGAGGGTGACGTTTATAAAGTCGATAAAGCATTAACTATCGCTAAAAAAATCATTGGCTAATATATCGGAGTTTACGGGTTAACTATTGATAATAAAATAATTTGCATTTCACTATTGATGGTTTGAAATTTTTAACGCCCGATGACGCCCTGTATAAAATGTCTGACAACAGTAACTCCAATCAATATGCCACTCCAGGGCTTATTTCTGATGATTTAGGCGCCACTTTTTCATGTCGGATCAGAGAAGAAGGTGGCATCAAATACATTTATGTGAAAGAAAGAGAAATTGATGCAACGGATGAGGTCGAGGTGTTATCGTTATTCGCATTCCCGAATTGCTAGCTAAATCAATTAAGTAGCTTAAGTGTTATGTTGACGGGTTACTTGTATCAAGTAGTCCGCTGCTTCCAACGTTGTTCACGCATCAAATATTAACTAGACAATTTTCTAATCTCTGTTGTATGCTACAAACATAACTAGATGGATTTAGTACTCAATATTTAAGGATAAATAGATGGAAACAGCATTACGAATTTTAGTTGTCGATGACTCATTAAGCATGAGGATAATAGCAACAACTCTGGTTACTAGCCTTGGACATGAAGTGGTCGGTGATGCTGAAGATGGTAAAGTGGCCCTAAAAAAGTATCGGGAGTTAAGCCCCGATATTGTCATGCTTGACCTTGTGATGCCACGATTCGAAGGCAAAAAAACCCTTAAAAAAATAATCGAAATTGACCCTCACGCTAACATTATCATTTGTAGCTCTTTGGGCTCGATGGGCGATATTGAGTTTTGCTTACGGGAAGGGGCTAAGTTTTATTTACAGAAGCCTTATGAAATTGAAGGGATTAGAAATGCTTTAAGTAGTATTACCTCACTTTCAACATTTCAAAAATAGGAGATCTATTGATGGCAAATAAATTTTTAGGTCAATTCTTGCTTGAGAAAGGCTTACTTAGTACCAAACAATTACTGCATGCTATTGAACTACAAAAGGAAGCAAATCCGCCATTAGGTCAATTGGCCATTCGTGAGGGCTTTATTAATGAGCCGACCGCTGTTGTAATCAATATGGCACAACAACGTAGCGACCAACGTTTTGGCGATTTAGCGATTTCGATGGGGCATATGACTGAGCAACAAGTGTCATTGCTTTTCCATGCTCAAAAAGAATGTCGGAAGCTTTTCGGTGAGATTTTACTTGAGCAGAGGTATATCGAACAGGAAGTACTAACGCTGCAATTAGCTAGCCATGCAGAACTAAAACAAGTATCGATGCTTAATATTGACACGACGATTAAAAATCATCGTTACAGTAATCAAATCACCGATATTCTTGAAGCGATAATTAAAAACTTTACTCGCATTCCTAAAATTCAGCTCAAAGTTGCTCAGGTGAATCCTCAAAAGGCAGTTCGGCCCTATGGCCATTTTATTATTTCTCAAACAATGCATGTACCAAACCCAATCAAAGTAGGTTGGATCATGTCCCCTAAATTGATGAAAAAAATTGCGAATGAATTTTTAGGAATCGATGTCTCACACCAACAGCCTGTGTATGTTGATGCCGTTAGTGAATTTCTTAATATCATTTTAGGTAACGCATTAGTGAGTAATGGCGAAGAGCAAACAAGGTTAGATCCACCCATTGTTGAATTAGAGAAGGACGATTACCAAGGGCTGTATACTCAGGCCTTAACTTTAACGATGTCAGCACCTCAGCAAGATTTTACTCTGTTTTTCATCCACGATTAATTTAACTTTTGCCTTTAGTTTTACTAAAGGCAAGTTTTTAGCATATTTCATCTTCGCTCGTCTAATCTCGTTCGCTAATTTATCGACTCGTTTGTGAACTAATAATTTGAATAAAACATCGTGCGTGCCAATGGCCACTTTATGGCGGTAATCCTCAAGTAAAATTGATACGTTAGCTCAATCATAAAAATACCCAATACTGTATTGATGCTGGTTTATTTTAAAGTCAGACAACTCACCATCAACTAAGTCAGCGTTGGCTTCAGTAATCGAACGTTTATCTGGACGGAAACGAAACTCAACCTTAATGCTAATGCGTCAAAAGCTTCGGTCAATATTGCTAAACCCGTTTTAACCCGAAGGGTCTGGTGACTTTTTAGCAAAGGAGTATTTAGTACAAACGTTTGTGCGCTTGTTACTGTAGAAAAGATTAAGAAACTAAATATAATAATTATTTTAATCATTGAAATAATGATCCCATTGGGACTTCAGTTATAAATATACGACAAGAATCACCATACATATATTATGAGTAGCGCTGGAATACTAAACTAAGCTTTATTGGCTTTGCTAATTTTGTGGTTGATTGATTGCATCGTTCTATCACAGAGTAAGTCTAATATAGGCATTGGTCTAGCAAAGAAGTAGCCCTGCATATGATAACAACCCAATTGTTTTAAAATAGCGACTTGACTAAGTTCTTCGACACCTTCTACCACACAATAACTGTCAATGTTGTGAGCTAAGTTGGCAATGGTTTGAACAATCGCTTTACTGGTTTTGTCACTGGCGAGCTCTCTCACAAAACACTGGTCAATCTTGATAACATCAATGGGAAACTGGTTGATGTAAGTTAATGAGGAATAGCCTGTACCAAAATCATCTAAAAATATTTGGAATCCTGCATTTTTTAATCGGTTGAGTTGTTGTTTTGCGTTGTCGGTATCATCGATTAGAACTCCTTCCGTAATTTCTAGTCGGATAGCGTGCGGCGAGACATCGGCTTGGTGTAAAATAGCTAATAAGCTGTCAACCATCTGGGGTTGAGAAATATGTATTGCTGACAAATTTATCGATAAATAACGGCTGTCGATTAGCCAATGGCTTAGTTCATTAAGGGCTTTTTCTAGCGCTAACTCAGTGAGTTTAGCTATTTGTCCGATGTTTTCAGCTAAGGGAATGAAAACATTTGGCGAAATCATTTGATCACGGTTTCGCCATCTTAATAACAATTCCACTCCCGTTATTTTTTGATTAGCAATATCGACAATAGGTTGATAATAGTTAATTAGCCCATTGTTTTGAACCGTATTAATAAAGTCATCTTCCATTAATACTCGGTTTTTTATTTGGATATTCATTTCTTCAGTGAAAAATCGGTAGCCATTACGGCCTCTTTGTTTGGCATGCAACATTGCAATGTCAGCGTTTTGAATCAATTCCTCTCCGTTTACAGAATCAAAAGGGTAGAGTGCAATACCAATTGAAGAACTAATGTGTACGGTTTGATTTGCCAACTGGTAAGGTTGTGCGAGCGCTTTAGTTAATAAATCGGCGTAATGGCTTGCCTGTTCTGGCGTCGAGATGTCTTCTAATAAAATAATGAACTCATCTCCACTTTGGCGGCCGACGCTGTGCTGTTCACCGACCACCTCATTCATTCTATTAGCAACCTCGACGAGGACCTGGTCGCCCATTGCGTGGCCGTAAATATCATTAACTTGTTTAAATCGGTCTAAATCGATAAATAAGAGCCCAATCGCCTTTTCTTTAGCATGAACAATAGCTTGTTCAATGCGGTCTCTAATTAAGGTTCTGTTAGCTAAGTGGGTGAGAGAGTCAAAGTTGGCTAAATGTTTTAGTTTGTTTTCTACTTCCTTTTGAGCACTTAAATCTGAAATGACAACAACATAATTATCAATAGTGGTATCGCCAATCGCAGAAATAGAGATTAAGACCGGAATATCAAAACCGGCAGGAACAGCAATAATGTCTTCGCTAATTAGCTTTTCATGTAGCGCTAAACTTTTGACTTTCTCTGTGTATTGATTTAATTTTTCTTGTCGAAAAATCAAGTTAAGGCTTTGCGCGGTAAGTTGCTCACCTTTTTTTAAAAACCGTTTGTTAAATGCTGAATTAGAGGTTATTGGCTGGAGTTCACGATCTAAAATGACTAACCACTCATTCATTTTCTTTAATGCCTGCCCGTAAAGTTGCGCTTGCATTTCGTTGGCTTTGGTCGCATTAATATTGGTGTAGGTGCCGATAAATATCAGGTGTGATGATTTGTCTGTAATAGACGAGGCATTACCTAAATCTCGAAACCATATCCAATCACCATGACTATCTTTTACGCGATAGCAAACATCCCAGTGTTTTATTTTCTCATTTAGAAACTGATACCAAATATGTTTAAGTTCTTGGCGATCATCAGGGTGGATATATTTTAAATAGTCTGAAATCACACCATTATCGGAAACATCATGACCTAATTCTCGTAGCCTGTTTTGGTGAGTATGTCCGGTATCTCGATTAAAAGACCAAATACCACTATTGCTGGCTTCTAATGCTAAGTCGGCTCGTTGTTTTGCACTCAGCACTTGTTCGTGGGCTTTCTGAACGATCAATTGCTGGTGAATTCGACGGCGATAAAAATAAACAAAGAAAGATATAATAATTAAAATGTAAATTATGTAAGCTATTGGTGAGAAGTAAGGGTTATGATTTACGCTAAAATTAAAGGTCGCAGCCGCTCCTATATCACCATTGAATGGGGCGATAGCACGGACAGTAAACTCGTAGTTACCCGGTACTAGCTTGTTAAATTCTATTGAGTTTTTGTAAGAACCCTCGTAAATAATATTATTTTTTCCCTTTAATTCAACCTGATATTTAACTTTATTTTGAGCGGGGAAATTAAAATTTGAGAATTTAAAATTGATACCATAATCATCATGGTTCAGTACAAAGTGCTTGTTGGTTAATTGGTAAAATGGATAAACGATATCCCGCGAGGCGACCGCCACTGATAATATCTTCACCTGTGGTGATAATGCCATATCACGACTGACTTGTTCTGGATTGAAAAAAACAAGACCAGCGGCTGAACTAAAAGCCATCTCTCCATTACTTAAGATAGCTGATGTTTCATAGATCTCATTGCTGATCAGACCCTGTTTTGTTGAATAATGGCTTAGTTTGTCTTCAGTTCGGTTATATTTAGTGAGGCCTGCCTGTGAGCTGATCCAAATGTCACCAGACTTACTCTCATTAATGCCATAGACTCTTAAGTCAGTCAGACCATTTTCTTTATTTATTTCCCGGAGAACACGGTATTGAGGGTCTAACTCTACCACCCCAAAACCATTGATGGCCAGCCAGATGTGACCATCGGTAGAACGATGCCACTGGCTGACATATTTATAATCAATAAAATTGAAATTTTTAATTTGATAGATGGTTTTAAAGGTGTTTTTTTCGTAATCATAGTCAATTAGGCCACCGGTAGTCGCCAATAAAATATGAGTTCCCTTGGTGAAGCTTTTCAAAAAAGTTGCTGAATATTCAGGTTTAAAAGCTAGATCCAATGCGGAGAGAGGTTCAATTTTGTTGCTAACAATATCGAGTGCGAAATGACCATTGTTGCCGATGAAAAAAAATTTATTCGGTCCAATTTGGACCATCCCAAATGGATTCGTTGCTGCTAATGCGTCATTGGTTGTGGTTGTTAGCGTACTTGGTATTATCAATTCAGTCACGGGATCGAAAAGTGAGAGGCCATGGCCGTGCCATAACCAAAACTTGCCATTTTTTTGGGGGAATATACTGTAAATGGTGTGTTTACCAAAAACAGCGCTTGCGTCATTGGTCATAAATAACGCTTTAGTCGTGTTTAATGTACTGTCTAATTTGTTTAAGCCATTTTCGGTAGCAATCCAAAATACCCCAGATTTTTCTTCAAAAAAATCATAAACAACAGAATGAGAAAGTTTTAAACTCGAAAGCCGACTATAGCTAGAAAAATTTTTGACCGTTGGATTAAAGGTGAATACTCCTTGTAGTTGCGACGCGAGCCAGATTAATCCGCTATTATCTTGAAAAATTGATTTGATACTGTCATTGGTAATTAGCGGATTTATATCTGAAAATTTTGCGATTGAAATGATTTTTTTTGTGGCTAACTCAAGTGAATATAAACCACGTTGTGTTGCGATATAGTAGATTTTATCTAACTTAACTAAACCCCAGATATTTAAATCAGTGATTAATGTTTTAGTGCTTATTTGTTGTTCGATATCAAATAGATATAAACCATTGACTGTGCCAATCAGTAGGCCGTAGTCTTTATCCCAAAAAAAACTTTTAATATTGCTGTTATTATCGTTTGGTGCGATATTCCCGGGTAAATGCGCTACGAGTTTTGCTTGGCCACTGTCTTGGTTAAATAGTATTAAGCCATCCGTGGTCGCTAAGTAGAAGGTGTCATTATGATAGGCTAGTGCCCTAATAAAACCAGTTTCGGTTGGGAGAGAATAACGAATATCCATGATGTTCAATTTGAGATCATAGTGTACGAGATGCGGACCAATCGCGAACCACAATGAATTATTTACTTGAAGTGAATGTTCAATCGACATTGTTAGTTTACTAACGTTGGGTAATTTACCTGAAAAAACATTTTGTGTCGCTAAAGTTTGAGGGTCGAGTAAATAAGCACCGTTATAGTATGTGCTGACGAGTAAGCTGCCATCGTTGAGTTCAGACATATGAATGATGCCATCACTTGAAAAGCTATTATTAAGTCCTGATATTTGCTCAAAATCGTAACCGTCGAATCGGTTTAAACCATAATCTGTGGCGACCCAAATGTAGCCATATTTATCTTGAATGATCTGATTAACTACGCTCTGGGATAAACCGTCTTCAACTGAATAGTTGTTGAGATATCGGCTAAATTCCGCAGCATTTATTTTAAAGTGAAGAGTAAAACTAAACACGATAAAAAAAATAAAAAATAACTTTATACTTTGCATAAAAATCGCTTATTGACTGCATGGCTGACTTACTATTCGGAATATTTTGATTCGAGTAATTGACCAGTATTTAACGTTCAATTAATTTTATTGGTCATATCTTACCAATAAAATTATTATTTTAATACTATTGGGGTGGGTGCTTATACTGATAGTTTGGACGAGTTGTTGGTATTTTGAACGTGTGTTCTGTTTGTCGATAGTTTATGTGTAATTGCGCTTGCATTTAATATCAAGTTGTTTATTATACACCGCGCTGGAGAGATGGCAGAGTGGTCGAATGCACCGGTCTTGAAAACCGGCATGGGTTTATAGCCCATCTAGGGTTCAAATCCCTATCTCTCCGCCACTATTTAGAAAAGCTCGATAATTGAAGAATTATCGAGCTTTTTGCTGCTTGGTTCTGAAGCGCCTGTCGCTGGCGGAGCCAGTGCAACCATGGGAAATTTTGTTGTTGTGGTACAGCTTAGGGTTCAAATCCCTATCTCTGTGCCACTATTTAGAAAAGCCCGATAATTGAAAAATTATCGGGCTTTTTGCGTTTTATGATCCTGCAACCCTCGTCTCAATCCTTATGCAGCACCAAATATAGCGGATAAGCAAGCAACGATTGTGATGTTTGATAGCTAAGTACATCTTGGCTGGCCAAAATTCTCTCGCCAGCGACTTGAGTAAATAACACCACATCGAAACGTTTTTTTACTAATAATTTAAATAACGTTCGATGATCGCCAACGGCCGATTTGAGCTGATAGTCTTGCAATAAATTCTCGATATTTTCCCATCCTAATAGATGACCAATATGATAGTGATGTTGATAATTTTATAGTGTCTTAGGCCAATATCAGGGGATGTGGTAAGGCCACTATATCCAAGCAACCATTAATGAAATTCAGGCCAGTATTTCGGTGATTAGTAAGGATGAAATCCCGAATAAGTTAAATGATCTATTACGCTATCAAGCGGAGGGTAGTGTCGAAAAATTCAGTGATAGACATGGCGATGCCAATATTCATATTTCTGAAAGTTAGTGATTATTGTTATGTTATAACGTAACATTTATTGAGTGTTGAGTTATTAGGTTAGTGATGTCAGATATAAATGAAATACAATCCATTGATAAAAGAAAACTGCCGGTTACGGTCCTTTCCGGTTTCCTTGGCGCCGGAAAAACTACGGTACTGCGCCATATTTTAAATAATCGGCGAGGACTGAAGGTGGCGGTTATTGTCAATGATATGAGTGAAATTAATATTGATTCGGCGATGGTGCGAAACGAAATATCGCTTAATCACAGTGAAGAAAAACTGGTAGAAATGAGTAATGGCTGTATTTGCTGTACCCTACGAGAAGATCTGTTATTAGAGGTTGGTAAGTTAGCCAACGAGGGCCGGTTTGACTATTTAGTGATTGAGTCCACCGGTATTTCAGAACCATTACCTGTGGCTGAAACATTTACCTTTGCCGATGACAACAATATATCGCTTGGAGATGTTGCGACTTTAGACACTATGGTGACTGTCGTCGACGCGGTTAATTTTATGAAAGACTATAACGTCGCTGACTATTTGTCAGACACTGGAGAGAGCATGGGTGACGATGATGAGCGTAGCGTTGCCGATCTGCTTATTGATCAAGTGGAGTTTGCTGATGTTATCCTAATCAGCAAGACCGACTTAGTACAACCGTCTGATTTAGCACAGCTCACTGCGATTCTAAAAAATCTGAATACCACAGCTCGAATTATTCCAATTCGTCATGGTGAGGTTGACGTTACAGATGTCTTGAATACCGGATTATTCAACTTCGAACTCGCGCAGCAGGCACCGGGTTGGTTAAAAGAATTACGGGGTGAACATACCCCAGAAACCGAAGAATATGGCATTGCCAGTTTTAGTTATGTCGCTCGACGACCATTTCATCCGCAGAAGTTTTATGAGTTTCTACATAACACTCAGCAATACGGTAAGCTCATTCGGTCTAAGGGGTATTTTTGGCTAGCTTCTCGACCTGAGTTCGCCGGTCAATGGAATCAAGCGGGTGGTATTGCACATTACGGCTTTGCTGGGATGTTTTGGAAAGCTGAACCGAAAATAAACTGGCCAACCGATCAAGAAGGCTTAGCGTCAATCCATAAAAACTGGGTCGAACCCTTTGGCGATATGCGTCAAGAGCTGGTGTTTATTGGTCAAGACTTGTGCCAGTCAACAATGAGCCAAGCACTTGATGATTGCTTACTTAATGAAGAAGAACTGCTTAAAGGTCACGTTTTTTGGCGTTCGCTACCAGATCCTTTCCCTAAATGGGAGCAAGCTTGATGAGTAAACTCGGCAACTCACTATTTTACAAGGAAATACTCCGAAGATCCTGACCTGTATTTATCAAGAGTCAACTAACATGGTGATTTGGCAACGTACACTGTCACCGTCACTCACAACAGCGGTTAATGAGTTTTTGTTGTCGGATAAATCGTTACAAATTGTTAAAGGGTTAGCACCGGAAACAGCGCTGTTTGAACTTTAGCAGGACCTTAAAGGGCTAGGTTGTGCCAAGGAGTTAAGTGAGCACATCGCACGGCTGGTTGATATGTTCTGTTGTCTTTTCGACCTCAAACGTGTCGGACTGCGATTAACGACGTTACATCATGCAATGTGTCCACGATTTCATGTCGATAACATACCATATCGTTTGGTAACAACCTACGGCGGAACAGGTACGCAGTGGTTACCGCATCAAGTTGTTGATCGTCGTAAGCTGGGAACTGGTAATCAGGGACTTAGCGATGATTTAAGCGGCTTATATAAAAATGGCACCACGGTAGAGCAATTAGTTTGCGCTGATGTGGCGTTACTCAAAGATGAGGGCTGGCAAGGCAATGAGAATGCTGGATTGGTTCATCGTTCACCGGCGCTTAAACCTGCGGAAAAGCGTTTATTGCTGACGCTCGATTTTTTTTGATGGTTGTTTAGGACGAAACAAAAAACTAATTCGGAGCCAATAATTAGAGAGACCCGTTAAGTAGCAATATTTAACGGGCTTTTTTGTGCTTTTTAATTTGTTATTGATTCAATTATAGTTAATCATTGTATTTTTCAGTCGGCTATCAAGAGAATTAAGCATGGATTTATTCGCCGCTATAGATGGTGAACTCGGGAATATTCTACATCGAGACGGGGTAGTGAATTACCACGGCACAATTATGTCTTGTGAAATGGCCAATGAATTTTATCAATATTTACTCAATAATATTAGTTGGCAACCTGATAAATCGCTTATTAATGGTCAGTTAATTGAAACCCGTAGGCATGTTGCTTGGTATGGTGAGCAGGCTTACAAATATCGTTACTCCAATACCACCAAAGTCGCTTTGCCCTGGACAGAGGAGTTGTTAGCGATAAAAAAGCGGGTGGAGCAAGCAAGCCAACAAACATTTAATAGCTGTTTATTGAATTTATATCATGATGGTAGTGAAGGTATGGCATGGCACAGTGATGGTGAGCAAGACTTAATGCCTAATGGCGCCATTGGTTCGTTCAGTGTGGGAGCTGAGCGTAAATTTTCGTTTAAGCATAAACAAACTCAAGAAGCAGTTTCGTTGTTTTTGCAGCATGGTAGTTTGTTAGTGATGAAAGGGGCGACTCAACAACATTGGCTCCATCGTTTAGCGCCAACAAAGTCGGTAACAACGCCAAGAATAAATTTAACCTTTAGAACGATTGTGCAATAAATGCTGATTAAAATTGTTAAACGACTGACCATTCATTCATCGATAGCTGGTGTTATCCTTAGTGTCACGATATTTTTTATGATGAGTCATTATCAGCTTAGCCTTGTCGATTTTGTTAATAAAGTTGCCCAAAAGCTTCAAATGACTTCGCCTTACAATACGTTATTGCCACATTCAAAAAAATATCTAACAACAACATCGCCAAATTCAATTAATATGGCTCATCCTAAAATAATATTGACTAAGTTACGAGGGTGGGATGGTTTAAGTACTCCTGATTTTTATCATCAACGTTTGGCTAATTTAGAGCGATTAAAATTAGGTTTTAGCATAAATTGTAAACCATTAAATATTCGTAATTTATTACACTGTTATTTGGCAAAACCATCAGCCGAAAATTTAAAAAAATTAGAACATGGGTTAATGAACTATCGATTTAAAATGCCAAATAATTCAAGTCAATATGGAAATGCATGGCAGTTTTCATTAATACTTGATATTGCAAAATCCTCTCCAACATTTTCTGCGAACGTGTCACAGCAGATTAACCTAAAAATTATTAATATTTTGAATCATTATTTGAAATTACTTGATGGTGGCGGTGCTTCTTTATGGCATGGTAGGTCGAGTTTGGCGGCTAATGCTTTTTTGTTAGCCAGTGTTTTATCGGTTAATACTGTTGAAGAAAATCAATTATATCAACGAGCTTATGGGCATTTTTATGATGTCTATCGTGCGATTAGTGCGACCGAAACTTGGCCCGAAGGATATAATTATTGGATAAATACTCGAGCACTTCCTCTTGTGTTGGCACTATCAGCGTTAAAAAATCAGCAAATTGATGTCTTCGAATCCACTAAAATACACCAAACCCTTACTCGAATTGGGTTATGGCATATTTACTTAACTCGTCCCGATTTTAAAATTGAAGGTTGGGGAGATGAAGGACCTCGTACCGATCTTAAGGATGAGTCGTTAAAAGTCATTGATGCGATTTCACAAATTACTCAAGAAAGTGCCATTTATTCTTTTGCCAATCAGATCCGCGAACATTATAAGGCGAGTGGTTATTATGTTAGCTATCGCTGGTTATTACCTTTGCTCTATCAGTATGAGCAGCCCTTGGGAACACCACTATTACCTAAAAGTGAGTTATTTGGACCTCATTTTACTAATCATCTCAGTGTACGTAGTGATTGGAGTCCGCAACAAACATTTATCACCTACCGTGCGGGTCATACATTTACCCATCATCAACATTATGATGCTGGACACTTTAGTATTTTTAAAGGTAAGCCATTAGCGGTTAATGCTAGTCAATATAATGGTAATGTTTTCTCTGACAATCGGATGAATTTTGCGATTCGAACCATCGCTAAAAACAGTTTATTGATTCAAAACCCTAATGAATCGGTACAACCCCATCGGCGTTTTACCCAAAATGTAGCACCGGGTGGTCAACGAATAGTGATGCCAGTAGGCGGTAGTATCACGAGTTTTGAACACTGGAAAAGTCAGCTGTATAACGGTAAACACTTAGCGGGGGCTACCTTATTAAATTATCAATATCAGCCTGATTTATTTACCGCGATTCGATCGGACTTAACCCCTGCCTATAATAGCGTTCGCTATTCAGCGCCGGGAAATAAGGCCAAAATTAAACGGGTAGCAAGAACATTTGTTTATTTAAATCGGTTTGATATGGTGTTGATCAATGATCGAGTGTTAACCACCGAGCCGTATAAAGTTAAATGGTTACTCCATACGGTTAATCAGCCCGAGATGGTGCAAACAACCTTATTAAAAGGAAGTAACGACAACGGTATTTTGAGCTCTGATCACAAAGTGCTATTGATTAATAATGGTCAAAGTACCATGCGAATGGATGTTCTTGCTCCTGAGCATAGTAATGCTTTGTTAATCGGCGGCGATGATTACCGCTATTATGTCGAAAGCGATGGCGATGATGCAGCCTTTAATGGTGAAATTTTTAATCAAGGGGTTCAAGACCGTCCTTGGTATGATTTGGCCAAATGGCGGATTGAGCTATCTGGACAGTCGAAGCAACTTGATAATCATTTTTTAGTCGCTTTACAGCCCCGGTTAAAGGGGCAAAAATTGCGGGCAATAGTGCCAAAGCTAATTAAACATCCTTATGCTGGTGTTGCGGTATTCAATGAGTTATTAGTGATTTCAGCCGTAAAAAGTGACGCGTTATCGATACCATTACCGGGCAATATATCAACACTAGCTATTTTTGTTGAACGGTCATCATTGCTAACGTTTACCGATACGAATCTGCGAACCGTCACATTAAATCAAGGGTTTAATTATATCCATTTGACGGATAAAGCCGGTGGTTTGTTAATTATTGAAACGAGTAAGTCACTTTGATTTAAATAAACATTGTTATTTAATGTAATCCTTAGTGAAAGTAATAGAAATGAGTGCTAGATTTATTATATCGACATATATAATGGTTTGATAAGTGAGATTATTTCTATATTTAATTCTGAGTTTACTGTGCTTTAACGTTAATGCGCAATGTGACCAATCTGAAAATGATGGCTTAGATAGCGGCTGCACGACTGTTGGTCAATGGCATTTCTCGGTTGCTTTGGGGATCGGTGAAAAATCTAATCCAATCGAAGATGGTCAAGACATTCCATTGTATATTGTTCCGCTGATTTCATATTATGGTGAGCAGTGGTTTTTTGACAATGATACATTAGGGTATAGCTATTTTATTGACTCGGATTTAACCTTTAGCATTATTAGCAAATTTAATGAAAATGCTGCTAATTTTTATCGTTGGCGACCCAGCAGTACTTTTATTGTCAATAATGCCTACTCAAACTCCGATTGGATTTTTGATGACGTCGCTCCGGTAACCAATATTAATGGTAGCGCTAATGTCGATGATTCTCGCGATGAAGAGGTAACCATCTCAATTAATGATATATCAACCCGCAAGTGGGCATTAGATGCTGGGATTCAATTAGATTATATCATCAATTCCACCACTCATTTACAGTTCGAGTTGTTACATGATATCAGCCGAGTTTATGATGGATTAAATGCCAATATAAAAGTGGAAAAAATAATTATTCCCCCATATCTTGAAAAGCTTACTATGGTACTTACGGTTGGTTTTGAATGGCAAAGTGCGGCACTAAATAACTATTATTATGGTATTTCTCTTACTGAAGCCATTAGTGAGGAACAAGATAGCGAGCTATTGGGAGGAAGTCTGAACCAAATGGCGAAAACCCCATTAAATTCTCGTGGTGCTTATCAAGCGGGTTCAGGGATAAATCAATTTATCGGTTCAATTTTTCGTTACCAGCTTAGTCGACATTGGCAAGGATTAGTGGCGCTTAAAGTATCAAAACAATCAAAACAAATTGTTAATAGTCCACTGGTCAATAAGTCTGAGATTAAGACGGTGTTTTTTGGCTTCGCTTATGATTTTTAAATAACAGAGTATGGATACTATTTGTAAAGTTATTCTGGCTTTCCTTGTTGTTATAAACTCGAGCTCTATTCGGGCGAAAGAAGAGGATAGCGTTGATTTTTCAGTGATGCCACAAATTTGTATTGTGGCAAAAATGGGGCAAAATTGCTCGATTAAAATCACCGCTACTTGGTCATCTAAAGTCGCATTAGATGTATGTTTGCTTCACAACAAACAAAAAGAACATTGCTGGTTAAATCAAACGCAAGGGCAAGTCAATATGACATTAAATGTGAACAAAGCCACAGTGTTAGCCCTAACAAACTCTGACAATGAAGTAGTCGCGTCAGCTAATATTATTATTAATGCAGCCGCACCATCACGTTATCGTCGACGGTTACGTGCTGCTTGGAGTTTTTTTTAATGGATCACATTTTATTGGTCGAAGACGACATCAGATTGGCAGAGTTAATTACCCAGTTTCTTGAGCAAAATAATTTTAGAGTCAGTGTGTTAAATGAAGGGGGTGGTGTGATTGATTTTGTCAATACTCATCAACCTAACTTAATTTTACTCGATATTATGCTGCCTCAGCTAGACGGTTTTTCGATTATCAGAGCGATTAGGCCGACCTTCAGTAATCCAATTATGTTTTTAACCGCTAAAGACAGTGATTTTGATCATGTCAAAGGCCTAGAGATTGGTGCTGATGATTACATTATTAAACCGATCGAACCCCATGTGCTATTGGCTCGGATTAATAATGCACTGCGAAGAGTGCAACCTGTTATTGAACCCCGTGAAAGTAAAATAACCTTTGGTCAGCTCTGTGTCGATAAAGAGAATCGGCGGGTCACTTTAGCGGATAATGTGGTGGATTTAACCAGCCATGAGTACGAGCTTATTTTGCTGTTGGTGAGTCACCCAGGTGAAGTACAAACGCGGGAGAAAATCTATCAAGAAGTGATTGGTCGAGAATATGATGGCTTTGATCGCAGTGTCGATGTACGGATTTCACGGCTGCGTAAAAAGCTCGGTGATGATATTGAAACCCCCAACCGTATTATCACGGTATGGGGTAAAGGGTACGTATTAAGTCGGGCAGCCTGGGAATAACAATGAAACGTTTGTTTTTAAGCCTCTATGCGGTGATTGTATTAGGGCTCTTGGCAATTAACTGGAGCTCTGAGTTAATTTGGCAACAGTTCGAGTCACAACAAGATCCACAAATTGAGCGGGTCACTGAGTTAGCACTGATAGTTGCTCATACGGCGAATCAACAAGAGATAGCGAACCTAGCGCTAATTCTTGATTTTGACATTATTACACTGGAGGCTGATGATGTGATGTGGTTGGATTGGCAACGAAAGTTGTTAGACAACCAAGGTGTGGTGATTAGCTTTGATCAAAACGATCACATTGTTGGTTATGTTTATTCGATGCTAGGCGGTAAGCTATTAAAATTAGGACCCTTCGATCCTGAAATTCAACATTCAGCCACCAAAAATATTATATTATTTTTATCTTATGTTTTGTTAGCGGGTGTTATCGCTTTATGGATTAGACCATTGTGGCGCGACTTACGACAATTACAACAAGCGAGTAAGCAATTTGGTCAAGGCCTATCGACACCTGACTTTATTATTCGTGAGGGGGCATTTATTGCTCCTGTGTTGAAAACCTTTAATGGCATGACCCAAAAAATTGCATTATTGATTGAAGAGCAGAAGCAATTAGTCAATGCCGTTTCCCATGATATAAGAACTCCGCTGGCGCGATTGAAATTTTCCTTTGCGATGCTTGAGCCACAACAGGTCAATCAACTCGATAATATGAAACAAGATGTTGCTGAACTTGAAATGCTCGTTGATGAAATGCTTAATTATGGGCGGCTTGAAAGTGATGGCTTAAAATTGTCTATTTCTGATGTCAGTATCAATGAATTGCTCACCAATTTGGTGGAGAAACTAGCACGGGCTACCGATAAAGCGGTTAATTTGAAAATTGATCAAGTGATTCAATGGCGTTGTGATGGGCATTTTATCGAACGTGTCACTCAAAATTTAGTCACTAATGCTATTCGATATGCTAATTCCAATATTGCCATTACTGCTGTTATTCACGAGGATAAATTATATCTCAGTGTTGAAGATGACGGTGAAGGTATTGCAGCGGCAGATTTTGATAAGGTGTTTAAAGCTTTTACCCGGTTGGATCAAAGCCGTAACAAAGAGCAGGGAGGCTTTGGGTTAGGCTTAGCCATTGTTAAAAAAATTGTCGATTGGCATCGCGGTCAATGTCAGGTTAGTTGCAGTGAATTAGGGGGCGCAAAATTTTTAGTGATTTTACCTGCTAATTTGTAATGACAAGTATTAATAAAAGTCTGTAAAATCTCATCAATGAAAATTATTGAGAAATAAGATGAACAATAAATTAATGATAGCGACGGCTTTATTAGGCTGTGTTGGGGTAACGGCTTGTGACACTGGCTTTCAGTTAGCTCAACAAGTTAAAACTCAGTCGATGGAAAATAAATCAGCCGATGAGAACGTTAACTTGGTCAACTTACTTGATCAGTTATTTGAAGAAAGCCTAACCCTTAACCCAATCAGCCGGGTGTTTGTGGGCGACTTTAGTGCCAATGATGCTTTTGTTGATAGCTTAACCGATGATTATCTCAAACGTCGCCACGATCTTAATACGCGCTATTTAGCGCTGGCCAATGGTATTGACCGTGCAAAACTTTCATCGGCACGTCAAATTAGCTATGACATTTTACTCCGTGACTTAAATCGTTCTTTGCAAGGCGAAACATTCCCTGAACATTTTATGCCTTTCACTCAGTTTACCTCGTTAATGAGTTCGATGGCGCAGTTAGGATCGGGGCAAAGTGCACAGCCCTTTAATAATGCCACTAACTATTTTGAGTTTGCGACTCGATTAGAAGGTTATGCGGCATGGTTTGACAGCGCAAAAGTACGATTAGCTTTAGGGGTTGAAAATAAGGTGGTGTTACCTCGGGTCTTAGCCTTAAGAATTTTGCCGCAATTAAAAGCACAAATCGTTGATAATATTAAAGATAGTATTTTCTACCAACCACTTAAGTCATTTCCTGAGTCTGTCACCGTTGAGCAACAGCAACAAATCATTAAACGGTATCAAGACTTAATCAGTGAAAAATTAATCCCTGCTTATCAAGGTTTGTATGATTTTATCAACAAAGAATATTTACCCCATACTCGTACTACTGCCGGTTATTTTGGTTTACCCAATGGTTTAGCCTGGTATCAATTTAAAGCAAACGGTCATACCACAACGGATATGGCAGTCGCTGATATTCATCAACTTGGCTTAAAAGAAGTGAAACGTATTTTATCTGAGATGGATTTAGTGCGGCAACAAGTTAAATTTAAAGGTGACTTAAAACTATTCTTCACTCATTTAAGTACGCAGCCGCAATATTATTTTGAACAAGATCAGCAATTAATTGACGGTTACACTGCCTTAAAATCTCGCATTGATAAGGTCTTGCCGCAGTTTTTTGATGTCACGCCAAAAACGCCATATGTAGTTAAGCCGGTTGAAGCTTACCGCCAGCGCAGTGCCGCAGGAGCGTCATACGCCCCAGGTAGCCCCGACGGCACGCGTCCAGGGACCTTTTATATTAATACCTACAATTTAAAAGCGCAGCCAAAATGGGGGATGATGACTTTATCTTTGCATGAAGCGGCACCGGGCCACCATTTTCAACTAACCATTCAGCAAGAGCTTGACGATTTACCTAAAGCGCAGCGATTCGGTGGGTCAACGGCCTTTATCGAAGGCTGGGCATTATATAGCGAATATCTCGGGCTTGAAATGGGCTTGTTTAATGACCCTTATCAACTGTTTGGCAAATTAGCCGATGAAATGTTACGGGCAATGCGTTTAGTGGTTGATACTGGCTTACATGCTAAGGGCTGGAGCCGTGAACAAGCTATCCAATATATGTTGGACAATTCAACCATGGCGCAATCGGATGTAGAATCTGAAGTCGAACGTTACATGGCACTGCCTGGTCAAGCGTTATCCTATAAAATAGGTCAGCTTAAAATTATTGAATTGCGGCAACGGGCAGAGCAGGCCTTGGGCAGTGATTTCAACATTAAAGCTTTCCATAATCAAATATTGCTCGATGGTTCATTGCCATTAACGGTGTTAGAGCGAAAGATTGATGCTTGGATAAAAAACGGCGGTCATTAGTATAATATGTTAGGATCTGCGGCTTTTTCCTAACCATTGAATCTAATGAAGTTAACTTTAGCACCTCTTGAAGGTGTGATCGATCACCTAGTCCGTGAATTATTAACGGGCATCGGTGGTTTCGATCTGTGTATTACTGAATTTTTGCGCGTGACGCAATCACTGCAACCTGAGCGGGTGTTCTATAAAATTTGTCCTGAGCTCCACCAAGGCGGTAGAACCAAGGCCGGAGTGCCGGTGCGGATGCAATTGTTAGGGCAATCGCCACAGTATTTAAGTGAAAATGCTAATTTGGCCATTGAACTGGGCAGTCACGGAATCGATTTAAATCTCGGTTGTCCCAGTAAAATTGTTAATACCAATAAAGGGGGGGCAGTTTTATTAAAAGAACCTGAAACCATTTATCAAATTGTTAGTCAAATGCGTAAAGCTATCCCCAAACAACATATTTTTTCGGTCAAAATTCGCTTAGGTTGGGATGAACCAACCAGTGTGTTTGAAATTGCCGATGCCATTGAGCAAGCAGGGGCCAGCGAGTTAACGATTCATGCCAGAACTAAGGTTGATGGTTACAAAGCTGAACAAATTAAATGGCATTTAATTAACGAAGTGAAACAAAAACAGTCGATTAAAATTATTGCGAATGGCGAAGTGTGGCAACGAGATGATGCGACACAATGTCGATTACTGAGTGGCTGTGATGATTTAATGATAGGTCGTGGCGTTTTGGCGATGCCCAACTTAGCCAATGTGATTAAGCACGATAGCGTGCCGTTAACTTATCCTGAATTATTAACCCTATTAGTTGAGTATTCACGTTATGAAATAGCCGGTGATAAAGGACAGTATTATCCTAATCGGATTAAGCAATGGATGGTCTATTTAAAGTTTCAATATCCACAAATTAAAACATTATTTAGAGAATTAAGAATATTTCAAACCACCGACCCTATTGTGGAGTTATTGCATCGGGAAGTACAAATACACGGATAAAGAATGGCTTTATTTGGTCAAATTAATTGGATTAAACTGATCGGTATTTTTGGATCGATAATAATGCTTATTTTGATCGGTGTGGCTGGTGCTTATTATTTTCGAGTATCGCTGATTCAACAGGGATTTAATCAGTGGGCACAGCAACATCAACTTGAAATAACGGCGTTATCAGGGGTTGAGTACCATCATAATGAAGTGCTAATCAAAGATCTTGAGCTTAAACATTTAGGCTCAATGTTAGCACTGAAAAACGTTAAGTTATTTTTTAATCATTGGTCACGCCTACCAAAAATTTCAATTGAAGATACTCGTATTAAGTTAGCGTACAATTCTTATCTTGAGTTGCAATCGTTGTCGAGTTCAAATGCCGACTCAACACCATTACCGTCAATTGTTATTCCTAACATTACCATCGACCACATTAAAATCACCTTGGATAATTTTCCTGAACAATTAATTAAGCCATTATTTTCGACAATCCAATTGCAGCAATTGCAAATAAACCCTTCAGCGCAACCGATGATGACGGTCAACATTGTAGTTACACAGCAATTAAACGCTTTGCTGGTGGCTGGGGATCTTTTAGCGACGGTTGATTTAAATAATAACTATACTGCGCTGTCGTGGCAATTACAGTCGGATAATATTGAACTAACTCATCATGATAATGAGCTATTGCAGTCTTTATTTATTAAAGCCCAAGGCCGTATTGAGCTAAAGCCTCAGCTTATTATTGATCCGATTAGGATTGAGATTAACCATCAGGGTGAGGTTGCTATCACCGAGCCGCGGTGTCGGCAGTTGGTTGAGCTGACTAGGGCTAAGTTTAACTGTGCGTTTATGACTGATCAAGATGAAATCAAATTAACACTGAAGAAGCCCATTAGTGCACTTGTGTCTTTAACGAAGTCTTTAACCAAAAATTCACTCAATCAATTTGATGTAGTGGTGGATAATGTGTCGCTAGCATTACAATCTCGACAGGATAATATTGATGTTGAGCTTAAACAACTTAACGTTAATCAACAGCGCGTAAGCAGTGACTGGACTATGAACGGTCAAACACAGCGATTTCCCTATTTTAAAGGCCTTGCTGTTACTGCTGCTGGTCAAGTGACTTTAGATAAACAGATAAGGATTAAATTAGCGCAGGTAAATTTGACAGTAGCTAGCTATCGTCAACATGATATTGCTTTCAGCGACTTTGAACTGAAAAGCAATAACGACATTGTGGTGAACTTGACTCCTCAAGGCATCGTCTCTAAACAGGGCGTGTGGCAAATTAGATTAAAAAATCTTAAGTTTCAAGATATCTCCATGACACAGGTCAATGGCGAAATTAGTAGTCAATTAAGAGATAATAAGCTGACATTAACCAGTGAATGGTTGCTTAATCATCAACTTAAAATTAACAGTCGAGATATCATTGATTTTAAGAAAATCACTCAGCCAGTGCTATCGGGTACATGGCAGCTAGATGAGCAACCGATTACCGCACTGTTGACGATTAAACATCCTATGGCGGATGAGATACAGCAGCAGTATCCAATCGTTTACCCGTCGGATTCAATATTAACCACGGTGATTGATTATCAAGTGAAAATTGATAAGGAAATCTCGCTGACAGCGATCATTAATGGTCAAGCATTCTTTGATACGGTTGAATACCAAGACACTAAGTTGAACGGTTTTATGTCACGTTGGCAATGTGGTTTACTTGATAATGACACGGTTGATCTTAAAATGAATTGTAAGATCAATAGTTCAATCGAACAGGTCGATGTTGGTATTGTGATATCCCACTTAAATAATCAATTGGCGTTCAATTATCAAAAAAATAATAACTGGCTCAAGATTAATCAGTTTGATGCCCAATTATTTGAGGGTGAAATAACAGCGAGCCCATTTATTATTAACGATGTTAATGATTTTACATTCAATATCAATTTAAGCGATATTTCACTGGCTGAGATTGTTAAACTGCAACAGCGAGAAGGGATTAAAGTCACCGGATTATTATCGGGGCGCTTACCAATGGTGGTGGTTAAGCAACAACTGTCGATTAATGGTGGTTATTTAGAGAGTGCAGCGCCGGGTGGAGTGATTCAAATAACCAGTAATGAGAGTGTTACTCAGCTGCGGTTAAGTCAGCCCCAGCTAAGTTTGTTGTTTGATACCTTGGAAGATTTTACTTATCGTTCATTAACCAGCACAATTGATTACAAGCATGATGGTTGGGCCGACTTTACCGTGAGTATTTTAGGGAGTAGCCCTGCTATTGAACGGCCGGTGGAATTTAATTATTCGCACCAAGAGAATATTTTGCAACTGATCCGAAGTTTACAGATTGGTGACCAAATCTCTCAGCAACTAGAACAACATCAAACTAAGGAAACCGAATGAAATTAGCAACAATATTTATTTTTTCACTAGTGGTGCTTAATGGCTGCGCACCGACAGTGAAAATTGAAGCATCAGATAAACCGATTGTGATTAATCTTAATGTGAAAATTGAGCATGAAATTCGGGTTAAAGTTGATAAAGAGTTAGAACTGGCCTTTAACGACGAAGAATTATTCTAAATTATTACAAGGAACTTAATTGATGAAAACTATTTTAGCGACCCTATGTTTATCTCTATTACTATCATTTACAGCGATGGCGCTGACGCTTAAAGAAGCTAAACAAGCAGGTATCATTGGCGAAAAACTCGATGGTTACATTGGGATTGTCACTAATCACAGTCAAGCACCTAAGCTGGTGGCTACGGTTAATGGTAAACGATTAGCCTTATATCGTCGTTTGGCGCAAAAGAACAAAATTAGCATCAAGAGTGTGGCTTATTTAGCTGCAAAAAATGCGATCAAAAAAACCGCTAAAGGTCATTATATCGAAGTAAACAGTGGTAAATGGCTTAAAAAATAAATTAAAACGCCTTAATTCTAACATTAGCTTAAGGCGTTTTATGATTTTGCTAGGGATTAAGGCTTAACCTGAATTCTTTCGATTAAATTGGGCATTTCACGATCTTCTGCCATCACAAAATCTAATTGCACCAATTGATTTTTCATTCCTGAATCACTACGAGTATATTGCCACTGGTTCAAGGCCATCACAGCTTCCTGATCAAAAACACCACTAGGGCGTGATTCAATCACAATAGCGTGTTCAACTTGGCCGTCGTTACCAATATCAAACTTAATCACCACAGAACCTTCTGTTTTACTACGCGCGGCAGCGATAGGGTAACGGGGCTCTATTCTGATGGTGGGAGTCACTCCTTTTTTAGATGTTAACTGCTGCTGTGGTTCAAGGGACGATTGATGGGCAACGGCTACAGAGCACAGTACTAA
Source organism: Gammaproteobacteria bacterium (assembly GCA_013214965.1). Classification (GTDB taxonomy): domain Bacteria; phylum Pseudomonadota; class Gammaproteobacteria; order Enterobacterales; family Psychrobiaceae; genus Psychrobium. The sequence continues at coordinate 24,751 of JABSRU010000053.1, forward strand.
ACCCGCAATAATAAGTGCTGTTACTTGCGATGAACGTTTTGCTTTGGTGTTATTTTTTAATAGGTTTATGCGATTAAACATCGTGAGTTTCTCCGTGTAGTTACTATATATATTAAGTGGGTGTTGACCTTGTTGGGCACAAATAATTAATGCCTTACTGTATTCAATGTGCTGAGATTTGCTTTTATTACGTAATACATCGGCGTCACAGGATATTTCTTGTAGCCGGCGAAAACTTCGATAGCCCAGCCAAACTAGTGGGTTAAACCAGCAGAGTGCTAACACTAAAATGACTAATAAATTGATTAAGTTATCCCACCGTCGCCAATGACATAATTCATGTTCGATGATCAATTCAAGCTGGCTTTCGGTGTAGATTGATTTGAAATTATTAGGCAGTATCAGTTTTGGTTGCAGCACCCCCATTAGCATCGGAGTCGACACCATCTCACTACTAAAGAGCTTAATTGTGTTTGGCCATTGGATCTTAAACTGCTTAGGATTAAGACCGTTTAATGATTGTCGCAACAATTGACTATTTGAACTGATAGCACCAGTAAATAGAATCATAAAAGCACCAATCGCCCAAACGAGTTGCCACCATGGAAAATGCCCTGTTTGTTGAGAATATTGGTTAAACTCGACGATATAATGGCTTATTTCAATGATTGGTGTGGTTGAGTTTTGTGGAATGTTGGCCATCATGACCGCTAAAGGAATTAGCCACCATAATTGATAACTCAATTTGGCACCAAGGATCGGAATTGCTTTTCTCTCAACCATTAACAAAACAACAATCAATAGTGATAAAGTTAACTGTTGCGCCATCAACCAACTAAGCATTATCTTGTTCCCATTGTTTGATTAAGGCTTTGAGATCGGCAATATCTTGGGTAGATAACTTCTCCTGTTTAGCAAAACCGGCAACCAGCGGAGTAATGCGGCCACTAAATAGCCTTGAGATTAGACTCTGACTTTCCCTAATCCGATATGCCTCACGTTCAATCAAGGGGGAGTAGAGATAATGACGTTGCTTTTTTTTAAAAGAAATTGCTTGTTTTTTGACTAAGCGACTGAGCAAAGTCTTGACCGTTTTTTCATGCCATGGCTTCTCTATATTTAGCTGCACAACTATATCAGCCGCCGAAGCAGGGTGTTGATGCCACAAGGCATCTAATACTTCAAATTCAGTTTTTGTAATATCCATCATCTTTAAACTACAAATGTAATCGATAGATTTAGATTACATTTGTAATTGATGGTTTGCAATCATTTGGTTAAATAAATTTTTTTAGCACAAAAGATTCCCATCACTAGGACATTCCATTATAATAGCGCGTCAATAAAAGAACCCGTAGGAAATGGCACGGTTAAAAGCCAGTATAAACGCTGTTTCCTCATTTATTTAGAACGCAACTTTAATAGAGTAAAACAATGGCAGATTTATCAAAATACAGAAATATTGGTATCTTCGCTCACGTTGATGCTGGTAAAACCACTACAACTGAACGAATTTTAAAACTTACTGGTCAGATCCACAAAACTGGTGAAGTTCACGATGGCGAGTCAACTACTGACTTCATGGAACAGGAAGCTGAGCGCGGAATAACTATCCAGTCTGCAGCCGTAACTTGTACTTGGAAAGATCACCGTCTGAACGTTATCGATACTCCTGGACACGTTGATTTCACTGTTGAAGTTTACCGTTCACTTAAAGTATTAGATGGCGGCATCGGTGTTTTCTGTGGTTCTGGTGGTGTTGAGCCTCAGTCAGAAACAAACTGGCGTTACGCGAACGAATCAGGTGTTGCTCGTATCATCTTCGTCAACAAATTAGACCGTATCGGTGCTGATTTCTTACGTGTTGTTAAGCAAACTGAAGACGTTCTTGCTGCTAACCCATTAGTAATGGTTCTTCCTATCGGTATCGAAGACGAATTCACTGGTGTTGTTGATCTACTTACTCGTAAGTCATTCATCTGGGATGATTCTGGTCTTCCAGAAAACTACGTTGTAGGTGATGTTCCAGCTGACATGGTTGAACTTGTAGAAGAGTACCGTGAAAAGCTAATCGAAACTGCTGTAGAGCAAGACGATGACATCATGGAAGCTTACATGGAAGGTGAAGAGCCTGCTATGGAAGACATTAAGCGTTGTATCCGTATCGGTACTCGTGATCTTGCTTTCTTCCCAACTTACTGTGGTTCAGCATTTAAGAACAAGGGTGTTCAAAACATTCTTGACGCTGTTGTAGATTACCTACCAGCTCCAGATGAAGTTAAGCCACAACCGCTTACTGATGAAGAAGGCGAGCCTACTGGTGAATTCGCTATCGTTTCTACAGAAGAAACTTTCAAAGCACTAGCTTTCAAAATCTCTGATGACCGTTTCGGCGCGCTTACGTTCGTACGTATTTATTCTGGTACGCTTAAGAAAGGCGATACCATCATGAATGCTGCGACTGGTAAATCTGAACGTGTTGGCCGTATGTGTGAAATGCAAGCTGATGAGCGTAAAGAATTATCTTCAGCTCAAGCTGGTGACATCATTGCTATCGTTGGTATGAAGTCTAACGTACAAACTGGTCACACACTTTGTGATCCAAAGCACCCAATCATTCTTGAAGCAATGGTTTTCCCTGAACCAGTAATCTCTATCTCTGTTACTCCTAAAGATAAAGGTTCAACTGAGAAGATGGGTATTGCTATCGGTAAGATGGTTGCTGAAGATCCAACGTTTAAAGTTGAAACTGACCAAGATTCAGGCGAAACAATCCTGTCTGGTATGGGCGAGCTTCACTTAGACATCAAAGTTGATATCCTTAAGCGTACTTACGGTGTTGATCTTCAAGTTGGTGAGCCTCAAGTTGCTTACCGTGAAACTATCACGACTGAAATCGAAGATAGCTACACGCACAAGAAGCAATCTGGTGGTTCTGGTCAGTTCGGTAAGATTGATTACACAATCAAGCCTGGCGAGCCTGGCACTGGTTTCATCTTCGCATCTAAAGTTGTTGGTGGTAACGTTCCTAAGGAATTCTTCCCAGCAGTTGAGAAAGGCTTCAAGAGCATGATGGACCAAGGTGTTCTAGCTGGCTTCCCAGTATTAGACATCGAAGTTACATTAACTGATGGTGCTTCTCACGCAGTAGATTCATCAGCTGTAGCATTTGAAATCGCAGCAAAAGGCGCATTCCGTCAGTCGATTCCTAAAGCTAACCCACAGCTAATCGAACCTATCATGCACGTTGATGTGTTCACTCCAGATGACCACGTTGGTGATGTTATTGGTGACTTAAACCGTCGTCGCGGCATGATCAAAGATCAAATCGCTGGTGTTACTGGTGTTCGTATCCAAGCTGACGTACCGTTATCAGAAATGTTCGGTTACATCGGTTCGCTACGTACCATGACTTCTGGCCGTGGTCAGTTCTCAATGGAATTTGCACACTACCTACCGTGTCCAAATAGCGTTGCAGAAAAAGTTATCGCTGACGTTAAAGCAGCTAACGCTAAAAAGAAGTAATTCTTTTTAACTAAGCTTTTTTAATACAGCATAAGCCCTCACTAATGAAAATTAGTGGGGGCTTTTTTTTGGTTGATGAAATTTTTTGTCATCATTGCCTGTCTTATGAGGTATTCATATTAATCGAGAATGTAATGAAATTTATTAAAGGCATCACCCAAAAAT
>JABSRU010000054.1:0-10992 GCA_013214965.1 Gammaproteobacteria bacterium
TTATCGTCACTCGTTAAACCCAACGGTTCTACTTTCGCTAAGATATTATTGAGCATGCCTTCTCTGCTTATCATTACCCCTTTTGGCAGACCCGTTGAGCCCGAAGTAAACAACACGTAAGCCAGTTGACCTGCATATTCCTCAACGGCACTGAACTCAGGGGCAGACTCAGGAGCTGACAACAAACTCGGATAGTGAAGCACCTGACCTTCAACTTCACCATTAACAATAAATGACTCAAGCATGGCCTGCTGCGCAACATTATCTACCAAGGTCACCCGCACCTGTGCTGAATCAAGTAATTGCTGCCAACGCGCTGACGGTTGCTCGGGTCCTAACGGTAACCAGGCTCCTCCCGCTTTTAAAATAGCAACCAGCGCCACGATAAATTGGCGGTTACGTTGCCCTAAAATCGCGACAACATCATCGACAACCACTCCGGATTGATGTAAATAAGCGGCCAGTACGTTGCTTTGCTCATCCAATTGCTGCCAGGTTAATTCGCCTTCTGAATCACAAATAACAACTGCGTCTCCTTGCGCTGCAACTTGCTGAGAAAAACGCGTTAACCAGCTGGGGGATAAATTATAATTAGCCTCATGAGTCTCTCCTTCAACAGGAACTACTGATAAAGCCGAGTTAAGCTCATCAATCGGCTGATCAACAGCTGTCGCTAAAGCCAGCAATACTTGTTTATAGTTATCAACTAAGACCTTACAATGCTCGGGTGAAAAATTAGACGTTATAAACTCAAACTGAATATTGAGTTCATCTTGAGGTACAACAACTATTGTGATGGCAAAGTTAGTGCGCTCCTGGCTATCAAGTAACTCGATGTCCAGACCTTCTACCTTGATTAATTCAGACTGACTGGCGTAGTTTTCAAATACTATGATACTGTCAAATAACGTCTGATTTGTAGCAACACCACTATGACTTCTGATTTCAGTTAATGTTGTACTTTCATATTCTCTGATTTCAACATTATTTGCTTGTAAATTAAGTAAAAAATCAGATAGCTTTTCATCCGAACGCCATTTCACTCGCAGGGGCAAGGTATTAATAAAAACACCCATAGTACTTTCAATCCCTGGTAATTCGGGTGGGCGTCCGGTAGAAGTTATACCAAAAACGACATCACGCCCCCCACCAAATCGACTGAGTAATAAACTCCAGGCCGCTTGCACTAAGGTATTTAAGGTTACTTTAAAACCTTGACTTGTCGTTTTTAATTGATTAGTTACAATATCAGAAAATTTAACATTATAAGTACTCAAGCCTTGTTCTTTACCACTAACATTATCTTGATAAAACGGTAGTGCTGTCGGACTTTCAAATGTTGCTAACTGTGATCGCCAAAATGCTTGTTGTGCCTGATTATCTTTACCTTTTAACCACGCAATATATTGTCCGAATGAAACTGCTTCAGGTTTAATTTTAACATCGTTAATATATAGATTAAGAAACTGTTCAATTAATAGCGCAGAGCTCCAGCCATCAACAATCAAATGATGACGACTCCACACCAGATGCCATGATTGCTGCGCAGTTTGTAATAAAGTTAGTCGCATTAACGGTGCTTTATCAAGATTAAACCCTTGTTCAACATCCTGATTTAAAAATTCTGCTAATTTATCCTTGATCAAAGCTTCAGGATAGCTGCGCCAATCTTTCTCAATAACAGGTATTTCAGCATGATGATTCACAATTTGTAATGGCTCATCTAATCCTTGCCAGACAAATACTGTACGTAGAATACTGTGCTGCTCTACCAGTGTTTGCCAGACAGAAATAAAACGTTGTCGATCCAGCTTGCCATCAATTTTCAATACTTGTTGGTTAAAATAAGCACCTCTTTGATCTGCTTTTAACGTGTGGAAAAGCATTCCTTGCTGCAATGGCGCCAGAGGATAGATATTTTCTATTTTCTCAACACCATAATTTTTCTCAATCTTTTCTAAGTCAAACTGGTTTAAACCGCTTAAAGGAAAATCTGAAGGTGTGTAACCCAGACGAGATTGACTATTACATTGATTAATTAGCTGACTTAATACCGACATTACAGTGTTAGCTAATGCTGTGATTTCTTCAGCCGTATGAGCTAGCTGACAATATCCCCAGTTAAAACTCAATTTCCCGTTAACAACAATGGCGTTAATATCAAGCCAGTGCGCTGAACGGCTTTGTAGATGACGTTCATCACCTTTTTCGTCTAACAGTTGCAACCATTCGTATTGTTGCAATAAGTTATCCACCTGCCCTAAATAATTAAAACTCACTTCAGGTTGGTACTGGCAACTATTGTCTTTAAGTAAGTATTTAACCAGACCAAAAGATAAGCCTTTATCAGGTACAGCACGTACTTGCTCTTTGATACTTTTTAGGCTGGCCGGTAAATTATCAGCCAACGTCATATTCATAGGAAAACGTGTGGTAAACCAACCAACAGTACGAGAAAGATCCATTGTGGTTTCACGACCATGACCTTCTAATTCAACCAGCACTTTGTCTGTTTTAAGCCATTGTCCCAAGCCAGTAGCTAATGCAGTTAATAAAAAATCATTAATTTGCGTATTATAAGCTTTATGAACCTGAGTCAATAAACTCAGGGTTTCATCACAACCCAATTTTGTTTCTACATAAGCTCTGTTTGCAAGTGTATTATCTGTCAGAGCAATATTTTTCCTCGGCAAATTATTTACCGGAGCTTGAGAGTTACTACGCCAATACTCTATCGTCGATTGAGGTAATTGTGTTATTTCTCTATTAAGATGATCAGCCCATTGAGTATAACTAATTGACGGTTTTTCAAGCTGAGCCGGTAATTTTTCTTCAAGCTTGCCATAAACGGTCATTAAATCTTCAAACAAAATCCGCCATGATACACCATCGACCACTAAGTGATGGGCAACCAATAATAAACGATCACTTTGCTCTAAACCTCGATGTACATAAAGTACTTTAAAGACCATTCCGTCAGCTAAACTTAATGATTCCTGCGTTTGTTGATACAGTTGTTTTAAGGTTTTCTCTGAACAATCCTGGCCGGAATAATCAAGATAGTTAAGAGCAATAATATTTTTATCATGTATTTTTATTTGCCATTGTTCATCCTGTTGAATAAAACCAGCGCTTAACATTGCATGCTCAGCCATCAAAATATCAACGGTTTGCTTTAATAAATGTTGATCCAGTTTACGCTCAATCTTTAACAAAATTGACATATTCCAATGCTCAGGCTGAGGCTGCTGTAAGTCAAAAAACCATTGCTGAATTGGCAGTAAAAGTGAGCTATCTATACCAATTAACTCAGGATCAGTTAACTCAGGCTTACTAACTAACGGCTTGCTTTCATGAATATCAAATTCCTGATTCATTAATGCACTAAGTGCTTGAATCGTTGGGTTCTCAAATACTTGCTTTGGCGTTAGCTTTATATTTTTAGCCCTGGCTTTAGCCACTAGCTGTAAACTTAATATTGAATCTCCGCCAAGTTCAAAAAAATTATCTTTTATATCAATATCATTTCGGTTGAGCACTTCTTGCCATAGTGCCAATAATTGAATTTGAATTTCACTCAAGCTAGATTTTATCTCTTGAGGAAATAATGCAGCAATTGCTCTAATCGTTGGTTGTTCAAAAATATCTTTAGGGGTTACTTCAAAACCAGCAGCTCGTGCTTTTACGACTAATTGAAGGCTAAGAATTGAATCTCCACCCAAGGCAAAAAAGTTATCATCTTCACCGATATCATTTCGTCCAAGCACAGTTTGCCAAATTAATTTCATCTGAGAAATTGGACTGTTGGTCACCACATTATTATCAACAATATCTGCCAAAACAGTTATTTGTCGCTTGAGCTTATTTCGATCTATCTTGCCGTTTGCTAAACGAGGAAATCCCTCCAGATGGTTAAAATGTTTGGGCACCATATAATCAGGAAATTCTGCTTGCATAGTTTGTCGCAATTCTGAAAAGTTCGTATTTTCATCTGTGCTTTTACCTGTAAAAAAGGCATAAAGCTGAGTGCCTGTTTTCTTAGTATCAGCAATTACCGCCACATCACCCTGTAATATTCGAGACTTAAACCAGGCTTCTATTTCACCAATTTCAATACGATAGCCACGAACTTTAACCTGCTGATCAATTCGACCGATAAATTCAAATGAACCATCTTGATGAATTCTTACCTGATCCCCCGTACGATATAATCTCGAACCATTACCATAAGGGTTAGGAATAAAATACTCCGCGGTGCGCTGTGGATCGCCCAGATAGCTTTGCGCTAACATAGCGCCACCGATATACAACTCGCCGTTACAGCCAACAGGCACTTGTCTTAAACCTTTATCTAATACTAATACCTGATAACCTGAAATAGCCTGCCCTAATGATAAAGTACCGGAAATACCTGACTGCGCTTTAGTAACATTGCCAGAAATACAACCTATAGTTGCTTCAGTTGGACCATAATGATTAAAAACACGACATAAGGGATCCAACTCGTGAATTTGTTGCACTAAACCCGGCACTAAACCTTCACCACCAAGTAACAGGCATTGGACAGGTAACAATGCTTTATCTGGTGATACATCCAGCAAAGCTTTTAAATGTGAAGGCACGATTTTTAAACAATCAATACGCTGATCACTTAAATACATTGATAATCGCTGCGGATCTTTAGATAACTCATCATCAATAACAACAAAAGTTCGACCTGTTAACAAAGCACCAAAAAGGCTGGTATGTCCTAAATCTGCTGCTGCAGAGCCAAGGCTCAACATTCTTGCGCGATCAGTTAATTCAAGCGTGGGTATAAGATTTTGGACATAACCCGCTAATGATCCCTGGCTTACAGCAACACATTTAGGTTTACCTGTAGAGCCTGAAGTCAAAATAGCATAAGCAATTTGTTGAACATGTAATTGTTCAGTTTGCATAGCATAAAATTTTTGTTCCGCTTCTCTAGGTAAATTAGAAATATCAATCCATTGGTATTCGTCAGCGACCCAATCAGGTTTAGACCCAAATCCAACAACTTGTGATACACAAGCACCTTGTAATAAAAAACTTAAACGCTGATCAGGTAGCGTCATATCCAGTACCAAATAAGGATTAAGTTTTTTCCAACTGGCAAACATAGCAATAACGAGTTCTATACTACGAGGCAATGCCAATACAACTAATGTTTCACCAGCATTATCATCTGTTAAATATTCAGCCCATTGATAAGCTAACGCATTTAATTGAGCATAACTAAGGTTACGTTCCCCATCTTCAAGGGCAATATATTCCGGATGATTAATTGCTTGTTGTTCAAATAATTGTAAAGCCGAAACATTCGTAGCAACATTTGCAATTGATGGCGTGTGAACCAAACTATCAACTGTTCTTTTAAAAGTAGATATTTTTGCCTTAGGTTGCTTATAAACCCATTGCGAGATTTCAACAAAATCTTGAAGGAAAGATTTAATCTTACTTGCTTTAAAAAGATCAGAAGCATACTGAAGTGATAATGTTAACGATTTATTAAGTTTATTTTCATTTGCTTTAAGAATAAAATCAAAGCGTGCCTCTTGTTCCGACTCTTGAGGACGACTCATCGATAAATTAGCAAAAGGGATATCCCCTTCACCTGCGGTTTCAAGAAGTACAAAAAAAGCCTGAAAAAGTGGTGAATGATAAGCAGAACGTTCAATACCTAACAACTCAATCAACTTATCAAATGGCATTTCCTGGTTTGCTAAACATTGCACAACCGTATTGTTAACCTGTTGCAGGTAAACTTCAAAATTATTTTTTTCTTCAATTTCAATAGGTAAAGATAATGTATTGACAAAAAAACCAATCAGTGGCCCTAACTCAGGACGAGATCTTAATGAAACTGAAGTGCCAACAGTTAAACGCCCTTCATTTGAGTATAGGTTCAATGTTAGGCCATAAATGGCCAACAATAGAGCATAAAAACTTACTTTTTGCTGCTGAGCTAACTGTAAAAGCTCTTGATATAGCTCTTCTGCCATTATATAAGATTCAATATTTAATAAAGCTTTACGCTCACTTAAAGGCTTACGCACATAATCTACAGGTAATGGCAATGGAGTAGTAAAGCCAGTGAGTTTTTCTTTCCAAAAAGCAGCTTGTTTATTATAATTATTACTCTTTTCCCACTTATTCTGCCAAATAGCGAAATCTGAATATTGTGTGTTCAAAGCAGCTAATGTCACTCCCTTTTTCTTTTGAATAACATAACGATATAATCGGCTGAGATCGTCAATCAGAATATCTACAGATTGATCATCAAAAGCAATATGGTGAATAACAATCAGCAATTTATAGTGCTGCGGTTTAACTTTAAAAAGCTGTAACCGAATTAAAGATTCTTCTGATAAATTAAATGGTGTGAAAGCTAATTTTGATATTAATGTTGCAGACTCTCGCTCAGGTGACCAGTGACTTGTCCCAAAGCTTGGTTTTAAGTTATTTTCAACTTTTTGATAAGCACCATATTCATCTTGATGAAAGGTTGTTTTTAAAATATGGTGACGTTCAACTAATAAAGTAAAGGCATGCTCAAAATCCGTTATATCAAGCGAACCTTTAAGATCAAGTATTGTATGCATATTATACTTGGTACTACCTTCTTCAATAGATTCAATAAACCATAACCGACGCTGTGAAGATGACAGAGGGATACGTTGGTCGGGATGTTCAACAATAGGTAGTTCCCAACTATTAATGCCTTTATCTTCAAGTGTTTTTCGGAAAACTTGCTGTTTATCTTCAGGTAAAACCACAAGACGTTTTGCAATAGCTAACCTCTGTTCATTAACGCCCATCATATGTTCCCTAGCTCAAGTTCTGCGAGTAAATCTTCTACAAATGACATATTGTCGCCATCGTCATCACTGTTTTTTTCAATAAAAACAGCCTGTTCACTCAATTTTGTATGAGTGAATAAATCAGCTAACGCAATACTTAAACCAAGTTGCTCTTCAATTGCATGTTTTAAACGATTAAGCATCAATGAAGTTCCGCCAAGCTCGAAAAAGCTATCCTCACGCCCTACTTTTGTTACGTTCAACAATGCTGACCAAATATTGGCTAGTTGTTGTTCAAACTCAGTTTCAGGGGCTTGATAGTCTCTCTGAGTTTCATTAAAGTCAGGTGCAGGCAATGCCTTACGGTCAATTTTACCGTTATTATTTAATGGCATTTCAGCTAATGGGATAATAAGCGATGGCACCATATAATCAGGCAACGACTCTCTTAGAATAGTAATCAATGCTTCTTGTTCAAGAGGATCTTTGGTTGTTGTACAGTATGCAACGAGACGATCATCAATACTTGTCGCTACCGCTCGCACGACAAAAGGTTGTTGCTCTAACAGTCCTTCTATTTCCCCAAGTTCAATACGAAAGCCCCGCACTTTAACTTGAAAATCACTACGGCCAACATATTCAATTTCACCACTTGTTGTCCCGTAAACAAGATCTCCTGTTCGGTATAATCTACTACCTATTTCATTTTGAGAGAAAGGATCAGGTATGAAACGATCCGCGGTGAGATCTGCACGTTTTATATAGCCACGTGCCAATCCAAAACCGCCAATATATAACTCACCTATCATGCCAGGTGGTACTAAATTGAGATATTCATCCAGAATAAATAACTGATTATTCATCAGTGCTTGTCCCAGGTAAATCTCATGATTGGTTACCCACTGACTGCTTGACCAGACGGTTGTTTCAGTAGGTCCATAAACATTGAGTAAACGTACGCCCTTACCCAATAAGTCTGCAGCTAGCTTTACTGGTAGAGCTTCACCTCCACATAAAGCTGTTATTTTTGGCCATATTTGCCAATCAATATCCACCAAAATATGCCAGGTAGCAGGAGTTGCCTGCATATAGGTAACTCGATGAGTTTCAATAAGGTATTTTAATTGGCTAGCATCTACCAACTGGTTCCGGTCTGCGACTACCACCTCGGCACCAACAATTAAAGGCAGAAAAAGTTCTAAACCAGCAATATCAAAAGTAATAGTAGTAACAGCTAACCATGTATCATCTGCTGTAAAGTTCAATCTCTGCTGCATTGAATGTAAATGATTTACAAATGAACCCCGACTGATCTGCACACCTTTAGGTATTCCGGTCGAACCGGATGTAAACAATGTATAAGCTAGCTGTTGGTGATTTTGCTGATTTAGATAAAACACTGGGTTTGATACGTTAGACGAACTTAACTCTAGCGATAATTGTTCTAAAACAGTAACGGTCATACTCTCAGGTAAAATATCTTTTACTGCTAAATTCGATAGTATTAATACTGGCTCAGCCTGCGCTAAAATAGCTTCTATTCGTTTCTTCGGATGACCGGGATCAATAGGAACATACGCAGCCCCCGCTTTTTGAATAGCCAACAAACTAATTAACATCCAGGCATTTCGTTCTGTACACAAGGCAACATGCTGTTCAGCAACAACCCCTTGTTTTATCAGCCAATGTGCTAATTGATTAGCCTTAAGGTTTAATTCTGAATAAGTAAGCGTTGCTTGTGAAAACCTTGCCGCAATTTTATCAGGAAATAAAGAAACTTGTTGTTCAAACAAACTAATAGCATCATGTTGTAAATCAACTGTTTTCATCGCTTGGCGTAAATTCTGATGCTGCTGTTCGCTTGATGGTACCAGTGACTGTTGAGCTAGACTAAGTTGTGGTTTTTCGATGCCAAGCTGAATGATTTTAATCAAGTTATTCTGAAAAACATTAATAATTTCAGGTGTAAACAAACTTGATTTATAACGCCACATGAGATCAAAACTATCATTATCACGCTCAATCACGAGGTTTAAATCATATGCAGATCCACGCTCACCTCTGAAAATTTCCTTATCAAGATACAGGTCAACTTCAGGGAAAAATGTTTTATCCACTAAAGTAAACATTTGTCCAAAAAGTTTATCAGCAGGTAATTTTAACTTTTCAACTAGATCAGGTAATGGGTAAACTTTATGCTTTAACCCTTGTTTTACTTTATGAGCAATATTAGTAACAATCTGACTAAAGTTTTGCTGTGGATCAGACTCTGATTTTATCAGGATAGGGTTAATGGTATAACCCAGCATATTTTTATTTTTTCTGTGATGCCTGGCGGTTGTTGGCGTTGCAATAAGAAAATCAGAGCAACCGCTAAACCGGGAAATAAGATGTTGAAAGACAGACAAGAAAAAAACAAAGGCCGTGGTATGATGAGCTTGGCAAAAAGCATTTATTTGTTCAGATAATTGACCACTAATAATAAATCTTTCTTCTGAACCTTCAAATGATGATTGACTGGATTTAGCGATTCCCCGATTTAAATATGCCCTTTCAGCAGTTAAATTTAAATGCTGCTGCCAATAATTTTCAGCTTTAAAACCAGCCTTACCCTGAAGTTTAACTCTCTGTTGTGCTAACCATTGTACATACTCATAGCTCAACTCTACTTTTTCAGGTTGCTCACCTTTTACTAACTTTGAATATAATACGAGTATTTTTTCAATCATTAATGAAAAAGAAACATAATCACCACAAACATGATGTATGCCAAATAATGCATAACACTCATTTTGAACCGACGTTTCATTAACAAGAATAACTAATCGGCAAACTTGGCCTTGCTCCGGGCAATAAGAAATATCAGCTTGCTGACCAAGCCAATCTTCAATTTGAGACTCACTCCAGTTTTTCACTGCTTTGTAGGTATAACTTGGTTGACTTTTTATACTAAGATCAAGAAATCCTTCACCATCAACAAGTCGATACGATGAATACAAACATTCATGGGTTTTAGCAACATGATAATAGGCCTGTTCGAGTAATTTAGGTTGCATACCTGCCTTTAAACGAGAGGCATGAACCATATTATAGGCGGTACTTTGAGGGTAAATATGGTGATGAATAAGTAGACTGGTTTGATTTATATCTAGTGGGATCAAGTTAAAAAAATCTATATTTAATAATTCGTTCACAACATCTCTCTTAATGTACAAATAATAAAAACACAATAAATAATCCTTTCTTTTAAGGTCGTTATTTATTTATTTGGCTTTGCTCTTTATTAGGCTCTGCTATTTGGCTCTGCCATAGCAACAATCACTTTACGTGTTCCTTTAAAAGTAGAGCGTCCATGCGCAATTAACATATTATCAAGCATTAATATATCCCCTTTTTTCCAGGGAAAGCTGATAGTACATTCATCCAATACTTCTCTTATTTCTTGCAAAACTGAATATTCTATTGGCGAACCATCACCGTAATAAACATTACGAGGTAAGTCTTCAATAGGCATTATCGATAATAAAGCATCTCGAGTTGCAGGCGCTAAATTACTGATATGAAATAAATGAGCTTGATTAAACCACAGCATTTCATTAGTTATGGGGTGAGAGGCTACGGCTTGACAGACCTGGCTAGTTCTGAGGTCACCATTATCCTTCCATTTAAATTCAATACGTTGAGTGTGACAAAAATTCTCTACCTGCTGACGAGACTCAGTATTAAAAGTTTGTTGCCAAGGTAGATCTAATCCACCACCATAATTACGGACATACATTAATTTTTTTTCAGCAAAACGTTTTAAAATAAAAGGATCAATTAACTTATAAACCTCACGACTATCTGAAAGTGGTGTAGCTCCGCCTATTTCAGGTTCCTCCACACAATGAAACCAAATTTTCATTGGCCAATTGAGTGTGTATGATTGCTCATTATGTTGCGGAATAACCTGATGTGATGGGTATTCAGTAGTCGTATAAACGCCTTTACCGAGGGATGTTCTGGGAGTAGATCCAAATTCATAATTAAGTAGATCATAACCGAAAGATTGAACGAATTTTATAAAGCTATCTTCATGTTTAATTTTAAAGTCACGAAATAAAATAGCTCCATAATCCAGTAAATGCTTTTCAGTTATCTGTTTTATCTCTTTAAAATCATCTTCAATTTT
>JABSRU010000054.1:11091-26337 GCA_013214965.1 Gammaproteobacteria bacterium
TAGGTCGAATGTAACATCTGATGAATTATGAATATTAATTTAATAAAAATTAACAAACTGTTAGTACAAAAGTAATGGCTATGTATTAACGACAGGGAAAATTCATTCAATAATAATTGTTAATTTGAATTAAAAATTTTAACTATGCTAGGGGAATAATTATGGATAATTTAATGCACACTAAAGTAAAAACTACCACCACATTGCTAAGCCAACTACGGCAAGAGTTTTTACAACAAGAAGATATCATTTTAAAAACAGATGAATATTTAGATAGACAAAAAGTATTTGAGTCTAACGCCAGAAGTTATCCCAGACGTATACCGTTATCTTTAGCAAAAGCTAAAGGTATTTACGTAAAAAATACTCAAGGTCAAGTATTTATCGATTGTTTAGCAGGTGCGGGCACCCTTGCGTTAGGACACAATCATGACAGTATAACTAACGGTCTTAAAAAGGTTTTAGAATCAAACCTCCCGCTACATACTTTAGATATTACCACGCCGGTTAAAGATCAATTTGTTATTGATGTTTTTTCTGCTTTACCAAGAAGTTTTTCTGATACCGCTAAAATCCAGTTTTGTGGCCCAACAGGTGCCGATGCAGTAGAAGCAGCTATCAAGCTAGCCAAAATTGCTACTGGTAGAAAAACCATTATTGCTTTTTCTGGTGGCTATCACGGTATGACTAATGGCGCATTAGCAATGATGGGCAATTTAGGTCCGAAAAAAGCAGTTACAGGTTTGATGCCTGACGTGCATTTCCTACCATTTCCTTATACTTATCGCTGCCCGTTCGGGCTGAGCCCAACTGAAAGCATCAACGCAAATTTGCATTATATTCGTAGTTTACTTAATGATCCTGAATCTGGCGTATTAAAACCTGCAGCGATAATTGTAGAAGCAGTACAAGGTGAAGGAGGCGTCATTCCCGCTCCGGTTGAATGGTTACAAGGTTTACGAAAAGTAACTCAAGAACTTGATATTCCCTTAATTTTAGATGAAGTACAAGCTGGTATTGGCCGTACAGGGAAAATGTTTGCTTTTGAACATGCGGATATTTGCCCTGACATGGTGGTATTATCTAAAGCTATCGGTGGCGGCTTACCTATGGCTGTTTTACTTTATAACAAAAAATGGGATCAATGGTCACCTGGTGCTCATTCAGGTACATTTCGAGGTAACCAATTAGCAATGATGGCTGGCTCGATTACTTTGGATGTTATAGATCAACAAGGTTTGATTAAAAATTCGACTTTAATGGGCGGGATTTTAAAAACAAACCTACTAACGCTTAAAGATAACTATGCATTTATTGGTGATGTACGTGGCGAAGGGCTAATGATTGGTGTTGAAATTATTGATCCTCAGCGAAGTTCAACTATGGGTGGAGAATACGCAACTAATCCACTGATGGCTTCAAAAATTCAACAAGCCTGCTTACAGAAAGGATTAATTAT
Organism: Gammaproteobacteria bacterium; assembly: GCA_013214965.1. Lineage (GTDB taxonomy): Bacteria > Pseudomonadota > Gammaproteobacteria > Enterobacterales > Psychrobiaceae > Psychrobium. The sequence continues at coordinate 12,551 of JABSRU010000054.1, forward strand.
TGAGTTAGGAGGAAGAGATGGTTGCGTAATTCGCTTCCTGCCTCCATTGATAGTGCAAGCAGGTGAGATAGAGTTAATTACCAAATGTTTTGCTTCAGCGCTTCAATTAGTCTCTGAGGTTTAAAATAATCATATAACTGCCCTGTATACAGGTCAGTTATATGCATGCTAAACAAATTAAATTTATAGATTTCAATAAATATTTATTGTTAAATGATAGTAAGTCCTACATCATCAAAATTAAAGTACTTGTTCGGCTTCGAAATAAACAACCTTAAAACTTTTCTTTTATTAAAAGATAACAGCAAATATTCAGTTACCTCATTGATAAATTTAACAATGAGGTTAACAATAAACCCTATAACATTCTCTCTTTATTTCCTTTAATAATATTTCTATTTTTAGGTAGGAAAAAACAATTGGCCATATTACCCAGTTAGGTGCATAACTAAAGACAAAAATTAATACAGTGCTACACAAAGACATTAAAGCACAAAACTGTATCAATCCCATAACAACATCATTGTTTTGTATCAATAGAAATAGCGTTAATAATACTAAAAACCAACCTAAAAAAAAGTATATGTTCTTTTGTAAGCTATTGAGCTTGCCATCGAGTAAAGTCACCTTCTGATAACTAGGCATAGAAACCAAAATACACATAAGACCAAAATAAAGTAAAAATATCATCATAATTACTCTTTATTACTCTTTATTAAAGAAAATAATCCCTGTCTGTTCTGTTGCTTTTCTTTTATTTTGACAGGCATTTTTTTACTCAGATGCCAAACTGTAGCAGCACAAATCAAAGCAATACTAAAACAAATAAAATCTACTGCCAGAAAAATCCAGTCTTGATTGATAAAACTTAACCACAAGCCTCTGTCAGTAGTAAAAATATTAACAATGGGTAATAAACCAAAAGCCAGCGTTGTTATCACTAGTTGTTCATACCAGGCTTTATTACCTTGATTGTTCATCGAGCGCCAAATACCATGTACTAATAAAACAAGCCAACTAATAAACAGACAGTGCACTTCCCAGTTAGCACGATCTTCCATATTTACAGGTAAAAGCCGGTTTGCCCAGAAATAAATAATGATCGCTATTGGTAAACCTGCTACGGTGCCAATATTCAACCCCTCAACCAGTTGAAAACCTTTAGATGGTTTTTTAGCCTCATTATATTCTCTCTTACGACGTTTAACTGTCCATAATATCGAACCAGTAGCGATCATTGCCGCACCTAAAATACCAGATAGAAAAAACAACCACCTCAAAATATTTGTAGCGAAAAGCCCTTCATGTAATTCTGTCGTTGTACTGTAAATTAACCGAGGGGTATCTGTTATTTTTTGGGAATGAATAAATTTCCCAGTAACGGCATTAAAGGCAACTTCTACTCGTTCGTTAACAGGGTGATTAACCAACGCCTCAAAAATTGCTATCGCATTGGTATCTCCAGGTTGATAAACTTGCAGTCGTCTTACTTGACCACGCCCCAAAATTTTTTCTGCTTGGTCATACAACAAAGTTAAGTCTATAACGTCAGCATTTGTGCCTGACCGTTTCGTTTCGATCAAATTTGAACCAAGGTAATCATCACCAAAACTTTGATACCCCTTACTTTCAAAACTGTAAGCTCCCGCTACAATTAAAGGCATATAGGTAAACATAAACATCACCAAACCAGAATAGGTAATCATCAAATAAAAAGGCAAAGACATCACACCAAAAACATTGTGAGCATCCATCCAAGAAACCACTTTTTTTCTGGGACGAAAAGTAAAAAATTCTTTGAAAATTTTCTTATGAATAACAATACCAGTCATTAGTGCTAACAACATAAATATGGTACAAAGACCAACCAAAAGTGTGCCAGCAAGATCAGGTATATAATGTAAAGCATAGTGCATTTTATAAAGGGTTTGTCCTCCACCTGTTTCCCTAAACTCTATCGCCTCCCCTGTTAAAGGATTCAATTCAACACCTAAATACTCTCCTTCTCCCCCTGATTCATTCAATAATTTATTAAAAGCAACCCAAAGATAAAGTTCATTTCTATCTGCAGGTGGGTTTATATACCATGTATAAGCTTTGGGCGCTTGCTGTTGAAGATGCTTTTGCGCTAATTTAATTGAATGAACCATAGAGACTGGTTCTGATTCGTTAACAATATCAGGTTGCATCCATTGATCTATCTCAGTATCAAAATACCCTAGCGTTCCGGTCAAAAAAATAAAATACAATAACCAGCAAGGTAAAAGTCCTGCCCAGGTATGAAGCCCGTTCATTGATAGCCTGAAGTTATTTGTCATGGGTTTCATGGATAAGATACCATTAGAAAATTAAATATTATTAACATAACGATCAGCCCCGCCTGGATAAAAAAAATTCGCTTTATATTTGAATCTGAAAAAGTCCACATAATAATTAATACGTAAAATGGAAAACTAAGTAAAGTCACGCTAAGAATTGCTTCATTTATCATTTGAGGGAAAATCATAACAAAAGCTATAGCAATTGAATTAACAAAAATATAACTAACGATTGAAGCAGTAAAAATTCTAAAAAAAAGACTCAATAACATATTCGCTGATGTTCCTTTTATAATGTTATACCTAATGAGTTATAGTGAAATTTGCTCTAAATAAGTCATCCAACTATCAACATTACCTTTTATCTGTTGATCATTAGCAGCAATAGCTAAAGATTGACGAGATTCCGGATAGTTTTTGAGTTTAATATGAACAATCGCCAGCAATAATTGCAAACGAGCTTGCTCCCCCTGACTATTTTCTATAGCAGTTAACAACGTTTCCTTAGCTGCTGACCAATATTGTAATTGAATTTGAATTTGAGCAATTTGTATTAAGATTTTTGGGCTAAAATCTAATTGGTTAATTTTTGTTAATACTTGCACCGCGCGTTGGTTTTCACCTGCCTGAATCCAACTATGACTCAATACAGTTAAATTTTTCTTATTCCTTAACACTTCTCCCCTATCCAAACCCTGTTGTATCACTTCACCCGCATAAAAAGGAATTTCTGCTTGCAACAACATTTGCGCTAACAGAAGGTAATCGTTTTCCTCACGTAATAATTTATTTTCAAAACCTATTCGTTGATCAGCTAAAGCGGCTTTATTGTCTTTAACCTGTATATGCAAGAAAACCAGTTGACGCCAAAATTCGGGGTTATCGCCATAATGACTTATCATAACTTTTTGCTGACCAATAGCCGCTTGCCACTGTTTTAATTGAATATGTGCGACAATATTTAGTTGATACCAACTTTGGGGAGCTACTTCAATGCTGTTAATCGCAGCCTGTACAGGTGCATTCACTGCTTGCCAGTTTTCTAACTGACTGTATGCCTGAGCTAACAAAAAGTTATCACTACCTTTAATTTTAGTTGGTTCCTCTTTCATCCAAAGATTGAGGTGATCAATACAAGTCTGCCACTTTACTTCCAGACAGCTAAGTTGAGCTATTGTGCGTAGTAAATTACTCTGTTGTTTTTTTGATAAAACATCTCGTTGGTAGGCATCATTTAAATGCCCGAGTGCTTTACCATAGTTTTCACGTTGTAATTCTACCTGACCTAAGTTATGAGCCACTAATGCTCTGGCATAATCGCTGCTCACTGTATCTTTTATCTTCACCAGATATTGGTAAGCTACTGAATATTGCTCAGATTCAATAAAGTTAGCAGCCTTATTTAATAACTGATAATCAGGTTTTGATAACTGATTTGCGGCATGAGTTGTCATTGGTAATAATAGTGTTATAACCATAAAAAAATAAGACATTCTATTCATCAAGTTTAAACTCCAATTCGTGTCGTGCTTTATAAGATACTGGTTGACCATTTTGCTCACGAGTTTTAAATCGCCAACGATTAATTACACTTAATACTGCTTTGTCAAAAACCCCCAAAGGTGTTGATTCAACAATCACCACTGAGCCGATTTTCACCGAGCCAGATTCTGTAACAACAAACTCTACAACAACCTTCCCTTGCTGCCGACTTCGTAATGCACGTTGAGGGTAACGTGGTGAGATTTGACTCAACACTGTCGGATTCATATCTATAGTAAGCGCAAGTGACGGCTTCAATAAGTTTTGTAAATTTGGAGGCATGTTCAACTGCGTATCCATCGTTATATCCATCACATCCACTCTCAAAGCATTCATTGTTGTTATTGATGAATTCTGAGCTTGTATCTGAGGGATTTCAGGCTGCTGCAATTCAATCACCTCTTCAGGCTCTGGTGGAAGTTGACGTTTCCGAATCTCGATATCGGACTCTTGACGAACCATTAAAAAATCTAAGCTGGGATTATCATACGTTTTCGATACTAGCTGTCCTTTCATCCCTACAGTCAAAGCTAACAGATAGAAAAATAACAAAGATAAAAATAATGCCAACGGAGCAGCAATTAACACTCTAATCATTAATGTCCACTCGATTGAGTTGCAACGGTATATTTCACTTTTGCCAACCGTAACTGATCAATAACATGAACTAATTGTCCGGTAGTCGATTTTTCATCCGCCTGTACTACTACAGAAATTTCTGATTGTTCAGTGCGTAGCCGTTCGATCGTAGGACGCACCATACGTAAATCTATTAACTTACGATCAAGCCAAATTTCATCTTCAGCAGAGATCGCGACAAAAACCGCCGTTTTACTTTTTGATTCACTGGTTTGAGCATTTGGACGATTGACATCAATGCCTGATTCACGAACAAAAGAAGTAGAAACAATAAAGAAAATTAGCATGATAAATACAACATCCAACATCGGGGTCATATTAATTTCAGCATCTTCCTGTTGTTGTAATATGTTTAATCGCTTACTCATCACTATATCCCTTGATTTTTACTTAGTATTAATTGCAGTTGATGACGTTCAAATTCAGACCAACGACTAAGTCGATTGTGAAATAATAGCCCAGCTACCGCTACCGCCATCCCCGTCATAGTAGGAAAAGTTGCACTCGCAACACCAGATGCCATTAATCTTGGATTACCTGTGCCGTATAGCGCAAGGCTATCAAACACTTGAATCATACCGGTAACGGTGCCTAAAAGGCCAAGCAGAGGACAAAGCGCAATCAGACTCTTAATCAAGGAAAATTGACTTTTCAATGCTAAATCAAGCTCACAGAATATCGATAGCTTTTTTACTGCTAAATTTTCATTATTTAGTTGCACTAAAGTCAGTTTTTTCTGGATGGGATAACTAAAAAGTCGATATGAAATTCGTTCTAAAACAAGTAAAAACATCACAAAACTGACTACCAGGATTAAATAAAGTACCCAACCCCCCGTTGAAAAAAAATGACTTAATGCAAACTGCCAAGCATGTAACGAAAACAACTCAATTTGCACGTTAAATTACCTGCTTAGATTGAAGTTGTGATGTATCTGATAATAATGCCAAACTTTTTTGCTGCAAGACTTGTATTAAACGACGACTTCGCGCAGACAAATAACTGTGACAAAACAGTAAAGGTATTGAAACAACTAAGCCTAATACCGTTGTCATTAATGCTTGAGAGATACCACCTGCCATCAATTTAGGATCGCTAGAGCCAAACAAAGTAATACTCTGAAATGTAGCAATCATCCCGATAACCGTACCTAATAATCCTAATAATGGTGTTACGGCTGCTAAAAGTTTAATTAAACTTTGACAGCGTTCTATTAATGGTAATTCTTGAAGAGTAGCTTCATCTAGCTTTAACTCTCTTTGCTCCTGATTTAGTGTATGATCAGATACGGCTAATAGAACTCGTCCCAAAATATTACTCGAGTTCGGCTTATCCGGAACACGTAATTGTTGACGAATTTTCAATTCACTCCGTACCATCCATACAATCTGCACCACCGCGACTAATAAACCAATAACACCTAATGCTAGAATTAAGTAACCAACACCTCCTCCTTGATGAATGCGCTCCATAAGCTTTGGCTCCCTATCAAGTAATAAAAAAAGTTGACCACGACTTGGATCAATTTTTATTTCATTACTACGACCATTGAGGTAATCAGATAACTGGGCAACACCACCTTTAGGCTGTGTGGGTAAAACAGTCAAGGTTTGCTGATTACCATTCCAATGTAAATATTGACCTTGCTCTGTAACCGCAGCAAATTGACCAAAGCGTATCACTGATTGTAATAAAGTATTGCCATTAGCCAAAACAACTGGAAATTCAAAACGGGAAATATTACCCGAGGCAAACATTTCAAGTTGCAACTGATACCAAAGTGACTCTAATTGTTTTAGCGTTGGTATTCTTTTTGATTCCGAAAAAGCTAAATCTACTGTTCTTCCTAGATTATCAGCACTAGTTAGAGCATCATTTAATAGAGAGCGTAGTTCAGCCGCATTTTCTTTTGCTACGCCAAAAACCTCACCTAACTGCCCTGCTCTTTGCTGAATTAAGACTTCCATATCAGCCAATTTAATATCATTTTTATCAAAAACTTTTTTTAAACGTATTTGCTCGATTTTAGCCTTTTGTAAGCGTAACTGACTCTTATTCAATAAAGATCGCTGCTGCTGAAATTCATTATCAAAAAACTGTTCCCGCTTTTTATTTAAAATACGGTCTGAAGCACTAATCTTTTGAATTTTTGATAACAAATCATTTATGATTTTCGGTGTTTTTTCTTCACTATGAGCAACACTAGTGATAAAAAAAAACAGTATCGTTATTATTACTTTCCTCATGAGTTAGACTCCAGCATTGGTAACGGCAGATCAATCAAGCTTGGAACTTGCTGCTGTTGTGCTATTTGAATAGCTTTACGTAATGTTAAACCTTGCTCTTGTGTTAATATCTGCCACTGTTTTATCGAGTGTTGCCAAAGACCACTTTCTTGCCCATTCAAAGCTTGATAATAAAAGGCCGTTCGCCCTAATCGTAGATAATAGACTTGACGGTTACTATTAAGTTGCTCTAGCTGCCCACTATAAGCTTCAAAAGTTCGCCCATATTGCACTTCAACCATATAAGCTTCTAGGATTTGGCGATATTTTTCAGCAACACTAACATCAGCACGTAATAATAATTCATCAAGTTTGGATAGACGTTTTTGTCTTTCATCATTTAAGAAGGGTAAATCTTCAGCCACAAATTTACCTAACGTTTCTACCATACGACTTAACATTGGTAAAACTGCTACCTCAGTTTCTTCAATGGATTGAAGTTGTAAATTTAAATCCGCTAGTTCATGCTCTTGTGAATCGACCATTAAGCTAACTTGATAATTATAAGCCTCATTAACATCAGATAAGCGTTCGTTATCAAGATATTTAGCTCGCATTGTATTAGTTTCATTTTCTATATTATTAATACGCTGCTGTGATTGATTTGCCATTTTGTGATTGATTAATACCAGTTTTTCTGTCTGATTTAAACTATCAGCCCAAGTAATAACTGGAAATATGAAAAATAAGTGAATAATGCAAAGCTTAAAAAAATTCCTTAAAATGAATGAGTACATAAAAATCTTTATTGTAAATCAGAATGATTATCATTATCAATCTTTGAGGTGTAAAATTCAATCATCTTTTACATATATAATATAACTTACAATAAAAACTGAACTACATAGAGTCTTAAGACGGTTGGTTCTTTTAAAGGACTAAAAGTCATTTCTATAATTGGCTTGGTCACTCTGCATCAAAATTATCTTTATCCTTTAGTTCAAAATGATGAAAAATATATTCACTGATCATTTGTTCGGTAAGCTCCTCTGCCGTTACACAAAATATCCTCTTACCCAAAAATGTTGACCCCAATATCTTTTTTCAATTGGGGAAATACTTGAAACAACTTAGTCGAGCTCCTTCCTTTGATCCTTTTCATTATATTTGAAACTGACCAATTAGGTAGCGCTGAGACGACTAAGTGAACATGATCTTTACCAACAACACTTTTTAATATCTCTATTTCAAGATGCTCACATGTTTGCCGCACTAATTCGCGAACTCTAAGACCAACGAAATACCGTTAATACTTGATAAAGGGATTTCATTCCCCAAACAAAGTGGTATTCAATATTATATTTGGTATGTGAACCATGACGATATTTCATGCAAAAATTCGAAAGGCAACGGCTAACTAAAACTACCCATCTAAAGATCTGCCTCTTGATCAGGTTTATTCCATCTGCTGTTACATAAACCTTGTACCTTCTAGAAGTGGATTCAATACAAAACATCCATCCCACAATGCTTCCCAACCAACAATTCCTGTTCTTTTTCTATCATGCCAACGACCGAGTTTAGCGAGTGTATAATACGCCCAATACAACGATGGAGGCTTTTTAAGTAAAGCCAGCAATGGCAATATCATCAGCCTCGATGTTGTCATTTCGAATAAAACGATAAGCACCTTCCATTGCGGCTTATGTTCCCGATGCTTTAACGATTGAACTACCTGTATTGATCACCATTAAATGGCTAAATTTGACTAGTCGTTTAGTGCGCCTCTTGTCTCCTAACTCAGCATTACCAAATAAATTATTTGCCCATTCCTCTGAATTTTCACAAGAATTTTCTTAAAGTCTTAATGATGATTTAACGTTACTGACCTGATTATCAAAATACAAAAAGTTCAGTTCTAGTAAAAATTTATTTGTGTATAAGAGTTAGGTATCGGAGGCAGAGTTAATCGCTAACGGGACCAAAAACGAAGAGATCAGTCAAAGATGATATTGAGTGAATGCATGACTATCGTCGTTGCTTTTCAACAATAAAAACATAGCGTTTACATATTGATTTAGTTCAGAATCATTGGCAATATGATTTTCCAAAGCTGCTAATTTACACGCAATAGGGTCTTTGATGGTGTTGCTAAACGCGGGAAGGCAACAATGGGCTGGTTTTACGGTTTCAAGCTACCTTTATTGATTAACCATGAAGGGGAAATTATTTCTCTGAAAATAACACCAGGCAATACAAACGATAGAACGCCTATTCCAGAGTTATGTAAAAATATCTACGGAAAGCCTTATGCGGACAAAGGATATATCGGTAAAAAGCTTAATGAGAAGTTAGCGGCGCATGACGTTGATTTAGTCACCACCGTTCGTAAAAACATGAGAGCTAAGGCGATGTCTGTATTTTATAGGGCTATGTTATCAAAGAGGTACATTATTGAAACGATCAACTTAAAAACATTGCACAAATAGAACATAGTCTACATCGTAGTAAGGCAGGTTTTTTGTTGAATGTCATTTCAGGCATAGTGGCTTATTGCTTAAAGAAACAAAAGCGACGTATTAAGTTATCACCGAGTGAATTTGGATTAATGTCGATCTAAAAAAAGAGTATTCTTAAGCAGATGTCAGGTTACATTAATAATATCAACCGTATAAAAACAAGGTTTATGTTATTTCAATTATCTTTGCATAATATAGCCTAACAAGCACTTTACCCTATTTTTAGGTCTGCAAATAATAGATACCTCCCCCTGAAAATATGATGCGTATTTATTCGAAACTCTACAAAAACTTAACCTTAAGACAAATATTAACTTCAAAGATCAATGTAATTAACAACCACTCTTATTTACGATTGATAATGATTATCATTTGAATTAAACTATATTCTGAATGATATAAACATATGTAGTTAATTTTAAGGAATAAAAATGAAGATTAGACCAATAGCTTTATCTATTTTTTCAGCTATTTTTTTCAATAATGGAGTAAATGCTGCAGAAAACAATAATGAGGTTAATACAGTAGAACAGAAAGTATATACTGGTAGCCTAACCATTTTAGGCAATGATAGCTCTCTTTATACTGAGTTGTCAGCTCCATCAACAACACGTACCGATGTACCTTTATCTGATACATCAAAATCAATTCAAGTACTAACCAGTAATTTTATTAATGATATTGAAGCAGATAATTTAGAAGAAGTACTACAATACGTTTCAGGTACAGGAACTCGAGAGCGTTTAGGTGGAATTGATACCCAATACTTTATCCGTGGATTTAGCTCTGGATTCGCTTACCGTAATGGCAAGCGTGACTATGCTGAAGGGCAGGTGAATTTAAATACCATAGAAACTATCGAAGTACTAAAAGGACCTTCTTCTGTTCAATTTGGTGTTAATAGCCCTGGAGGTATAGTTAATTACACCACTAAAAAGCCTCAAGCTGAAACTATGCGCTCTGCCAAAGTATTATTAGATGAACATGGTAAACGTGAATTAATTGCCGATGCAACAGGATCGGTAAATGATGCTAATAACCTACTTTATCGTTTAATTCTTTCTGTTGATGATTCTGAAGGTTATCGAGATCATTCCGATTCTGAAGGTTATACTATCGCACCAAGCCTTACTTACATACTATCAGAAAAAACCATATTTAATGCTGCATTAGAAATGACCCGAACTGAACTTCATGTTGATAGAGGATTGCCTATTGGGCACCTTAGCGATGGTTCTCAAGCAATAATGAATGTCCCAAAAACATTTGCCTTACACGAAGTTGACGATGTTTCAATTGATGAAAAATTTCAACTAGATCTTTCATTAACTCAACAATTTAATGCAAATTGGCGTGGTGAACTTTCATATAGTTATCATCAATGGGATGGCGATTGGCATGATGTACAAATGGAAGAACTTTTTACTGAAGATGGCGAACTACCTATTTTTGGCACTACAATACCGTTCATTGCAGGCGATACCATCCGAGCAGCTCAAGGTTATATCAGTAAAGAACAAAGAGTTCACCAAGCAACAGCACAATTATTTGGCGAGTTCCATTTTGCGGGTATGCAACACAAGATTACCACAGGTATTGACTACAGTAGTGCTGAAAACGATCAAATATGGGGTACAGGTGAGATCCAATCCCCACCATTTTTTAATATATTCAACCCCATATATGGGCAAATTAATAGTGACCTAAATTTTGATTCAAATGAATACATACAGCATGATACTTTTGGTGTATTTGCTAACGACACTATCTACATCACAGATAAATTAATAGCTAACTTAGCGCTACGCTATAACAACTATGATGAACATGAATATTGGGATGACGGTTATGATTACCGAGCTGATGATAATGCTGTAATTGGTAATATAGGCTTACTATACAAACTAGTACCTGAAGCTTCAATTTATGTTAGCTACGCTACCTCTTACGAACCAAATGAAGCGATTAACGTTATTGGTGAAGTAAAACCAACCGAGGGTAAACAATGGGAACTAGGTCTAAAAGGTTCCGTTTTTAATGATGCATTACAGTATAGTTTAGTATATTTTGATATCGCACAGACTAACATTCCGAACGAAATTGAAATCGATGGACGTGACATGTATCGATTAGTTGGTGAACAAACGTCTAAAGGTATTGAATTGGACGCTAACTGGCGAATTAATGATGATCTAACAATTTTAGCTACCTATACTCATCTTAATGCTGAAATCAGTAAAGATTTAGAATCTCCAGAGCAGGAAGGTAATACACCTGCAGGACAACCTAAGCAAACCGCAGCATTATTTGCTAATTATTACTTATCAGCATTTGATCCAAACTTAAGCATGTCTTTAGGAGTAAGATATTATGATGAAGTTCCTAATAGAAACGATAATGAATTGTATCTACCTAGCTATACGCGAATTGATTTAGCTATTAGCTACGACTTGCCATTATCAGGTCAAAATAGTTTACAATTTCAACTGGGTGTGAAAAATTTGGCTGATAAAGATATTTTTATCACCCAAAACAAAAATGACTTAGTTGCCGTTGGTACAGTAAGAACAGTTTACGGCTCAGTAAATTATTTGTTTTAGTCTTAAAACTTTTAGATAATTTTAAGTGTCATTACTTAGAATCTAAGAGGGGGGAGTATTTGGCTGGAAAGTTAAATAAATATATTTGTCAGAGACAAACTATCACGTTTAACTATTCAGCCATGCTTTCCAACACTTAACTTTTCTCAAATAAAATTTGACATATGTTAATAAGAAGAAACTTTTGAATTCAAAAATTTTATCATCACAGCCAATAACTGTCGCCAAATTTGGTGGTACTAGCTTAGCTGATTTTCAGGCAATGCTAAGATGCGCACATATAGTAAAAAAAGATACTAGTAACCGTTTAATAGTTGTCTCCGCTAGTGCTGGGATTACTAATTATTTAGTGCGTTTGAGTCAAGAAAATGTATCTAACAAAGAACAAGGGTTAATTATTGCCGATATTGGGGCAATTCAATTCAATATCACTAAACACTTTATTGCTAAAGTAGAAAATAAATTAAATCAAGGTGTTCATCATTTACTTAATCTCTTATCTCACTATGCCCAAAGTCAGTCAAATAAATATAGTGCAAAAACTGTCGATGCAATTTTAGCACTTGGTGAGCAATTTAGTTCAAAAATATTCACTCAAGTATTACAGTCAATTGATGTTGCATGTGAGTATTTCGATGTACAAAAAGTAATGAGAACAAACAGTTTCTACGGTAAAGCTGTAGTTGATGAACAACATTTAAAACTTGCTTGTAAACAACTTTTACTCCCAAAACTTTCTAATACTGTTTTTGTTACTCAAGGCTTTATTGGTCAAGATAAGTTTAGTAATACCACCACACTTGGACGAGGAGGCTCCGATTATAGTGCAGCATTATTAGCTGAAGCTCTTAACAGTAATAACTTAGCCATATGGACGGATGTTGTTGGAATATTTACTACAGATCCTCATATTACTTCTCAAGCTAAAGCGATTAAAGAGATTAGTTTTGGTGAAGCAGCTGAAATGGCTACTTTGGGTGCAAAAATATTGCATCCCGCAACATTAATTCCTGCCATGCGTCAAAATATTTCAGTATTTGTTGGTTCAAGTAAAGAGCCAGAAAAAGGCGGAACTCATATTAAACACAAGGTAAATTCTACACCAACTTATCGCTCAATTTCACTTCGAAAAGAGCAAACACTAGTTACCGTTAAAAGTTTGATTATGTTGAACAGCAGTGCTTTTTTAGCAAAAATATTTACTACTATAGCTCAGCATGAATTAAGTGTAGATTTAGTGACTACAAATGAACTTAGTGTCGCATTAACGTTTGATAACCCCAAAAGTACGACACAATCATTATTAATTTCAACGGTAGTTGAAGAGCTAGAGAAATTTTTCGAGGTGACAGTAGAACATGGCTTATCTCTTATTGCAGTAATTGGAAATGGCTTAAATAGCACTAAAGATATTGGACAAAGCATTTTCGGAAAAATTAACGAAACAAATATTCGATTAATTTTCCATGGTGCAAGTGCCAATAATTTATGTTTATTAGTAAATGAAAATGATGCACATAAGGTTATTGAAAAATTACATGATTCCTTATTTTCTTGTATGGTTTAATCCCAGGTAAAACGGATAGAATAACACCAGCATGAGCATTATTTGATCGAACGTTTTGGATCATTTTACCGATCTTAATGATCATGGCATAAAATGATTTTTGCCTGAGTATCATGATGACTGAAACTTCAATAAACAAAGCATTTAGTGATTTAAAAAGACCGCGGATTTCAGTCGCCAGTGCGACACCGCTTAATTATGCTACTAAACACATAGCATCGTAAACCTCATTTGGTGTTTTATAACCCAGTAGTTTTCTAGGCCTGTTGTTGAGTTTATTTTGAATCAAGGTAATTTCATCATCAGTGACTTTATCCAACGGCATGCCTTTGGGAAGATACTGACGTATTAGCCCATTATGGTTCTCATTTAACCCT
>JABSRU010000055.1 GCA_013214965.1 Gammaproteobacteria bacterium
TAATGGTGTCTTCTTTATAGCGCTTTGCACATTTGTATTGTTCTAGTTTCGTTTTAAACCCATGATCGAAGCTGGCAATAAAGCTGAGCATTTGAGGCAATGCATCAGCATTGTGGCTGTGCAACAGGTTGTTTGGGTCACTTTGTTGCAACGCCCAAAGCATGATCTCAAGACTTTCTTCAATGACATCACCATTGCTTAAGACGATAACAGGCACAGTACCTTTAGGTGATGCCTTAAGCATTGCGGCGGGTTTGTTGCTTAATATTATGTCGCGTAAAACCACGGTTTGCTGTGTTTTATAGATAGCGATTCTTGCTCTCATGGCATAAGGACAGTTTCTTAAAGAATAAATTATTGGTAACACTATGATTTCATGCATCGTTTTTAGTTTAGCCGTTTTATACGTCAATAATCTATTTTAACGATATTCATCGAGCAAATATACGGGTAAAATCCCCCCTTTAATTTTAGCCAAGACAAGTTGAACCCATGAATCAAAAAATTGAATTATTAGCCCCTGGCGGTAGTGTTGATGCGATAAAAGCTGCAATTATTGCTGGTGCCGATGCGGTGTACTGTGGTTTAGACACCTTTAATGCGCGTAACCGTGCCGCTAATATTTCTTTTGATGAACTTGTGGGCGTTATTCGACTAGCGCATCAATATCAGTGTGAGATTTTTCTGACGTTAAATATTGTGATCTTAGAGCGAGAATTTAAAACCCTCGCTAAACTGCTCAGTAAATTAGCAAACACCACCCTAGATGGCGTGATTGTTCAAGATATTGGGATGTTTTATCTGATTAAGAAATACTTTCCAAGTTTAGATCTCCATGCGTCAACTCAAATGACCACCCACAATATTGGACAAATTCCATTTTTGCGAAAATTGGGTGCCTCACGGGTGAATTTGTCGAGAGAACTTAATCTTCGAGAAATCACCGCGATTAATACGGTCGCGCGCGCGAACAACACGTTAACGGAAGTTTTTGTGCATGGTTCGTTGTGTATTGCCTTTTCTGGGTTATGTTATTCAACATCAGCGAGTGTTGGTAATTCGGGCAACCGTGGGCGTTGTAGCCAAGCGTGTCGTGAAGAATATGAAGTGACCGAGTCAGGTAATAAGTTTCCACTTAATATCAAAGATAATTCGGCATTTTTCGATTTACCGGCCTTAATTGAAGCGGGTGTAGACTCGTTTAAAATTGAAGGACGGATTAAAGGCGCGAGTTATGTCCATACGGTGGTTGATAGTTTCCGTAAACAGATTGACGGCTTTTTAAGAACAGGTGAATTATTAGAAGATGGTGAGCGCTTATATCAGGTATTTAATCGCGATTTTTCAAATGGTTTTTTGAAAGGTGATTTGAATCAATCGATGTTTATTGATAACCCACGAGATAATTCAAAAGATCATGCGATTAAGAAAGCGACCAGTTTTGATAGTGAGCAATCTATTTCGGTGGTTCAAATCGAAGATCCGTCTCGCGCTTATTATGATGAAAAAAATCTCATTAACGCCACGGTCGACGATAAAATCAAGTATTTGAGCATCGACAAATTAATCTTAACCTTAGATGTTGCTGGTAAAATGGGTGAACACTTAACTATTGCGGTTACTGTGTTGGAAGGTGGCGAGGTTATTAATAGCTTTGAAGTGAAATCAGCCAGTGTATTATCGAGCAGCGATAATGCGGGGATTGATAGCACGTTGATTGCCCAGCGTTTTAAAACACTAAATAATGCCGAGTTTAATTTAACGGAATTAGTGACTGAGCAGCTCGATCTTGGATTAATTATTCCTTATAAAGAATTAGGTAGCCTGAAAAATGAGATTGCCTTTTTATTAAACAATGCTAAGAAGGTGCTAAAAGCCGTTGAGTTACCAACATTAATCAGTCAACCCAAGGCTGATACATCGCAACCAGCTAAACTATCTATTTTAATTTGCGATCCGGCCGATGCTGCACTAGCTGAGGTGACCGATGCTGATATTTATTTCAAATTGCCAGATGCCTATAAACGCGATTGTACTAAATATATTGGTTTCTTAAATGACAATCCGCGCTTAATCCCTTGGTTTCCTGCGGTATTGATTGGTAAAGATTATGATGTTGCCGTGAATATTTTAGAGCAGGTTAAACCTAAACTGATTGTCACTAATAACACTGGTATCGCCTATAAAGCTTACGAGCTTGGGATTGAGTGGATTGCTGGTCCATTTTTAAATACCACTAATTCATATGCGTTGTTAGCGATGAAAGAGGAATTTGATTGTCACGGTGCGTTTATTTCGAATGAAATTAATCGCGCTCAAATCAAAAACATTGCTCGCCCTGACAATTTTAAGTTGTTCTATAGTATCTATCATCCGATTTTATTAATGACCAGCCGTCAGTGCTTTTTCCAACAAAGTGTTGGTTGTGACAAGCCGCGTATTGATAACGGCTGTATGCTGTCATGTGATAAATCCACTAGCATTACTAATCTTAAGGGCGTTTCGTTTGCGATTGATAAGCAAAAAGCCGGTTACCCAGCAATTTATAATCAAGATCAGTTCTTAAATATGGAAATCATTAAAGATCTCTCTGGCTTGTTCGATAGCTTTATGATCGATTTAACCGATATTGGTGCTGGCGATAAAAAATCGCCAGATAAAATAGCGTTAATCACTCAATTTGAACAGCTGTTAGCCGGCGAATTTGATATTGCGCCAACGGTGAATATCATGGTACCTGAGTCAACCAACAGTCAATATTACACTGGCTTATAACTAGCCCCGGAACCTTTGCCGTTACGATTAGTCATATAAAAGTGTTTTTCAAGGCTTTTAATCGACAATGATCGTACGGCATAAATTCACAGTGCTATTTTTGGCTGTTTCAGTGTTACTTCATCTGGGATTGATTGGTTTACTCAATCGAACTAAAATGCAGGTGCCAACTCATCCAAAAAAATCTCAGCGTCCAATCATTAAGGCGCGTCTAGTCTTTAATCAAGTTGTTCCTGTTAAAAAAAACAAGCGAGAGCAACCTAAATCAACACTAAAACCTATTATCAATAAAGCCGTTAAAGCCATTGATAAAAAATCCATTAGTAAAAGCTCCTTGAACAAACTGGCCGCAACAGCCAATAATCGCGCACCAAAAATCAATAAATCCTCATCGGTATCTCAGTCAGCTGCGCCTAGCATCAATGATATTTATAATGCGACCCGCAACATCTTAAACCATAATCATCAAAGCGCATTGCAAGCAACGCTTAATCCTTATGGTACCAAACAGTCATTGTCTGATTTAGTCGCTAAGCCATTGGCTCATCAGTACAAAAAAGTAGAATTTAATATTGATGAACGTCGCAAGACCAAAATTTATTGTGACAGTGGATTAAAGCAAGGAATAGCCGTATTGAGTACTTGGATGGGGGGAACCGTTGCTTGTGAAAAACTACCAGATCTCAAACAATTTATGCCGAAGCCAAAACCTAAATTTAAGCCATATCAATAATTAGCGGTTTAGTTGTGGTGCTAGTTGGCCGAACATAATTGGCAAAGTTAACCTGTTCGCCACTGCTTAAATCACTTTGGACTAATTCTTTACTCAGGTAATTCTTGGGAATGTAATGCTGAGTTAAGGCTTCAAATTCTGGCTGATTAAAAGCAATCAGATCAAAGGACGCTGGTTCTAATATCGATAATAATAATGGGGTTAATACCAGTAAATTAATATTAGTTTCGACGCTAACGTAGCTTGAGTTTTCCTGGGGGGTGATATGAATAGTGAAGTAGTGATGATCTTTTATCGCATTTAATGAGTAGCCGTAGGGACTAAACACATGGTCGTCGAGTTGAAATCCTGGGATCAGCTGTTCTAATTGTAAGAAGGCTCTCACCGTGTTTGGCGATAAATCAGCTTGGCAAAGAATGGCTGAAGCGTGTGCGCTAATTTGATAAGCGAGTAGCTCAATACTGGGTTGTACTACTGACTGGTTGTTTGAATTTTGTAAATGATAAAGGTAGTTATGATGGCTGTCGAGGGCCCCAAATCGTAGGGCAACGCCGTTGAACGTTTGTTGCAATGTTTTGATATCATCGAAGAAGTTACTGGGTTGGGCATGAGACAAATATTCATTCTTGCGTTGAAAGATGAGTTGGCTAATATAGTGAACCGAAATTTTGGCGGTTAAAAACTCAATTGCCTTGATTAAGCTCGTTTCACCACAGGTAACAATAACGCACTGTTGATCCCACACAAATAAACTTGATTCAGACAGTAAATAAGCGGTGCACTGACTATTTTCTATTTTAGAAATAATATGGGCCTGACAATGGGCGACGACTTGTTGCCAGAAAGCATCATCAAAATCTTGACGTAAAGATATTTGTGGATTATTTATGCTTAGTGTTACTTTTTTTTCGGCACCTTCAAAAAACAATGTTTTATCCTTGTGAACTGTTGAAATTTCTTTGATTATAGGCTGTTCGAGCCATAAAATAAAATCTCAAATATCAATCTGCAAAGTTTTTTTTCTTCACTATACTCAAGATTCATCACCCTATGAATAGATGATGAATATCCCCCAAATATATGCAGTATTGGAGATTTAATGGATCTTTATAAGAATTATTTATTGAGAAAACCCTATTGCTTACTCGATTATCCTTTTGGTAAATCAGTGATGGTATTTAAGGTTAAAGGAAAAATTTTTGCGACGTTAGGCCAAGATAGAGTTACCGGAATAACAAACCTAAATTTAAAGTGTGAACCCGATGAAGCTGTTTTATTAAGGGATATCTACCAAGCGATAACCCCAGGTTATCATATGAACAAATTGCATTGGAACACCATTGCAATGGATCAAACAATCGCACAAGGAGAAATTGAACGAATGATCGATAATTCTTTTCAGTTAGTGGTATTAACCTTACCTAAAAAATTACTAAAAACGATGGAGCTATAGTTTTCTTTTAACGACTCTTTGCTCGTTCCAATTAAGCTTGCTACGTAACACCTCATAATAACTATAACCCGCTGGATGAATAAGTCGCAGTGGGTTATCGCTTTTTTGAATGATAATCTCATCGCCTGGTAATACTTCCAGGCTAACCTGACCATCACAACTTACTTGAATAACTTCATCAGTATAACTAGGAATTATCAGTTTAATCTGACTGCTACCATCAATAACAATCGGTCGAGAGGTTAGTGTGTGAGGAAACATTGGCACTAACGATATTGCATCCATATTGGGAGTTAATATTGGCCCACCCCCGGATAACGAATAAGCGGTTGAGCCGGTTGGAGTAGCAGTGATTAAGCCATCTGAACGTTGGTGATAAACAAATAAATCATCAATGTACAATTCAAACTCGATCATATGAGCCACTTTCTCGGCATGTAATACCACTTCATTCATCGCAGTATTGGTGCTCTTCATGCTGCCATGGCGATAAATTTGCGCTTCGAGCAAAAAGCGCTTTTCAGTAATATAGTTACCGTCGAGCAGTTGTTGTAATGGTTGTTCAAGGTTTTCGGGATCCAAATCCGCAAGAAATCCCAAATTACCACGGTTAACACCAACCACAGCAATGTCATATCTTGCTAATACACGGGCGCTTCCCAACATATGGCCGTCACCACCAATCACAATGGCTAAATCACAGCGAGAACCAATAGCGGTTAGTTTAACCAGTTCAATATCTTCTGTGGTCTCTAGATTAGTACCGACCATTTCTTCCACGAGCACTTGATAATTTAGTTGGGTTAAAAAGTTATATAATTGAACGAGAGTTTGACTGGTGGCTTGATGATTTGCTTTGCCAACAAGGCCAATGGTTTTAAATGGGCGTTTCATAGCGTTCGATAATTACCAATGAGATAGTGATTTTAGTATACCGATAATTATCGGTGTTGCACGATAAAAACAATCACTTAATTCGATTGGTTTAAGAACAATGACAAATTTGTACTATTAATGCTTGAATCATAAAAATTGATCCCCATAATATCTTCAATAAGTTTAAAATTAATAATTGGAAAGATAATGAGCGATAAAGATTTAAACGCCCAAGAAGTTGAAGAGCAAGCGCAAGCTACACCTGAAGTTGTGGTTGAAGACATTAATGCTGATGACGTCATCGTCGACACCGTTGAATTGCGCGTGGTTGAATTGGAAAAAGCATTAGCAGCAAGTGAAGCTAAAGTTTTAGCACAAAAAGATGCGGTATTACGTGGTCGCGCTGATGTTGAGAACATGCGCCGCCGTGTGTCTATCGATGTTGAAAAAGCACATAAGTTTGCGTTAAACAAATTTGCCAATGAATTGTTGCCCGTGGCTGACAATCTTGACCGAGCACTGTTAGCCATCGACAAAGAAGATGAGCAGTTTAAATCGATTGTTGAAGGCATCGAGATGACGCTAACGACGTTTAACGCAGCGTTGGCAAAGTCAGGTGTTCAGATAATTAACCCTGTTGGCGAAACTTTTAACCCTGAGTTGCATCAAGCGATGACGATGATTGAAGTCCCGGGCGCTGAGCCAAACTCGATCATCGATGTGATGCAAAAAGGTTATGAGCTTAATGGTCGTTTATTAAGACCTGCAATGGTTGTTGTTGCTAAAGGCGCACCGCTAGACACTAAAGCTTAAATTAACAGTTTTTTTGCAAAGGCCAGGTGACTGGCCTTTTTTGATCTAGGACTTGAGCAGTTAATTATTGCATAATGTTACTGGTAGTTTTGTGGTCGATATGATGGACAAGCTAGGATGAATATCGATTATCTGTTGATAAAGTTTCGGATATTTTAATTGGATTAATGCCATTCTCGATAAGTGGAAGCTATCGATAGTTGGGTGATAGCTCATGAGGATGTTTACTATTGCGATGAGCTTGGCGCTTGAAAATTGATAACGCGAAGTGTTGAGTGCCAAATGTAAAGGATCTTGACCTCTACTACTAATCAATGAAAAAGGTAATCTCTCTTCGGCCAAATAATGTAATAAATTGAGATCCCCCTTAGCTACTCCGTAAAACATTAGGGTTTTACCCCTGCTGTCTACCCCATCAAGTTCTGCCCCTGACTGTGCAAGTTTGGTTAGAGACTCTGGTTTGAGTAAATACCTAAAATCAAAGTACTGAAGTGGATCGACTAACAATTCACTACTAATGAGCTCATCATAAAAGCTAGCATCCCAACCTAAAATCTGAGAAAACAACCAATTTTTATTACTATTGGTTAGTGGCATCGCCGTTAATTGATCGATTACCGGTAATATTTCACCTTTGCGTAATGGTTTTAATATATGTTCGATATTATCTAGATATCGTTGGTTTCGTCTGTAATCTGCATCATTTTTTTGGTAACAATCTACTAAACTAGGATCTATTTTAGCTAACGATAATTCGACTTGTGCTTTTGAATCTGGAGAATTAGCAATTGCTTGTTTTAAGAGTTCTCGATTTTCTTTGGGCTGCCATGCCTGCTTTACCCGTGTCATTGTTTCTTGGCAACTTGCGATATGTTGTTCTCTATCTTCAATATTAAGCTGTGAATCTAAATACTCTGCTTGTAGCTGTTTAATCTTAGCCATTAACAAGCTATCGCTAGCTAATTGTAGTGGAAATCTTGATTCTACTAATGTTAGATCTAACTGATAACTTTGTAATAAATTATCAATCTCAGCTTGAGTGAAGCTATAATAATTTCTCGGGAAATCACCTGAAATATGGTTTGAATCCTGTTGTTCAAACCGAGCTTTAGCCCCTAGCTCGATCAATTTTAACACTATTTTTGCTGAATTTTCCGGTTGTGAATGGTTATAGGTTAGTGCTGCTAGTGCCCATTCCATGGTGGAACCTAAATAGCTATCGTTGGTAGGAGTCAGTCCTAATTGCAGTAATTGCTTAAATACCGGTAATCTTGAAGCTATTACTGCATAGTTTAATAGTGATGTTGTTTCGAGTTTCCTAAAACCAATAATGGCTTTGGGATTTTTTGTGGCGGCTAACAATTCAAGAATATCATTGTTTGAATGTTGTGGTTGATTTATAAAGTAGGCTAGGTCATCGACACTGGGCTGAACCTCCATTAATAAGGCTCTTTGTTCTTTATCTGATAATGAAGCGTAATCTTTTAATTTATCGGAAGGCACCGCCATTGAGATAGAAAAACCTAATTGTTGGAGCTCGGGATCATAATCACTTAGAGCTTTGTTTAACTCACGATTGGTTTTCGTTAAATCTGCGTTGGTTCTGAGTTGACCAATGCGAAAGCTGGCACCGAAATTAGAATTTAATAACTTATCGATGACTAAGGTTATCTCATCAAGGCTATGCCCTTGCTTAAGGTATTTATTCCAACTCGGATAGACATCACGCAGCCAGTCCGCTTCGAGTGAACCTTGCTGTTCTACAATGTTTTCACAATATTGAAAGTCAGTCGTCTCATCATTGATTTGAGTTGTCGTATTAACTTGTTTTAAATCTGAATACTTGACGATGTTCAGTTGCCTAGTACTAGTTGATGCTGCCGTTGATTCTTGGCTATCGCTATTGATAAAATTGAGGATAAAAATAATTGTCGCGACAATAGACAGCGATGCGATCAATCCTTTGGTTTGTTTTGACATCCTAATCCTAAGTTTTGTTGGTGTGCCATTGACATTATTGATGAACGATAACACAAGCTAGATGATAATAATTAGCGTTTACAAGTTAATCTAAATCATTTGATGAGAATATTTAAATGAAATACATAAATTTTACATTTTTTTCATCAATTCCCTTGGCATTTAAAATTGCGTCCCCATATATGTTTTATAGCAAAGAGTCATAGACTCAAATTCATATTATAGTCATTTAATGACATTGTTTTGGAGAATCCCTCATGGGCAGAATTATCGGTATTGACTTAGGTACAACTAACTCTTGTGTAGCAGTTTTAGACGGCGAAAAAACTCGCATCATTGAAAATGCAGAGGGTGAACGCACAACTCCTTCTATTATCGCTTACACTGAAGGTGAAATACTAGTTGGTCAGCCAGCGAAACGTCAAGCGGTAACAAATCCTCACAATACTTTATTCGCGATTAAGCGTTTAATTGGTCGTCGTTTTGAAGATGAAGTGGTACAGCGTGATGTTAAAATCATGCCTTACAACATCGTAAAAGCAGACAACGGTGATGCATGGGTTGAAGCTCGAGACAAGAAAATGGCGCCACCACAAATTTCAGCTGAAATCTTGAAGAAGATGAAGAAAACAGCTGAAGATTATTTAGGTGAAGAAGTAACAGAAGCAGTAATCACTGTTCCTGCATACTTTAACGATGCTCAACGTCAAGCAACTAAAGATGCGGGTCGTATCGCTGGACTAGAAGTTAAGCGTATCATCAACGAACCTACTGCTGCAGCACTTGCTTATGGCATGGACAAAAAATCTGGCGACAACGTCGTTGCTGTTTATG
This sequence comes from Gammaproteobacteria bacterium, assembly GCA_013214965.1. Classification (GTDB taxonomy): domain Bacteria; phylum Pseudomonadota; class Gammaproteobacteria; order Enterobacterales; family Psychrobiaceae; genus Psychrobium. Next base: position 9,465 of record JABSRU010000055.1, read on the forward strand.
ATCTTGGTGGCGGTACTTTCGATATCTCAATCATCGAAATCGATGAAATGGATGGCGAGCACACATTTGAAGTCTTAGCGACTAACGGTGACACCCACTTAGGTGGTGAAGATTTCGATAGCCGTTTAATCAACTATCTAGTAGCAGAATTCAAGAAAGATCAAGGTATCGATATCAGTAACGATCCTCTTGCGTTACAGCGTTTAAAAGAAGCGGCTGAAAAAGCGAAAATTGAGCTTTCTTCAACGCAACAAACTGAAGTTAACTTACCGTACATCACTGCTGATGCAACAGGACCTAAGCATTTAGCGATTAAAGTAACACGCGCTAAGTTAGAGTCTTTAGTTGAAGATTTAGTTGAAGCGACTCTTGAGCCACTACGTATTGCACTAGCTGATTCAGACCTAAGCCTAAGCGACATCGATGATGTTATCTTAGTTGGTGGCCAGACGCGTATGCCTCTAGTACAACAAAAAGTAACTGAGTTCTTCGGTAAAGAGCCACGTAAAGATGTGAACCCAGATGAAGCAGTAGCCATGGGCGCAGCAGTACAAGGCGGCGTACTTTCTGGTGACGTTACTGACGTACTATTACTAGACGTTACTCCGTTATCTCTTGGTATCGAAACGATGGGCGGCGTGATGACTAACGTTATCACTAAAAACAGCACTATTCCGACTAAGCAATCACAAACGTTCTCGACGGCTGATGATAACCAGTCTGCAGTAACGATTCATGTTTGTCAGGGTGAGCGTAAACGCGCTACAGATAATAAGTCGTTAGGTCAGTTTAATCTTGAAGGCATTCGTGCTGCGATGCGTGGCACACCACAAATCGAAGTAACGTTCGATATCGATGCTGATGGTATTTTACACGTATCAGCAAAAGATAAAGATACGGGTCAAGAGCAAAAAATCGTGATTAAAGCATCTTCTGGTTTAGACGAAGCAGAAATCGAAAAAATGGTGCGTGACGCTGAAGCAAATGCTGAAGAAGATGCGAAATTCGAAGAGCTAGTGAAAGTTCGTAACCAAGCCGACGGCATGGTTCACGCAACACGTAAACAAGTTGAAGAAGCGGGTGATGACTTACCAAGTGACGAGAAAGAGAAAATCGAAGCGGCACTTAAAGAATTAGAAGAAGCAACTAAAGGCGAAGACAAAGCCGCGATAGAAGAGAAAACTAACGCGTTGATGGAAGCCTCTGCTAAATTAATGGAAATTGCTCAAGCGAAAGCTCAAGCAGGTGCGGCTCCAGAAGGGCAAGAACAAGCAGAATCAACTGATGATGTCGTTGACGCTGAATTTGAAGAAGTTAAAGAAGAAGTTAAAGAAGACGACAAAAAGTAATTGTCGTTATCATTAACCTAAGTTCAGGTTAACATTAAGTCAGCGGGCGTCTAAGGAAACTTAGATGCCCGTAGTCGTCATTAGCTTTCAGAGAAATACTAAGTAAAAAATTATGTCAAAACGTGATTATTATGAAGTCTTAGGGGTTGCCAAAACCGCGACAGATAAAGAATTAAAAAAGGCCTATAAGCGCCTTGCAATGAAATGTCATCCGGATCGTAATCCTGATGATCCTAGCGCGGTTGAAAAATTTAAAGAGCTACAAGAAGCTTATGATGTCCTAGGTGATGATCAAAAGCGTGGCGCCTATGATCAATATGGTCATGCGGGCTTGGAACAAGGGCGTGGCGGCGCTGGCGGCGGTCAAGATTTCGGTGATATGTTCGGCGATGTCTTTGGTGATATTTTCGGTGGCGGTGGCGGTGGTGGCCGTGGTCGTCAACGTGGGCCTGCTCGTGGTGCCGATTTACGCTACAACATGGAATTAACCCTTGAAGAAGCGGTTAAGGGTGTTAGTAAAGATATTCAAATACCATCATTACAAGGTTGTGATACTTGTCATGGCACTGGTGCTAAAAAAGGCACGTCAGCTAATACTTGTGGTACTTGTCATGGTCAAGGCCAAGTGCAAATGCGTCAAGGTTTCTTCGCGGTACAGCAGGCTTGTCCTACGTGTCGCGGTAAAGGGAAAATCATTAAAGATCCTTGTCGTACTTGTTACGGTGAAGGTCGTTATGAAAAGACTAAAACCTTAGCGGTTAAAATTCCTGCTGGCGTCGACACGGGCGATCGTATTCGTTTAAGTGGCGAAGGCGAAGCGGGTGAGGCTGGTGCAAGCAAAGGCGACTTATTCGTTCAAGTTCATGTGAGAGATCATGCTATTTTTGAGCGTGACGGTAATAACCTGTATTGTGAAGTACCCATTACCTTTGCAAATGCGGCGCTAGGTGGCGATATTGAAGTGCCTACTCTAGACGGTAAAGTGAAGCTTAAAGTGTCTAGTGAAACACAAAGCGGTCGGATGTTCCGTTTACGTGGTAAAGGCGTTAAATCGGTTCGCAGTAGCTCAACGGGTGACTTAATTTGTAAGGTTGTGGTTGAAACACCAGTTAAACTAACTGAACATCAACGTAAGTTATTAAAAGAGTTTGATGAAGCGGTTAATGGTTCTTCGAAAGAGCATAAGCCGAAAGCCCAAGGCTTTTTCGATGGCGTAAAAAACTTTTTTGATGATTTAGCTAAATAAACAACCAAGGATTTGAGATGAAAAAAATTGCATTAGCAGCGATTACATTGACACTACTTAGTGGTTGTCAGTTAACGAAAAGCCCAACTGGACGTACCCAAGCGTTGATGTATTCATCGAGCGATATGAGTACCTTAGGTGCTCAATCTTTTGAAGAAATGAAAAAGAAAGAAAAAATTGTTACCGATCATCGGGTTAATGGTTATGTCAAATGCATTGCTAATGCCATTACCGCTCAAGTTCCTGCTTCTTATGGCGTGACTAATTGGGAAGTGGTGGTTTTTGATTCGAAACAGGTTAACGCTTTTGCTCTGCCTGGTGGCCATATTGGTGTTTATACCGGCTTAATGGGTGTGGCGACAACAGCGGATCAGTTAGCCGCTGTTATCGGTCATGAAGTGGGTCATGTGTTAGCGAATCATTCCAATGAACGCTTATCACGTAACCAGCTAACCAGCATGGGTATGAACATGGCTAACGGCGCATTTGATATGGCTGGGATCCAAAACAAGCAAATATGGATGCAAGGGCTTGGCCTTGGCGCGCAATATGGTATCGCGTTACCGTTTGGTCGTAGTCAAGAAAGCGAGTCGGATCTGATTGGGTTGGATATGATGGCTAAAGCTGGGTTTGCACCACAGGCGAGTGTCTCATTATGGCAAGCCATGGGTAAAGCCTCTGGTGGTCAAGCACCGATGGAATTTTTATCGACCCATCCATCAAACTCGCATCGCATTAGTGATTTAAATAACAATATGGCGTCGGCAACGACGGCATATAATCAAGCAAGAGCGGCAGGTAATCGTCCAAATTGCAAACTTTAAATAAAGATTAAGAGAAATAGATTATGTCTGAATACACAACTATTGAACAACGTGCTAGCTACGGCGTTGGCCGTAACATGGGTGACCAACTAGCGGCTAACCCTTTCGACGGTATTGATATTAGCGCTGTTCAACAGGGTATTGCTGATGCATTCACTAACGTTGATAGTAAAGTAAGCATGGACGAGTTAAATGCTGCATTCAAAAAAATCAACGAAAGTATGCAAGCTGCTGCTGCAGAGAAGTCTGGCGAAATGGCCGCTGAAGGCGAAGCTTATTTAGCTGAAAATGCTAAACGTGCTGAAATCACTACGACTGCTTCTGGTTTACAGTTTGAAGTGATCACTGAAGGTGCTGCTGGTGATAAGCCAACGGCTGAATCAACAGTGCGTGTTCATTACCATGGTACCTTAATTGACGGCGCTATCTTTGATAGTTCTGTTGACCGTGGTCAACCTGCTGAATTCCCAGTTGGGGGTGTGATTAAAGGTTGGACTGAAGCATTACAATTAATGACTCCTGGTTCAAAGTACAAGCTACATATCCCGCATCACCTAGCTTACGGTGAGCAAGGCGCTGGCGGTGCAATTGCACCTTTCGCAGCGTTAGTATTCGAAGTTGAATTGCTAGAAATCATTGCTTAAGACAAACTAATTTGTCACAAAAAACCCGGTAACTTAACGTTATCGGGTTTTTTTGTCGCCATTATTGGCGCTTAGGCGAAATATCTCGTATAATCCGCGCAAAATTTCTATATCTTAATTTATTGGAGAGCTAACATGGCTATCGAACGTACTTTTTCTATCGTAAAACCTGATGCAGTTGCTAAAAACCTAATCGGTCAAATCTACAGCCGTTTCGAAACTGCTGGTCTTAAGATCGTTGCATCTAAAATGGTTCATCTTTCTCAAGAAAAAGCTGAAGGTTTCTACGCTGAGCACAGCGAACGTCCTTTCTTTAGTGCTTTAGTTTCATTCATGACTTCTGGTCCTGTGATGGTTCAAGTTTTAGAAGGCGAAAACGCTGTTCTTAAAAACCGTGAAATCATGGGTGCTACTAACCCTGCTGAAGCACTAGCTGGTACTATCCGTGCTGATCTAGCTGATAGCATTGATGAAAACGCTGCTCACGGTTCTGATGCTTTAGAATCTGCTGCACGTGAAATTGCATATTTCTTCTCAGACGAAGAAGTTTGTCCACGTACTCGTTAATAACGAATAGTGTGACACTAGGCTGGTATTAACCAGCCTGTTATAATTCGGGGGTTTTACCCCCGTTTTTACGTTTATGGCTTTTGCAATGTTTGCTCGAGGCTGTAAACCTAAAAGTTGTTGAAAATAAGTGAGAAACACCATGTCCGAAAAAATTAATCTATTGAATCTTGATCGTAAAGCTTTGCGTGCTTATTTAGCTGATATTGGCGAAAAGCCATTTCGCGCCGATCAATTAATGAAATGGATGTATCATTTTGGTGTTGATGACTTCGAGAAAATGGTTAACCTCAATAAAAAATTACGTGAAAAATTAGCGCGTAATTGTGTGATTAGAGCCCCTGAAATTGTGACTGAACAACGTTCTTCAGATGGCACCATCAAATGGTCAATGGCCGTTTCTGGTGGTCAAGAAGTGGAAGCTGTTTACATTCCCGATGGCGACCGAGCTACATTGTGTGTTTCTTCACAAGTGGGTTGTGCCTTGGAATGTACTTTTTGCTCGACTGGCGCTCAAGGATTTAACCGTAATTTATCGGTCAGTGAAATCATTGGTCAGGTATGGCGTGCCGCACAAGTGGTTGGTGTTAAAGGTGATACTGGTGAGCGACCAATCACTAATGTTGTGATGATGGGCATGGGCGAACCGCTATTAAACATTAAACATGTGGTGCCAGCGATGGAGATAATGCTTGATGATAATGGCTATGGCTTGTCAAAACGTCGGGTAACCTTATCAACCTCTGGTGTCGTGCCGGCCCTTGATATGTTGGGCGACCAAATTGATGTCGCATTAGCGATTTCGTTGCATGCACCTAATGATGAGTTACGTGATGTATTGGTGCCGGTTAATAAAAAATACCCAATTAAAGAGTTTTTGGCCGGGGTTGCTCGTTATATTGCAAAGTCTAATGCTAATCGTGGGCGGGTAACGATTGAGTACGTCATGCTGGATCACGTGAATGACTCAACTGATCAGGCTCATGAATTAGCTGAAGTACTTAAAGATACGCCGTGTAAAATTAATCTAATCCCATTTAACCCTTATCCAGGCTCGCCGTATGGACGTTCTAGTAACTCAAGAATTGACCGTTTTAATAAGGTGTTGATGGAATATGGCTTCACGGTGATTGTTCGACGTACCCGTGGTGACGATATTGATGCCGCTTGTGGTCAGCTGGCTGGCGATGTGATTGATAGAACAAAAAGAACTAGTAAAAAGCAGATGCAAGGTGAGGCAATTTCGGTCACAATGGTACGCTAATTTAGCACTATAAAATATTAAAGAGAGTCATGATCAAAAATCAGATTGTTAAATGTTTATTTTTAATTTTGGTCGCCGTACTTATTAATGGTTGTGTCACTAAAGAATATGTTTATGAAGATAACAAGCTTAGTGAACGTACCATCGATACCGAAAGCGCTGCGATGGCACGATTAAAGTTAGCCCTTGAGTATTTAAAGCAAGGTCATATGGTCGCGGCGAAACTAAATTTAGATCGCGCCGCGAGAGCTAACGATAGAATTGATGGAATTCAATCGAGTTATGCTTTTTATTATGAAAAGGTTGGTGAGATTGTTAAAGCTGATCTTGCTTATAAAAAAGCCGTGGCACAATTTCCTGGAAATGCCAATATCCGAAATAATTATGGCGCATTTCTGTGTAACCAAAAAAATTATCAAGCGGCAAACGAACAATTTATACTAGCAATAAACACAGATTCAAATAGTCAAATGGCTAACACCCATGAAAATGCAGCGCTATGTGCGATTCGAGCGAAAGATTGGAGCATTGCTAAAACCCATTTAGTCAGGGTGCTTAAATATACCCCTTACCATGCGCGTTCAATTATTAATTTAGCGAAAACCAATGCGATGCTAGGTGACTATGATGGCGCACAAACGCAACTTAAAGCCTATCGAAAGCTCTATGCCAATAGTCCTCAGAGTTTATGGGTCAATATTCTCATTGAGCACGGTCAGAAAAATAATGCTATGGTCGAAACGTTTGGACAGTTATTGTTAAACAAATTTCCTGATTCTAAAGCGGCCAAAAAGTTTATCGCGAAAAACTTCAATGACTGAATTAAATGGTCAAGCTGTGCCTAAAACCTTAGGAGAGATATTGGTCGAAGCCCGAGAGGCTTGCCAATTCACGCAGCATGACCTTGCCCATAAATTGTGTCTAAGCATTACATTAATTCAAGATATTGAAAGTGATGATTTAGCACCAGAGCTCAATCCTTTATTTTCTAAGGGCTACATCAAAAGTTATGCCCGTGAGGTCGACGTTAATCTAGAGGTGGCGATTAGGTTGTTTGAACAACAAAACCAATCTAATGCTATTGCTGAGAAAATGCAGAGTTTTTCTCAGCGTAATCGAGTTCAAACTCACAATAACTATTTAGCATGGACCACCGCCTTTATTTTAGTTGGTTTTGTGGTGATGATTGTTTTTTGGTGGTGGCAACAACATAATGACTTGAAGGAAAGTGCTCCAATATACCAATTACCATCGGTCCGAATGGAAACACGAGAATTAGAAGCGACGGTTCCAGAGTTTACTGATGTTTTACCCGTTCGCTCTACTGAAGATAGCCAACAGGTGTTCTTGGCGTTCTCACAAGACTGTTGGGTGAAAGTGACGGATGCCAGCAATGAAGTTTTGGCCATCGGGATCAAAAAATCAGGATCGACGTTAGTATTAACCGGTATTGCACCGTTTGAAGTCACGTTAGGCGCTCCCGAGGCTGTTACGATTCAATATCAAGATATTAAGATCGACATTAGTCAATATGTCACTGATAAAAACGCACGTTTCTACGTGCCTATGGAATAAATAAAGTATGCATCAAGAATCTCCTATTATTAGACGTCAATCGACTCGGATCATGGTTGGTAATGTTCCCATCGGTGATGGTGCTCCGATTGCTGTTCAGTCGATGACGAATACCTTAACTGGTGATGTTGAGGCAACATTGGCACAAATAAAACGGATTGCGGCTGCAGGTGCTGATATGGTTCGCATATCTGTGCCAACAATGGACGATGCCGAAGCGTTTAAATTGATTAAGCAGCAAAGTGAAATTCCTTTAATCGCTGATATTCATTTTGACTATCGTATCGCGCTAAAAGTGGCTGAGTATGGCGCCGATTGTCTTCGTATTAATCCAGGTAATATTGGCCGGGAAGATCGTATTCGCTCAGTGGTCGATTGTGCTCGTCATTATAATATCCCAATTCGAATCGGGGTTAATGGTGGTTCGTTAGAACGCGACATTCAAGAAAAATACGGTGAACCGACCGCCGCTGCATTGGTCGAATCTGCAATGCGCCATGTTGACATTCTTAATCGACTTAATTTTGAACAGTTTAAAGTGTCGGTAAAAGCTTCCGATGTTCATTTAGCGGTTGAATCTTATCGTTTATTGGCCAAAGAGATAGCACAACCCTTACATCTTGGGATCACTGAAGCTGGCGCTTTCAGAGCGGGCGCAGTAAAGTCTGCAATTGGTTTAGGGATGCTTCTTAACGATGGTATTGGTGATACCTTGCGGGTGTCATTGGCGGCAGATCCCGTGGAAGAAGTTAAAGTTGGTTTTGATATTTTAAAATCATTACGTATTCGCAGCCGTGGTATTAATTTTATTGCGTGTCCTAGTTGTTCACGTCAAGAGTTTGATGTGATTGCAACAGTTAATGCGCTTGAACAACGCCTTGAAGATATTGTCCTGCCGATGGATGTTTCTATCATTGGTTGTGTGGTCAATGGACCCGGTGAAGCATTGGTGTCTGACATTGGTTTAACCGGTGGCAAAAATATGAGTGGCTTGTTCGAAGACGGTGTACGATTAAAGCAGCGACTTAAAAACGATAATTTGATTGATTCGTTAGAAGCCAAGATTAGAGCGCGTGTTGCTAACGAGCAATATAAAATCGATATCAAACAGGTCGAAAGCTAGCATCTGGTGATGTAATTTTGCATAATGCGTGCAATTAAATAAATAGAGTGATGTTTAATCTATAAACATCTCCATGACAAAGATTATAGGTATTTAAAGTGGCAAAATCTATCCAAGCCATCCGCGGAATGAACGATATTCTGCCTCACCAAACGCCATTATGGCAAATGGCAGAACAAGCAATTAGAGATGCCGTGTCATCTTTTGGTTACAGTGAAATTAGAATGCCAATTGTTGAGAGCACTGATTTATTCAAACGCTCAATTGGCGAAGTGACCGATATTGTTGAAAAAGAAATGTACACCTTTGAGGATCGTAATGGTGACAGTTTAACTCTGCGCCCAGAGGGGACTGCTTGTTGTGTTCGTGCCGGTAATCAGCATGGTTTGCTCTATAACCAAGAACAACGTTTATGGTACACCGGACCGATGTTTCGTCATGAGCGTCCTCAAAAAGGTCGTTATCGTCAGTTCCACCAGTTTGGTGTTGAAGTTTATGGTATTGGTGATGCCGATGCCGATGCTGAAGTGTTGCTATTATCACAGCACTTATGGCAAAAGCTCGGGATGCAAGACCATGTCCGTCTTGAGATCAATACTTTAGGCGACCATGCTGAGCGTGCGACCTATCGTGACCTTTTGATTGCCTTTTTAGAGCAGCATTTAGACGTGCTCGATGAAGATGCAAAACGTCGGATGTACAGCAATCCATTGCGAGTACTCGATACTAAAAATCCAGCGATTCAAGCCATTTTAATTGATGCGCCGAAGCTGTCGGAGTGCTTGGGTGAAGAGTCAAAGCAACATTTTTCAAAATTATGTGAACTGTTAGAGCTCGCAGGCATCAAATACCAAATTAATGAACGGTTGGTACGCGGACTTGATTATTATAACCGCACTGTTTTTGAATGGGTAACTGATAGTTTAGGCGCTCAGGGCACCGTTTTAGCGGGTGGTCGTTATGATGGCTTAGTTGAACAACTTGGTGGTAAAGCCACACCTGCCGTTGGTTTTGCCATGGGGATTGAACGATTAGTGCTAATGCTGGAAGCACTTGAGTTAACCGAGAACGTTAAACCTGTGGTTGATGTTTATCTCACTGCGATGGGTGATGAAGCGCAGCAGCAATCATTCATTATGTCGCAAAAGCTTCGCCTTGCGCATCCAACACTGCGAATTATGAAACATTGTGGTGGTGGTAATTTTAAGAAACAAATGAAAAAGGCCGATCGTAGCGGTGCCAGCATCGCATTGATTTTGGGTCAAGATGAAATAGAAAACCAAAAAGTTAGTGTTAAATATTTACGTGAAGATAAGCCTCAAGTAACCTTAAGTTACGCAGAGTTATCTGAACTATTAAACGGATTATAGGAGTTTCGGGTGGAAATTTACAGCACAGAAGAAGAACAAGAAGAAGCAATTAAACGTTTTCTAAAGGAAAATGGTACCTCGTTAATTTTAGGCGCTGTTATTGGCTTAGGTGGTATCTATGGTTGGAATTACTACCAAAAAGCACAAATTGAAACGATTGCCCAAGAGTCATTAGCTTTCTCTCAAGTGACTGAGCAAATCGCCAAACCCGCTGCTTTGTTAGCCGATGGTGAAAAGTTTGTTGCCGCTCATGGTGATAGTCAGTATAGCCAGTTAACGCAATTGATCATGGTTAAAGCGTTAGTTGACGATCAAAAATTCGATAAAGCGAGCACCATCCTTAATCAAGTGATTAACAGCAATGTTGAACAGTCGGTTAAGAGTATTGCTATTTTACGCTTAGCGCGCATCGAAACGATGCAAAAGAAATTTGATCCAGCATTAGCAACGTTAGCTAAATTAAGTGATAGCGCATTTGCGGTTCAGAAAAGTGAACTCCAAGGTGATCTTTATTTAGCCAGTGGTGATATTACTAAAGCACGAGCTGCTTATCAGAGCGCAATTGATGCCTCGGGTGAGCGAGTTAATGCTGATCTGAAAATGAAATTCAATGATTTAACGCCTGCGGCATAAGGACTTCACATGGTTCAATGGTCTAAATTAGTGATTGCTAGCGCCCTATTATCTGGTGCGCTAGCGGGTTGTTCATCTAACGATGATGCGATTAAAATCGCTCCGGTCCCGCTTATTCAGTCACAGGTTGAAATTACCGTGAATTGGGATAGTTCGATTGGTGGTAGTGATGAATATTTTACGCGATTAAAGCCGACCGTTGGCTACGATAAAGTATTCGCTGCCGATCGTGATGGCAATATGGAAGCGTTTGACGCTAAATCTGGCAAGCAATTGTGGCAGATAGAATTAAATGCCAGTGACACGTTCTTTGCTAGTAAAGAAAGTGCTCAGTTGTCGGGTGGTCTTGCCCACGGTTATAACAAAGTCGCCGTCGGTGCTGAAAGCGGTATTCTTTATGTACTGGCGCAAGAAACCGGTGAACTATTATGGCAAAAACAAGTAGGTGGTGAAATTTTAGCCGCGCCATTGTTTGCTAATAACATGATTGTTGTTTCCACGGGTAATGGCAAAGTGTTGGCCTTTGATATTGATAATGGTGAACAGCAATGGAGTTACCAACATGATGTTCCAGCATTAACGTTACGCGGTACTTCTAGTGCGGTTGAGAATCAAGGTGCTGTGTTCTTTGGCTTACCACGGGGTAAAGTTGCTGGGGTATTAATTGATGGCGGTCGAGCTATTTGGGAGCAATCAATTGTCACTAGCGCTGGCGCCAATGAGCTAGCGAACATTATTGATGTTGATGCAACACCGGTTATTTTAGGCAGTACATTATATGCGATCGCTTATAACGGTAACCTAGCAGCATTGGAACTACGTTCAGGTAAAGTGCTATGGAAGCGTGCGTATTCATCATTGCAATCATTAGTGATCGACGGCTTTAATCTTTACGTCACGAGCAGCGAAGGGCATGTTTATGCCATTGACCGTCGCTCAGGCCTAGAAAAATGGGCACAATTAGGGTTAGAGAATCGTCAATTGACGGCTCCTGCTCTGATTGATGGTCACATTGCGGTGATTGATTTTGAAGGTTACTTACATTTACTTAGTCGTGACGATGGTAGCTTTGTTGGGCAGAAGCAACTTGATAGTGATGGTTACTTCGCGCAGCCATTAGTCGATGACACCACGCTATATTTACTGTCAAAAGATGGTCTACTTTCAGCTGTGTCGGTTAAATAATCAATAAAGCGAGCAAGATCACGATAAGCTTGCGCTAATGATAGCTTCTTGGCGGCATTTTCTATAACATAGCCGCCAATTATTTTTATATTTTCAAAGCAGTCTTAGGATAGATGCCTAAGACTGCTTTTTCTGTTCAGGATGAACAATATGTCGCATGACTTGGATAGCTTTAGCGACAATGCTTGGAGAAACATATGTTACCGGTAGTTGCTTTGGTGGGTCGACCTAATGTCGGCAAATCAACCTTATTTAATCGCTTAACCCGAACTCGAGATGCTTTAGTCGCCGATTTCCCTGGCTTAACTCGTGATCGTAAATACGGCAAAGCCGAATTGGCGGGTTATGAATTTTTATTGATTGATACCGGTGGTATTCAAGGCGATGAAAACGGCATTGATGCATTAATGGCTGATCAATCGTTACTGGCGATTGAAGAGGCTGATGTTGTATTCTTTATGGTTGATGCTCGCGATGGTGTTATTGTTGCTGATGAAGCCATTGCCCATCATTTACGTCAGTTAGATAAAACAGTTTATGTCGTGGCTAATAAAACTGATGGTGTTGATATTGATTCGGTCATTGCCGATTTCTATATGTTGGCATTAGGCGATATTTATCCAATTGCTGCTGCCCACGGTCGTGGTGTTCAACAATTGGTTGAAAAATGTCTACGCCCTTATGCCGAACAAGCTGGTGTTTTGAGTGTTGAAGATCAAGCTGAAGAGTTTGTCGACATGAGCGAAGAAACAGCAGAAGAACAAGCTGCTGCCCTACAAGCGTTACCGATTAAGTTAGCGATTATCGGTCGTCCAAATGTTGGTAAGTCGACCTTAACTAATCGTATTTTAGGTGAAGATCGCGTCGTGGTATTTGATTCACCAGGCACCACCCGCGATAGTATTTATATTCCGATGACACGTGATGAGCGTGAGTATGTCTTAATTGATACTGCCGGTGTTCGTCGTCGTAAGAATATCAATCAAGCGATTGAGAAATTCTCTATCATCAAAACGTTAAAAGCGATTGAAGACGCTAACGTCGTATTGTTAGTGATTGATGCGCGTGATGGTATTTCAGATCAAGATCTGAGCCTACTGGGCTTTACCTTAAACGCTGGTCGTTCTATTGTGATTGCGGTTAATAAGTGGGACGGTATGTCTAACGATGCCAAAGATCGCGTTAAAGTTGAATTAGATCGTCGTCTTGGTTTTGTCGATTTTGCCCGAATTCACTTTATTTCAGCGCTCCATGGTAGTGGTGTTGGTAACTTATTTGATTCGGTTCAAGAAGCCTACAACTCATCAACTAAGCGTATTTCAACTTCAATGATGACTAAAATCATGCAAATGGCCGTTGATGATCATGAGCCGCCAATGTTTAGTGGTCGTCGTGTCCGTTTACGCTTTGCGCACGCCGGTGGTTATAATCCTCCGATTATCGTTATCCACGGTACTCAGGTTAAAAAGCTTGATTCAACGTATAAACGTTATTTGATGAACTACTTCCGTCGTACGTTAAAAATTATGGGTACGCCAATCAAGATTGAATTTAGAGAAAATATCAATCCATATGAAGGGCGTAAAAACAAGTTAAGTGCAACTCAGGTACGTAAACGTGAACGCCTAATGAAGTTTCATAAAAAGAAGAGATAATAGCTAATCTGAGTTTTTAAAAATGGCTTCACCGGTAATTAGTGTTTTGGTGGAGCAATGACTATTGATTAAAAATATCACGCCATTGTCTGAAGGTTGATAGCTAAAGACCACCTCATTAGGCAGTACAATGGCGCGTTTAAACTCTATATTGAGTTTAAACGCTTCAGGTAATATCTCTGCTAAAGCTGCTTCTATTCGGGAGTTGCTCCACATTCCATGAATAATATGTCGCTTAAAGCCAAACAATTTAGCGGTTATTGGCCATAAATGGATTGGATTTCGATCTCCAGTATTGGCGGCAAATTTTCGACCTAAATTACTCGGTAAACTCCATAATTCACGATAATTTAAGTGGTGAACTTCAGAGGTGGCTTGCTTTTTTTTACCATCGCCATCCCCCAAGAATAACACCTTCGTACTGCAACACCACACCAACTTTCCTTGCCTAGTCGCTTGAATAAAAAAGGTCACTACTTTGCCTTTTGCATGTGATTCTAATTGAGTTAGGTGAACCGAGAAATCCATTTTATCAGTGATGGCGATGGTTGAGTGTTGCGTGATTTCATTACTGAGATGGATTGAACCTAGGGCTTTAAAAGGAAAACTAGGATGGAGGATAACACTCGTTATTGCTGGGGCTGCTAAAATAAATATAAAACTCGCTGCCACTTTGTCTGGCTGTTTAAATAGACATATTTTATTAAATATAAAGACTTGCTTTTGAATTATTTCAACGCTATTAAGTTGGCAACAAATATCAGGTAATACACTCGTGTGGATGTTGTTTTTTTTGGGTTTGAGCGCCCGAATAAATAACCCGATTTTAGACGGTGGCTCAGTTAATATTATTTGTTGTTCCATTTTAGCTATGCCACCTTATTGTTGTCTTCTGGTGTTATCGGAGATATCAAGTTGACTTGGACAGTATTGGTTAATTGATTTAAATCGCGATGCTTAGCCAGTTTCGGTTGGCCGGTAGCTCCTCCCGTATGAGAATATACACAAATATCTTGTTGCTCTAGTGAGGTGACGTTCAATTGTTCAGTGCGCTGTTTGGCGACAAATTGATGATAGCTGTACACGGGGACTTTATCTGAGGCATGGGCTGCCACATCACTGCCCGGCACGGGTCCTTGTGCAATTAAAGTATTACTCAATTGGGTCATTGAATTTGCTAACTCGTTGTAAGAAACGGTTCGATAGGGTTGCGGATAGGTTTTACCGGTAAATACTTTAACCGCTAAATATAGCGCTTTTTTTTGCCATGGAATGTTTTTAGGGTCGCTGTAATCACCACCTAAAATATACTCTATCGCTATTTTATTTTGATGACGCTGGGCTGAATTTTTAATCGCTTGATAAATTGAAGGGGGTAAATTTTCTAGTCGTAGGGAGTCGACGTTAATTTTTGCCATATCAAGTTTGTTTTGTGCGGTTGTTGCATCTAATTTAAAAGTCATGACCCCCCCCAGTTATCAATTTATCTTATAATCTAAGCTTAGGAGATAATTTTAGGGTTAGACTAATTATTACATAAAACTCAGTCTCTTTTTTAGGCTAAACATTTCATTATCTGTAGTTGAACCTATTAATGCAAAATTAAATCCCCTATAATTTATTTAAATAACTATTACTTGAGATTAATCAAATTATGAGCGAACGCACCGAAAGCAATAAAAAACTAGAACTAAAAATGGGTCTTTTCTTAATTATGACAGTCGTCATGTTAGCGGTTCCTTTTACGCTAGCAGTATTTAGATCTGAAACTCTGGTTGCATTGTTTTCTCAATCAGCACCTTTTGTCTTAATAACGATTGCAGTGTCGTGTATTCTTTGGGCAAAAAAATCAGATAGCTAGTTAACCTGAACACGGGATAAGACACTTTACCCAATAACGCTATTTAAATGGTTATCAGCGTTATTTTTACTCGAAATAGCCAGCTATTTATTCGTGAAAATGCCTTGATTCCCATCTAAATCTCGTCATCGGGTCGCACAGATTAGTGTTTTTTAATTTAATTCAGGATCTTAAAATTAAAATATCTTATATGTCATATTGATACAAAGCACTTTATCCCGAGTTCAGGTTAGTTAGGTCTGTAGTACCTGCTAACCAGCTCAAAAAAAAGCTCCCAGTAGTGGGTAATGCAGATCAGTTAAGACTAAATTGCTTGCATTTTTAGTCAATGAGATCAAAATCCGATGATTGCAATCATCGGATTTTTTTATGCCTCTGAGTTACGATTTTTACAGCCTGTCGAA
>JABSRU010000056.1 GCA_013214965.1 Gammaproteobacteria bacterium
GATAATTATTATTCTGTAAAAGGCAGAACTTTCCGTATTAGCCGTGGAAATACGGGAAGTTAATGCTTCTGCCAGTCAAGTGAGTTGTTTCAGTTAATTATTCATTAGAAAATATATTGAAAAAACCTGACCGCTCCTACATCTTTATTGTGGTGCTAACTCACTTTTGCGCGTTAGCGATAGAAATTTTGGTGCCACTGCTGGCTTAGGGATTAGGTTTTGTATAGGCACTATTCAATCAAGTTGATCTGCCCCCATTTATTATTTCCTGCGAAAAAAACCAGCAAAGAACCGTGCCGTAGTTCCCGGTTCTACGACAAACGTGGATTAATATTCATTACGGAAGATGAACCGCCCATTGCAGACCAGCACAATGGGTGTGGACTGGAGGAGAACCCTATGCCTGATTACATATTTTAGTGCAGATCAGCAAAGACTTCTGGGTGCTGTTCTGCAATACGAAGAAGCGCTATTGCAGGACCTTGAGGGTTTCTACGACCTTGCTCCCAGTCCTGTAATGTTCGCATGCTTACGCCAAGTAAACCGGCAAATGCAGATTGTGATAGTTTAAGTTTTGATCTGATAATTTTTGGTTCAGATGGCTCAGACAATTCAGTCGTTTTCAGTTGGACATTGCCACTTTTGAATTGTTTTATCTCATTTAAGCCTTCAAGGATTTCTAATCCAATATCGCGATTATTCATGATCGATTGCCTCCGCTATTTGTTTTAAGACGTTACCAGAAATTGTGCCTCTTTCAGATTTGCTATACATCGTTAGCATCCAAATTTCATGTTCTGATTTTTTCCAATAATAGATTGCGCGTACTCCACCACTTTTTCCACGACCCGAAGGAGCCCAACGAACTTTTCTTACGCCGCCTGAACCACGAACAATATCGCCAGCATCAGGTTTTTGTAGAAGGTACGATTGTAACCCACGGTAATCATCATCAGAAAGATAACTGGGTAAGATTTTTGTGAATGTACTTGTTTCTATAAATATCATACAACAAGTATACGGCAGTGCCGGATTAATTCAACTATGAAAAATTACAGAATCAGGTGTCCAGTTGGGATTGACCGGAATAAATCAAAAAAAGGTTATTGATTCTTAGATTTCATCAAACATGCTAGTTTCTGCTTATTCGTCATTAGAAAATGTATCTTAAAAATTCAGAATCGAGTGCAACCAACATTGAATGTTATGAGGCGTTTTTGCGCGTTAGCGAGTTAAAAAATTTGCTAACTCGCTACGGGCAAGCCTTAAAAATAGTTGTGCCAACGTTAGTTTTGGGATTAGCTTTTGTATGGAAGGTTGAGCCAAGTCACTTAGTCTCATTAGAATAAGTGACTTGACCCCTTCTTGTTTCAATTTACTATATAAATGGGGCTGCAGGCTTGTCCAACACTCGAATAAGGTGTCGGCTACGCAACACCTATTCTTATTTGTTATTTTTGCCGAATTCATATACTAAGTTTCATAACTACTTCTTATGTTTTTTCATAAATGGTGTTAAGCGTTCTAGTAACAGACGTTGTTTTAATTGCCCTTCTTCCATACCAATTTGAGCACCTAACATCATTAACTTTGGGCTCGTTTTCAAAAACTTTTGTCCTGTTGGGGTTTCATAAAAACTAATAAGTTCACTTATTTCTTTTTCATTAAAATTATCTGCATATAAATAAACCATCTTCGATACGATTGCATCGCTATCAATATCATTATGGAACCAATCTCTATATATATTTTTGAGCTCTTCTTTTTCATCTTTATTAAGCTCCAACTGTGAAGATATTTGATCAACAATGGGTAACATTGCTTCAAATCCACCTTTTAGCTGTCGATCAATTCCCATTACTGAGAACATTTTTTCAATAGAGGCGTTCTTTTTAGGAACATCCGCATGTGAAGGGTTTGTTAGTATTAATAAAAGAGTGGCTATATAAAAAAACTTGTTCATTGTGATGTATACCTTATAGAAACATAACGAGGCTGTAGAATTTATCATTAACGATAAACAGCCTATAAAATTTAGTTTATTTACGCATAAAAACACGATCCTGTGTGAAGTCTAGCGTTGTTTTAACGTAAACAGTTGTAGAAATCATTCTAAATGACGCACTTTTTCTCTGCGATATTCATTTTTTATAAATTCTACAGCCTCAACGCCAACCTAACCTGCGGCGTGCTGGCTCAGTTTTTTGCGTCTCTTTGCTAAAAAATGTGACAGCTTTAGCCGTCTGGTTTAGGCTCTTGTATGTTTTTAATCTTCAATTTCAACAAGTCTACCTTCAGAATTTCTTTCAAAAGCTGAGCCAAATGGTGCATCAAGAAACTCCTTAATATCAGGAGTATAGTTCGCAATTGTATTGACGTCATAAACGGTATGATTAGAAGGCTCATCCATGTACTTTTGTGATTCCTTGCCCCACATGAAACGCCAACCACTATCCATTTCATTGTTTGGCTCATCGCGGTACATATACCCGACTTTCTTGCCGTGGACTGTTATCATGTCGGTTGCAATACATCCACCGTATCCAACTGCGATATCGCTAATCTCTTCTGGCTTTAATTTGAAATCTTTAATCATTGCTCAATTCTCAACTGAAACATAACAGCGTGATTAAGCCGAAATATTCCGTATTTCTGGCAGGAATATTTTCAGCCGACTATTTATAATAGTGAATAAAATACTATTACCCTTAGTTAAAATCAATTAGTTATGTGTTTGTTGATAATTATTATTCTGTAGAAAGGCGGAAAATTTCTGTATTAACGGTGGAAATACGTCAAGTTGATACTCCAGTCAGCCAGGTGAGTGGTTTCAGTTAATTATTCATTAGAATAATATATTGAAAACATCCTGACCGCTTCTATATCTTTATTGAGGCGCTATCGCTTTTGCGCGTTAGCGAGTTAAAAAAATTGCTAACGGGGCACAAAGCGCCATAGGGTTTATCGTGCCAATGGTGGTTTAGGGATTAGGTTTTGTATGGGAAATGGTGGATAATTTATACCATAGTCTCTTGTTATTTTTTAACTTACTCATAATCCTCATCATGTTTAAGAGACTTTATAAACTGCTCAAAAGTAGAAGCTAGAAATGTGATTTTATAATCATTTTCTTGGTCTACATGTACAACCTCAGGTTCGCCATTTTTACCGTATTCTCGATAATCGAGGGCAACCATATCATGGCCAGCTGATGGGCAATCACAAATGTACACTCCAATCTCGGGATATCCCCATTCGTCGATCATAAACTGGCTGCCAATCCCTCCACAAAGAGACCAATCTTTATTTTTTCCAATACCCAAAAGACCTGTAATTGCGACATGGTCTTGAGCCCATGAAGTAACTTCATTACATGGCACGGCTGTATTTTTAGGAAAGCCTCCATTTTGAATTTTCATGAGTTCGATGTATGAACTAGGTAATTTATAACCTAACTCATTTTCTATCTCTTGTACCAATTCATCAGTTAAGGGCTCACAAACATACTCTTTTTCGGCGTACTCGCTTTCTTCCCAAAAATTATAAAGATCGAGTCCTTCGTAGCATTTATCCATAATCCAGATTACACCTAACTTTGGTTGTGAAACATAAAACCTATATTAGGCTGTAACATTCCGTATTTTTGGTGGAAATATTTACAGCTAACTTTAATAATATGCGAATAAAATACAATTTAAAATCAACAAAAAGTGGTTATTGTTGCGTTTTAGCTGGTAAGTAAAGTACTAAGGTAGCTCTAGCACTTAACCTTGATGAACGACTAGCTTTCCCTAATGCTTTGACTTTTCTTGCCATTTTTTTATTTGACTCGGCAACGAGAGCGGTTGATTTTGAATTAAATATTCTTTTCTATTCTCTAACACCTCAAATGAGATTTCTGCATAATTAATCGCACGTCTAATACTTTTATTCGCCAAGCCTACCACATCAGGATAAAAACGAACCTTATAAGAACCAATATTATAAAGGATAAATTTGGCATCTAAAGAAAATTCAATTTCAATGGTTTCAGTTGGGTTCAGTGTAATCGTTTGTTGGTAATATGGGTTTCTTTTTAGTTTTATCCCCTTATATTTAAGCCACTTTCCTGCATAAAAGACTTTAAAATTTAAGTTACCGATATCATCAGGTAACTTATCAGTCCCAATGATGATAGGGGAACTTCCGACATTTTTGTACTTAGCAGTAAACAGCATTTCATCAAAGCCATATACTTTTTGATCTGCCATCGATAGTTCAATATGCACGTGTCTAGCTAATATATTTTGCTTCGAATCAACCTTAAAACTTAGGAAAATTAACACTATTGCAATGACTGATGTTATATATTTCATTGTGCTTCTCCAACAATCAATACAGGAAAAATGTATTGGGTGTATCCGTGTTTTTTTAACAGTATAGGCGTAGTTCATTAAACTAACTATGCCATGTTAGACCGAGTTGGTTCGGTCAATTTTGTGCTAGAGTAAGTAACTTTATCAGCGATTAAAATTAATACCCCTTGGTTCAAAAATAGGTAAGCGCCTGAGGCAGGTACGATAATAATCAAGGCAATCGCAATAAAGCCCCAACCTAATGATGCTGGTATTTTAAAATCTTGCTCAATCATTTTTTGTAATGTCCAACCAAATATAATCCAGAAAGCGCCCAATGTTAAAAACCATAGGATAGCTTCACGGTCAAATAGCATGTGATCATCAACAATGGTCGAAGAAAACCAACCACTGTGATGCATGTCAATCAATGTTGACCAATCCATTACCAAACCAATTAAGTAATGGATCACGCCTGTGACCATCAGTAAATAGCCATAATATTTGGTATAATTCATCATAGTTCCTTAACGAATTTATTAAACGAAAGTTCCCCTAACCGCTTTGCTGTTTCAAGGCTTGGCTTAGGATAAAGTTGCTGCATGCCTAAAAAATTAGTATAGGCGATCATCGCCACATCTTGGGCCAACATTGGCTCCATTCCTAGTTCGGTGCAGCACTGCTGTAAGTAAGCTCGGCGCTGCTGATCTATTTTCTCAAAGTGCGAAATAATAGCTTTCTCTGTTAACGCCCACGCACGAATATGCATTTCGGCTTCAATATCTGCCCCCATGATCACTTGATCTAGTTTTTCTAATCGCTGTAAAGGTTCAGCTTCGCTGTTAGCTTAAGCGATGAAATTTACCGTCATTTGTTGATACCAATATTCCATCAAACTTTCGATAAATTGCTGCCTGTTGTTAAAATGATGATAAAAGGATCCCTTCGTCACTCCCTTGGCGTCGCATAACTTAGCAATAGTTAATTGATTAGGACCATGCTTCACTAATTGTTTTAAGGCAAACTTTAGCCATTGTTGTTGGTTACTTATGGTAGTTTTCATATTCGCTCATTCTTGACCGCATTATTAAAGATCGTGTGTGCAATTAACCAATGAAAAGGAATAATTGCGGTGACATATATTCGACCAATCCAAGTTTTTTATTCACAAAGGTTGAAACTGACATATAAAACTCCATGTGCTTATCTTCCGAAAAACTCACTATTTGATGCTCATCACGATGGATAACCGTCATAAAACCTACAGGATCCCCTATCTCTAACGGTTTGTTTTCATTGTTAGGCGCGAATGAATCAACCGCCACTTCAAAACCAAAAATACCAACAATCAGGTTGCGTGACGTCATCAACCAATCAACCCATTGCGGCATGTGAGAAAATATATTGATTTGTATTTTCTCTGGTTCTAGCTGCTGCTGTGACATTAATGCGTCACGAAAATACAGTGAGATAGGTTTGTGTGCTAAAAAATCACTACTAGGAATTGCAATTACTTTCACTTTCCACATCATTAACACCCTCAAGAAAAACATAAATACATTATGTACAAAATGATTTAATCCGCTATGATCAATCTCTCAATACTATTGCTTGGCAATAACTTGTCGGTCATATCGATAAAATCAGCAGAACATGACCCGTGGGGCAATAATAGTGATAGCTGGCATTTAGTTAAATCGCCGCAGGAGTCGCGTATCAACTCAGTAATCGACAATCTGGTGTGTTGATTATCGCCGTCACCTCAACCCTGCCAGCCATGGTGATCGAGTTATTGGTTAACGAGGTATTTATGATAACGCTAGTCATTATTTTAACGATATTAGCCAGTCCATTATTGATTGCTTACATCATCTCTAGAATTAAAAATAAGCCATTAAATATCAATAAATATGCCTGCTGGGGATTGGGTATCGCTTTTGTGTTCTTTAGCTTGGGGCACGCGATAAAAGCAGGTGGTATGGTTGAAATGCTACCACCTTGGCTCCCTTATCGGCTGGCTATTATTTACTTAACTGGCGTGTTGGAGTTAGCTGTTGGCATTGCATTATTTATTCCTAAGCTGCAACGGACCGCTGCTCAATTGGCGATTCTGATCTTTATTGTGTTTTTCCCTGCCAATATCTACGCAGCCATCAATAGTGTTGGTCTTGGTGGACATCAATCGGGACCGATGTATTTACTCATTCGCGCACCATTACAATTGTTGTTAATCGCTTGGGCTTATTATATGTGTATTAAAAAGCGGAGTTAATAAGGCAGCAGCACCGATACGCTTAGCCCACCAGCACTGCGGTTATTAAAGATTAATTTGCCTTGATGACCGTCGATAATTTCGCGGCATAATGCCAAGCCAACGCCGGTGCCGGAATGCTTGGTGGAGTAGAAAGGTAGTAGCGCATTTTGAATCACTTCTGCTGACATGCCACTACCATTATCACAAATTTCCAAACCTAAATAATCAGGGTGAGCAGCAAAGCTTAAGGTTATATTTCCTTGTGGATCGGCTTCATGACCATTTTTCAAAATATTGATAAGCACTTGTTCTATTTGCGCGACATCGGCATAAACACTGGCGGTCGGTAACGGTGATAGCAATTCAAACTGATAGAGGGTTTGCAATTGTTCGATCAAGATAGGCCAACTAATCAATGATTTTTTTGGCTCTTTAACGCGAGTTAGGCTGGCGTAACCTTTAATGAACTCATTTAAGTGGTTCACTCGGCCACTAATGGTACTAAACACCCGATTTAAGCGTGGTTCATTTAAGTTTTTTGCCAATAACTCACCGCTATGACACATCGAGCTAATCGGTGCCATTGAGTTGTTAAGCTCATGACTAATAACGCTAATCACTTTTTTCCAGGTCGTCACTTCCTGTTTGGATAACTCTTGGGTGATTGTTTTCAGTAAATACAGATGATGAGTCGCCTGATGAATCGTTAATGTTGAACAGGCAACATGCCAGGCCTGCTGCTGTCCCTGTTGATCTATTAAACTAAAAATAGACTCACCTTGGCTGGCTAAGGCATTTTGAAATTCAATCGCCAGTGCGTTAACCAGTTGCGCCCAGTCCCGGCCAATCATCGCTCCTGTTAAATTAAATGTCTGTTGCGCCGCATGATTTGTTAACACAATTTTGCCACGTTGATCGACCAACACCATCACCATGGGTGAGGCATTTAGCACCTTGTCTAACAACATTTCACGTTGATAAATATGCTGGCGCTCGTCACGTAATTTTTCACTGGTTTGATTAAAAGCATCGATAAGTTGGCGATGTGATTGACTCGCGACATCATCATTAATCCCGACCGAAAAATCATTGTCTCTCAGGCTTTGCAGCCCATGTTCTAAGGCTAAAAATAGCTGACGTTGCTGTTTGTTGGCTCGGTTCAATAATATATAAGTTACTATGGCTGTTAAGCTTATCGCGCTAAGCACCAACCATGGTTGTTGAGCCCCAAACAGATAGATCATCAATAATAAACCTAACTGCGCAATAACTAACACCATGGTAGTTTTCATTCAGATCCCTTAGGGGTTAGCTGATATTTTTCGATCCGTCGATATAAGGCTTGCCGACTTAGGCCTAATTCGCTGGCGGCACGCGCGATAATCCATTGTTGACGATCAAGAACGGTCTGTAACATGGTTGATTCATCAAGTATTTCGGTTTCAATTTGATGATGGATCACATCACTAAAGAAATGCTCAGGTTGTAGTAAAGCCTCAGTGCTAAAGACTAAGGCCCGTTGACACATGTTTTCAAGCTCTCGCACGTTACCCGGCCAGGGATAAGCCAATAATGCCTGCTGCGTAGCCTGAGATAATTGATAGGTATCACCGATAAAATGATGAGCTAATAATAAAATATCGGCGCTACGCTGCGTCAGTGGTAACAATTTCAATTCGACGACATTGAGGCGATAAAAAAGATCCTCACGAAAGTCTCCGGCTTGAATCGCTTGGGCTAAATTGGCATTGGTAGCACTAATCACCCGCACATCAACCTGTATCGTTACGCTGGAACCCACTCGTTCAAACTGTCCAGTTTGTAACACCCGCAGCAATTTCATTTGCCCTGCCAGTGACAAATTACCAATTTCATCTAAAAATATGGTGCCATGATTGGCTAACTCAAACCGACCCTGTCGCGTAGTATTGGCACCGGTAAATGCGCCTTTCTCCGCTCCAAATAACTCAGCTTCGATCAGTTCACTGGGCAAGGCTCCCATGTTCACTTTGACAAAAGGCTGAGTGGCACGGCCAGATTGTTGATGAATATAGTCGGCCAATTTTTCTTTGCCGCTACCATTAGCCCCACTGATTAAGACACTAATATCAGCGACAGCTACTTTGTCGGCCATCGCCATGAGTTGCTGCATTTCATCGCTTTGATAAATCAGGTTCGACGCTACTGGTGTACTCGCCATATTGCCAACTTCAGTACCAACCTTAGTGCTGACTATATGATTGGCAATAATCGTTAGTAATTTAGCATCATCCCATGGTTTAGGTAGGTAATCGGTCGCTCCGGCTTTAACTAACTCAATTGCCGTTTCAAGCTGACTCCATGCGGTGATGATAATGATTGGAGTATCAGGTGTTATCTGTTTAAGTTGATAAAACAGCTCCTTACCTTCGGCACCAGAGGTGGTGCCTTGGCTAAAATTCATGTCTTGAATAATCAAGTCAAGCTGTTGATTGTTGGCGGCAAGTACGGCGTCTTTCACCGTGCTTGCCGTGATCACGGCATAATCGTGCAGACTCAGTAATAAATCTAATGCATTTAATATATCTGGATTGTCATCGATGACTAAAATCCGCTTCATGGCGTTCCCTTACAATGTGCGTGTTGCTGACACCGGTGATATTTTGGTGGTTTGATACGCTGGTAGCCAAGTCGCTAACGAACCCGAAACAAAAATAACCAAGACTGACAGGCAATATAACAGGATGTCTGGTTTGTCGATAGTAATCACCTGACTTAGCCCTATATTTAGCCCAATCACGCTAGCAATTCCTAAGATGCTGGCGAGAAAAGTCATCAACCAATTTTCACTAAACACATACCAAATAATGTCTATTTTACGGGCTCCAAGAGCACGGCGAATCCCAATATATTTACGCTGCTGGGTGACATGAAAATGAGCATGGGCAAAACTACTCACCACAGTCACCGCAATCATTAATAACGATAACACCCCAAATAAACTCGCGAGACCAGTGTCTTTGACAAAAAATTCACTGAGACGATCACTCATACTTTGCACTAATACAATATCTCGTTCGGGCTGGACTGCTAAAATGGTTGCGGCCAGCTGTGATTGAACTTGCTCAACAAACCCCGGTTTTACTTTAATAATGTAATGTTGGGTATAATCTGCTTTTGAGTACATGAAATTGCCAAACATTGCATAAAATTGAGTGTCACCAGGATGTGTCGGGCTAACCACAAAATCTTTAGCAATGCCGACGATGCGACCATTATTGGTTAACTCACCAAGTGCTGGCTTATCAGGAAACACCGCTTTGGCTAGTGACTCTGTCACAATAATATTTTGTTCTATCTCATCACGATTTCCGTGATAAAAATCATTGGTAACATCGTCGCTCTGCGTTAAGGCACGACCCGCAACAATTTCAACCCCGAGGTTTTCAAGCCCAATCTCACTACTAAAAAATTGGGGAACATAGTTTAAATATTTTGGCAGTACGCCATCATCAGGAAAATCAGCAGGCTGTAAATTACCATTCCAACCCCCTCGCTGGATCGGTAATTGATTATAATGAGCCGCACTAATCACGCCTTCTAATGCACTAATTTTAGCAATATCTTGTTGGGTGATTGAACGATAGTAATCGGGGTCTCTAAACGCTCCTGAAGTCGGAACTAGATCGATGCTGACTAAGCTTTCAACATCAAATCGTAACGGATTATTCAATTTGTCCATCGCCGAACTGGTTAAAATGACGGTGTTGACCATCAGACCTATGGTTAAACTTAACTGTAATAACAATAAACCGGTGGCAAACTTACGCAGTCGTAAGGATTTAATTAACGCTTTAATATTCATAGTCTTTCCTTATTTCAACGTGGTTGACACAGAGCCGTGACAAGATTTTAACAGTGGATAGATCATACTGACAAAAGACGTTAGCATCGCAATGGCAACACCGGTCAACATTAGCGAACCATCGATGTCGCTGATATGTTCAAGATCTGGAAACAGCCGTAGCGATAGTTTAAGAAAAATCCAACCAAAAATTAACGCTAATATCGCGCAACAGATGCCTATGACCGTGCTTTCGACTAACCCTTGATAGAAAATATCTTTCACTCGTGCACCCAGTGCTCGGCGTAATCCGGTTTCAAATCGAGCGCTGTGATATCGCGCCAACAACAGGCTACTGGCATTAAAGATACAGACTGCTAAAAATAGTGAGGTTGCTAAACCAAACGCTAACATTCGTTCGTCAACCACTTTATTAAGTTCAAGCCACTGATTAACATCCAGCAACCTATTATCATTTTCACGTAAAAATTCCCCACCCTGTTGACGTAATATTGAGTAATCATCAAGATAATTCTGCATCGCAATTTTTTGTGCCGGTCGATCGAGCTGAACAAAGGCATGAATAAAGAAATGATTTTTACCACGGGTTTCAGACACCGAATCAATTCGCTCCGCCGACCTACTCTGCACCTGCACTACCCAGCTATTATTAATGGCAGTTTCGATTGGCACGAAAATATCATCAATTACTTCAAATGCTTGGTCATTGCCCGGATGATAAAACAGCGGCTTAAGTTGCCATGCTTTAAGTACTCCAACGACTTCAAAAGGCTTCCCTTCCACATCAATCACTTTACCGACGCTATTACCGCCACCAAACAGTTGTTGATTCATGCGATGCCCCAACACAACCTGAGTGGCATAGTCATCACTCCAGCTGCCACCAAAGGCAAAGGGCGCATCAGTTAAAGGGAAAAACCCGGGCGTGGTCGCCCTAACTTTGGCTTTAACACGGCTCAATGTTTTTGAGTCTATCGCACGAGTATAAACCTGAGATTGATAATGGATCATGCTGTGAGTCGCAATGTCATTTTTTAGCAGATGCATTGCGTCGTCATAGCGCATTATTGGCAATAATTTAGCGGAAGGATTATTATTCGGCCAAATATTAAAGCTGACATTAAACACTCTGTCGCTTTTATTAGGCAGCGGATCGTTCGTCATGGTCTTAATAATCGCAATATTAGCGAGAAAAACTCCCACACCAACGGCCAATGTGGTGATCATTAACGAGAAAAATAACCGATTAGCCATCAGATTACGTAAACTTAATTTTAGGTAGTAGCGAAACATGTCCATCTCGATTCCTTAAGCGCTAACTTCAATGATGGCATTGTCTGTCATCGGGGCATAAATGCTGTGATCGGTAATTTGGCCATCAATCACTTGGATATTACGACCAATCGCTCGTGCCTGATCAGGATCGTGAGTTACCATAATAATGGTGCTACCTTCTTGATTTAGCTGATGTAATAAGTCCATCACTTGGCGCGCCATTAACGAGTCGAGATTACCGGTCGGTTCATCGGCCAATAAGATCTTAGGCTCCCCCGCTAACGCCCTTGCGATAGCAACGCGCTGCTGCTGACCACCGGACAGTTGACTCGGTAAATAGTTACCGCGACTCGATAATCCCACTTGTTCTAATGCATTAGTAATACGTCGCTTGCGCTCTTTAGCGTTAAATCCCCGATAACGTAATGGCATATCAATATTATCAAAAAGGTTAAAGTCGGGAATGAGATTATAACTTTGAAAAATGAAACCAATCTTTTCATTACGTAAGCGCGATAATTGATCATCGTTAAGCCCTTTAATATTAACGCCATCGAGTTCATAACTGCCTTGATCGAAACCATCGAGCAAACCAGCAACATTTAAAAAAGTCGACTTACCCGAACCAGATGGCCCAGTCACCGCGACAAACTCTCCGGAATTGACGGTTAAACTAAAATCACGCAACGCATGAGTTTGAATGGTGTCACTGCGATAAATTCGGCTGATATTATTCATTTTTAACATAGTGTTTTTCCTAATTCTGGTCATTATTATTGAATGATTTTTACTGTCTAATTTTAATTGTTTGATGTTGTTGAAACTCGCTGTAATCGGAAGTAATAATGCGATCACCGGTACGCAAGCCAGAGGTTATTTCGATAAATTCAACACTTTGAGAGCCAATACTAATGGCCTGGACCCTTGCCAACTGATCGTCGTTAATGACAAAAGCAGACTGACCTGCGCCTGACGTTAAAAAGGCACCTCGTTTCACCATTAATACGTCGGTTTTCTTTTCAAATTCGATCCGTGCATTTAGTCGTTGGTTTTGACGCAGCTTAACCGTGGCATCGGGCACGACATTAACTCGTACCATCACCTGATTGCTTTTCACCTCAGGAGACACAGAGCTGATTGTACCTACGAAGACATTACCGCCAATATTGAGATTAACCGTCAAGCCAATGCCTAAATCGTCGGCATAAAATTCTGGAACCATCAATTGGGCCTGATATTCACTTAAATCAACCACGGTTAAAATAGCTTGGCTCTTAGCAACCTGTTCTTTTTGCTGAGCTAACCAGCTACCTATTACGCCAGCAACCGGAGCTCGAATAGCAAGTAGTTGCTGACGACGATGAAGTTCATTAAGGACTAACTGTTGACTTTTAACCGCAAACTCTCGCGTTTGGTTTTCAAAATTCAAGCGTTTTTTGGCCAATTCAACCCGTTTTTCAGCATGCCGATACAATAAGTCAGCTTCGATTTTTGCATCTTGCACCGTGACAAAATCAAGTTCACTGATCACTTGTTTTTGATAAGAAAGCATCGCCCGCCTTAACTCACGCTTGCTGGCATTTAAGCGCAATTTTGCGGTATCAAGGCGACGCTCTAAATCAAGTTGTGCTTCGCTATCAACTAACAAGCCACGATTAGCATTAATCTTTAAACTTGCAAGTTTTGCTTGTTGCTGAGCTATTTTCGCCATTAATTCTGGGCTCGCTAATGTCGCCACAATGTCATTTTCTATCACGCTATCGCCAGGCTTTGCTAGTAACGTAATTTGGCCTGATTCGCTGCTATATAGCGTTGGAGCATTGGCCGCAACTAATTTCCCAGTCACTGCAACATCACGGATTAATGTTCCTTTAAAGACTTCGGCACTAATAATTTTTGCCGCATCAACCGACTTCACACCATCAAGCCACTGAGTCAATGTTGGTCGCGCCAGCCAAATTGCTAATGATAATGTAAAGGCAACAGCACCGACTGTTTTCCACCGTTGGCGGGTTGGTTCTACAATTATTTGATCTTGTCCGGTCGGTTCGTTAATCATCAGCTAAGCTCTTTATTGTAGGTAAGTGATTAGTCAGTTGCACCTTACATGCCAAAAAATAACCTTATGTTTTTAAGATGATAATTATAATTTCATATGATATAAAGTGTCCGTGTGGACACTTTAACTGTCCACGACTGTCCGGTTGTTAGCTCAACGGACCGCTCTGCTTTATATCTGTCACCAAGGTGTCATGGCGTCTTGTTATATTGCAGCCATTGTTTTTAATTAAAGAGGTATAACAATGATTAAATTAAGATTACCGTTAATATTTGCCATCGGACTAACGACCGTGGCTTGTAGTGATAACGATTCGTCACCCACTGAACCAACGACCGAACAACCGAACAAAGTACTGGCTAAAGTCGGCGTACGACCACAGTTTTTAGTCGATGGATTAGCCGAAAGTGAACTAAAAACAGCCTTACAACAATGTGCTGATAAACCTTTTTATCGCAGTGATTTTTCCATTGGTCATCGCGGCGCTGCCATGCAATTTCCCGAGCACAGTAAAGAATCCTATTTAGCCGCCGCGCGAATGGGCGCAGGGATCATTGAATGTGATGTCACCTTTACCCTAGATAAGGAATTAGTTTGTCGTCATTCGCAATGCGATTTAGCCACCACCACGAATATTTTGACGATCCCTGAGCTGTCCAGTAAATGCAGCAGCCCGTTTAACCCTGCCGATCCAGACCAAGGCATTAGCGCCAGTGCAACCTGTTGTACCTCAGATATTACTTTGGCTGAATTTAAAACCTTAAGCGCCAAAATGGACGCATCAGATCCCAGTGCTACAACGGTTAAGCAGTTTTTAAAAGGAACGCCAGATTGGCGTACAGATTTATACAGTTCATCGGGCACGGTGATGAGCCATAAGGAAAGTATCGCCTTATTTAAATCATTAGGGGTTAAAATGACGCCGGAGTTAAAAGCGCCTAGCATGAAGATGCCATTTCAAGGCACTTACAGCCAACAAGATTACGCGGCACAAATGCTGGCTGAATATACCGACGCTGGAGTTGATGCTTCTCAAGTATATCCACAATCATTTAACCTTGCCGATATTGAATATTGGATTGCTAATAACAGTGAGTTTGCGCCACAGGCGGTTTACCTCGATGGTCGTTACGATCTCGATGATTTCAACCCTAATGATCAACAAACTTGGTCACCAACAATGGACGAGTTAGCCGCCAAAAATATCAAAATTATCGCGCCGCCAATGTGGTTTTTAGTCACGGTTGAAAACGATAAAATTGTACCATCGGCCTACGCCAAAGCGGCCAAAGCAGCCGGACTGAATATTATCACTTGGACTTTAGAGCGTTCTGGACCATTAGCGAATGGCGGCGGTTGGTATTACAAATCAATTAAAGACGTCATCACAAAAGACAGTGATCAATTGGTTTTACTCGATGTGCTAGCACAACAAGTCGGAGTGATGGGTGTATTTGCTGATTGGCCAGCCACCACGACTTATTATGCGAATTGCATGGGGTTAGTAAAATAAAGTTAAAAATAATTCAGTAGCTGGCGGTAATATTCATTTGATTGCACCAGCTGCTGATGATTACCTTGCGCAATAATTTTTCCCTCTGACATCACGATTATCTTATCCATTTTTTGTAACATTAGTGGCTTGTGACTAATGATAATTAAGCTTTGCTGCTGTTGCTGAACATGGGTCAGTAACTTAGTCATCATTAACTTTTCACTCAAGCGATCTAACCCCTTGGTGGGCTCATCAAGAATGAGTACTTGAGCCGGGCGCAACAATAGCTGCGCTAATTGGAGTCGTTGCATTTGTCCACCAGACAATCCCGTGCCAGTCTCACCGAGCCAAGTATCAAAACCTTGCGGTAATGAATCGATAAATTCCAACAAGCCGGAACTATCACAGGCCCCACGCATTTGTTGTTCGCTAGCTTGCGAATTTGCCAAGCGTAAGTTATCGCCAACTGTGGCATCAAATATGTGTCCTTGCTGACTCATCAATCCAATATGGTCACGTAATGACTCACGTTCAATTAGCGCTAAATCTAGGCCAGCAATGGTTAAGCCACTAGTCGGCCAAAATCCCATTAGCAGGTTGACTAAGGTTGATTTACCCGCGCCGCTAGCACCAATAATTGCCACTTTTTCGCCCGGCGCTATGGTTAAATTTATTTCAGACAAGCTGGCCTTAGCTTGGTTTGGATAATGAAAACCGAAGTCATCAAACACAATAGCACCAGATACTAGTGGCGTGGTTGCTGGAATTGATGGGATCTTGCGGTCAATCAGTTCAAATAGCCGCGTCGCACTCGCTAAAGTATGAGGTAATATCTGTAATGCCAACGGCAGCGTCATTACCGTTTCAAAACTAACCAAAATAAGTAGGGTCACCGCAACAACAACTTTAGGATCGATTGTTCCCTGCATCACCATTGGCGCTAAATAGAGCAAGCAAGCCAATGCCGAAAAATGGGTAATTAAAAAAGTAACGGCGCTCAATCCAGCATTATATTTAACTAACCGGTATTGTAATTGATAAAACTGACGGGAGATTTTGCTAACGCTCGTGTGATAGGCACCAACCATTTGATAAACCAACAACTCTCTAATTGCGCCAAAGCCAGTCACTAATTCTAATTTTAGTCGACTTTCCAGATCCGATTTTTCAGCACCGGTATCGCGCGCCAGATAAAAACTCAACAATGGCAATATCAATCCGACCAAACAAAATGCCACCATCATGATTAATGCCACTGTTGGCGAAATCAGCGCGAGGCTGAAACAGACAATAGGCACACTAATCACGGCTACAATAATCGGTAATAAGACCCGTAAATAAAAATTGTCGAGCTGGTCAATATCTTGCTGTAGTCGTGCCAGTAAATCACCGGATCGTAACTCTAATCGATAATAGGGTAACAAAGGTTCAAGTTGTTGATAAAAATAATAACGTAATTGAGCTAGGGCATTGAACGTTGCACGATGGGTTAATAGTCGCTCGCCATAACGACCCGCACTACGAACAATGGCTAAAAAACGAATCACCGCTGCTGGGGTAAAATAATTCACACTAGTGCCAGTGGTACCCGCAATGGCCATTAAAGTAATAAACCAGCCCGATACGGCCAACAAACTGATATTAGCAAGTACAGTGATAACCGCTAAAAGTGCGCCCAATAGCATCAAGGGTAACTGCGGCTTAAGCAAGGCTAATAACCGTAGAAATACCGTCATTACGCTTGCTCCTCAGTCGTTGGTAAATTAATTAAATCGGCATAATAACCATTAAGTGCTAATAATTGCTGATGATTACCCTGCTCAATGATTTGTCCTTGAGACAACACGATAATCTCTTTGGCTGCAATCACCGTATTAAGACGATGAGCAATCACAATCACTAAATGATCTTGAGCATATTGGTTTATCGCGGCGCTAACAAGTTGCTCCGTATCCCAATCAAGATGACTACTCGGTTCATCCAAAATCAAGACCTCCGGCTGTAAATAAAATGCCCGCGCTAACGCTAAACGCTGTGCTTGGCCACCGGATAACCCTGCGCCGCCCTCACCGACGTGGTTATTAATGCCCAAGGGTAACTGAGCAACAAAATCACTTAATCCCGCTTGTTGTAAAGCATGTTCCATCCGTTGTGGATCGAAGTCTTCACTCATCGCCACATTAAAAGCTAGCGAACCATAAAAGATATGCCCTTGCTGCGCGATCCAACCACAATTTTTTAACCAAGCATCACGGTTAGTGGCATTGAGCGGCTCATTATTGATTAATACCTCACCATCAGCAGGAAAGTTAAAGCCTAACATCAAATCGATTAAGGTCGATTTTCCCGCGCCACTCTCACCAATAATGGCATAAAGACCCGTAGTATTTAGGGTTAAATTAATATTGCTTAATGTACTGACACGACCCGCGTAAGCAAAGTTAACTTGTTTGAATTCAATAGTAAAAGGTGCATTAAAAACCGATATCTGCGAATTAACCTCGGGTTGATTAAAAATTTCAACCATATCAGCAGCGGCACTAACGCCTGCCATTTTTGCGTGATATTGCGCGCCAAGTTGACGAAAAGGTAGGTAAAATTCAGGGGCTAATAGTAAAACCCATAAAGCGAGTAAGTAATCGACATTGCCATAATAAAGCCTAAAGCCTAGGATAACCGCGACTAGAGCAATGGAGATTGAGGCTAAGAATTCAAGAAAAAACGACGATAAAAAAGCAATTTTTAGTATGTCCATGGTTTGATCACCATAATCATCACTGATGGCTTTGACTGCTTTGATTTCACGACGTGAGGCATTAAAAATTTTAAGCTGGGTCAACCCTTGAATAATATCAAGAAAATGACTACTCATTCGTAACAATTTCGCCCAGTGTAGTTGGTTGAGATGTTGCGCTTTATGACCAATCAAAATCATAAAAAACGGCACCATTGGTGCTGTTAACAATAATATTAACCCCGACTTCCAATCAATCGGGAACACGGCGATCAATATGGCACTGGGAATAACCGAACAATAGGCAACAATAGGCAAGTAACCCGCAAAATAATCTTCTAGTGAATCAACGCCCTGATGTAATAAATGTGACAGCTTAGCGCTACCCTGTTGTTGGGTATACGCAGGCCCAAGCTGGAATAATCGCTTTAATAATTGCGAGCGGAGATCACTTTGAATCGCCATTGCACCGCGGCGGCTATAACATTCTGAATAATAGCCAAGTACGGCACGAAGAACAATAATCCCAATAACCCCAACCAACGCCATGCTGACATTTTGTTGAACAAACACCATATTATTGATGATAAAAGCCAATAATGCGGTTTGTCCGATCATCAACATCCCATTGATTGAGCCCAGCGCTATCGCCTTACTTAGCCGACCATTAGCGCTGGCTTTTTGTGTTTTTAGCCAGCGATTTAATAGCTTAGGATCTGGTGTCTGTTCGGGATCAGTCATCGCCATGTTGATCTTTAGCGACGTTATCAACATGCTGTTCCATTTCGTACCACATCACGTTAATAATCCCCAATGAAACTGCCAATAAAACACCTAATAACCAACTGAAATACCACATAATATATTCCTCTTGTCTTAATAAGCCGAATGGCTGTTTTGTTCAATTTCAGCAATAGTGACAGTACGCCACATCTTGGTATAACACCAAATGGTGTAGCCCAGAATCAACGGGATAAATATCGAAACTACCACAAACATTAACCCTAATGTCGTTTCACTAGCCACGGTATCCCACATCAATAAACTATGATCAGGTACACTGCTTGATGGCATAACAAAGGGGAACATCGCGACACCGGCGGTTAAAATAACCCCAGCACTAGCCAAAGAACTGGCTACAAAAGCTAAGGCTTTCGTTAAGGTGGTCTTTTGCTTTATTCTCATCAACAAAGTCACCAATAATGACATCACTATCGCAGTGATTGGAATTAACCAAAGACTAGGATTGCCGTTGAAATTATTAAGCCAAGCGCCAGCAACTGTCGTCACGGTTTTAGTCGTAGGCTGGGCCAATCCCATTTTATCTAGCGTGCTGATGACCACATAGCCATCGATTGACTGCCAAATCATGATCCCAGCAAGAATGAAACATACCGGTAATACGAGTGAAACAATGCCGCCAATATTGGCTGACCGTGCTGCCACTTGCTCATCAGTTCTCATCACCAACCAAGTAGAACCATGCATCAGCACCATTGATACACTCACGACACCACTAAGCAGTGCAAAAGGATTAAACAATGCGAAGAACGATCCGGTGTAAGTCACTCGCATCAAAAAATCAAAACTAAATGGTACACCTTGGAGCAAATTACCAAAGGCGATACCAAACACTAAGGGTGGTACCATCGAGCCCACAAACAAGGCCCAATCCCAGTTATTTCGCCAGCGCGGTGAATCTATTTTACTGCGGTAGTCAAAAGCTAATGGTCTGAGAAACAAGCAAAATAATGTCAGCATCATCGCAAAATAGAAGCCACTAAACGCGGCGCCATAAACCATTGGCCATGCAGCAAATAACGAGGCTCCCGCAGTAATAAACCACACTTGATTGCCGTCCCAATGCGCGCCAACGGTATTAATAACCACACGGCGTTCAACATCTTTATTGGCGACAAAGGGTAATAACCCGCCAACGCCCATATCCATACCATCAGTAATAGCAAAACCAATCAGTAAAAACCCAATGATTGCCCACCATAAAAATTTTAACGTTTCATAATCAAACATAATTTTGCTCCCTAAGCGCTTTGATGACGTAAGCCAGTATTAACAACGGGTGTCTGCTCAAAATGATAACGGCCAGTGTGTAATGCACTCGGTCCCATTTTGGCAAAACGAATCATCAGCCACATTTCAATCACAAATAAGATTGCATAAACCACGATAAAGGCGACTAATGAAAATAATACATCGTTAACCGCTAAATCAGAGGTCGCTAGGAAGGTCGGTAGAATCTCACTAATCGCCCATGGCTGACGACCAAATTCAGCAACAAACCAACCGGTTTCAATCGCAACCCAAGGTAGAGGTAAAGCGTATAAAATAGCTTTTAACAACCAGCGCTTTTGTTCAATTTGACGTCGAGCATTAAAGTAAAATGCTAATAAAAATAAGACTAACATCACCATGCCAGAACCAACCATCATTCTAAACGCCCAAAACACTGGAGCAACTTGCGGGATTGAGTCTTTTACTGCTTGTTGAATTTGTGCTTCTGTGGCATCAACCACATTTTCGGTATAGCGCTTAAGCAGGAGGCCATAACCAAGATCTTGCTTAGTCCGGTTAAATCCAGCGATATTCTCTGGCGTTTCCTCACCACTTCGTAGTTTGACCAAATAACCATAAGCAATCATGCCATTACGGATCCGTGGCTCATGCAGCTTCATTAAATCACTTAATCCCATCACTTCTTCGTCTAGTGAACGGGTTGCAATGATCCCCAAGGCATAAGGGATTTTGATCGCATAATGGGTTTCCATGGCTTCATCATCTGGAAAACCAACTAAAGTAAAAGCGGCGGGTGCGGGTTCGGTGTGATATTCAGCTTCAATCGCCGCCAGTTTAACTCGTTGTACTTCACCTACTTCATAGCCCGATTCGTCACCGAGTAAAATAACCGAAAATATCGCCGCAACACCAAAACCGGCCGCCACAGAAAAAGATCGTTTGGCAAAAGCAATGTCACGACCTTTTAATAAGTAGTAACTACTGATGCTAAGCACAAACATGGAACCAGCGACATAACCACCGGCCACCGTATGAATAAATTTAACTTGAGCCACCGGATTAAAAATAATCTCAGAGAAACTAACCAACTCCATTCGCATGGTTAAGTAATTAAATTCGCTGCCCACTGGATTTTGCATCCAACCGTTAGCAATTAAAATCCATAATGCAGAAAAATTGGTTCCCAAAGCCATCAACAAAGTCCCGGCCAAATGCTGGCGACGAGATAATCGGTCCCAACCGAGGAAGAACATCCCAACAAAAGTCGACTCAAGAAAAAAGGCCATCAAACCTTCAATCGCCAATGGCGCACCAAAGACATCACCGACATAATGAGAGTAATAAGACCAATTAGTACCAAACTCGAATTCCATGGTTAGCCCAGTCGCAACACCAATGGCAAAATTAATGCCAAACAACTTACCCCAGAATTTGGTCATATCACGATAAATTTCGCGTCCAGTCATCACGAAAACCGCTTCCATGATAAATAGAATCCAAGTCATCCCAATCGTTAAGGGTACAAAAAGAAAATGGAATAAAGCGGTCACGGCAAACTGCCAGCGTGATAACTCGACTAATGTTTCGTTAATCATATTCATTACACTCCTGTGGTAATTTGCTCAAATTACCTTAGTTTTAATCTTTTTTATTTGAAAATAATTGTTGTTTTACCGATAGCATTTTAGAAACACCAGCGCCCAGTTTCATTAATGTGCCAAGTTGCTCAGGGCTTAAACGCTGCAACTCAGCCGCCCAACTAGTCACCATCTCTAATAAATCATGAATGTCTTGCATTCGTTGTTGAGCATATACCTCGCTCTCATCTTGCGGTGCCTCAAGTAATAAATTACGCAAAACCGATAATGTTGGGTCAACCTCGCGTTTGCGGCGTTCCTCAAAAACCGTATTAGCCATATCCCACACGCTGCCAATGGCACGATAGTACTCTTTGCGATCGCCTGGGATATGGCTCACTTGGACTAGTTGCCATGATTGAAGCTCTTTAATTCCCATGCTGACATTGCCACGAGAAATACTTAACGCACTAGCTAACTCATTAGCAGTCAATGGGTTTTCAGTAATAACTAACAGCGCATACATTTGACCAACCGTGCGATTAAAGCCCCATTTGCTCCCCATTTCACCGAAATGATAAACAAAAGATTGATTTTTTTCCGAGATTTCCATACTTTACCTAACGAACTTTCAGACATTTCTGAAAGTTTAGATCGATATAAACATTTGATCAAGATCAATTTTAACAAACTAAAAAAAACATGTTACGATAACTTCAAATTTAAGATCATAACTCATGTCGGGCATTGAGAATTCTCATGAATAAATCTCTTATCAACATCAAACAAAAAAATGCATCTTCAACTGCTGACCCTAAACTCCAAAGCCTCGAGAAGTTATGGCTAAAAATTGAGAAGCATGAAAAACGCAATGCAACCCTCGAAAAAAAGATTAATACCTTGTTTGACCAATTTACCATTGACGTATTACCCCATGAAAAACGCCAATGTCAGCAAACAACAATTCTAATACAGCACCTAATAAAATTTATTTATAAAAAAAGTTTGAGTGAACAACAGCGTGTTGAATTATTAGATTGGATAGAACACGAGATTAGTTTTATTGAGCAACATCCTTTTGCTGAGGGTATCGATATTGAAAGTATTAGAAAATCATTTACCGATGCGCTAATGAAATCAGCAAAAAATATCCCAATAGATGATTCTAAAATCGATTTAGAAGAAATGCGGATGATGCTCGATGAACTATCTGATGGCAGGTTACAACTGAGTGACGAAGAGCTTATTGCCTTAGCAAAAGATCCTTCATTAATAGCTCAGCACATAGAAAATTTACAGCAAGAGCATGCACAAGAAGAACTTGAAGACGAGATGTTTAATGAACAGGCGTTTGCTGACGAAGCTGATGATTTTTATGATTTCTTTAACGAGGACTTTTTCTCTCAATCACAAAAATCAAAAGACAGCGGTCTAGAAAAACTATTTAAAAGTAGCCAACTTAACAAGATGTATAAACGCTTAGCGTTTTTATTACACCCAGATAAGGAACTAGACGCACAGAAAAAAATTGAAAAAAATGCCTTAATGCACACCCTTAGTGATGCCAGAAAACAAAAAGACGCATTTACTATTCTTAAAATGTATCAACAGTATGTGCCAGAGGCTGAATTTATTTTTGACGATGAAACATTACTGGCGTTACATCGATTACTCGAAGAAAAAGTTCAAGATCTCAACACTCAACATAGAGACATTAAACAAAGTAACGCAATACAAACGTTAGTCTGGCGTAAATTTTCTGCGCGCAGTAAAAAACTTACCCAATTAAATTTCGAACATCACATTGATGATTTAGAAACTGAAAATTTCGATGCTGATGATTTACTTACTAGTATCAAAACGGTCAGAGCATTAGGTAAGTTTTTAACATTACGTATTGAAGAAAAAAATGCTGCGTATTTTAATTTTGGCAACCCATTTTCAGTACCATTCTAATGACTCGTGAGGCTATTTAATCGAATCGTTATAAACCGTCGTTAACAACTCATAGTTTTTGTTTGATGAATCGATGACAACGTCGTGAGCTTTAACGCCGCCCTAAAACCGCTAACATTAGCCGCGGTAACTTTACTGTTTAATGTTAATGGCTCTCCCAACTCGAATAACCAATAAATGTCATGCTTAACCTCACTCTCTACAATG
>JABSRU010000057.1 GCA_013214965.1 Gammaproteobacteria bacterium
TATACGGCATTAAGAACTAAGGGAGTGTCAGCATAAAAATCACGGGTAATATTAGTACGCTCGTTAGTACGTTCACTATTGGCATAACTTAATGATAACCAACCATACCAATTTTCAGTTTTATTCTTGTTCAGTAATAAATCCACGCCATAGGCCGTTCCTGTCACATCATTGCTGTACAATAACTCAGCATCGGGCTGGTTCTCATCAAGCGCCAACGGCAAATCATCCATGGTTTTGTAATAACCTTCAATCGACCAGCTCCACTCATCACTTAGCTCTTGAGCAAAACCAAGCGTCATATGCTTAGATGTTTGTGACTTTAGCTGCGGGTTTCCTATTTGCGGTAAGATATCCCCGACATCTTGCAAACGATTATATTCACCGTATTTAAGACTGATGGTACTATCGTCGCCAACAAAATAGTTAAGCGCGAGTCGCGGCTGAATAAATGTTTCATCACTGTATTTACTATGCTGCCATTGCACGCCAAATTCTGCTTGTAAAGTCTGAGTCAGATGAGTCACATAATTGAGCCCGACAAAATAACTGTCTAAATCGGCACTTATTTTACCTTTAATTTGTTCACGCTTGTTAACGTCGCAATCGGGATCTAAATCGGTACAGATATATTGAAAGGTGTCATAGTCAAAATTTGAGGTGAGATCAAAATAAGCCGTATCAACAATTAATTGATTACGCTCGTTTATCGCATAATTAAGCCGTACTTTATAAGTATATTGAGTACTATTTTCATCAATATAGTAACCCCCCTGTTTACCCTGTTGTCGTCCATAACTTAATAACTCCTTACTATTGAGTACACCGATCCCTAATTTTAGTTGATAATTATCAGCGTAGTGATCCCACAATAAATTTTGACTATCAAAGCTACGGGTGAACTTTGCATCACCTTGGAACTCTGGACTCTTCAGCGCAATTTCGGCACGCTGATTGAAATTAGCGCCAGCACTATCATGGGCTTTGGTAAATGACAAACTCAACACATTATTAGCATTGATATCCCAAGTATATTTTCCTTGCACATCATAATCATCGGGGGGATTGTTTATCGTGACTCCGGTTAATTCACCGTCATCGTCAGTTTCTTCTTCACCGGTACTAAAGAATAAAGGTAAATTACTTTTACGACCCGATAGATAAAACGCACTATTTTCACTGACTTCTCCCTCGATGAAAAAACCAGTATTAAACAAACTGAAATCAACCGTAGTTTTTATCGACTGATGGCGGGGGCTACGCAAGGAAACATCAAATACTGCCCCGGTAGCGTTACTATAACCGGTGCCATACCCCGCTGAAATTAGTTGAAAGTCCTGAATTAGATGACGATTAAAAATCGATGTTCCAAAATCGTGGAAAATATAACCCGCCGGCATAAAATCCACTTCAAACATATTGTCCTGTGGGCTAGAGCCCCGTACAGCAGGCTCAGCCATTGAACCTCCAGCGGCCACGACGCCAGGTAAAGCGAATATAGCTTGCAATGGATCCCCCATCGCGCCCGGCATCTCCACTAATTTTTCAGCATCTTCGGTAATTTGAGCCGTGATGTTGCTGCGTTTATAAGTAATGTTAATACGCTCTATGTTATCTCCCACCTCAGCGGCTTGTGCCTTAACATTTAGCAAAAATGTACTTATAGCCGCTACCATGACTACCGTTATATTGAAAAATTTCACCTTCTAAATCCTCTATTGAAATATGTCTTCTTATCTTAATTTAGCGAAACCAATATAACTGTAGGGTTAGTGTTGAAAAATGTTAGAAAATGTAAGTATCAGCAGTTCAGGGTCTAAACTTATGACTAAGGTTAAATAACAAAGCTAGAATAAAGAACGCCATTCTGATAACTTACCTATCTTTTAAATATAGAGACGGTTAATAGTTTTTATGATTAATCAACACCTCGCCACTGAGTGGGCTTTATTACAAAACCAATTTGACAGCTATGAAAAGTGTTCTTTAGCAATTAAGTTAATCAGTATTATAGTCGTCGCGTTAGCTAGTATGTTTAACGGTATCAACGGTGTAGTCGTTACATTATTATTAGTGCTCTGGCTACAAGATGCCATTTGGAAAACTTTCCAAGGGCGCGCAGAGGTGCGTTTGCTACAACTCGAACACCTACTCGAAGATACTAATAATGATAGCCAAGCCTATCAATTTAACCGCCAATATTTAGCTAATCGTCCTTCAACATTGGGCTTAATCGTAGAATACCTACTTCAAGCAACACGACCTACCATGGCGTTCCCTTATGTTGTTTTATTATTAATTTGTGGCTTTAAGCTACTGTTTTAATCACTTTTAATGATTTAGTCTGATATTGTTATGTAAATATGTGAGGCTAGTACTGTTAGCGGAGTCAATACAATGATAAAATGCCCGCTTTAATTTTACACCAATTTAAAGGTACTCCATTGCAAGGCACTCAACTAATTGATTTTATTACCAATCACCTAGAAGACATGAAAGCTCGTGACATCGTTGTTTTAGACGTTAGCGGTCTTTCTGCTATGACAGATAAAATGGTTATTTGTTCTGGCAACTCTTCTCGCCACTGCCGCTCAATTGCAAATAACCTATTGGTCGAAGCAAAGAAAGCTGGCACTCCTCCGATGGGCATCGAAGGTATTAAAGAAGGCGGCTGGGTTTTATTAGACATGAATGAAGTCGTTGTTCATGTTATGGATGATTTTAGCCGTGATTTCTACAAGTTAGAACAACTTTGGAACGGCGAATCTAAGCATATAACGCCATAATCCATCGATGAACATCCAAATTATAGCAGTAGGCACTAAAATGCCAAGCTGGGTTGAAAGCGGTTTGCAAGAATACTTGCGCCGCTTTCCGCGTGATTGTAGCCTAGAAATTGTCGAGATCCCTGCGGGCAAACGTGGCAAAAATGCCGATATTAAGCGAATATTGCAAAAAGAGGGTGAGCTGACTTTAGCAGCTGTGCCACGGGGTAATCGTATTGTGACGCTTGAGGTTGAAGGTAAACCCTGGACCACGCCACAACTCGCTAAAAACCTAGAAAAATGGCAGTTAGACGCCCGCAATGTTAGCTTATTAATTGGCGGACCTGAAGGGCTAGCACCAGCCTGTATTAAAGCCTCTGAACAGAAATGGTCACTCTCAGCATTAACACTTCCTCACCCGATGGTCCGAGTTATTGTAGCCGAAGCGTTGTATCGCGCATGGAGTATCAATAACAACCATCCCTATCATCGCGAATAAAAAATAGAGAACATCACGGAACTATGTTCAAATAATGGCGTCAATACCTTAATCTTCAAGGAAAAGTAAAAATTAATGCTGTCATCCAACAGATCGCACATTCGCAACGTAACGGCTGAAAACAATTTATTTATTCGCAGAGCGATCATTGCTTTTATTGGGGTGATACTTTTAGTGATACTATTGTTTTCAAACCTTTATCAAATTCAAATAAAATCTCATGACGACTATCAAACCCGCGCTAACGGTAATCGAATTAAATTAGTGCCTATTGCACCAAATCGTGGGTTGATATTTGATCGTAATGGCTTGATTTTGGCAGAGAACCGACCGGTGCACAGCCTAGAGTTGGTGTCAGAGCAAATTAAAAACATCAAGCAAACCGTTGATAAAATTGGT
Organism: Gammaproteobacteria bacterium; assembly: GCA_013214965.1. Classification (GTDB taxonomy): domain Bacteria; phylum Pseudomonadota; class Gammaproteobacteria; order Enterobacterales; family Psychrobiaceae; genus Psychrobium. Next base: position 3,664 of record JABSRU010000057.1, read on the forward strand.
CATCTGATCATGCTAACCGATGATGATAAAAAACGTTTCTTTAAGTCGGTGAAAGCTCACCGTCGTTATAAAAGCATTGTGTTAAAAAACAAATTAACAGCAACACAAGTGGCCAAAATTAGTGTCAATTTACATGCCCTGCCCGGCGTGTCAATTGAAGCACGGTTGAAACGTTTCTACCCGTTTGGATCATCTTTAACCCATGTTGTCGGTTATGTTGCCAAAATAACAAAAAAAGAACTCACCAGAATCAATCGTAATAATGAGGAAGCGATATACGCGGCAACAAGAGATATTGGTAAGCAAGGAGTAGAAAAATATTATCAGCGCTTACTTCATGGCACCCCCGGTCATCAAGAAGTAGAAGTTAACAATCGCGGCCGCGTCATTCGAATTCTCAGTTATACCCCTCCCGTGCACGGCCAAGATCTTTATTTAAATATCGATGTTAAACTCCAAAATAAGGCATTTAAAATGTTGGCTGGACGACGCGGTTCAGTGGTAGCGCTAGATCCCAATAACGGTAACGTGTTAGCGCTAGTGACTAGCCCCAGTTATGATCCGAATTTATTCGTTCATGGGATCTCAAGCAAGGCATATAAAAAATTGTTATCACGTGATAAGCCCTTAATTAACCGGGCCACCCAAGGCGCATATCCACCAGCGTCGACTGTTAAACCATTGTTAGCATTAGCGGCATTGGAAAAAAACATCATTTCTGAAAACAGTATTGTTTATGATCCCGGCTGGTTTAAACTACCTAATGTAGAAAGAAAATTCAAAGATCACCTCGCTTGGGGACACGGAAAAGTGGACATTTATCGAGCTTTAGAGAAGTCCTGTAATACTTATTTTTATGATGTTGCCTACCGTTTAGGTATCGATAATATTAGCCAATTTATGGAAAGGTTTGGCTTTGGGGAATATACAGGTATCGATATCCATGAAGAGAAATCAGCTATTATGCCTTCCCGTGGTTGGAAACAAGCTCGTTATGGCCAACCTTGGTATATTGGCGATACAATATCCCTTGGCATCGGCCAAAGTTATTGGACTGTGACGCCTTTACAGCTAGCGAAATCTGTTGCAGCGCTATCAGTCAATGGCCAAAGTTTTTCACCGCAGCTGCTTGGAGCAAGTCAAAGCGAAAACGGCTTAATTCAAATTCCAGCACACCCCTTAACCCCTATCATTCTTAAAAACGATGACAATTGGCGGATAATTCACCGGGCGATGCGTAAAGTGAATCAAAGTATTGGCGGCACAGCCTACAAAGTGTTTAAAGATGCTGACTATGTCTCAGCTGGAAAAACAGGAACAGCTCAGGTTGTTAGTTTATCTGAAGACACTAAATACGAAAAAGATAAAATCAAAGAACGATTAAGAGATAATGCCATTTATATTGGCTATGCCCCCTATGAAAAGCCTGAGATAGCAATATCTGTTATCATAGAGAATGCAGGCCACGGTGGCAGCAGTGCAGCCCCGATTGCGAGGGCATTGTTTGATATTCATCTGAGTAAAATACCACGCCCGCTCCATTCTTCAATCGTTAATGCAAAATCACCGACAAAAACAAAATTGAGTTCTACCCTATGATGATGCCCTCAAAGAGTGCCGAAAGAGGTTATGCGCGATCGGTATCCTTAAGCAATAAAATCCATATTGATATCCCCTTGCTATTGGGAATATTAACCTTATTATCTATTTCAATGATGATCGTTTATAGCGCAAGCGGCGCCAGTATTACCATGGTAAAGGCGCAAATCATTCGGATTGGTTTTGCGCTAATGATGATGTTCATTGTCGCACAAATTCCACCTGACACGTTACGCCGCTGGGCTTATCCATTATTTGCGATTGGTGTCTGCTTACTGATAGCAACTTTGTTATTTGGTTCATCAAGTAAAGGGGCACAGCGGTGGCTAGACCTTGGCATTACTAAGTTTCAACCCTCTGAATCAATGAAGCTAATTTTACCAATTATGGTCGCGCATTACATCACTAAACATCCTTTACCGCCATCACTCAAACATGTAATGATCGGCTTTGTAATTGTTTTATTACCAACCCTGTTAATTGCCAAACAACCCGATTTGGGCACATCAATCTTAATCGCGAGTGCGGGTTTATTTGTGTTGTTTTTGGCCGGGATGAGTTGGAAAATCATTTTATCTTTGGTCGCGGCTATTTCGGCCTTTGTTCCCTTTTTGTGGTTCTTTTTGATGCATGGCTATCAGCGTCAGCGGGTACTGACATTTTTGCACCCTGAAACAGATCCTTTAGGGTCTGGTTATCATATTATTCAGTCAAAAATTGCGATTGGTTCAGGTGGACTATCCGGTAAGGGTTGGCTCAATGGTACGCAATCTCAACTTGAGTTTTTACCTGAACGTCACACTGATTTTATTTTTTCAGTGCTTAGTGAAGAATTTGGCTTAATCGGTGTCGCTATTTTATTAACGATTTATTTATTTATCATCGGGCGAGGTTTATTTATTGCGGCAAAAGCACAAGACCCTTTTTCGCGCGTGTTAGCTGGTAGTATTACCTTAACGTTTTTTGTCTACTTGTTTGTCAATATTGGCATGGTATCTGGCCTATTACCTGTAGTAGGCGTCCCCTTGCCATTAGTCAGCTATGGCGGAACGTCAATGGTCACGCTATTGGTTGGTTTTGGCATTTTAATGAGTATTCATACTCATCGTCGCTTTAATAAATAACGGATCGTCGATGCGAAATATAATTATTATCTTAAGTGTTTTTATCATTGCCAGTTGTGGTACCACCACCAATTCGCGCTACGCAATGCGTCATGACAAAGCGCCGACTCGCTTACCAACTGCTGATGAAATTATTGATATAACACCCAAGTATGAACCTTATTCTAGAGGCGGTAATAAAGATTACACCGTGCGTGGGATAAGTTATCGGGTGATGAAAAGTGCAGTCGGCTACACTCAAGAAGGCAATGCATCTTGGTATGGTAGTAAATTTCATGGTCATTTAACCTCAAATGGCGAAATTTATAATATGTATACGTTATCAGCTGCTCACAAAAATTTACCGCTACCAAGTTTTGTCAAAGTGACCAATTTAAATAATGGTAAAACGATTACGGTACGAGTTAATGATCGCGGTCCATTTCATCATGATCGCATTATTGATCTATCATACGGAGCAGCCCATCGGCTTGATATGTTAAAATCAGGCACCACGCGAGTTAGCATTGAAGTGCTCACATTTACCAACAATCGTTCGCCTTTAACCTCTCCAGTTATTGCAATAGAGATTAAAAAAAATTGCCTAGTGCAGCTAGCTGCTATCTCAAACAAAATTAATGCACGACAAAAAATCAATCAATTAACCGTTATTCACCAGGTTTCAGGACAGCTTGAACAGGCAGGACAACTTTATCGGATGCAATTAGGCCCATTAGATAATTACCAGCAATGTCAGGCGATTTTGAATAAAGTTACGCTTAATTATCCAAAAGCATTTATCAAGACGATTTAACAGGCTATCATATGATGATTGAACTTTTTTTAAAATTTAAGGTCGATTATTTGCCCTTTTTTAATTTATTGGATTTGTATATTTCATGAGTCACTTTTCTTCAGGTTTTAAAACCATTATTTCATCAGCAGCGCTCCTTATTTCCAGTACCACTGTGGCTGCAATTATCACTCCTAATGCACCAACCGTCGCCGCTAAAAGCTATATTCTGATTGACAATGCCACGGGCAGAATTTTGGCGGAAAACAATGCCTATGATCAACTAGCTCCGGCGAGTTTAACCAAGCTAATGACCAGCTTTATCATTGGTCGCGAATTAAAATCAGGTAACATCGCTCAAACAGATCTTGTAACCATCAGTGAAAATGCTTGGGCTAAAAACTTTCCTGATTCTTCAAAAATGTTTATTGAAGTGGGCAAACAAGTATCCGTGGCCGATCTTAACCGCGGTATCGTGATTCAATCAGGCAACGACGCTTGTGTCGCGATGGCCGAGCACATTGCTGGTACCGAAGACGGTTTTGCCGATCTAATGAATAGCGTTGCAACAGAGCTAGGAATGACTTCAAGCTTTTTTGAAAACAGCCATGGCTTAGACAGTAACCTCCATAAAACAACCGCTTTTGATATGTCAGTTTTAGCTCAAGCCATCATCAGCGAAACTCCTGAAGAATATAAGCTATACAGTGAAAAGTCTTTCACTTACAACAAAATTAAACAATACAATCGTAATGGTTTATTGTGGGATAGAAGCCTTAATGTTGACGGCATGAAAACAGGCCACACTTCAAATGCTGGTTATAGTTTAGTTTCTTCTGCGACCAAGGACGGCATGCGTTTAATTGCCGTTGTTATGGGAACCAAAAGCAAACAAGCCCGAACTAGCGAAAGTAAAAAACTGTTAAATTATGGTTTCCGTTTTTTTGAAACAGTGACCCCTTATCAGGCTGGTCATAAATTTGCCAGTCAAGATGTTTGGTATGGTAAAACTAATGTCGTTGATTTAGGAATTACCGCAGCCACCCCATTAACAATCCGCCGTGGCCAAGCGAAGAATTTGGAAGCAAGCTTTGAGCTAACTAAAAATCTTGAAGCCCCTATTGCCAAAGGTGAAGTGGTCGGTACGGTTTACATCCAGCTCAATGGCAAAGAGCTTGCGCAATACCCTCTAGTCACCCTCAATGATGTTGAACAAGGTGGTTGGTTTAAACGTACCATGGATTATTTCAAGCAAATAATTGCTGGTTGGTTCAGTTAGTTCTATACCCATTCTATAGATTTTCTAATAGCCCCATTGCTATGAATAAGATAGTATAGCGGGCAATACGCCTCTACCCTATTGAGTTAGTCGCGTTTAAAACAATAATATTCAATGATAGTAATAGCATATAGGCAATTTAAACAAACACTCTTTAAATTGCACCATTTGTGTTGGAGACAGTAATGGACACAAAGTTTGACGAAATTTTAGATTTTCCTTGTGATTTTGGATTTAGAATCATGGGGCTAGCCCAAGCTGACTTACCCGACGTAGTCAATGTCGTCTTTGAACAGCATATACCGGGTGATTATAAGCAGTTACCAAAAGTTCGTGTTAGCAGTAGTGGTAAATATCATTCGATATCTTATACCGTGCGTGTGGTTAGCAAAGATCAAATAGAATTACTTTATAAAGAACTCGCCGCACTCGATATTGTGCGTTACGTTCTTTAATACAGGCTTCAAAGGCAGATCTCATGTTAGAACAAAAAGCGCCACCACCTGAACGATTAACAATCCGGCAATTAAATCGCCGTGATTACGAATCAGTATGGCATGCAATGCAAGACTATACTGACAATCGTAATCAGGATTCGAACGATGAAATATGGTTAGTTGAACACGATCCAGTGTTTACCCAAGGTCAAGCAGGCAAAGAAGAGCATCTACTTTTCCCTGGAGATATTCCAGTGGTCAAAGTGGATCGTGGTGGCCAAGTGACTTATCATGGCCCAGGTCAGTTAGTTGCTTATTTTTTACTTGATATTCGTCGTTTAAAGATTGGTGTTCGAGATCTTGTAACCCATATTGAGCAATGCTTAGTGGAATTACTTAATGACTATGGAATAAAGGCCTACCCAAAGCCTGATGCTCCCGGTGTTTATGTCGATGAAAAGAAAATAGCCAGCTTAGGTCTAAGGATCAGAAAAGGTTGTTCGTTTCACGGATTAGCACTTAATGTTAATATGGATCTTGAACCATTCCAGCGAATTAACCCATGCGGTTACAGCGGACTAGAAATGATTCAGGTTGGTGATTTTGGCGGCCCTAAACAATTGGCCCCGATTCAACACAATTTAGTCAAAATTATCGCCCAACGTTTAAAATACCAAACATTAGAGCAAATTACAGGATTCAGTCATGAGTAGTGTAAAACAATCAAAATTAGTGGCCGGCGAAAAACTTCGCGACGCCGACAAAATGGCTTTTATTCCAATCAAAGTGATTGCAACAGAAAAAGCTGAAATATTACGTAAACCGAGTTGGCTACGGGTTAAGTTGCCCAGTAGCACCGCTAAGATAGATCAGATTAAAAGTGCGATGCGTAAACATAATTTAAGCTCCGTATGTGAAGAAGCCTCATGCCCGAACTTAAGTGAATGTTTTACTCACGGCACTGCAACATTCATGATTTTAGGCGCAATTTGTACTCGTCGTTGCCCATTTTGTGATGTTGGACATGGTCGTCCGCTACCGGTTAATGCTGAAGAGCCAGAAAAATTGGCGTTGACCATCCGTGATATGAAACTTAAATATGTTGTTATCACTTCGGTTGATCGTGACGATCTTCGTGACGGTGGTGCTCAACATTTTGCTGATTGTGTGTCCGCGATTCGTAGGCTTGTTCCTCATATTAAAATTGAAATTTTAGTGCCTGACTTTAAAGGGCGAATGGAGCGTGCATTACAAATATTAAGTACTGCGCCACCAGATGTTCTCAATCATAATTTAGAGACTGCTCCACACCTTTATCGTGAAGTGCGCCCCGGTGCCCATTATAAAAATTCGTTAGAGCTATTGCGCCGCTTTAAAGAGATGCATCCTGAAGTCACAACTAAATCAGGACTGATGATGGGTTTGGGTGAAACGAATGAAGAAATAGCGGCCGTTTTAAAAGATCTTCGAGATCATAATGTCGAAATGCTGACTTTAGGCCAATACCTACAACCGAGTAAACATCACCTACCGGTTAAGCGTTATGTACCACCCGCTGAGTTTGATGCCTTAGGGGTTATCGCAAAAGAACTTGGCTTTACTCACGCAGCTTGTGGACCCATGGTTCGCTCTAGCTATCATGCCGATATGCAAGCAAAAGGTGAAGAAGTTAAATAACTCTTCTATATTATTTAAAAGGGTAATGTCGTTACCCTTTTTATTATTCTACAAGCAGTCCGACCAGCACTTATTTACTTTAATCTCCTCTATTATATCGTTATTATAAATCATTCGATTTAACTAAGAGTACCCTATGAAATTTTTGCCACACCTTTTCGAAAATAATAAAACTTGGGCCAAAGAAACTGAACTGCGAGAGCCTGGTTTTTTCAAAACGCTCAGTGAACAACAAAATCCAGATTACCTCTGGATTGGGTGTGCAGACAGTCGGGTGCCAGCTAATGAAATCGTTGGCTTAAAACCAGGTGAACTATTTGTCCACCGCAATGTAGCGAACGCAGTTGTCCATACAGATTTAAATTGCTTGTCGGTGATTCAATATGCGGTTGACGTGCTAAAGGTTAAACATATCATAGTGACGGGCCATTATGGCTGTGGTGGCGTTATTGCAGCCATGAGTAATACTCGCCTTGGTTTAATTGATAACTGGCTACGTCACATCAAAGACATTCAACATAAACATCAAGAGCAGTTAAGAGAGATAGACGATTTAGAACTTCGCCAAGACCGTTTATGTGAACTTAATGTCATTGAGCAAGTGATGAACGTGTCACAAATATCGATAGTACAAGACGCCTGGTTACGAGGGCAAGAATTACAACTGCACAGTTGGATTTATCGTGTCAGTGACGGCCGATTAAGAGATTTAAAAAATAACATCAATAATGGTGAAGAAGCTGTCGATATTTATCATCAGTCGATAAACGCTTTGCTTAATAAATAAAGTTTACTCTGAGCAAAAAAACAGCTAAGTTAATATATATGCTTGAGACTAATAGTCACGGGTATAAACACCGTCTCAGAAGCTATGTTGTTGGCAATATGCCAGATTATTGAGGCAAATAATGAGTTTAATCACGGATGATTAACAATGAGTCAACAACAAGCACAATACCTAACTTTGCTGTTAGCACTATTATTTTTTTTCAATTTAAGTCTATGGCTTAGTATTCACTTTATTTGGGGCGCTCTATTGTGTGTATTGGCTATTAGCCAAAGCGTGATTACAGGCTGGCTCCCTTTCTTTAAAAACTCTAGTTTGCCTAACAAACCATCTCATAATCTACATCACTTTTTATCAGCACCTAACTTGCTAAAAATCACCGAAAAGGCAGGGGTAAAAGAATCTGAACTTTCTTTCGCCAATTATCAAAAGTTACAAAAAATGTGGAATAAGCATCAAGAAAAATTAACTAAAACGTAATAATTCGCTCTTGATCAAATGGGCGATATCGTTAACCGAATTAACACCTGCAGCAATTGATTCCGGCGCACGATTAAAATCCATCGAACCAATGTGGGCGACTTTCGGTTGAATGAGGATTTCGGGTGGATCGCCAGCCAAGCGAGATTTTTTTTGCCGATATTCGAGAATATCAAGGGCCGTCGACATCACAGCAAACATGTTAGGTTGAGTGCCTTGGGTGCGAATAAATTTATTAGCAATGTCATTAAAATAGTCTTTAGAGTGGCCAATTAAATTCTTAAAATGACTATCGTCTTTCGATTCACTAACCGACATTTCATTAACCTGTGGGGTCGTTAATAATTCTGGATAGCCATAAAGATCAATAGCAATCACTAAATCGGCCCCCAGAGCTCGACAAACATTGACCGGAATTGGATTAACCACCGCGCCATCAATAAAATAACGTTCACCTAAGCGTTTCGGTGCCATTAATCCAGGAATAGAACAGGAAGCTTGTACCGCATCTTGCAAGCTTCCTCGTTTTAACCAGACCTCTTTGCCGGCGTATAAATCGGTTGCAACGGCGACAAATGGAATATTAAGATCTTCAATATTGGTATTACCGATCATTGATTTTGCCTGATCAAACACTTTTTCACCAGACATCAAGCCTCCGCGGCGCCAGCTAATGTCCATCATGCTCATCACGTCCCAGTTAGAAAAGCCATTAATCCACTGTTCTAACTTGTTTAGATTACCCGTGGCATAAGCCGCTCCGACAAAAGCGCCAATGGAGCAGCCAGCGACAATGTCAGGTTTAACCCCCAGTTCCTCCAGTGCTTTAAAAACACCAATATGAGCCCAACCTTTCGCAGAGCCACTGCCGAGTGCAATCCCAATTTTCGCCATCCATTACATTCCTGTTATTTTTTAGGGCTAAAGACCTTGATAATACTTGAAAAATCGTCTCCACCGGCACCATGACGAGAATGCATCGCATACATACTACGAGCTAAGCTGCCCAACGGAGTCGATGATTTAGACTGTTGTGCTGCTTCTGCGGCCAGGCCTAAATCTTTAAGCATTAAATCAACCATAAAACCACCTTGATAATTATTACTCGACGGGACACTCTCCATCACGCCAGGCACTGGATTATAGAGTTCTAAACACCAGTTTTTACCCGAGCTTTTTAGCATAATTTCTGATAAAACTTTAGGATCTAAACCATTATCAATACCCATTTGCAACGCTTCAGAAGTACCAGCCATCAATATAGATAACAACATATTATTACAGATTTTAGCCACTTGTCCTGCACCCACGCTGCCAGCATGAAAAATGTTTTTCCCCATATCATCGAGCACCGTTTTCGCTTGTTCAAAATGTGCCGCTTCACCGCCACAAATAAAACTCAACGAGCCAGCGACGGCTCCACCAACCCCACCAGAAACAGGGGCATCAATAAATGAGATACCTTGATCTTGTGCCGCTTGTGCGACCAACCTGGCGGTGGCAGCATCAATCGTACTTGAATCAATCATTAAAGTATCTTGATTAACGACACTCAGCAAGCCATTTTCACCTAAATATAAACCGGCAACATGTTTTCCTGCTGGTAACATTGTGATGATAAAATCAGCATTAAGGGCAACATCATTAGCACTATTAACGGCGATAGCTCCCTGTTCCACGACACTAGCTATAGCCTGATCACTTAAATCAAACACCTTAACTTGATGACCCGCTTTCACTAAATTAATAGCCATTGGTCCGCCCATATTGCCTAGCCCAATAAATCCTACCTGTGCCATATCACTTTCCTTTTATAATGCTTTTAATGGATGATTATACTCATTCCATATTGGATTAAATAACTGTTCAATTACCGCCGAGTCGACATCATTTACATGTTCAAATATCCATTGTGGTTTGTTGTCTTTCTCAATCAGTAGCGCTCTAACGCCTTCGCGGAATTCCCCAAGCTCACCACAACGTACAGACAACGACAGTTCTAACTCGAAACACTCTTTAAGGCTTAATTTTTGGCCAACAAGCAATTGACGCTCTAGAATGCACGCTGAAATCGCACTGCCTCTGTTTAACGAGCTTTGTGCCTTTGATAACCATTTATCTTCTGTCCTTAAAGACTTAATCGCGTTCACTACCTCAAGTAAGGTTTGACCCGATAAAACCTCATTGAGTAGTTCTTGATGAGACTCTATATTGCCTTGCGGTAGTTCACTAATAGATTCTTTGGCAATAATTTCAATCAATTCACTAATTTTAAGCGCAGGATCGCAATCAAATGTAGCGCCAACGATCGCTGAAATTAATTGCTGCTTTTGTTGATGCAATAAAAAATGATCGGCAAGTTTTACCTTTAAACAATCAGATGCGTTCATTTGAGCCGCAGTCAAACCTAGAAATAAGCCTAACCTGTCTGGCATATTATTGAGAAAATAAGTTGCGCCTACATCGGGATATAACCCGATACTCACCTCAGGCATTGCAACCCGAGAACGTTCAGTGACCACGCGATGGCTTGCTCCGGCCATCAGCCCCAATCCCCCTCCCATCACAAACCCATTACCCCAAACAATAATAGGTTTACTGTAAGTATGAATTAAGTAATCTAAGCTATATTCCATGGTGAAAAACTGCTCGACATAATGCACTGATTGATTGGGCTGTTGAGCCATAGCATGGTAAAGCTCAACAATATCGCCGCCAGCACAAAAAGCCTTATCGCCCACACTATCAAGTAAAATAGCCACGACGGAATCATCGTCTTGCCACAGATTCAAATGCGTCAATAAAGACTCAATCATTGGCTGACTCAATGCATTTAACGATTTTTCACTGTTAAGCGTTGCTTGAATCAGTTTTTTGCCATCACGAGTCTGATGTTCTTGATAAATAACCACACTCATTAGCCATTTACCCATTGTGGTTTGCGCTTTTCAAGGAATGCAGTGACGCCTTCTTTTTGATCAGCAGTGTCAAATAACGCGACAAATTTCTCACGTTCTAAAGGCAAGGCGCTATTAATAGTCCCGCTACGATTCATTTGAATTAATGATTTGCAAGCACTGACACTCGATGGTGATTGTCGTGCTGCTTTTTTTGCTAACGCTAGTGCGGCGGTTAACGATTGGCCTTGTTCAACCACCTCTTCAACCAAACCTATTTTCTCTGCTTGTTCTGCGCCAATTCTTTCACCACACAAAATAAGACGTTTCGCCCAGCCTTCACCGACCAGTAAACTTAAATTTTGAGTTCCGCCAGCACAGGGTAATAGACCAACACTAGCTTCTGGCAACGCCATTTGTGCTTGTGTTTCAGCAATACGAATATCGCAAGCTAGCGCAACTTCTAATCCGCCTCCCATCGCATACCCATTTATCGCCGCAATAGATACTCCACTAAACTGAGATAATGTTTCAAATGCTTCGCCGAAAATCCGAGACATACTCGATGCAACACCTTTATCGCCACTAGCAAAGAGATTCAAATCAGCACCAGCGCTAAAAAATTTATCTCCTTGCCCGGTGATCACTAGCGCATAAATGTTTTTATCATCATTAAGCTCATTCACAACGTCACGGAGCTGAGTAAGACTTTGTGCTGTCCACGTATTCGCTGGCGGATTAGCGATGGTGATTAATGCGGTATGTTCTATTTTTTCGACGGTTAATAAGTCAGTCATTTTCATTCCTTAATTCTATTTACAAAATGGCATGGGCATCAACATCGAGTAAACGCCTTGCAATAATGACACGCATAATTTCATTGGTACCTTCAAGTATTTGATGAACTCGAACGTCTCTAAAGTAACGTTCCAATGGGTATTCTTTGATATAGCCATAGCCACCGTGGATCTGTAACGCTTGATCACAGACACTAAATCCAACGTCTGTTGCAAAACGTTTCGCCATGGCGCAATAGGCCGTTTTTTCAGGATCTTGACTATCAAGCTTAAAGGCAGCTAACCGTACCATTTGGCGGGCAGCGACCAACTCAGTTGCCATATCCGCTAATTTAAACTGTAATGCCTGAAATTGAGCGAGTTCTCGGCCAAATTGTTTACGGTCATGCATATATTGCGTAGCCGCCTCAAGCGCAGCTTGAGCGGTGCCAATTGAGCAAGTCGCAATGTTAATCCGTCCCCCATCTAACCCTGACATCGCAAAAGAAAAACCCTGCCCTTCTTCACCAAGTAGGTGATCGATAGGAATTTTGACATCCTCGAAGGTAATCATTCGGGTGGGCTGGGCATTCCACCCCAGTTTTTCCTCCGCTTTACCATAATGAACACCAGCGGCATCGGCAGGAATAACCACTGCTGATATCCCCTTCGGCCCAGCTTGTCCCGTTCTTACCATAACAACGAGTAATTGTGTGGCTCCGGCACCGGAAATGAACATTTTTGAACCATTAATGACATAATGATCGCCAACCCGCTTAGCGAGGGTTGATAACGAGGCGGCATCAGAACCGGATCCAGGCTCTGTTAAGCAATAAGAGACTAACTCACTGCCTGAGGTTAATCCTGGGCACCAGCGATCTTTAATGGTTTGCGTGCCCCATGTCGCAACCATCCAAGTCGCCATATTATGAATGGTCAACATCGCCGTTGTCGCGGTACAGCCAGTGGCTAGCTGTTCAAATATAATAGAAGCGTCAAGGCGTGATAATCCCAATCCGCCAGCATCTTCAGGGGTGTAAATTGAGCAAAACCCCAAATCTCCCGCTAACTTCATCACCTCGATTGGGAAAATATGTTCACGATCCCATTTAGCAGCATTCGGGGCTAGCTCCTTATCGGCAAACTGTTTAGCGGTGTCGCTAAACATAATTTGATCTTCTGTTAAATTAAAATTCATTATTATTTTTTTTCCTTTAATTTTATCCAGAACAAAAAAAAGCAGTCTCAGACTGCTTTTTTATTACATCATTTCAACGGCAATCGCCGTTGCTTCCCCGCCGCCAATACAGAGGCTAGCAACTCCTTTACTAAGCCCCCTATTTTTCAATGCATGTAACAGGGTAACAATAATGCGAGAACCACTAGAACCGAGCGGATGACCTAACGCACAAGCACCACCATTAACATTTACTTTACTATGGTCAATATCTAGCGCCTTCATACCAAGCATTGTCACCATGGCAAAGGCTTCATTGATTTCAAACAAATCTACATCTTGGATCGTCCAATTAGCCTTGACTAATAACTTAGCCATTGCGCCAACAGGAGCAACGGTAAACTCAGCTGGCTCTTGGGCATTGGTTGCATGTGCTACGATTTTAGCCATTGGCGTTAAGCCGCATTTTTTCGCCTCACTGGCTTTCATAATCAGTAATGCTGATGCACCGTCAGAAATAGAACTAGAATTGGCAGCAGTAATAGTGCCATCCTTTGCAAACGCAGGTCTTAAGCTAGGGATCTTATCAATCTTGGCGTTACCAGGCTGTTCATCACTATCAACAACAATATCACCACGACGACTTTTAACCGTAACAGCGGCTATTTCGTTAACAAAGGCACCATTGTTGATGGCTTCATTAGCGCGATTTAATGAGCTAATTGCAAAGTCATCCATTTGTTGGCGGGTAAATCCTTCTTTATCAGCAGTTTCTTGGGCAAAAGTACCCATTGAACGTCCAGTATAAGCATCTTCTAAACCATCAAGAAACATATGATCTTTAACTTCACCGTGCCCCATTCTGAAACCAGCTCGTGCTTTAGGTAACATGTAAGGTGATTGACTCATGTTCTCCATGCCGCCAGCAATAACAATATTAGCACTACCAGCCATAACAAAGTCATGGGCCATCATCACCGCCTTCATACCAGAACCACAGACTTTATTAATCGTGGTACAACCAGTTGTCAACGCGAGTTCAGCTTTTAATGCCGCTTGACGGGCGGGAGCTTGTCCCAAACCGGCAGGCAATACACATCCCATAATGACTTCATCAATCTGATCATTTGCTAAGCCAGATTTAGAAATAACGTCGCTAATAGCAATACTGCCCAATTCGGGGGCAGTAACAGCACTTAAACTCCCTTGAAATCCCCCCATTGGGGTGCGAGATGCTGAAACGATAACAACAGGATCGTATTTTGACATAAGTAAACTCCAAAAATTTAATAATAATAGATACCATACACCTTACCCTATACTTCCGTTGACGCCAACGTAAAGTTCATTTTATGCACTATACTTTAGTCGCTTCAAAAGCGGGGTACATCGAGGGTCACTAACAGAAATGTGAATTGACAGCAATTAAAATGAAACGAGTTCATCGTCATTTATATATTCATCGGCTGTTTTCATTATTAACAATGATTCATTTGATATCAGTTCACTATTATATAAAGTAGATTGATCGCCACCGTGGTATTTTGCGAAGCGTAAAGCAATTGAAGCCTGTCCAACTAAGCTAGTGCACAAACTGGATAAATCTGACTCTGCATTGATAGATTTAACGGAATAGCCAATAGAACATGTTGCATTTGGGCAATAGCCATCAATCTCTAACTTCTTTAAAAATAAATGTGTGTCAGTCAACAAAGTATCAATTTCAATGAGCTGATCGATCAATAAAAATATAACAAAATCATTTCGTTGAACTCGTGTAATAATTCCTTTACCAATATATATTGTTTTGATATTAGCGGCAAAAACTCTGATAAATCGGTCACCAAAATCATAATTAAAAGAATGATTAATTGCCTTCATATAATCAATATCAATAGTTACTACGGCATAATATTTATCTGAGACATCAACACTTAGTATAGATTTCTTAGCCCTTTTTAATCCTTCTTCAAAGTGGTATACAGCGGTTAAATCATCAAATAGCCCGCCTTCAATCACCCTCAATTTTTTCCGATAAAAAGGGTTATAATAAGTTAGTAAATAGGCTGGTATACTTAAAATGAACAGCGATAGTGCCACTGACAAATATATTTCAAGCCGACCAATGGTAAAATTAAGCATCAACGTTTCTAATTCAACATTAGAAAACTCAGCAACTTGATTGTTGAGTTTACTATCAAACTGAGCTTGGGTATAAGCCAGTTTTTTCTGAATATCAGTATCAATGTCGTCCAATTCAATCGCTAAGTATTTTTTATAAAAAAAGAGTGCCTGACTTTCTAACCCACCTTTTTCAAAGAGAATAGCCTGAGCTCTATAAAGTTCTTTTCTTTGACCCTCTGTCCACTCCATCGATGATAACTCATCAAGTATTTGTTGAGCGCTCACTAGATCATTTTGACTAATATAAGAAAAAACAAGTTCAAGTTTTGCAGCAGGAACATTTAAAAAATAATGATTTTCAATATAGATATCAATCGCTTTATAAATTATTCTTTGATGTTCACTATATTGTTTTTTTTCAAGAAGGGTGGTAGCGAAATCCATATATATATCGGCCAAAATGAATTTATTTTGACCCATTTGACAGTACGAAATGGCCTCATTGACGACTGTTTTCAATTGTTCGTATTGCTTGGCATGAGCTACAATTTGAGCGTAACCAGACATAGCAAAACAATTCAAGTCACTATTTTTCATCGGTGCAATAACAGTTTTTGCCATTGATGCATAACTTAATGCTAGTTCAACCCGGTTAACAACATCATTTAAATCCGCTGATAACATAAGTAAAAACATTTGATTAGGAAGAGACAATTGCTCTTTGGGTATTTGTTGGGCGGAATTTAAATAATCAAAGGCCAACACTAAGTCATCTAAGTATTGAGCAATCCTAGCCTGTAGGTACAGCATTCTAGCTAACACATTAACCGACGGGTTTTGACGCTGAATAATCTCTAAATATTGACTCGCTAAGTCCGTATTAGATGATCCTAAAGCAAGGTATGCTTCAACCAACAAGAAACGATGTTGAATGTTAATTGGATAAGTGTTAATGAGAGGTTTAATATTCGCTACAAACTCAGGGGATAAGCTAGGGTTTAGGTATAAGGAGTCTTCAGTAAGCTTTAGTTTACCCTCAAAATTCAAGGTAGCAAAATGATCAGTTAACGATTGTGACGGTCCGTTAATATGCACCGAATTTACGGAAAAACTAAAAAAAATACCAACAAAAATAAAAGAAAATCTCATGTAAACAGCTCGGTTCATATTACACTCACGATCAACTACCTGACTGACGATAGTCTTGTTCAACTAACGAGACATCAATTTTTCCGTGCTCATATTGTACCCATTGATTTCGACCATTAAATTTAGCTTGACGTAAAGCTTGCGCAGACTGCTCGATTAATAAATCTAAAGGACACCCTATTGAATGAAAACTAACCATGCTCAATCCGCTTGAGCAACTGACCATAATTTTCTTTCGGTCAATGGTGATACCTTCTAAACACTGATGAATATCAATAGCCAATTGCGTAATGTCTTCAGGGTTATTGCCTGAAGCAAACACAATAAAGCTATCACCAACTCCCCGCGACACAAAACCACAACTATCCACTAGCACTTTTACTTTATGAGAAAAAGCTTGGAGCAATATATCACCAAAATCGTGGCTAAAACTGTTATTGACCGCACTCATAAAGTCAAGATCAATACTGATGACAGAGAAATAACTGTTCTTAGTGACACTATTATCCAATTCATGTTGAGCAGCAGCCAAACAATGCGTAAATAGCGGTAGTTGAGTCAGCTCATCAATATTGGCATGCTCAACCAATAATGTTGATTGTTTTTTACGATAGAATGTGAATAAGAACACACTTAAGGACAACGTAAGTAACGCAGAAAATAAAAAAATCAAATTAGTTAGCATTGAAGTTTTAGCAATGAGCTTAATATTTTTTTTCTCGATCTGACCAATTAACACGGCCTGAGATTCTACTTTATTATTGAAGCGTACTTTGAGGTATGCAATATGAGCAACCCGAACCATATCGTTACTTTGGTGTTGAACATCTAAGTACTTTTTTAAAAAATACATTGCATCATCAGGTAACCCAAGAATCTCAAACAGCATAGCTTTGACTCGATATAGTAATACCAGTTCTTCAAGCTGATTACGCTGTTCTACCAGCTCGAATACTTGATTAAGCAATACCTCAGCCTTAATCAGCTTATTCTGCTCAAGAAATAGTTCAGCGAGTATAAGTCGAGCAGTAATCAAACTTGCTACAGTATTATGCTGCTCATAAATACTTATCGACTGCTCAATAAGTGATTGTTGTACCGACAATAATTTACGCTCTTTGTAGGCTTGGGATAAATTAACGTTTATATCAGCTAACGCTATGTATTCATTTGCAAACTCACACGCCTCTATCGCCTTGCCAGCTACTAGAGTAAGATTATTAAAATCTTTAAACCGAGTATAAACATTACTTTTTATCTGCGCTGCATAGCAAGTGAATTTCGATGATCTTTTTACTCTAGCTAATGAAATAGCTCTTTGGGCATACCCCTTAGCTTGTTCAAAAGTGTGAGATTTTATATGCAAATTTATCGCTAAGTTTATAATGTCAAACTGCTCATCAATCGACATTTTCAGTTTTGGATATTGTTCTATTTGATAAATATTAGAGAATGCTTGCTCAAAATCTTGCTTTTGATAAGCACTTAATCCTCGAAGATACATCGCCCTAATAAGTGAATTTTGATTTAATTTTTGATGGAGTAAATCAGTCAAAATAGCATCAGCTTCAGGAAGATTTTTCTCAATAATGAGATGATGAGCCTGTAATAACATCAGTCTGTTTCGTTGTAATTGACTAACAGGTTTACTGCTTTTTGATATAGTATGAAAAATAGCTTCTATGTCGTCACTATCATTCCTTATAGCCAGTTCAATGTTATCCAAAATAAGATCAACGTTTGTAACAACGTTGTTAGATTGAACTCCCTCGGCGATAGTAAAAGACGAAGTTAATAATAAAAAAATTAAAAAGATCACTATCATAAATTTTGACAAATTGTCATCACCTTTCAGCCGATATAACGTTAGTTACCTATAGAGGCAAGTTTAACATCATCAGTAAATTAATGTAATAATAGACAATATATTACCTTCCTATTTCCTATAATTACTCAGGAAATCACTCCCAAGGGGTCATCATTTCAAAGTCAGATAAATCATAAGGGGTTACTTGATAAACATAGTAGTTTAACCAATTGTTCAACAGCAAATTAGCATGGCTACGCCACCGAGCCAATGGTAACTCCTGCGGATCATTATTATTATAGTAACCTTGAGGAATTTTAGGATCTAAACCGGCTTTTAGATCACGCTGGTACTCATCATCTAACGTCGTGACATTATATTCAGGATGACCTAACACAAATAAATTCCGGCGGTCTTTGTTCACCACAACATAAGCACCAGCCTTTGGTGAATCAGCTAAAATTTCAAGCTCAGGATGATTGGTAATATCATCAATGTTTATTTGTGCAAAACGGGAATGAGGAACCCAAAATTCATCATCAAATCCTCGTAATAAAGGGTCATGTATTTTTCTTCGATAGTGCTTAAAGACCCCTGATATTTTTTCATCTCTGATATAACGTTTTATACCAAACAGATGGTAAAAAGCGGCATGGGCTGCCCAACATAAAAACAGCGTTGATGTCACATGTTTCTGAGACCAATCAAAAATTTTCTTAATATCAGACCAATAACTGACATCATCAAAATCAATCTGACCTAATGGTGCCCCAGTGATGATCAAACCATCAAAGTTTAAGTCCTTAATATCATCAAAATCACGATAAAAAGAGTTCATATGTCGTTGCGGGGTACTTTTAGACTCTTTATCATGAATCCTTAAAAATTCAACATCCACTTGCAATGGGGTGTTAGATAAAAGGCGTAATAACTGAGTCTCAGTTTCAATTTTATTAGGCATTAGATTAAGCAGCAACAATTTCATCGGACGAATTTGCTGAGTGCTTGCTCGGCTTTCGCTCATCACAAAAATATTTTCACGGCGTAGAGTATCCGTAGCAGGCATTTGGTCAGGGATATTAATTGGCATCGTGATCCTATACGTCATTGAACATTATATAAGGTTCAACTTACACCAAAGACTTCCAGACGTCCATAAGGGAATAGTTAAATACTGATAAAAAAGAGCCATTCGATATGAATCGAACAGCTCTTATTATCTAACTATTGAAGTTTAACTACTGTGACTATTACGCCGACGAGATGCACCACCTAGACCAAGAAGACCAATGCTAAACAGCATTAATGTCGCAGGTGCTGGTACTTGAAATGACGTATTACCAGAACCTACGACCAAACCATCGACAAAATTAGTCCCAGGAAGTGCAACGCCTTCAATTCTAGTATTAACGCCATTAAAATCGCCAAGGATACTTGAACCATTAGTAAACGCGGCACCACCCCATACCGTGGGATCAAAATAGTTAACATTGAACAGCACATCGAAGTCACCATTGGCTAATCCGCCAAAAATATGTCCACCACCCACACTAAGTGATCCAGAAAGAATCTCTACATCATCGCTTCTAAATGCAGTGTTACTGAAGAGAATTGACTCATCGGTGATTGTAGTTGTAGTCCCTCCTATCGTAACGTTATTAAATGCTGTGTCGCGGTTTTGGTCAATGTAGAAACTTACATCAAACGTGGTAAAAGCAAGTTCGACAACCGATCCGGTGATGACTTGGGTACCTGTGGCCTGAAACAGGGCATACATATTAAAAGCACTGTTTAATCCCGTACCTGAAATCGGCGCTCCACTT
>JABSRU010000058.1 GCA_013214965.1 Gammaproteobacteria bacterium
AGCGCTTCGAACCCTGTGGTTCGTTGCGTTGGGATGCGTATAATACGCTTTCCGTTTTCGAAGTCAACGGTTAATTTTTTCTTTTTAAAAGATTCTCTAAAAGAAAGTTCAAACCCCGTTTTCTTCTCTGTCCCGCTTGGTAACTCACTTTGCGTTATACGCTTAGTGGGTTGCTTTCCCGTTTCAGTGAGGCGCATTATAGAGAAGTTTAGTCCCTTGGCAAGGGCTTTTTTCAATGAATGATTTGAACGTTCATTATTCAACCAAAAGCACTAACACTTGACTAATATCAGGGCATTTTAGCTATGATTGTAGATAATGAGTTCACCATTGCTATTCGATATCTTTACGATACGATTATCAACCTAACGTTTTAGTGAGATTTTATGATTCAAATTACAGATAACGCGCAGGAACAACGCATTGTTCCACTGTTTAGATTAGGTTTTCGCCCTTTCTTTTTATTCGCCAGCCTATTTAGCATTTTTGCCATTGGTTTATGGATTGGATCTCTTTCGGGCTTATTCCAATTTTCTCCTTATGGCAACGCACTATGGTGGCATGGCCATGAAATGTTATTTGGCTTTGCTTTTGCGGTCATTGTTGGCTTCTTACTAACGGCGATTCAGAACTGGACAGGACTTCCTGGCTTAAAAAGCTGGCCATTATTTATTTTGTTTACTTCATGGTTAATACCAAGACTGTTACTACTCACTAATATCACACCTAGTTATTGGATCTTAGCACTGGATATTTTAACACCTTTATTAACGGCTTATTTTCTATGGCGCAGCGTCGCTCATGCTAAACAGTGGCGTAATTTATTCTTTGTTCCGGTGATGTTACTATTTGCTCTCTCTAATGCATTAATGCATGTTAGTTTAATCGAAAAAATCCCTGAATTATCCACTCAATCGATTTTTACCATGGTGATGTTGGTAACATTAATTATGTGTGTGATGGGCGGTCGCGTTATTCCATTCTTCACCGCACGTGGTACTAATACGGAAAAATCGGAACCGATTGTTGCACTAGAATGGCTATCATTATTGCCACTGTGGCTATATATCATACTTTCTATCATTAATACTTTTTTTACAATTCCGACTACTGTCCTAGCTATCCTTTTATTAATCGCTGGCTTTGCTAACTTAATTCGTTTTATACGCTGGCGACCTTGGGTTACTTTAAAAGTGCCTTTAGTCTGGTCTTTACATGGTGCATTTGCTTTTATACCCGTTGGACTAATTACTTTCGGGGTCTCTCTACTAGCACCTCAACTTATTCAAACCCTCACTGCAATTCATTTTTTAACCGCAGGGGCGATGGGCAGTTTGATACTAGCCATGATGGCGCGAGTTTCTCTTGGTCATACGGGTCGACCACTCAAAATCAAGCCCGTGATTAAATTCGCTTTCTTTTTCATTTTACTCGCAGGCACTATTCGTACTATATTACCTATACTGATGCCACAATTCCTGTTCTTTAGCTATCAAGTGAGTGGGTTATTATGGATGCTTAGTTACGCAATATTTGTTTGGGTTTATGGACCGATTTTAAGTCAATCACGAATTGATGGTCGCCCAGGATAATATATGGTTGCGCTATCACCTTAGCGGTTATAGTATTTACTCTGTTTGCTTATTTGGAATGACCGATGAAGTTTAGTTTGTTTTGCTGTTTAATGCTGTGGGTTGTTAGTCTGTCGGCTCAACAAGTTTATCGTTGGGTGGATAGTAATGGTCATGTAAAATTCAGTGATAAAAAACCACAGCACATTACCGATGAAAATCTTAAAGTAATTACGATCAAACAAAAAAACAATTTTAAGAGTTTAAACCAAATTGCCAAGGATCGCGGTCAAACGATTTCACAACAGCAACAAGACCTAGAACAGTTAACCAAAAAGAATTGTGATGTTGCAAACTATAATCTTAAATTGATTAAAGCGTTTGGTGAAGTGAGTTTAGTCGATCAAGATGGCAATGACGTCATCTTGACCGAACTAGAAAAAAAACAACAAATCAATTTAATCAGTAAACAAATTGATATTTATTGCGATTAATCGAACGTTAATTCTCCCCCCTTCACCCCAATTCTAATAGTGTCACCCGGTACATATTTACCACCGAGAATTAATTGTGCTAATGGGTTCTCTAACTGTTGAATCGCGCGCTTTAATGGTCGAGCGCCATAAACTGGATTAAAACCATTAATCGCCAGTTGTTTTAACGCCGCAGGCGTGACCTTCAATTGATAATCCTGTGCCTCTAATCGTTTAGCGAGCAATTGCAGCTGTAATTTAGCTATTTTTTCAATGTGCTGCTGTCCTAATGCATGGAACACCACATTTTCATCTAAGCGATTCAAGAATTCCGGTCTAAACTGTTTTTTAACCACGCTCATCACCGCATGTTTTATTTCAGTTTGACTGGCACTGTCCCCTAGTTCTTCAATCACTTCAGAGCCTAAGTTTGAAGTCATGATAATCACGGTATTTTTAAAATCAACGGTACGCCCTTGACCATCGGTTAAACGACCATCATCCAGTACTTGCAATAAAATATTAAACACATCAGGGTGGGCTTTTTCTATCTCGTCTAACAAAATCACCGAATAAGGCTTGCGTCGAATAGCTTCAGTTAAATAACCGCCCTCTTCATAACCGACATAACCTGGAGGTGCGCCAATAAGTCTGGCCACTGAGTGTTTCTCCATAAACTCAGACATGTCGATACGAACAGTCGCATCATCGCTGTCAAACATAAAATTGGCCAATGCTTTACATAATTCCGTTTTACCAACCCCGGTCGGCCCTAAAAATAGAAAGGAACCAATCGGACGGTTTTGATCGGACAATCCAGCACGTGAACGTCTAATGGCATTAGACACTGCAACAACCGCTTCTTGTTGCCCAATCACCTGATGATGTAAATGCTCTTCCATGTTAAGGAGTTTTGCCTTTTCACCTTCGAGCATTTTACTAACCGGGATCCCCGTTGAGCGAGACAATACTTCAGCAATTTCATCGGCGGTCACTTTATGACGTAACAATGTCATATCATTCATGTCAGCTTGTGAGGCTAAATCAAGTTGCTGTTCCAATTCGGGGATACGACCATACTGTAACTCAGACATTCGGCTAAGGTCACTGGCACGCCGAGCGACTTCAAGGTCTTGCCGTGCCTGTTCAAGTGTTGATTTAATATTTTGAGCGCCAGAAAGTGATGCTTTTTCTGCTTTCCAGATCTCATCCAGACCTGAAAATTCAATTTCTAATTCACTTAAATCCGCTTCTAGTTTATGCAAGCGTTTTTTAGAGCCATCATCTTGCTCTTTAACCAGTGCTTGCTGCTCTAGTTTGAGTTGAATAATTTTACGTTCGAGTCGATCAAGGGGTTCAGGCTTAGAATCAATGGCCATTCGAATTGCTGCCGCGGCCTCATCGATTAAATCAATCGCTTTGTCGGGCAGTTGTCGATCACTAATGTAGCGATGTGATAAAGTAGCGGCAGCAACAATACCAGGATCGGTAATTTCAACCGCATGATGGAGTTCATAACGTTCTTTTAAGCCCCGCAAAATAGCAATAGTGTCTTCAACACTCGGCTGATCAACAATCACCTTTTGGAATCGACGTTCCAGTGCTGCGTCCTTTTCTACATACTGACGATATTCATCCAAGGTGGTTGCCCCAACACAATGAAGATCACCACGAGCCAAAGCAGGCTTAAGCATGTTGCCCGCGTCCATCGCGCCTTCTGATTTTCCGGCACCCACCATGGTATGAAGTTCATCAATAAATAAAATGATTTGGCCTTCTTCTTTGGCCAGTTCATTGAGCACACTCTTTAGTCGCTCTTCAAATTCGCCACGGTATTTTGCACCGGCCAGTAAAGAGCCCATATCCAAGGAAAGTACCCGTTTGTTTTTAATCCCCTCTGGGACTTCACCATTAACGATACGTTGTGCGAGTCCTTCAACAATCGCAGTTTTACCCACCCCAGGTTCGCCAATTAATACTGGATTGTTTTTGGTCCGGCGTTGTAAAACTTGAAGCGTTCGACGAATTTCATCATCACGGCCAATCACCGGATCCAATTTTCCTTGCTCGGCTAATTCGGTGAGATCAACGGTATACTTATCGAGTGCTTGGCGATTATCTTCAGCATTTTGCTCTTCAATTTTCTGACCCCCACGAACTTTTTCAATTGCCTCCGAGACATTATCCGTGGTTAAGTTAGCTTTTTTTAGAATTTCACCTAATGCCCCTTTATCATTTAGAGCGGCCAACACGAATAATTCGCTGGAGATGTAACGATCTTTACGCTTTTGCGCCAACTTATCACAAATATTAAGTAAACTAATCATGCCATTAGACAGTTGAACATCACCGCAAATGCCTTCAACTTGGGCTAAACGGTCAAGGGCTTGCGCTAAACGCGAACGAATTGTACTAATATCGCATTGGCAATGGCTTAATAACGCACGAATGCTGCCACCTTGTTGATTAAGCAAAGAAGAGAAAAGGTGTATGGGTTCAATATATTGATGATCTCGCCCTAATGCCAATGATTGAGCGTCTGAAATGGCTAATTGAAATTTATTGGTGAGTCGATCTAATCGCATAATTAAGTCCCTGTTCTAATGTATATAATATATTTGGGGGCTTATTATTTTTTTTCAACTGATCCAGATCAAACTAACCATTCTTCCTGTTTGACCATCGCGGCGGTATGAATAAAATTGATCGGTTTGGGTGTAGGTACAAGAATCTCCGCCACTAATATTGGTAATACCCATCGCCGCTAAACGCGCTCGCGCTAAGCCGTAGAGATCAGCCAAATATTTATCGCCATGGCGCTTAAAATGAGTGATATCTTGTGGCCGTTGCTTGACAAATTGATCGAGCACCTCTTGACCCACTTCAAATGCACTAGCCCCAATCGCCGGACCAAGCCACACCATCAACTGATCATTAGGCGCAAA
Organism: Gammaproteobacteria bacterium; assembly: GCA_013214965.1. Taxonomy (GTDB): domain Bacteria; phylum Pseudomonadota; class Gammaproteobacteria; order Enterobacterales; family Psychrobiaceae; genus Psychrobium. Next base: position 4,990 of record JABSRU010000058.1, read on the forward strand.
AAATTGCGCAATAGCCTGTTCAATAATGCCAGCGGCTAAACCACGCCAGCCTGCGTGCACAGCAGCAACTTGCTGCCCAGCTTTATCGCAAATCAATAATGGCAAGCAATCAGCGGTCATCACGCCAATCACTTGGTGACGTTGGGATGTGATAACCGCATCAGCAATTGGCACTACTTGATGTGGCTGATCAGCAGCAATAATAATCGTCGAATGAACCTGTTCAAGCCATAATGGCTCGTTAGGTAAATGTTTAGATAGCAACTGGCGGTTGGCAAACACGACAGCGGGATCATCATTAACATGTAATGCGATATTGCCATCACGACGCGTCGTCGTGATCCCGTGAATATGTACAGGCGCCTGCCAGCTGGCTTTAATCAATGATTATTAGTAGTCGTCAGGATTATCAAGGGTGTCTTGGCGTAATAATTCAGCCATTTCAACCATATCAGCAGGTACTGGCGCCTGCCATTTCATCTGCTCACCAGTGATCGGATGAATTAACTGCAATTTCACCGCATGTAACGCTTGGCGTTTGAACCCGCGCATCGCTGTGATCAATGCTTCAGACGAAAATTTGATTGGCTTAGGACGACCACCATAAATCGGATCACCTAATAACGCATGGCGTAAATGTGACATATGAACACGAATTTGGTGAGTACGACCAGTTTCTAAGCGTAAGCGTAAACGGGTATGGGCTCGGAATTTTTCAGCAATTCTAAAACGCGTCACTGCATTTTTACCAAATGGATCGACTGCCATATGGGTTCGTTTGGTTGGATGACGAGCAATAGGCGCATCAACGGTGCCGCCAGCGGTCATTTGACCAATAGCAATCGCTTCATATTCACGGGTAATGGCACGCTTTTGGATCATCCGCACTAACTTAGTTTGAGTCGCTACTGTTTTAGCCACAACCATTAGTCCGGTGGTGTCCTTATCAAGACGATGCACAATGCCACAGCGCGGCACTTGCTCAATCTCAGGGCAATGGAATAGCAACGCATTTAAAACGGTGCCATCGGGATTACCAGCGCCAGGGTGCACGACTAAACCAGCAGGTTTATTAATCACTAATAAGTGTTCATCTTCGAACACGATGTTTAATTCAATATCTTGGGCTACCCAACGCTCTTCAGTTTCAAGTGATGCGTTAATCGCAATGACTTCATTACCTCGCATCTTAAGTCGTGCTTTAGTCACTACTTCACCATTAACGGTAACACAGCCATCTAAGATCCACTCTTTTAATCGACTACGAGAGTATTCACTAAATAGCTCGGCGATAGATTGATCAAGACGTTGATTACACTGCTCAGGTGACAACTCACCCGCTAATTCAATTTGCTGATTCATTAATATTTCTACTTTTAGGGAACTACTTTCCCCGTTAAGACTCAAAAAAACTTCATTTATGTGCCTATTGTATCTTTAATTTTGCCTCAGCTTAATAGATACTTATCGATTCTGTGAGGATTATGAATAAATATGATGACTAAAAGACGTTCACTAACAAGCTTATCTATCGTGCTAGCCCTTGCCCTAACAGGGTGTGCTAGCAATGTAGAAGAAAAATCGGTGCCAATTAGCGCCCCTGAAAAAATGTACCAACAAGCGCAAGAATCTCTTGATATGGGCAACATGCTCAAAGCAACTAAGCTTTTAGAAGCAATTGAGTCACGTTATCCCTTTGGTCCTCAAGCAACTCAAGTCCAACTTGATTTAATTTATGCTTATTATCGTCAATCAAATTCTGAGCAAGCCTTAGCCAGTATTGATCGATTTTTACGCTTAAATCCAACGCATCCAGATATTGATTATATTTATTACATGCGTGGTTTGGCTAATATGCAATCGGATCAAAACATGTTTCATGACATGCTCAGCATTGACCGGAGCGATCGTGATCCACAATATGCGATTCAAGCCTTTAAAGATTTTAAACAATTATTAGTTGCGCGTCCCCACAGTCATTATTCTGCGGATGCGAAACAGCGCATGGTTGCGTTAAAAAACAGATTAGCCCGCCATCAACTAGCCGTGGCTAATTATTATCTTGATCGCCAAATATATGTGGCTGCAATTAATCGCGCTAAAGATATTTTAGCGACTTTTAATGATACCGAATATACAAAAGGTGCGTTGGAAGTGATGATAGCAAGCTATAAAGCGCTTAATCAAAATGATTTAGCCGACAAAAGCCAGTTGGTGTTAGACGCGAATAAATAATCGCTCTGTAGCAGGGTTGTTAACGCTTCCCTGCTAATACTTACTTGATAATTATCCCATGTTCACTAAGATTAATTCTTACGTATTAAAGGAGTTATCAAATTTGCTTAATAAAACTATTCTCATCTGTATCAGCGTTATTCTGCTGTCGTCCTGTGCTAATACCAATAATGGCTTAACAACACCAAAATTTGACCAAACTACCAAGAGTATCAATCAGCCGTTTAAAACTCTGGCATTAACTGCTGTCACTTTTTCAGAACAAGTCTCTGCGGGTAAATTCCAAACTGAATGTTCGATGTTACAAACCTTAACCGATTCTATTTTAAACGCGTCAAATAGCGCTTCTATTATCATCATGAAAAGACAACACCCTGATGAATCGGAATATCAACTATCAGTAAATTACATTGACGTAATGCCACACCGTTGGGGTTTTTTAGCCGTTAGACCAAGCTCAAATGCAACATTGAAAATAACAGTGTTGAAGAAAGGGGTACCAATACACCGTACCACGAAGTTAATTGGCTCAGCTGCGTCATTAGGTGCATGTGACCGATTAAATAAAATTGCCATCGCTGGCGGCAGGTATATCACTAAATGGCTTCATTCGCTGTAAAACCAGCATTATTAATGATAAAACTCTGAACATAAAAAAAGACAACCATCATTAACCAAAGGTTGTCTTTAATGTGTTTAGCTAAACGTTAAGCGACTTTCAAGCGACTTTCACGACTTGCTAGGTACTCTTCGTAACTTCCTTTAAAGTTAATGATCTCTTGTTCTTTAACTTCAATAATTCCGGTTGCTAACGATGAAACAAACTCACGGTCATGGCTAACAAAAATTAACGTACCGTCAAAAGCTTTAAGTGCGATGTTTAATGATTCAATCGCTTCCATGTCCATGTGGTTAGTTGGTTCGTCCATGATTAAAACATTAATGTCTTGCATCATTAATTTCCCAAACAACAGGCGGTTTTTCTCACCACCAGAACAGTTTTTGGCTTTTTTGTTCGAGTCATCGGCTGTAAACAATAAACGCCCTAACAAGCCACGTACCATCAAATCGTTATGCTTAGTTGTGCGCCACTGTGACATCCAATCAAATAAGCTTAAGTCATTGTCAAAGTCTTTAGTGCTGTCTTGAGGACAATAACCAACCTGAGCATTTTCAGACCATTTAACCACGCCTTCATTGGCTTGAAGTTCGTCAACCAAACAACGTAAGAAAGTGGTTTTACCGACGCCATTTTCACCGATAATCGCAAGCTTAGCACCGGCTTCTAAAATAAGATTACCGTTTTTGAATAACGTATCACCGTCGAAACCATGAGATAGGTCTTCGAGTACCAATGCTTGGCGATGCAATACTTTGCTTTGTTTAAAGCTAAGTGATGGTGACATTCTGCTTGAGGCTTTGACTTCGTCTAGCTTAATTTTATCAAGCTTCTTAGCACGAGAACTTGCCTGCTTTGCTTTTGAAGCATTGGCACCAAAGCGATTAACGAATGCTTGTAGCTCGTCCATCTCTTCACTCTTTTTCACATTGCCCGCCAGTAGTTGCTCACGGATAAGGCCAGCAGCGGCTTGGAAATACTCATAGTTACCTGGGTAAATTCGCAATTCACCGTAATCGATATCAGCCATGTGGGTACAGACTGAATTCAAAAAGTGACGATCGTGAGAAATAATAATCATGGTAGATTTACGTTGATTAAGTACGTCTGCTAACCAGTTAATAGTGTGAATATCCAAGTTATTGGTTGGTTCATCCAGTAACAAGATATCTGGATTAGCAAATAATGCTTGGGCTAAAAGTACGCGTACTTTCCAACCCGGTGCAACTTGCTTCATTAAACCGTAATGAAATTCTTCATCAATACCCGCTTCTAATAGGATATCACCGGCACGACTTTCGGCTGTGTAGCCATCCATTTCAGCAAATTCACTTTCGAGTTCACCAACGCGCATGCCGTCTTCGTCCGACATTTCTGCCATCGCATAAATGCGATCACGCTCTTCTTTGATTTTCCATAAAGCAACATCACCCATGATCACCGTGTCAACAACGCTATATTCTTCAAACGCAAATTGATTCTGGCTTAAGGTACCCACTTTAGTACCAGGAGCAATAGAGATATTACCTGAAGTAGGTGCTAATTCACCACTTAGGATTTTCATAAAAGTCGACTTACCGCAGCCATTAGCACCAATCAGACCGTAACGGTTACCGTGACCAAATTGAGCAGAAATGTTTTCAAATAATGGCTCAGCGCCAAATTGCATAGTAATGTTTGCAGAAGTAATCAAAGAAATGTTCCTAAAAGCGTTATATTAAAGCTTCGTTATTGAGGGTTAACCAACGACTCAGCAAAAGGTGTACAAAGAAAGAGCGGCACTATAGATACTTTAGGCCGAAATGTCGAGTTATCTGATGATGTTTTTTCTAATATTGAACGACTAAGTCACTTTAAATTTTTGGTAACAAGAATCGTTTCAAATACCGCAGCCATCACGATTAGGCTACCACCGAGGTAAATCATGGTGCTGGGCCACTGCCCTAAAATGAGTGCTGCCAAAATAACGCCATACAATGGTTGCAGACAAGAAATCAACCCCGCCGTTTTTGCCGACAAATGTTTAAAGCAATTGGCTAAAAAAGCATGGGGGGCAGCGGTAAAAATAATGGACAATATCAACAACAACCCTAATTGACCTAATCCACCATCCACCAGTAGTCCCGTCATATCCAGCGGATTAGATTCAACAAAAGGCGATAACATAATAGCGACCACCAATGTTTGATAAAACATCGCTTGGGTCCCTTTATAATGGCTAAAATAGCGTTTATGCAACACATTACGTAAGGCAAATAGGAAGCCTGACAGCACGCCAATGGCAATGCCTAAGGTGGTATCGTTACGAATAGAGAATTCAGGGATTAGTAAAAACACCCCGACAAATACCGCCAATGCGCAAAAAACATCACGACCATGGGCTTTCGTTTTGTTAAAGAGAGGTTCAAGAAAAACCGTCACCACCGGATAGCAAAAGAAGGCTAACATCCCTGTGGCGACATTAGACAGCTGCATCGCCCAAAAGTAAGTAACCCAGTGCAAACCAACAATGACACCTAGCATGACTGCAATAGCGTAATCTTTAGGATTATTTAACCTTAAATTATCACCTTGGTATTTTATAATCACCATTAATGCGAACGCTGCGATTGCGGTGCGCAGCATCGTGATATCAAGGGCTGACCAAGGTAATAATTGCGAAAACAGCGCCGTACCACCAAAGAGTAGTATAGAGCCATGTAACTGAATTAAACTGCGTCGCTGTTCGCCCAATCAATTAACCTTCGAGGGTCGATACTTGAGACAAGCTAGCCATTGGCTGACCAAGGCGAGTGACTGTGCCCGGCTCTAGGTAAGGTTCAAAGTTTGCTAGCATGTCATCACCAAATAACATCACGACAGTGCTGCCGAGCTTAAACCGTCCCATTTCGTCACCCTTTTTAAAGGTAATTGGCTCAGCTAATTCACTATAATCCCAACAATCTAGTTGATTCGATTGTCCAGTCACTGTGCCATGCCAAGTGGTTTCAATACTAGCAACTATCGTTGCGCCAACTAATACCATCGCCATCGGACCAAACTCAGTATCAAAAATAGCAGCGACTCGTTCATTACGGGCAAACAAACCTGGAACATTAGCGGCGGTTAAGGGATTAACAGAGAATAAATCACCGGGTACATAAACCATCTCACGCAAGGTCGCATCCATTGGCATATGAATACGGTGATAATCTTTAGGGGCTAAATAAATTGTCGCAAATAGACCGTTAGAAAATGGTTTAGCGCGTTCAACGTCACCACCTAATAAGGTAAATGCCGAATAATCATGACCTTTGGCTTGAATAATTCGTCCAGCGGTCACTGGACCTAACTGACTAACACAGCCATCAACTGGAATCACCAGATCGCTCTCACTAATCTCTCGCAAGCCAGGTTTTAACGACCGGGTAAAAAAATCATTAAATGATTGATAGTCGCTCGCATTTTCACGCTCAGCTTCTGACATGTCTACGCTGTATTGCTTAATAAACCAATTAATTACCCAAGTGGTCACGCTACCACTTTCGCTTGCAGCGAAACGCCCAGTTAAACGAGATAATGCATGTTTTGGTAAACAGTATTGTCCTACAATTTTTAATTTATCAGTAAAGCTCACAGATAATTCCTTTTAAAATATATTATTCCGAACCGGCGATATGGCGGTTCGCTTTATTATTATCAAGCGACTCAATAATTCGATGGTAATTATCAAACCTTTCTGGATCTATTTTGTCATCATCAACTGCGGCGCGAATGATACACCCAGGATCGTTACCGTGTTTACAATCACGGAATTTACAGCCACCTAAATATTCTCTAAATTCGATAAAACACCAAGCAATACGTTCTGGATCGATGTGCCATAAGCCAAATTCACGAACCCCAGGGCTATCGACTAAATCGCCACCCTTCTCAAAGTGTAATAATTTAGCAGTGGTAGTGGTGTGAGTACCTAACCCTGAGTTTTCCGAGACATCACCAATCACTAATTCAGCATCTGGCATTAAGGCATTAATTAGTGACGATTTACCCACCCCTGATTGGCCAACAAAAATACTGACTTTATCATTGAGTAGGTGATTAATTTCGTCAACGCCCTCTCCCGTAATACTCGATAGCATCACCACTTGATAATCAAGTTCACGATAAGCTTCGAGCATTGAGTCGAGTAACTCAAAGCCTTCTTCGTCTAATAAATCGATTTTATTGAGTACAATAATCGGTTTAATCTCAACATTTTCAGCTGCTACTAAATAACGATCGATAATTTGACTCGAAAAAGCAGGCACAATAGAAGAGACAATAAATATTTGATCGATATTAGCGGCAATCACTTTAACGCCATCATAATAATCTGGACGGGTTAACTCAGATGTTCGCTCGTGCACGGCCTCAACCACACCACTGATCCCAGAAAATGTTTCGTTGCCTTTACGCCATACCACACGGTCGCCTGTAACAATCGAACCAATCGCTCGTCTTAAATTACAACGATGAACCTTACCAGTACTATCTTCAATGTCGGCGTGTTGACCATAACGGCTTATCACGACTCCATTCTCTTGCTCACCGAGCTGATCGTCATGCCATTCGACATTACGTGAATTTTTCTTCGATGAGGACAGGCGCTTATCCTGATTACTGCGAACCCGGCGCGATTGCCCTTTGGTTAATTTTTGTCGTTTAGTCAAGATGATTGTCTTAATTATTAAATAGAAATTACAAATTGGCTTAATCATACTATGGAAACGGTGAAATTTCCTCTAATATAGACCGTAACAGTGAATAAGATGAAGTAGCCATAAATGCAATCCCAACCAAATAAAGCCCACAACCTAATTTGGGTTGATTTAGAAATGACCGGATTAAACCCCGACAGCGACAAAATTATTGAAATAGCGACCATTGTTACCGACAGCCAGCTAAATACCTTAGCCGAAGGACCGGTATTAGCAATTAAGCAAAGTGATGAACAGCTCGCTGGTATGGATGAATGGAACACCACCCATCATAATGCCTCGGGTTTGGTCAAACGCGTTAAGGCCAGTACGATTACCGAAGAGGATGCTATCGCCCAAACCTTAGCATTTTTAAAACCTTGGGTTGATGCAGGAATTTCACCAATGTGTGGTAATAGCATCGGTCAAGACCGCCGTTTTATGGCGCGTCATATGCCTTTATTGGAAGCCTTTTTTCACTATCGTAATATCGACGTTAGCACGATTAAAGAACTCGCTCGCCGTTGGAATCCAGAAATTCTCGATGGCGTGAATAAAACAGGTGCTCATTTAGCATTGGACGATATTCGTGAATCAATCGAAGAATTACGTCATTATCAGCAGAAATTCTTCAAAATTTGAGCAGTTAAACTTTTTTTTGATAAAAACACTTGCAGCGCGGCTCAATTTATTTATAATGCGCCTCGCTTCTTAAGACAAGTAAGCAACAAGAAATGCGACTTTAGCTCAGCTGGTAGAGCGGAACCTTGCCAAGGTTCAGGTCAGGAGTTCGAGCCTCCTAAGTCGCTCCATTCTTTTAGAAAAAACCCAAATTACTCTCATTACATCCATAATACAGACAAGCTATAACCTTATCTATCGTACAAAAAAACTCACTATCATTGACTCAAATCAACACAATAAATCATCCATTATGCCCCTCTTAATTTAGGTGCGACATATTGTCGCAGTTCGGGATTAACTCTTTGTTTATGTGTAGATATAGGAACAAAATGCGTTATTAATTGCATTAAACCTTGGAAGCATTATGAAACTTAATCCTATTTCCCTCGCAGTCGCCTCACTGATTTCGTTAAGCAGTCAGATCGCTTTAGCCAATGAAGCACCAACTAATACGCTAAACAGTGGTATTGAAGTCATTACCATCTCTGCCCCTAAACTTATCCATTCTGAAACCGCATTAGCTGAAGGTAATTTAGTGATGCCAGACGTGGCTGATTGGTTAAAAACAGTCCCCGGTGCCAGCATCAACAAAAATGGTCCAATCACCGGTATTGCTCAATACCGAGGGATGTTTGGTGATCGAGTGTCTAAAACCATTAGCGGTCATCAAATTATTGGTGCGGGACCTAATGCAATGGATGCCCCGATGACCTACATTAATCCAATCATGGTCGAGTCCGTGTCTGTTTATCGTGGCATAGCTCCAGTGATTAGTGGTATCGATAGTATTGGTGGCTCAGTAGAAGTAAAATTAAAACGAGCAAATACCAGTCATGAATTAGCCGTTAGCGGTGACTTCGCCACCAGCTATAACACGATTAATAACGCGTCAACTGTCGCTGGCGACATCAATATATCGGGTAGCGATGTCGGGCTGTTAGTTTATATCAGCACCCAAGAAGGTGAGGATTATGAAGATGCAAATGGTAATCCCATCAAGTCAACGCAATATGATAAAGAGCAAGCGGGTTTAGATTTCCGTTTTGAAGGCGATAGTATCGAACTTGGTACAACATGGCACCACAATAATACCACCAACTCGGGCACGCCTGCCCTGCCAATGGATATTGATTATATAAAATCGGATCGTTACAACATAGATGGTCAATGGCAAGATAACGATTGGGCCATTACTTGGCAATTCGGTTACCAAGATGCTACACACGGTATGGATAATTACAGCCAACGTCGTAACATGATGAAAACAATGCACCGCTATAACACGGCAGAAGCAACGACCACTGATTATAAGTTACAGTTTAACAAAAACAGCTGGCTCTTTGGCTTAGAAGGTTATAAAGCCGAGCATGATTCAAGCATCACTAATCATAACAACATGATGTTTAAAATATTAAACTTTAATGCAGTTGTCGACCAGCGAGACTCGGTATTTGTCCAATGGCAACCAAAGATTGAGCAAAAATCCTATACGTTAGGTTTGCGCCTTAAACAAAATCGCGCCGACTCGGGCAGTGTTTCAAGCTCAATGGCGATGATGATGCCAGCAGTAAAAGCTTTACAGACTCAATTTAATCAAGCAGACAAAAACATCAGCGATACCACTTACGATATTGCTTTTAGCAGTAAAATCGATTTATCAGCCGAGCTAGCCCTTAGTTATGGCTTAGGGCTAAAGCAACGAGCCGCCAGTTATCAAGAGCGTTATTTATGGCTACCAATGCAAGCAACGGGTGGTTTAGCGGATGGTAAAACCTATGTCGGTAACATTAACCTTGATCATGAAACCGCTTATCAGCTTGATTTAGGATTAAACTATGATAATGAGTCGTTCTCTATTGCTCCTCATATTTTTTATCAAAAAATCGATGACTATATTCAAGGGACACCAAGTCAAGATATGCGGGTTAAAATAGTTGCTAGAATGATGGGTAGCATTAATACTCTGCAATTCAATAACATTGACGCCACTCTGTATGGTGCCGATCTTAATTGGGATTATCAAGTCTCTTCAAACATTAAACTCTCTGGCGTCGCAAGTTATGTCCGAGGCACTAGAGACGATATTGATGACAATCTATATCGGATGAGTCCATTAAACAGCCGAATTAATCTTTACTTCCAACAGAGCAATTGGCAAACCAACCTGTCATTACATGCCTATGCAAAACAAACTCGCGTGTCAGCGATTAACACTGAAACCGCCAGTGCTGGTTATGCACTAGTAGATTGGCAGGCCGATTATTTTGTGTCACCGGGTTTAGTGCTGCGCGCAGGGGTGAATAACTTACTAAACAAGCAATACAATGATCACTTAGGCGGTACTAATCGTGCAAAAGGCAGTGATATTGCGGTTGGCGAACGTATCACAGGCATGGGTCGTAACTTTTACTTAGCATTAGACTATCAGTTTTAACTCCGAGTCCTAAGTAACCGAATCAGCCAGTATCAATGTGATACTGGCTTTTTTTGTAGTTTACGCTGCAGTGTTCGGCGGTGCATGCCTAACTGCCTAGCGGTTGCTGATACGTTACCCTCGTTACTGGTTAAAACCTGCTGAATATGCTCCCATTCGACTCGCTCTGTTGACATAGTATCAACTTCAATGCTCTTAGAGGCCTCAATGGTATTATCTCCTAATAAGGCTTTAAGGATCATTTTAGTATCAGCTGGCTTGGCTAAATAATCATTAGCCCCCAATCGCATCGCTTCAACAGCTGTGGTAATACTGGCATAACCGGTTAGTAGGACCATGTGTACCGCAGGCAATGCGGCGCGAATCGGTTTAATTAAACTTAATCCACTGATGGAGGCTAGCTTCATATCCAATAAAATATAATCAGGTTTCACTTGATGACATTGATGTAACACATCACAGGCTTGATCCACTTGAGTACAGCTAAACCCCTGCTTAGTTAAGCGACGAGCCAATGTCGCTGCAAAAGGTAAATCATCTTCAATAATTAATAATTTCATTTTTATATCTCAATCGTCGGCAAAGTGACTTGGGCTATTGCGCCCTGCTTCGAATGATTAAACAATTTTAATTGTCCACCCAACCGCTCAAACGTTGAGTTAGATAACAAAATAGCCATCCCTAAACCACTGTCGCTCTTCACTAATTTTTCTCCGAGTAAATCTTGATGTTGTTTAATCCCCAAGCCAAAGTCTCGAATTTGAAACTGAACGCTATTTCGCTGCAAGGACACGGTAAATGTTAATTTGTTATGGTGATTCAACTGATTTGATTTAATGCCATTTTGGATAAGATTGAGTAGTGCTGGTAATAACATCGCATCGCTTGCAACTTCAGTTAGAAGGGTAGCTGTTGATATCACTTCAAACTGACATTGCGGAAATTGCAAACTCACCGCATCGGTTAATAAATCAAGTAACTCATCAATTCGAATCGACTGTTGATTGTTCTCACGAATCGAGGTTGCTAAGGTTCTAAAGTATCCTAGCTGGTTGCTACATTGTTCTAGCGGTATTCGCATCGCTTGAATAGCTTCGTCATCAGGGTAATCTTCGATCAGCTCATCAAACAACAATTGCAAATTACTTAGGGGCGTGGCTAATTGATGAGTCACTTGTGCCGACGCAACCCCCAGTGCAAGTAACTGCTCACTGCGAAGTTGCTCTTCTCGCTGTTGTGCTAAGCTTCGCTCACGATTAATAATGACTCGCGCCATCGCACCCACCACAAAAGTCACGACGATGACCGACAATAAAAAATTAGCCCACATCCCAATGAAATGGTTTTTCATATCCATTTGATGCATTGCATGATTGGGCATGTACCACAATAAAACACTGTAAGAAAAAACGGACGCCAATGAAACAATCGACAACAATCGCGCCGGTAAGCTGACTGCTGCAATAACAATAGGCAGTAATAACAGTGAGACAAAAGCATTGGTCGCACCACCGCTGTAAGACATTAACACCGCTAAGAAAAAGACATCGGCTAATACTTGGCAGAAAATCGCGCCATGACTCGCCTTGCGCCGCCTAAATATCACGACACTTAAACTATGGAATGCTATTTCGACCACAATAATCATCAGTAAAGGCTGCAATGCTATTTGCAATGACATCACAAAGTAAACGGATAAAACGGTCGCAAGTTGGATCACGATGGCAAGGGTTCGTAAGATGAACACACGCTCAATGACGGAAAGGGTTTTAAGATCGAAAAAAATCACGAAGAGCGCCTAAATTTAATAACATTCGTTATGGTATCAAAGGATAACATAACGAATATTGTTTAAACGCAATATTTACAACGACTAGCCTTTAGCGGGTAGCACCAATGAAGTCACTTCACCAAAACCGATGCGAGTTGCCCCGTTTTTCGCACAGAAGCCACGCATGATCACGCTATCACCATCCTCTAAAAAGGTTCGTGTTTCACCGTTTAATAACTCGAATGATTTTTTACCGCCGTTAGATAATTCAATCATTGAGCCTTCTTCGCCAGCGTTTGGACCCGATTGGGTGCCACTACCAAAGAAATCGCCAGGCATTAAGTTACAACCATTAACCGTATGATGCGCCATCATTTGTGCCACGGTCCAATAACTGTGGCGGAAACTAGACTGAGTTAATTTTTGTGGTGATGTATCGCTATCACGCATTTGTGATGTTTCAATCAACACTTCCAACTCAATGTCATAGGCACCTAACTCACTGTTTCGTGCACTGGCTAAATAATCCATAGGTTGAGGATCAGCGCTATCACGAGTCCAAGCCATTCTGAACGGCGCTAGTGCTTCGTTGGTGATAATCCAAGGTGAAACGGTTGAGGCAAAGTTTTTTGCCAGAAACGGCCCTAGCGGTTGGTATTCCCACGCTTGAATATCACGGGCTGATAAATCATTAAATAAACACATCCCGAAAATATGATCATCGGTACTATCAATGTCTATCTTGTCACCCATCGCATTACCGGTGCCAACATAAATACCCACTTCCATTTCATAATCAAGACGCTTACAAGGGCCAAAGCTCGGCACAGCAGCGTCAGGCGCTTTAGTTTGACTCTGTGGACGGTGAAATGCTTGTCCAGACACGCCAATGGATGATGAACGTCCATGATAGCCAATCGGTAGCCATTTGTAGTTAGGCAATAACGGGTTGTCAGGACGAAATAACTTACCAACACTCGTAGCGTGGTGAATCGAGGTATAAAAATCGGTGTAATCACCGATGCGACAAGGTAAGTCAAACTTAACATCTGTTTGTGCAATTAAGCACTGACTTACTGCGGCTTCTGTTGATGAGCCACTAGTAAGTGCCTGAGACAATGCGGCACGCAATGCCGACCAAGCGCTAGCTGGCAACGCCATAAAATCATTAAGCGTACTGCCACTACAAGCTTCTAACGCTTGCGCCACAACGCCATCAAATAACTTCGCTTGACTTAACGCGGCTAAATCGATCACTTGATCGCCAATCGCTACGCCCCCCCGAAAAGCTTCATTGCTATCACGAAGACGGAAAATGGCAAATGGTAAATTTTGAATCGGAAAATCACAATTTTCGACATTAGCAGAATCAACCCAACTGGTTAGTTTCGGGTTATGGGTTTGGTTTAATAAAGACATCGATATTACCTTATGAGTTAAATTCGTCAGAGTGCAACCAAGCGGCGTGCTGTGGCGCTTTTTTGGTCACCGACCATTCTTCGATCATTGCTGGGGCCACGCGTTTAAGCTCAGCCATTTGCTCGGCAGTACCACTGGCATAGGTTAACTCTAAGCGGTGGCCATTGGGATCGAAAAAGTAAATAGAATGAATAATACCATGACTGGTGATCCCTAACACTTCAACACCTTTCGCTTCTAAATCAGCTTTGGCTGCCACTAGCGCAGCGCGATCTTCCAATAGAAAAGCAATATGTTGAACCCACTCAGGGGTATTAGGATCACGGCCCATTTGCGGGCTGTTTGGTAATTCGAAAAAGGCGAGAATATTACCAGCACCGGCATCTAAAAAGATATGCATGTAAGGATCAGGGGCTTTCGTCGACGGTACTTTGTCTTCTGAAATAGCAACTTGCAGTTCCATATTAAGCATTTTTTGATACCAATTCGCTGTCTCTTTGGCATCATTACACCGATAAGCTACATGGTGCATCTGTTTGATATTGATCATCTCTCGCCCCTTAATTAATAGTAACAAATGATACTAAGTGCGAGAATGTTAGTATCATTTGTTACTATTGTCAATGTCGAGTATGATTAAGCAACTCTCGTAACCAATACATAATTATGAACTCAAAAGATCAAGCATCATTGAACCTAGCGACTTTTTTTCCTTATCAGTTTTCTGTTTTAGCGCAGCAAATGAGTGAATACATTGCTCAGATATATCGCAAGCAATATGGTTTAAGTCGTTTTGAATGGCGAGTACTGGCAACGGTGGCACAACATCAAGAAATTGGGGCGACAGAGATTATGCAGTTTACCCGACTCGATAAAATGCAAGTTAGCCGCGCGATTGTGAAATTAAAAGCGGCTCATTACTTGGTAATGCAAAAAAACAAGCTAGATCGGCGTGCCAACAAAGTAAATTTAACCCCACTGGGCAGCGCGTTATACCAAGAAATTGTTCCCTTAGTACAGCAGCAAGAACAACGACTACTTAGTGGTTTGAATAATGATGAACAAGGACTGTTAAAATCACTGCTGGTTAAGGTAAGTAAACAATTAGATTAATACTTTATTCATCACAATCCACTTAGACCTCAAGCCATCCGACATACTGAATGAATGCATTACTCTAAACTTCAGAGTAATGCATTATCAGAACTACCGGTTAAACTTACGACGAGTAGCAGCCATGCCAAATAAACCTAGTGCAAAAATAGCAATAGATGCTGGCTCTGGAATACTTTTGATAGATACATTGCTAAATGACAATTTACTATCTGAAGCACAAGCACCTGAATCACAATCATTGATAAATAGAATATTTTTAAAACCGATATTAGTGGTTAATAGCTCCCTGAGATTCATTTCAAAATGCTGAACGCCAGTACCAGAATAGGCGAACTCTCTTCTTCCCCAGGTTTGAGTACCAAAGATATTAAATGTTTGATCAAAAATCGGATTAACACTAGTTGAAAACTGCAAACCACCAACTTCGGTCATATTTCCTGTAAATGAAAGATCAAAAGACAAAACAAAATTAGCACTAGAACTATTTTCATCAAGTGTTGAATAACCGATAGCATCATTTAATGATAGGTAATACCAAGCGTTATTACTTAAAACTAATTCATTAGTTGTCGCTGAGAATATAGACCCATAGTTCTGTGCTCCTGTTGATTTGATTGCACCGGCATTATTTAATGCTTCAAAATCAAAATCCCATTGTTCAATAAGACCAGCATTAGCTGTTGATACGATTAATGCTAATGAAAGTACTGAGCTTTTGATTACATTTGATATATTCATATTATAGTTTCTCTTATTAAGAAGTTATTGGTTAATAATTATTGAACTGACATCACTACTAAGCACAGACTATGCCAACTCAAAAAATAACCAGTAAACTACTGATTAAAAACGAATAACAATAACCCACCCAGTAATTAGTAAAAAAAACAAACAGTGAGTGTAAAAATAAGTGACAGTTAAATCTTCGCTGAAATAAAATGCTGAATAGATAGACTACAATGTAACAAACCTGAGTTCTAGCAAAATTAATTCAAAACTCAGGTCAAGTAAAAAAATCACACTTTAAATGTACTGGCAATGTCTTGTAAAGAAGTAGCTAGTTTGGCTTGCTCTTTAGCGGTTACCGCAATCTGTGTGGCGCCAGTGGTTGACTCCATTGATTTTTGCTCAACCGTTACAATATTTTTGGCAATATCTTGAGTGACTACTGATTGCTCTTCAACAGCGGTAGCAATTTGCTCTGTCATGACAAAAATATGACTTACAGCAGCAGTGATTCCTTGTAGACGTTGTTCAACATCTTTAGAGTTAGCGACCGCCTCAGCGGCTTTTTTCTGGCTGACATCAATCACATTAAACGCCAAATTTGCGTCCGACTGTAATGAGATAATAAAGTTCTCAATCTCCGCAATTGACTCCTGAGTACGCTGAGCAAGAGTACAAACTTCATCAGCAACCACCGCAAAACCTCGGCCCTGTTCACCGGCTCTAGCCGCTTCAATTGCTGCATTCAGTGCCAATAAGTTAGTTTGATCTGCTACCGATTTAATGACATCAACCACCTTAGTGATATTATTACTGCTTTCATGCAAACTGGTGATTCGTGTTGCTAAGCTGTCTATCTCGCTGGCTAAGCTTTCAATCGACTGATAAGAAATTTGTACCACTTCTAAGCCATTTTTTGCCTGAATATCAGCTTCTTTTGCAGAATCGGCTGTTAGGTGAGTGTTATTGGCCACCTCTTTAACCGTGACTGATAGCTCTTCAATCGCCGTTGCAATTAGCGCGATACCGTCTTGTTGTTCTAACATCGACTGAGAATTATGTTCGCAGGTTCGAGATGTTTCTTCGGCTGCTGACGCCAGTGAAATACTTGAGGTTGATATTTCCTCAATCACTCCAGAAAATTTATTAAGGGTTAAATTTAGCGAGGTGGAAATTTGACCTAACTCACTCTCCCCCGTCTGCTTAGTCTGTACCGTTAAATCATTACCATCTCGAACTTTAGCCATAACCGACGTTAAATCCATCACTCGAGCGCTTAACTCGCGAATGGTATAAAAACTAATAACAGCAGCACATAAAACTAATGTCAGGCTAAATACCACATTAAATACCAATGCGTTAAACGCAGAGTCTTTTGTTTGTTGTGCTAAGGTTAATAATTCAGTACTAAAATGCTCTTCCGATTTTTTCAATTGCCCTATTCGCGCGGTTGCTTGAGAAAACCAATACTCTGAATCAATATTAAATTGTTCAGTCTTATTTTTTGCAATCTTTCTAAGGTCTGACACCTGTTGCACTGACAAATGGTTAAGCTGTTGGGTGAAAAAAGTTTTATTATTGGCGTTAGCAAAGAGATTAAAATTAGAAAAATAAACATCCTGCTCAGCAACTAAAGTAATAAATTTAACTAACATTCCGCTGCCAAACTGATCAGCAGAAAAGGTAGCACTAAGTACTGCACGTTCTATACCTGCTCGTTCTTTCGCTTGTAAAAAATTATAATAGGCAATGGTTTCTTTTGTTATCGTCGCATCAGAACTAATCTCAGCGTTAAGCGCGGCCACACTTAATAATTTAGCATTCAATTGAGTATAATATTTTATCGCTGATGGCAGGTTTATTGACTGGTTATCGACTTGGCGACGAATAGCAGCCAGTTGATTTAAGTCGCCGCTGATAAAATCATTAAGCTGTATAATTTGGGGATATTCAAATTGATACATTTGCCAATAACCTTGGCGTTGTTCAATTTTTTTATTAGTATTAATGCGCTGCTGCTTGAGTTTATCACCAAAACTTTCGCCATGAGAGCCGATAAAACCAGCGGTCATACCGCGCTCTTTTTGCAATTCATGAACTAATTCACTATAAACAACAGATAACTTAGTCAATCGAGTTAAGGTCGACATTTCTTGTGTCACACTGACACTGTGAAATATAGCGCTAATACTTAACCATAAAAAACCAGCTAAGGGCAAGATTAACAAAATAAAAATTTTTTTCTTAAATGAAATATCTGAAAAACGCATTCACAGTCCTCTATTGAAACTAATTCAATATGAAATAAAGTAAACATTATGAAAGCGAGTTAAAACTTGCTCATTGATCTTAATCAAAAATTAACTAACTGCCAATCAAAAAACAAACCTAAAGGACTTTTTAATAGATAGATTAGCACTTTAGTTGTATTCCTATGTTGCTGATTTTCTAATCGTTAAATACACACCAAATACGCTAATAAGTACGCCAAGCACTGCCCACAGTGATAAAGTTTCATTAAAGAGTA
>JABSRU010000059.1 GCA_013214965.1 Gammaproteobacteria bacterium
AGCACCACCAGCGGTTGGGATTCAAACTGGCTAATAAACCGTGCAAACTGGTGATCTAGTACCCTAATTTTTCGGTCGCTGCTCAGTTGTGCTAGCAGAGCTAATACCCGTTCGAGGGTTATAGGTTGGCTCATTGCGCCGCTCCTGCTGCAAATAAGGTATCAAGCTGCTCAATAAATACTTGGCTTGGTCGATTATAAAACACGCCGTAATTAGCATTTTCTGGGCTAAGATCAAGCTCATCGTCGGCTGCTACCACGGCTGTCATTCCCCGTAAAAACAGATAATAAACGCCGCCAAAGTGTTGCTCAAAATCATAATCGGGCAATCGAGTTTTTAACAGGCGATGCAGGGCTAAACTGTAGATTTGATACTGAAAATCATAGCGATGATCGACCATCACTTCGCTTAATCTCTCTTGGTTGTAATCTTCGATATGATCGCCCAAATGATTAGATTTGTAATCGGCAACATAATAACGACCATCCACCACAAACACTAAATCGATAAAGCCCTTGAGCATCCCCTGCACGGTGCCAAAGGTTAATGGCGGTGCTTGTTTGGATAAGGGATCGTGCTTGATTAATATTTGATTGAGCGCCTCACAATTAAACGGGCTCAGCGGCATAAAGAATTCCATTTCGACCAGTTTGTTGGCCATGGTTAAATCGCGCAATGACATATTATCGCTCAATGGCATATCGAGAACATCGGCGACCAGTTTCATTAACACCGCTAACCAAGACTCGTCATATTCCGAATGGCTCAGGAGTTCGCTAATTTTAGTCTCAAGGTAGGCACCACTGGCGTTAGGGAAATCAATTTCTTCAAATAAGGTATGTAGGAAAGTACCGGCATTAGCGCCACGCGGAAAGGTGAATATGCTAGCCTCTTGCGGCTCAAGGACTTCCTCAGTTTGGTTGGTCAGCGAATCAACGCCCGCTTCCCAATCAATATTAAATTGTTCGACACTGGCATCAATGGTGCTCGAATCACTGCTATGGTGACTTTTCGATAACGCCGAATAACTGGTGATCCAATAATTGTGTTCGATCACCCCGCGAAATTTACGCGCCTGGCCAATTTCACCATTAGCATCGCTGGCTTGATAAACACTGAGCGATTGAGCTGGCGGTGATAATGTTTTAATCATCGGAAACTCAGCACTTAAGGCATGTAATTTTTTAGTGAGTTGTTCACTGGTAGTGACTGCGCCGCCTAATAACAAATAGCCAATCGCGCTTTGATGGAGATCGGTTTTCGCCTCTTTGGTGGCACGCCCCGATTTCAGCGGTGCTAAGCCAAGCCAACAATGACAAACTGCGCGCGTTATCGCGACATAAAACAACCGTAAGTCTTCCGCTAGGCGTTCAAGATCGGCTTTTTCCAAGGATTCTTTGGCTAAGGTTAAATCAACAATGGTTTGTTGATCTTGATGATAAACCGCGCGCGTTTCTTTACGGAAACTACAGATAAAAGGCAAAAACACTAAGTTGTATTCCAAGCCTTTCGATTTATGAATCGTGACTATTTGCACTAAATGTTGGTCGGATTCAAGGCGAAGCTGCTGCTCTTGATCGTCTTGAGCCGGATTGTTCACTTTGTCACTCAGCCAATGCACTAAGGCATGTTCGCCTTCAATTTCGAGCGATTGCTGTTGCAATACTTCGCCAAGGTGCAGTAAATCGGTCAGTTGGCGCTCGCCACTAGGTTGTGACAACAATCGCGCCGCAATCTGGTAATGATCAATAAATTCGCGCAACATCGCCAACACGCCAATCTTTTGCCACCGCTGGGCAAAATTAGTGAAGTCGTTAACCGCTTGCTGCCATTTTTGTTCATTGTTATTAATCGCGTCGAGTTGATGGGCATTGTAATCGAGCAAGGCACTGGCTAACGCGCCGCGTAACAGCCGTGCGTTGGTTGGCTCTAAACAAGCCAATAGAATGCGCCAAATATCCTGCGCGACCACGGCATTAAAGACGCTGTCACGATTAGATAAATAGACACTGCTGATCCCTTGGCGTTCCAGCTGTTGTTTAATCAGCCGTGCTTCGCTGCCGGTACGCACCAAAATAGCGATATCGCTGGCTATCACGCCACGCTCAGGATCGGAGACATTACCGTCGGCATCTTTAACGTTGAAGTCTTTAATTAATGCATCGCCAGTGCTGCCTTTGCTCAGTAATTCATTAACTTGATTGGCACAGGCGAAAGCCATTTGCTGTTGGTAATCGGCTTTGTTAACCGTGCTATCGCTGGCAATTAACCATTGGCTAATCGCGCCGCGATCGTCACCGTCAATCATTAACTTAGTTTGTTTGCCGCTGTCTTTAACCGGATGAAACGCAATGTCATCTTGATAAATAAACGGCGCTTGATGTTGCTCAAATATCGCATTAACCGCAGTGACCATGTCACCCGATGAACGCCAGTTAGTGCCCAGCGTATAGTGAGCACTTACTTGGCGTCTTGCGCCGATATAGGTAAAAATATCAGCGCCACGGAAGCCATAAATCGCTTGTTTAGGATCGCCAATCATCAATAAGCCAGCGCTAGTTTGACCGCCATAAATGGTATTAAATATTTGATATTGCATCATATCGGTGTCTTGAAACTCATCAATCATCGCCAATGGGTATTGGGTTCTGATCCGCAGAGCCAACACACTATCACGTTGATTATCTAAGGCGTTGGACAAGCCAGAGAGTAAGTCATCAAATGACAATAATGACTCTTGCTGTTTTGCCCGGCAAACATTGCCACGGACAAAACTAATGGCTTGCGCCAAAATAGTGTCTTTGATGCCAAAGGATTGTTGCAAAAACTGTTCGATTTTATTGAAAATATCCAGTGATGGTACCGGACCATCTTTGGTTTTTTCACTTAAACTGCTACTGCTAAAACGGACTAAATAATCTGATACCTGTAAATCATCAGAGGTTGTTTGCGCCCATTGCGAGACATCATTAAGCCATTTCGGCAGGTTACGCGAGCTATAACTGCGCTTATCTATTTTTTTACTGACAATTTCGGCTTCAATCTGATCAAATTGTTCCAACCAGGCTTTTTTCAATTGATCGATGCTGGCAATTTGTTGCGCTAAATATTGATGTAACTCGTCATCTTGGCCATTGGCGGTGATCACCAAATAAGGGTTAGTTAAATAACCACTAATATCACGCAATAAGGCGCTGGGCTCTGGCCAGTAGCTTTTAACTAATGTCGCTACCGTTAAATCAAGTGGCTCGCTGGTGCCATAGAAATGCTGACGCCAAAAATCCTCAATGGCTTGCAAGCGTAGTGTCGACTCGTCGGTCACAAATTCGGTTTCAAAATAACTGCCCGACTCAAATGCATGCTGTTTAAGCATCCGCTGACAAAAACCGTGTATGGTAAAGATTGCCGCTTCGTCCATTTGTCGCAACGCCTGCAACAACGTTTGGGCGCTCAAGCGATGATCACTACTGGCCGCTAACAATGGTGCGATAATGGGATCGTCACTGTTGCCCGCCAAAAAGGCATTGCGCGCTTGAATTATCCGTCGCCTAATTCGATCTCGCAATTCGCCAGTCGCCGCTTCGGTAAAGGTCACCACTAAAATTTTATCAACGGTTAATAGCTCACCATGATGATGACCTTTATCACCATGGCCAAGCAATAATCTTAAATATAAGCCAGCAATGGTAAATGTTTTACCGGTACCAGCCGACGCTTCAATTAATCGCTCGCCATGCAATGGCAAGGTCATGACGTCAAGTTGGGTCACTGAATTAGTCATTGCTAAGTTCCTCTAACTGTATCCGTAGCGGCAATAAAATATCTTTCACTAAGTCGAATGCATCCGCTTGAGTGGTTTGGTCGATTTCACTAAAACCATTAAGTCCGCCCATAAAGCAGCGTTCGATGTAGCTATTTTGTCCTTCGCCCGTCATCATATAGCCACCATTAAAGCGTTGTTCAAACTTGGACATCGCTTTAAACGTTTGTTTTTCATCGGTGTTTAGCTCTAAAGTTTTAGGATCAAACAACTCATTGATATAAGTCCAACCGCTGGCAATAAACAACGGTAAGGGTTTATTTTGTCCCTGTTTAAAATAAGCCACCAGCTTGGTTAAATGTTCTAGCGCCAGTTCAGGCGTCAGCACACCAAACTGCCACACGCCATCTTGGCAACACATGATCATCGGTTTCGGTTGATGTACGACCACACTCGCACACTGAGCAAGGTGTTCGATGTAGCAGGCAATATAGAATTTAATATTGGCTTTGCCGGATTTATAACGAATGATCCCCGCGCCATAATGTTGCTTTAACCACCCTTGCAGTTGTAAGCCGTCGACGGTTAGGTCAATTTCAATATCGGATTCGTTAACCACTAAATAAGGCTTAACCGCACTGGCGACACCGGCCATTAAATCGCTTTGCTGATTTAAATACAGACTCGAGAAATTGCCATGGGGCAAAACGCCCTGGGCGCGTAATCGTTCACTGACGATGTCGACATTGTCATTTAAGTAGCTTTCGAGTAGCTGGTTTTTAATGCCATAGCTTTCGAGCGCGTCGGGATTAAACGGTTCGCTGCTGGCTAAGTCCTCGGTGCCCTCTTCAAAGAACACCCCGAGTCGTTGATTTAAAAAGTATTGCGCTGGCAATTTAAAGAAGCGAATTAATTGCACTAACTCAAGCTCCTCTAACACGGCACTATCCGCTAGGGGCTGATCTAAAAATGATTGCTGGCTCGGCGTGGCGATAAGTGCTTGTTGCCAATTGGCTTGATAGGAAAATAACCGACTGTCAGGCTTAAAATAATCACGGCTAAATGGCGCTAATGGATGCTCGGTAGTCAGGTGTTGCAATACGTTTTTGCTGCTTTGCTCAAGCGGTAACTCAACATCATCGGCCAGCACATAGCTTTGTTCAATATAATCGACTAATTCACTGACCAAGACACTGGGATTACGCTCGCTGTTGTCTTTAATACTTCGACCACAATAGCTAATATATAACTGTGATTGCGCACTGAGCATCGCTTCTAAGAACAAATAACGGTCATCGTCACGGCGGCTACGATCGCCCTTTTGGACATCATTAACCATTAAGTCAAAGCCTAATGGCGCGATAGTGCGTGGATACACACCATCGTTCATCCCAAGCAGGCACACTACTTTAAAGGGAATCGAGCGCATTGGCATTAGGGTACAAAAATTGAGTTTACCCGCCAGAAAGCGTTGACTCGATTGCCCTTGATTAAGATTACTGCGCAGGTGTTCAAATAAGATTTCGGCACTGATCTGCTGTTTATATTGCGCTAATTCCAGTTGTTCACCCAGACTAGTCATGCAGTCTTTAATCAACATGATTTCTGCTTCAAAGCTGAGATCATTGGCATAAAAGTCGCCAATTAAGCCCTCGATTAGCTGTTGCCATTGTTCAAAATCACGGCTTTGTTGCAATTGTTCACTGTAATCACTGATTTTATCAATAAAGCAGGCCAGTTGACCTAATTGCTCGGCGCCAAGACCCGTTGATTCTGGGTAGGCAAGAATGTTTTGCCACAGCTGCTCATCACCATCATCTAACTGGCTATAACCTTTAAACATCCGGTTTAAACCAAACTGCCAACTGTTATTCGTATTGGCTTCAAAACCATAACGAATGCCGGAATCCTCAATCCACAGTTTAAGGGTGTCCAATGCTTGCGGGGTCAGTTCGAATTTGGCCATAATCGCTGGTACTTCTAATAGCGCAAACAACTCGGCACTGGTGTGGCGCAGCAATGGCAACTTCATTAAGGTTAAGAAGCTTAATAACAACGGATTTTCTTGTTCGGCGCTACGATCGGAGATTGAAAAATCAATCCGTGCTCGACCACTCGCCATGCCAAACACCGCCTGAATGTATGGGCTGTAAGCATTAACGTCGGGCATCATCACCACGACATCTTTGGGCGTTAACTCGGGAGATGCTTCAAACATCGCCAGCAGCTGATCAAACAACACTTCCACTTCCCGCATTGGGCTATGGCAGCTATGCAGTGCAACGGAATGATCATTGCCTGATATTAGTTTTTTATGGTGCGAGTGTTTTAAATCCTCTGCCGTTTGGGCAATAAAACACGGATTGTCGAGCCGTAAAATATCATTGTTAATCTGCCCTAACAATGTGTCGATCTCAGACTCAACAAAGGCTTCGACCTCGGTACAATCAACTTCACTGAGTAGATATTGATTATCTCGCCCTAATTTACCCATCGATGCCAATAAAGGATTACCCACAATTAACTCACCACAGGGATCAAATAGCGCTTGTGGATCACTGGCAGCGATTAATGCCGGCGCCATCCCCTCTTCAGAAAAGCTGCTGGTATTTAATTTTTTTCGGGATGGTTTATTCAATTTAGCCAACCATTTTTGGTCGACAATATCGCCCCAATAGGCTTGGCATGGATTGTTTAAGAAAAAGTGGACATCACAATGCTTTGAAATGGCATATAACGCCTGCATATATCGTGGCGGTAGCGCCGCAATACCAAACACAAATATCCGCTGTGGCAGTTTAGATACGTCTAGGGTATCACTGGCTAAGGCATCAAATAAATATTGGTATAAGTTAGCGCGATGGTAATGCGACTGACCACTGCCTTTAATAGTCGCCATTAGATCTTGCCATAGGATCGATTGCCACGGCTGATCTTGGGTAAATTCAACACTGCCGCTTTCCCATGCTTCGATCCACTGTGGTCGATACACTAAGTATTGATCATAAACATCGGCAATTTTGTAAGACAATTGATAAATTTTAAGCTGATCACTGTCCTCAAGATATTGTGCTAGTTCACTAAACTCTTCGCGCTCAAGCAACAGCGGTAAACGCTGCATGATATTCCACGCCATCGCGTCTTTATTAAAGGCGCTGCGTTTAGGCACATCATCGAGTAAGTCGACAAAAATCTGCCAAATAAAACTGGCCGGTAATGGAAACTCAATATTGGCACAAATCGAGAGCTCTTTGGCCAATTCAATTTTGAGCCATTGCGCCATACCGGGGCTTTGGACCAATATTTTTTCTTGAACAAAGGGATCGCTTTGCGGATCAGTTTTGAGTAAATGCGCTAAAATGCTTTTTAAGACATCGAGTTGATTAGAATGATAAAGACGAAACACAACTTCTCCATGCAGAGGTATCTTGATATACCCGAATTATCGACAAATCCAGCTTAAAAAACAATATGAATCAGCATATTATTTCTTAACCTCAACAATTGCACTCTAGTTATGTTATGTTATGTTATTAGATATTAATAATAAAATGGTAAAAGGAATTGCCTGATGGATCGTCACCCCGAAAATGTTTTGTTCAGCCTTTCAATTTTAACCCCTATAGCACTCGTTGTTTAATTAAACACGCAAGGTCTGTTGCAAAATCATCATACTGAAATAAGGAAATGTAGTGTGAATCGAATCCAAAACAAGTTACTAACTATCCTCGTGTTGGTAGCATTAGTCCCATTGCTCGTCACCGAATACCTGACGATTAAATCGGCAGAAGAAACGCAAGCAATGTATAAAATGGATTCTTTAGATTCCATTTTAGGGCAGAAGATAACTTTACTTGACCAGCACATAATCCGAGAACAAGAGCGTGCTCAATTACTCGCCAACACACCAAAAATCATTCAATCTTTACCACAGTTAGTTAAAGATTTTGACCTGGATAGTTTAAG
Organism: Gammaproteobacteria bacterium; assembly: GCA_013214965.1. Classification (GTDB taxonomy): domain Bacteria; phylum Pseudomonadota; class Gammaproteobacteria; order Enterobacterales; family Psychrobiaceae; genus Psychrobium. The sequence goes on from JABSRU010000059.1 coordinate 7,727, forward strand.
CGATCAATACCAAGAAACAGTGAATGAGCTGACCCCATTCTTGAGCTATTATCAACAGGCTGGAAAATTAAGCGATGTCTATATTATTGCTAGAAACGGTAATATTGTTTACTCAACTCGTCAAGGTAATGATTTTGGCACCAATTTAACTAATGGTCCTTACAATAGAAGTCAGTTAGCCAGTGTTATGGCCCAAGCCATAAAACAAAAAAGTTCCACCCATTCAAAATTCACTCATTACGCTGGCGACAACAATTTTTTCTCTGCCTTCGTTGCCGCACCAATTATTGATAATAATGAGGTTATCGGCGTTATTGCACTCCAAATTAGTCCTGAAGTGTTTTACGATATTACCCTCGACTACACGGCCCTACAAGACACAGGAGAAACAGTACTCGCAAAGCTCAATGGTGACCAAGCGGTATTTATTTCTCCTTTACGCTTTAACTCCCATGCCAGTAACGAAGTTAAAGTCGCGATTAATTCCGCCAATGGCATCCCGATTCAAGAAGCGGTTCAAGGTATTAATGGCAAAGGTTTTTCTGTCGATTATCGCGATGTTCCGATTATTGCCGCTTGGCGTTATTTACCTAAATATAACCTCGGCATGGTGGTTAAAATAGATCGTGAGGAAGCCTTTGATGCTATCTCGCAACGTCAAACTTTTGTAATGATGGTCGCGATCTCGATCATTGTTCCGTTTCTGTTCATTGCATTCTTTATTTCCCGAGGCATTACACGTCCCATTATTAAAATGGTAGAAACCACCAAAGCAATTACCAACGGCGATCTTGAACAACATATTCCCATTACATCTAATGATGAAATAGGCCAGCTAGCAGCATCAATTAACGATATGTCGAGCCATATTCAGCAAGCGTTCGATGACCGAGAAATGAAGTTATGGCTTCAGGACGGCATGGAAGACCTTTCAATCACCATGCGCGGAAATCAAATTAGTACCGACTTAGCAGATAACATTGTCAGTTTTGTGTCAAATTACTTGGATGCAAAAGTAGGTTCGCTCTATATTTTAAAATCTCAACAACTTGAGCTCATTGGTGGTTTTGCTTTTATTCCTCATTTTGGTAATCAAGTCATCGAATTAGGCCAAGGGCTAATTGGCCAAGTCGCACAATCAAAAAAATCAAATACACTCACTAATGTCCCTGAGGATTATGCTTCCATCAGTTCGAGCCTGGGAGAAATTCAGCCTGGTACACTATTGGTTTATCCAATCATGAAAGAAGATCAAGTCATTGCCGTTCTTGAACTAGGCTGGCTGAGCAAGATGCACGAACGCACCTTTGATTACCTTGATGCTATTTGTGAGTCGGTTGCCACGGGTCTCGGAATAGCCGAATCTCATCACAGATTACAGAGCCTACTTGACCAATCCCAACAACAAATGGAAGAACTCCAGGTCCGAGAAGAAGAGCTGCGGGCGATTAATGATGAAGTGGAACAGCGTTCAACACAGCTAGCGCAATCACAATGTGAGTTAGAAGAAAAGTCAGACGAATTGCAATCAATCAATGATGCTTTAGAGCAAAAGACCGAATCATTAGAGCGACAAAATATTGCAGTAGAAGCTAAAAACAAAGTCATTGAAACCGCCCGTCAAGAACTGCAAGAAAAAGCGGAACAGTTAGAGATGTCCAGCCAGTACAAGTCTGAATTCTTAGCCAACATGTCCCATGAATTGCGGACGCCATTAAACTCAATGCTGATTTTGTCACGAATATTATATGATAACGACGATAAAAATTTAGATGAAGACCAAGTGGAATCAGCTAAAGTTATCCATAACAGCGGCCAAGAACTGCTCTCTTTAATCAATGATATTTTAGATCTTTCTAAAATTGAAGCGGGTAAAATGGAAACTTGCTTCGAATCGGTCTCGATTGACGATATAACCCATGAACTTCATGGTCAGTTTACGCCTATCGCCAAAGAAAAAGGCTTAGCTTTCTCCATTGATGTCGATAAGAATATTCCAAAATCTCTGATATTGGATGTCCAAAAAACGCAACAAATTTTGAAAAACCTGCTTTCAAATTCGCTTAAATTTACCGAGACAGGTTCGGTTAAATTGCAACTAAGCTCACAGTCGGCTCCACATAACATCAACACTAAACTCAATGAAAATGGTCTGTTACTCGCCATATCCGTTGTCGATACAGGGATAGGCATCAGCAAAGAAAAACAATTGTCTATTTTTGAATCATTTCAACAAGCAGATGGATCAACAAGTCGTAAATATGGTGGCACTGGTCTCGGCTTAACCATTTCACGTCAATTAGCCGCTTTGATTGGCGCTGAGTTGGGTATTGAAAGTAAAACTAATATTGGTAGTAAATTTACTCTCTATCTACCATTAGTCACTGGCGTAGTCGCCGATGGCATTGCCCCTGAAAATATAACAATTGCCCATGACTCAAGTGCATTTATTGAGAGTTTCACTAAGTTTAATATGACGGCACCACAGGATGATGTTGATAATATCACCTCGGCGGACAATAATATTATTGTTATCATCGAAGACGACCCTGATTTTTCTCAAATATTAGCGCAATTGGCGAGAAAGTCGGGTTATAAGTGCGCGATTGCTGATAATGGCACCCAAGGCATAGAATATGTCACTCAATACAAGCCCTGTGGCGTCATTTTAGATTTAGGATTACCGGATATGTCTGGAGTTAATATTCTTGATATTCTCAAGAATAATCCTGACACCGCTAACATCCCTATTCATGTAATGTCAGGGCAAGCTAGAACTATAGAAATGTCAGGTCGACAAGTGCAAGGTTATCATCAAAAACCAGTCGCTCAAAAACACATCGATCAAATTTTGGCGCAGTTTAGACCGATAAACAACCAAAGCATGAGTGGCTCCAATAAAATTCACATTTTAATGTGCTCCGAACTGAGCAGTGAGCTCAACCTTGATCTCTCGTTTTTAGATCAACAAACCATCGAAATAACTTATGCTAACTCACTCGACGAGGTATCTCATCTGCTAGGTAATGATCCGATACCAACCAGTGGTATTATCATTAACCTTGATAGGCTCAATAGAGATTCAGAACAATGGTTTAATGATTATTACCAAATGAATCATGAAATCAATATCCCTATTATTTTATGTTTACAACAGGAACCAGTTACCCAGCAATTAAACTGGTTAGAGCAGTATTCTTGCCATGTTATTATCAACAGTGCGCAATCAGCGCAACGACTAAAAGATGAAGTCGAGTTGTTTTTAACCTCCGTCGACGGTGATGATACAGCCAAGTTAACATCGACCCCCGTTAATCTAGTTAAAGGTGAGAATGATATTTCCCCAGCATTGAGCTCAACTATCGTCCCAGCCCAGCTACCAAAAGATTTAGAGCTATCACAAGCATCCCATGAACAAGCAGATCATGTCTCCATCAAAGGGTGTAATGTATTACTGGTGGATGATGATTTACGTAATACCTTCGCCCTATCTAAAGTACTCAAGAAACAAGGAATGAATGTTATTTTGGCCGACAATGGTCAAATGGCACTGGATAAACTAGAAGAGTCAGGAAATATCGATATTGTACTAATGGATATCATGATGCCAGTAATGGATGGTCATGAAGCAATGCGTCAAATACGATTACAAGATAAACACAGTAAATTACCAATTATCGCGCTCACTGCAAAAGCGATGCAAGAGGATCGAAGAAAATGCGTTGAGGCTGGTGCGAGTGACTATTTAACAAAACCTGTTGATGTCGATAAACTCGTCGCCACGATGCGGGTCTGGCTATATCAAGAGTTTGCGTAGTGTCAACATGATAAACAAAATAGAAAACATCGAATTTTCGATACTTTTGAGTGCAATTAAACAGCGTCATGGCTATGACTTTGAAGACTATGCCGCTGGTTCGCTAAAGCGCCGGATAAAGTACCATTGTGAAAAGTTAGGTTATCAGCACATTTCTCAGCTAATACCAGAGATATTACATGATGAGCTATTTTTCGAAAGTTTTTTAAATAGAATCTCGGTACCTGTGACTGAAATGTTTCGAGACCCGCAATTTTATGCAACTTTAAGAAGTAAAATTTTTCCAATTTTACGAACTTATCCAAGCATAAAAATTTGGCACGCAGGTTGTGCCACCGGAGAAGAAGTTTATTCAATGGCGATTATGCTTGAAGAAGAGAACCTCCTTGATAATTGTAAAATTTATGCCACTGATTATAATGAAAAAACGTTAGAAACAGCGCAGGAAGGTGTCTTTTCGATGACAAAAATGAAAAAATATACTGAAAATTATTATCAGTCTGGTGGTCAGCATTCATTTTCTGATTATTATTCTGCGCACAAAAGTGGCGTAAAAATACTGCCGAGATTATCTAAAAACATTACGTTTGCTAAGCATAATTTAGCTATTGATCAATCATTTGGCCAGTTCCATTTAATATTATGCCGTAATGTCCTGATTTATTTCGGTCGAGAGCTGCAAAGCAAAGTTTTTTCATTATTCCATCAAAGTTTATTACCGCTTGGTTTTATGTGTTTAGGGACTCACGAGTCAATGGATTATTCGAGAACCAAAGCACACTTTAATACCATTATTGAGCCACAACGTATTTACCGTAAATGTGATTAAGAACAACCATAACATGGATGTAGTTATATAATGACACAACAAAAACCTAAAATATTACTGGTTGATGACAGGCCTGAAAACTTGTTTGCGTTAGAGCAAACGTTAAAGCCATTAAACGCCGAGATGACCCGAGCAAATTCAGGAGAAGAAGCACTATCTCATGTTTTGAGGAACCAATTTGCGTTGATTTTAATGGATGTACAAATGCCTGGTATGGATGGATTTGAAGCCGTCAGTTTAATGCGTGATTATGATGAAACAAAAAATGTGCCAGTAATTTTTGTCACTGCGATTTCCAAAGAACAAAAATTTGTCCAGTTAGGCTATGACTCAGGCGCTGTCGATTATTTATTTAAACCGATCTCTCCCGATATTTTACTGAGTAAAGTCAAAGTTTTTTTAGAGTTAGAGAAGCAACGACTCGAATTAAAATCAGCGATCAGAACGAACAAAATCATGGCGGCACAAAATAAAACAGTGCTTGATTGTGTCAGTGAAGGGATATTGGCAATAAGCGCTCAAGGCGTCATTGAATGGGCTAACCCCACCGCCGCCGATTTACTCAAGGTCAGTATCAAGGATTTGATTGGCCGTCACTTGCTTAGTTACTTCCATTTTGATGCGCAAGAAGAAACTCCTATCTGGGATGATTTTGCTGTAGCTAAGGCCTTAAAAGGCAAAACAAAACATCGCAATACTTCGTTTTTATTGCGTCGCAATGATGACTCGGTGTTTCCGGTCGAATATTCCACCGCAAGCTTCAAAGATGAAAGTAATGACGGTGGCGGAGTATTTTCATTTCAGGATATTACCGAAAGAAAATGGACTGAAAATGAACTGATACGATTAGCACAAGAAGACTCATTAACCCAACTACCAAACCGATCGTTATTCCATGAGTTTTTACGTTGTTCTTTGCAAGAACGAGTCCGAGATAAAGGTAACTTAGCGCTTTTATTACTAGATATGGATGATTTTAAACGGGTCAATGATACCTTGGGTCACGATGTAGGAGATAAATTATTGCAATCGGTATCTAGCCGTTTACAAGACTGTTTACGCACCGGAGATTTAGTAGCAAGACTGGGCGGCGATGAGTTTGGCATTATCTTGCCCTTAATTCGATTATCCGATGACGCAGGTCGCGTCGCTAAAAAAATATTAGAATCATTCACCCTAGAACATGATCTCGATGGCCATATCATCAAAGTGGGTGCAAGCATTGGTATTGCCACTTTCCCAGAATGTGGCAATGATACCCAAGAGTTAATCAAAGCAGCAGATACGGCGATGTATCATGCAAAAGGTAACGGCAGAAATACCTATCAGTTTTTCTCTAGCGAGATGCAAGAACGGGTACTAGCTAAAGACAAATTAGAAAAAGAATTTATCACTGCGTTGAAAAATAAAGAGCTAATTTGTCATTACCAACCGAAAATAGACACCAATAATGAATTAATGGGCTTTGAAGCATTAGTACGTTGGCAACATCCCTATCGTGGTTTAGTTTTCCCAGGGGATTTCATTGAATTGGTTGAAGAAACAGGTCTGGTGGTTGAATTAGGTGAACAAATGCTTGATATGGCCTGTACTCAAACTCAACAATGGATAAACGAAGGGTTAGTGAGTCCAAGCATTACTGTTGCCGTTAATATTTCAACCAAACAGTTGAGCAACGGGAAATTGGTTACTTGTGTCAAAGAGGTCTTGGAAAAAAGCGGCCTTTCGGCACATTGTCTTGAACTGGAAGTGACTGAATATTCAATGATGAATGACATTGAACAAGCAATAGATGTCTTAACTCAGCTACAAAGTTTAGGGGTGAACATTGCGATTGACGACTTTGGTACAGGCTATAGCTCATTAACTTATTTATCGAAACTACCTGTCAATAACTTAAAGATAGATCAGTTTTTTGTTAACGGTATTGGCCATGACAATAATAATGAATCGATTGTTATTGCAACCATTAACCTAGCCCATAGTTTAAATTTATCCGCCACCGCAGAAGGCGTAGAAACCGAGTGCCAACGGCAATTTTTACTCAAAAACACTTGTGATTATCTCCAAGGTTACTTTTTTGCGAAACCTAAAAATGCTTATGAATTAAAAAAATGGATTGTTGAACAATCCATGCAATATACAGTTGACGTCAATTAAATCCTAAGGATTAGTTAATAAAAATTGAACCAATTTTATTAACTCTTGCTCTGGAGATTGATGTCCTCTGACACTTGAGAGTAACACTCGATACTTATTGTTAACGATTAAATCAGGGGTGAATCTCACTTGGTCATCACTGGCACCTTTAAGCATTGTTTTAACGGTATCTAACGTTTCTTGGCTCGAAATTATTTGATTAAACTGTTCTTTAGACACGCCATTAACACTAAAAATATCTCTGATCTCATCGATATTGCCAAGCATGACTTTTTGCTTAAAATGATAATCAAACACCGAGGTAACAAACTGTTCTTCTATTTGTAGTTTTTTCGCGACAACAAAGGCGAAAGTCATGTTCTTAGCCCATTGCGGATTTTGCTGTGGCAGAAAAATAACATGAGAACGATTAAATGGAACATCATTACCAAGCTTAGATTTTAATTTTTTAAACAATTCTTCGTTATAGAAACAATGTGAGCAATACAAAGAGAAATGCTCCGTTAACCTAGGTGTTTTTGACGCTTGCTCCCTGATCACTTCATAATGCGTCCCCTTTTCAAACATCAATGGTGATGCCGCATTTACGATGTTACCCCATAACGCACTAACAACCAGAAATACTGATAGAATTAACTTCATTTTTTCCCTTAATTTTAAATAATCTCTTGAAATATAACAGCAACACTCGCAATAACCGTCATCACTAGTAATAATATTTTCATCGTTTTTGGCGCTATGCTAATCGCAAATTTAACCGCAATCCATGCGCCCACTACGCTACCTAACGCCAATGCGATGCCCGGTAGCCATTGAACTAGCCCCTGTACGATAAAAATCAGTAATGCACACAAGGTAAATACAAAAGTGCATACCAACTTTAGTGCATTAGCACGCACCAAGTCATAGCGTAACACGCCGCCCAAAGCAGCTAACAAAATAAAACCAACTCCCGCTTGAATCAAACCACCATAAAAACCCGCGATAAATAATCCAAGCCATGCCTTGGGGGTATTTTTAACCTTACTTTCGACCGTGCCAGCTTCTGGAACAATAACACTGGGAGCAAATATCATCACTAATGCCATGCTACACATGCTTATCAACAACACATATTTAAGGATATTAGCAGGAATATACAAAGCTGCAATCGCCCCACACACACCGCCCACAATAGTAATAATAACAATGGCCGGTAAATCAGCTGTCGGCAGCTTCTTATTCTTATTAAAACCAATAACACCCGATGCCGATTGCAATAAAACCCCTACCCGATTCGTCGCATTGGCGACATCGGCGGGCATCCCTAATAACATTAAAGCTGGGATCGTTAAATTAGAGCCTCCACCTGCGAGGGTATTTATGATGCCAGCGATAAATCCAGTGACCACTAATAGTAAAAAAAATCCTAAATCAATCATATATACCCGTGACCATTGGAAAGGCAGTAATTTGTAAATGATATAAAATTCGATCTACAAGGCGCGCTATTGGGATTGAGCGCAACGCAGTAGATCGGGTTATTAGAGCGTTCAAAACCTGCATCTTCATTGATTATGGGTATATACCAACTAATCAGATCAGGCTAAGCCAAAACTAATGTATAGTAACCTTAAATTACGTAAAATAAAAAGAGCTATTCTGATGATTATCAAACCTAAAATTCGTGGCTTCATTTGTACTACCACTCATCCAACAGGATGTAGTGAAAATATTGCCCAACAAATTGCTTTTGTCAAAGCACAACCAAAATTAAAAGACGGCCCAAAAAATGTTTTAGTCATTGGCGCATCTAGCGGTTATGGCATGCCTTCTCGTATTAGCGCCGCCTTTGGTTCTGGTGCAGCGACTATCGGTGTCTTCTTCGAAAAAGCGGCGACCGAACGTAAAACAGGCACCGCAGGATTCTATAACGCAGCCGCTTTCGATAAAGCAGCCCATGAAGCAGGTCTTTATGCTAAAAGCTTTAATGGCGATGCATTTTCACATGCTGCCAAAGAAAAAGTCATTGCAACCATCAAAGAAGATTTAGGCCAAATCGATTTAGTCGTTTACTCATTAGCGTCACCGGTACGTAAAATGCCTGACAGCGGCGAAGTTATCCGCTCTTGTCTAAAACCAATCGGACAAAAATATACCTCAACGGCTATCGATACCAACAAAAATGTGATTATCGAAACCTCTGTTGAACCTGCCACCGAGCAAGAAATTGCCGATACGACTACCGTGATGGGTGGTGAAGATTGGGAATTATGGATGAGCGCGCTTAGCGACGCTGGCGTGCTAGCCGATGGTTGTAAGTCAGTAGCCTACAGCTACATTGGCACAAAATTAACTTGGCCAATTTATTGGGAAGGCGCATTAGGCAAAGCCAAAGAAGATTTAGATCGCGCAGCACATGCCATTGATAGCAAGCTTGCCACTTCCGGCGGTCAAGCCAATGTTGCAGTACTAAAAAGTGTTGTCACTCAAGCGAGCTCGGCGATTCCTGTGATGCCATTATATATCTCAATGGCTTTCAAAGTCATGAAAGAAAAAGGCATTCATGAAGGTTGTATGGATCAGGTTTTCCGCTTGTTTAGCACTAAACTCTTTACCGAAGAGAGCAACATCAGTACCGATGATAAAAACCGATTCCGTCTTGATGATTGGGAACTTCGTGATGATGTTCAAGAAGAATGTCACAAGATATGGGAGAAAATCACCACTGAGAACCTGTTCGAGCTAACCGATTATGCGGGTTACAAAAAAGAGTTTTTACAATTGTTTGGTTTTGAAGTCGACGGTATTGATTACGAAAAAGATGTTGATACCTTAGTCGATTTTGATGTGATTGATATTTAATTCTCCCTTCGTACTAATCAATGAGAAACCTAGCCTTGTGCTAGGTTTCTTTTTTTGTATTGCCCTATATCCATTAACCGCTAACTGCGGTAGATTAACAACAATTCTTTAACATTAAGGTAATTGTTGAACATGTTTGAACATCTAAAAGCCCTGCCTGCCGATCCGATTCTCGGTTTAATCAACGCGTGTAATCAAGATGATAATCCCAATAAAATTGATCTTGGCGTTGGTGTCTATAAAGACGACTCTGGCCATACCCCAATTTTACAATGTGTCAAAACCGCCGAGCAATTTAGAACGGACAATGAAACCTCCAAAGTTTATATCGGTCCAACCGGCGATCCAGGTTTTAACACCCAAATGACTCGACTTATTTTCGGTGAACATCAGATTATTGATCAAAATCGCAGCCGTACAGTCTCAACTCCCGGCGGTACAGGCGCGTTAAGAGTGGCTGCTGAATTTATCAAAGCGTGCAAAGGTGATGTCACTATTTGGGTGAGTAATCCAACATGGGCTAATCACCACGGATTATTTAATGCGGCAGGTGTTAAGGTTGAGTCTTACCCTTATTATGATTATGAAAACAAATCGCTAGATTTCAGCGCAATGATGGCAACTCTAGCCAATGTTGGCGCAGGTGATATCGTTTTATTGCATGCGTGTTGTCATAACCCAAGCGGCATGGACCTTAATGTTGAACAATGGCAACAAGTCACCGCCTTAGCGAAAGAGAAAGGCTTTACTCCATTAATCGATATGGCTTATCAAGGTTTTGGTCAAGGCCTGACCGAAGATGCTTACGGGCCACGCTTAATGGCCAACGAGTTACCCGAAGTTTTATTGTGTAGCTCTTGCTCTAAAAACTTCGGATTGTACCGTGAACGCATTGGTGCTTTCACCGTGATTGCCAAAGACAGCACCACCGCTGATATTGCATTATCAGTTGTACTTGCCGTGGTTCGTAGTATTTACTCAATGCCACCCGCCCATGGCGCGGCATTGGTAAACACTATTTTAAGCTCTGAAGAATTAACCAGCCAATGGCATGATGAATTAGCCATAATGCGTAAGCGTATTGCCCATAATCGCCAGATGCTCGTTGAAAAGCTAATCGTCAATGGCGTCGACCGAGATTTTAGTTTTATTACTCGTCAATCTGGAATGTTCTCATTTTTGGGCATAACCCCAGCGCAGGTTGAACGTTTAATGAAAAACTACAGCATCTACATGGTTGGCTCTTCACGCATTAGTATTGCCGGGATCAGCAAGCACAACGTTGATTACCTTGCTAAGTCTATTAGTGAAGTGATTAAGTAGCGTGATCAAAAATACCCGATTTCATGATGAAATCGGGTATTTTCAGGTAGCATGAGTATATATCAGAATCGCCAAACCGTTAAAAATTGTGCGGCGTTATCATTAGTCCCTTTCTCACCTAATTTATTTTTCCAGTATTGATATTCAATACCCACAAATAATCGGCCGGCTTTACTGCCTAGTACTTCACCAAGATCTAAACGAATTTGTGGCTGAAATAAAATCCACGATTTAAGATCTGTGGTGCCAAAATTGTTGGTTTGCTGACGGCCATCAATGTATTCTAAATGCCCTTCAATCGTCCAGTTGGTAGAACCAATAGTCAACGGGTAAGCCCAAGCAAAATCAATCATAAAACTTGAGTCTTCATCAACAATCGTAAACACCGGAGAGGATGCACTACCGCCGCCTTGATGGATGTATGCTGTGACATCAATTTGAGCAAACGCAAAGCCGGGTATATCTAATGAGAACCTAACTCCGGGTAATACCCACATACTATCAACTTCAGGTGCAAAATTAAGCCCTCCAACAATACCGATATCTTTAACTGGACCAAATGCTATCTTGCTATCGGTGATGGCACTTAAGCTAAAGTTTGAATACCACTCGCCATAAAATTCACTGCTGTCTTCCACAGGGAAATTAGCATCATTGTTTACGCTGTAGCGAGAGTAATCAACAAAGAAAAAATTATCACCGTATTCCCAGCCACCTGCGTGTTGAAAAGTAATAATAGTTGTGTCGGCCGTGCCGCCTGTGCCGACGCGTTCTAACTCACCAAAGGCTTGCAATTGTACTTCTGTCTTGCTCCAGGTTTCTGCCGACACAGTAGCGGTTAATAATGCGGACGCCGCAAACACAGTTGATGTAACACTCTTTAATACTTTATTCGCTTTCATATTTAATCCTTACTTGAATGATGAATCTTATTTTTATAATGGTTAGCCATTCGATGAATAATCAAAAATTCTTCCAATAGAGAACCCATAGAGAAAACAGTGCTCGTTCATATAAAAACATGACTCATTGACAGAACTCGAATTAAACGCCTACTAAAGTTACAAATCTTGACATGAATGTCAAGAACAGTATTGAGCACCACAAACTTGACACTAATGACAAGTTTTGTTATCACTTAATTCTTTCATCCACTAAGGCGTAAAAATATGAGTTACCAATCATTCAATCCTCCAAGACGAATTTTAATGGGCCCAGGTCCATCAGATATAAGCCCAGAAGTACTATCGGCATTATCAAGACCTGTCATTGGCCATTTAGATCCGCTATTTATTGGGATGATGGATGAAGTAAAATCATTACTTCAATATGCATTCCAAACAAAAAATGAATTCACTATTGCACTCTCTGCCCCTGGCTCTGCGGGGATGGAAGCTTGTTTTGTTAACTTAGTTGAAGCTGGTGATAAGGTCATTGTGTGCCGTAATGGCGTGTTTGGCGATCGGATGATTCAAAATGTTATCCGCATTGGCGCCGAAGCTATTATCGTTGACTCGCCTTGGGGACGAGCCGTCGAAGTCGACAAAGTTGAGCAAGCATTAATTGCAAACCCAGAAGCTAAATTTTTGGCATTTGTTCATGCAGAAACCTCTACCGGAGCCGTATCCGATGCTAAAAGCTTGTGTGCTCTTGCTCTCCAGCACAATTGTTTGTCTATTGTCGATGCTGTTACCTCCCTAGGAGGCATCGAGCTTAAGGTTGATGATTGGGGGATTGATGCCATTTATTCCGGTTCCCAAAAATGTTTATCTTGTGTGCCTGGGTTATCGCCACTTTCATTTAGTGAAAAAGCCGTCAATGTGATTAAAAATCGTCAATCTGTCGTACAGAGTTGGTTTTTAGATCAGTCGCTAGTCATGGGTTATTGGTCTGGTGAAGGTAAGCGTAGTTATCATCACACCGCGCCCGTGAATTCACTTTATGCTTTGCATGAATCGTTAGTCCAATTACATAATGAAGGCCTTGAAAATAGCTGGGCTAGGCACAAAAAACAACATGAAACACTCGCCAAAGGTCTTGAAAATTTGGGTATTAAATTTATTGTGCCAAAAGAAGAACGCTTACCACAACTCAACGCTATTTATATTCCCGATGGCATTGATGATGTCAAAGTGAGAAGTTACTTACTGAACCATTACAATCTAGAAATTGGTGCGGGTTTAGGAGAGTTAGCAGGGAAAGCTTGGCGAATTGGCACGATGGGGTATACCGCGAAGAGTGAAAACATTGCACTGTGTTTAAGTGCTCTTGAGGACGCCTTGAATCAATAGCGTCCATAAAAAACACCTTATGATTGATTAAATCATAAGGTGTTTTTAAGTAGTTTATCTACCCATTACATTGTTAGGTTAAAAAGATAAATTTAGCAACGAACAACGCCGTTAATGCCCAAACCCCACCGGATATTTTATTCGATTTACCAGTACCCACCTTTAACACCGTGTACGTAATAAAGCCAAAAGCAATACCGTTAGCAATAGAAAAGGTAAATGCCATCATCACTGTGGTACACACCGCTGGCGCGTACTCTGTAAAGTCATCCCAATCCAGTCCTTTCAAAGAACTCATCATTAGCATGGACACGTAAATAAGTGCACCGTCGACGGCAAACCCAGGGAGCATTTGTGCTAATGGTAAGAAAAACATCCCCACAGCAAACAGCAAGCCAATAGTGACGGCTGTTAGTCCCGTTCGTCCACCAACTGCAACACCGGCGGCTGATTCAACATAAGAAGTCACCGGAGGACAACCAAAGGCAGTACCAATAACAGAAGAGATTGAATCCGCTTTTAACGATTTACTTAATCCTTGAATTTTACCATTTTTATCTTGAAGATTAGCACGTTCAGCAACCCCCATTAATGTGCCTGCGGTATCAAAAATATTAACAAACAAGAAAGTAACAATAACGGGAATTAACGCGACTTCAAAAGCCCCAGCAATGTCCGCTTTCCAAAAAATAGGTTCAAGAGCAGCAAAATCAGGCACCGCTAACAAACCTTTATATGCCACAAAACCAGAGGCGGGCGCGAAAGATTTTGCAGCGTCAGACACCACAAAAAAATCAACCGGAAGTATCCACGTCATGGCAAAGGCAATAAACGTTGTAACAGCAATGCCAATGAGTACCGCGCCAAAAACTTTTCGATAGCTCAAAACAGAAATTAACAGAAAACTTAAAAAACCGAGCGCTGGCGCTTCAGGACCAAAGGCTCCAAAACCAAAATGCGTTAAGTCAGCAATCGCAACAATATTATCAGGATCAGCAACGACGATGCCGGTAAAACGCAAACCAATAAAGCCAAGGAAAAGACCGACACCCGCAGTCATCGCCAATCGTAAGCTCATCGGGATACTATCAATCATCCACTCTCTTAAGCGGGTGACACTCATCAGAACAAAGAGAACACCGGAAAGAAAAACCGCACCTAGTGCGATTTGCCAGCTATATCCCATTGAACCAACAACAGAAAAAGTAAAAAAAGCATTAAGCCCCATTCCGGGTGCAAGACCTACCGGCCAATTTGCATAAAGCCCCATCATAATGGTTGCGATGGCAGCGCCAAGACAGGTTGCTAAAAATAGACCATCAAAGGGCATGCCCGTTTTAGACATGATAATGGGGTTTAAAAACATAATGTATGACATCGTCACAAAGGTGGTAAGGCCCGCCATGAGCTCCGTTTTAACATCTGTTTTGTGTGCCGACAATTTGAAAAGTCGCTCTAACAAACCGTTCTGACTGCTTTTGTTTTCGTGGTTTGGATTAATCTGTTCCATAATTACAATTCTCTCATTGATTATTAGGGTCGTTTATTTTTATTTTTTTAATCTGTTCTTGGTCTTTGATATGCTGTTTATATAATCAGCGCATCTTTAAAGTAGATAAACCTGTCAATAGTGTCAAGTATTATGTTTTTTGTTATACTCCTTGCATTAGGTTCAATATCGAACTACAGCGTCATCACTTGCAAGTCGTTTAATTACACATTTACATTAGGTAGCCATGCTTTCTTTATCACATTTTAATAAACAAACCATTAAGGGCGACATTTTTGGCGCACTAACATCGACCATTGTTGCATTACCTTTTGCACTGGCGTTCGGAGTAACCTCTGGGGCGGGAGCCAGTGCAGGGATATATTGTGCCATTATCACGGGATTATTTGCGTCAATATTTGGTGGCACTAACCAACAAATATCAGGACCTAATACGGGATTAACGGTTGCAATGGTCGCCATATTGACCAGTTTTGTGGCGCA
>JABSRU010000060.1 GCA_013214965.1 Gammaproteobacteria bacterium
GGGATTTTTTGAAGGAGATAATCTCATTATTTTGAATCATGGTTTTCAAAAGAAAACTCAGAAAACACCACCCAAAGAAATAAAAATTGCACAACAACGTCGAAAAGACTACTTATTGAGGAAGAAATAATGAGTGATTTCCAAAAATATTTAACCAAACGATTAAAAACTGATAACGACTTTGCCGAGAACTACACTGAAGGTTACCAAGCATTTAAGTTTGGTGTTGCACTAAAGGAAGCGCGTAAAGAGGCTGGCTTAACCCAGCTTGATGTTGCGGATAAACTTCACACCCAAAAAAGTGCTATCTCCCGAATAGAGAACCATTCCGAAGATGTTAAGTTATCGACCTTAGAGCGTTTTGCCGCAGCATTGGGTAAAAGGCTTGAGATCACTTTGGTATAAATATCATTAGAAAAAGTACTGCAAACTAAATTAATAGCTCTACCGATTAAAATTCAGGCTTACTTCTGCACGATAGCTACTGACTATTAATAAGTGTGAGGTATTCACCTGCCTCTTTAACTCCTTAGGTAAGAGCTTTTTCAAGCCAAATTTTCGCTGCATCAGGATCGGCTTTGATACCTCTCCCCTCAAACAGAGCAACCCCATAATGATAACGAGCCAAACTAGAGTACCCCACTTCATCATTTAGTTGAGCACCTCTTTTCAACAAGTTTGTAGCATACTCATAATCTTGCGTTACGCCTATACCAGTTTCATAAATCTGAGCAAGCCAAATCATTGAATACACATCGTTCCAACGTGAAATACAATCTTCAAATATTTGAATTGCGGCTTGGTGATCTCCTGTTTTCTCAGCGGCATAACCGTACATGCACTTAATTCGTTTATTCGAATCAATATATGAAGTATAACTAAGCTCGTTGCCGCTTAACGGTAGTGAAAAAATTATGTTGGAACATATAAATAGGGCAGCCATTTTTTTCATAAACTAATCATCCTAGCTTTCGTTGAACCTGAATCGATACATCAGAATACAGCGATTACTATGTTGTTAATACTGGGGATTAGAACTATTTTAATCAGTCTAATGTAGTACCGATAATGGATAGGGGCAAGATTTTAACTAATAGATTTCACTGGAATCGCTAACTTATATATATATACCAGTGGCCGATTTTAGCCGAGAGCAGACGTAAGTAAGCGGTAATATTTCCCAATGCCCGCTGTGCGCACTTTAATGACCTTAACTGCATAAGAAAATGTATCTAAAAAGTTCACAATCGAGTGCAACCGACATTGAATGTTATAAGGCGATTTTGCGCGATAGTGAGTTGCTAAAATAAGTATCACGCAGTGATGTGGATAGCGTCAATACTTTTTGGATATGGGAAAGCAAAAAGCCCGATAATTTTTCAATTATCGGGCTTTTCTAAATAGTGGCGGAGAGATAGGGATTTGAACCCTATCCTTTCGACTTGAACAAACAATAAATCTTTAATTTTCAAGTGTTAAATCGGTGAAAAACAAACCAAAGTTAGCAATTAGTTAGTACAATTGACTTTAGTGATAATTCCCTACATTATCAATGTTAATCATTTATTTGATACCCCCAAACTGTTACTTTCCCTTCACAAGATTGAACGACCATATTAGCCACGTCATGCTATTTAATTGGTTGATTAATTTTCTTTTTACCCATGGCCTGTTGCCTATGCGCCTACTTGCTGTCGCCATAGTTTATGGTACAGACCTTGTTGGGCCAGCAGTTCGTCATGACTGCCGCTTTCGTTAATCTGACCTTGGGCCAACACAAATATTTTATCGGCATGACGAATGGTATTAAGCCGATGGGCAATACTAATCACCGTGCGATTACGTGATATCTCTGGCATGTTGGCCATAATGGCGGCTTCGGAAGCGTAATCAAGTGCCGAGGTTGCTTCATCGAGGATTAATATTTTAGGATCGCTTAACAGCGCCCGTGCTAGCGCAATTCGCTGCCGTTGACCGCCCGACAAATTAGCGCCTTTTTCACCGACATTTTGCTCAAAACCTTGAGGCAGTTCTGTAATAAACTCAAGCGCGCCAGCCAAACGGGCGGCATCGTGTACTTGCTCATCACTGGCTTGGGGCTTGCATAAGCGGATGTTCTCAATAATTGAGCCAGTAAATAATATACTGTCTTGCAACACCACACTCATGTTACGCCGTAGTGAGACCGGGTCGGCAATCGCTAAATCCATGCCATCAACCAATACCTGACCATGTTGCGGGACATACAAGCGCTGTAACAATCGGGTTAAGGTACTTTTTCCCGATCCTGATGGCCCGGTGATCCCAATAAATTGCCCTGATTTAATTGACAATGACAGGTTTTCTAACACCTCGGGGGTATCTTTATGGTAACGAAAACGGATATGACGAAATTCAATCGCACCATCAACCTGCGGCATTGAAGCCATGCCTTCTTGGTCATTTTCGGTCGGTTGGTCGAGAATATCACCGACTCGGCGCAGCGCTATTAAGGTATGTTGAAAGTCTTGCCACGTTTGCGCTAGCCGCAACACTGGCTGCGTCACATGACCGGCCAGCATATTAAATGCCACTAATTGCCCCGGACTTAAACGACCATTAAGCACTTCGCTCACTCCCCACCACAATAAAATAGCACTGGTAATCTTCTGAACTAAAGCAATCGATTGCCCGGCGATCAGCCCTGATTTTTGGGCGCTAAAGCTTTTATTTAATTGCTCACTCAACGTCCGTTGCCATTGTTTAATAAAGTGTGGCTGCGCCGCAGTGGTTTTTATCGTTTCAATGCCAGTAATGGTTTCGGTTAAAAAGCTTGTCGCATTAGCATCTGTCTCATATTCAACCGTCACTTTACGCCGAATAATAGGTCCAGCAATACACCACAATAAAAAGTACACCACCAAAGAGCCAATCACAATCCAGGTCAAGATCGGCGCGTAATAAAACATCACGGTCAAAAAGACCGTGACAAAAATAAAATCGAGCAACAACATCAGGGTTGAGCCAGTTAGAAATTGCCTGATTTGCGCCATTTCACGGATCCGGGCAATTATCTGCCCTGTTTGGCGCTGTTTAAAATAACTAATCGGCAAGCCAATTAAATGACGATATAACTTGCCAGACAATTCCGCATTGACCTGACTGGCTAAATGACCAAACACCTTATGGCGTAAATAACTATAAAGTGGCTCGGCTAGTGCCATGGCTAACATTGCCAAGCCCAGTACGTGTAAGCTCGAAATACTACGTCCAACCAGTACCTTGTCGATTAAATTTTCAAATAACAACGGACTGACTAGGGCAAATAGCTGTAATACAATGGCATAACAAAAAACATCACGTAACTGGGATTGTTGCCGTAGCACCGAGGGTATAAACCACGATAAACCAAACTTGACCTGAGCTGTGGTTAGCGCTTGTTCCGCCAATAAAATCACCCGATAACTCGCTGGTACTAAGGGGTGCTCTTCGGCGGTTTGTTGCTGTGGATTATAAAGCGTCCAGTGGTGCTCATCACAATGTTCGATCACCTGCCATTGCTCATCGCACCAGATCAACGCCGGTAACGGTATGGTTATTAGCGCCTGACATGGCAGCCTCTCTACCTTGCTTTTTAAACCTATTAGTGCCGCTGCTTCCCTTATTTGATCACAGGTTAAATTGCGATCGAGTAATCCTAAGCCATGTTGCAACTGGTTTAGGGTTGATTTTTTATGAAACTTTTGTCCGGCATAGATTAGGGCTTCCAGGGCGAAATTATTAACTGGTTCGTGACTAACACTGGCGGGCAATATCATGTCCATGGTTATTTTTCTCTTAATGCTTCAGCTTGATAGTGCTGGATTGGGCTCAGTAAATAATCAATCACCCGGCGTTTATCGGTTTTAATTTCTGCCACCACCGACATCCCCGGAGAGAGTTCTACTTGCTGACCATCAACCATGATATTGTTATGCTGTAATTTTACCTGCGCCGGAAAAACCAGCCCTAAACGCTCATCTTTAGTTGAATCGCGCGAGACACTGAGCAATGTCGCCTCAATAGTGCCATAACGGGTATAAGGAAAAGCATCGACCTTAATTGTTACCGTTTGTCCCGCGTAAATAAAGCCGACATCCTTGTTGAGAATTTGAATTTCAGCCAAGGTCACTGAGTCGTCTGGGGCAATAATCATCAGGTTTTGGGCCGGTTGTAATACCGCGCCAAGTGTATAAACCGTTAATTGTTGGACCGTACCAGTCACCGGTGAGCGAATAATTTCAAGCTGCTCACGTTCTTGGAATTTTGACAGCTCTTGCTCTAAGGCGCCTATTTGTAATTGTGCTGCTTTTTGTTTATCGAACCATTCACGACGTTTTCTGGCGCTAAAACTGTGTAGCTGCTGGGTTAAGCTAAGGCTTTTTGTACGTAATATAGCCAGCTCTGCTTGTTGCTGTGCGACCAACCGCTGGGACTCTAAAAGCTCTTTTTCTTGGCTTAGCAACTCGACCTGACTGATGACATTAAGCTGCTTCAACGCTTGGCGGGCATCGAGGCGTAACTTGATATTATCACTGAGTTTCACCAAGGCATTGATGTCTGATTGACGAGCGGCTTGTGACGATAGATTAACCGCTATTTCGGCTTGAACCCCCGCTAATGTGGCGGTATATTCTTGCTGCTCGCTTAAAAAGTTTGCCGTGATCTGTGCTTGTTGTTCAACCGTTAAACTCAAGAAGTTTGGATGATCGGCTAATTGATTACCAGCGATTAACACCTGATAGCGGATCAATTCATCACGATAGTATTGGGACTGGCTTAGCAACCGTGCAATGTCTTGATTAACACCAAGGGTGTTCAAACTAAGCAATGGTGTACCCTGCTCCACTCGCTGGCCATTTTTAACATGAATTGCAATAAGGCGACTTTGTTCGTAAGCTTGGATCACTTGCGAGCGGCCTGACACCACGAGCTGGCCCGTGGCAGTGGCTTGGACATCAAGTTGCCCCCAGCACGCCCAGATCAGCGCAATAATAATGCCTCCGCTGATAGTTAATCCGGTGATACGCGCAAACGGTGACGGCGGTTGATCGGCTAAGGCTAAATGCGCAGGTAAAAAATCATAATGATTATTTACCGCAGCGCGACGCCCTTTAAACCACGTAAATATCGGTAATTTTTTAATCATTATTTTCCTGCTTGAACTCTTGTGTGGGATCTTGCTTAGACTCTTGTTTTAGATCTTGCTGAAGCTGCCACAACCGTGGATATTGCTGGCCATGAGCTAATAAATATTGATGGCTGCCTTGTTCAATTATTTGGCCTTTGTCTAACACAATAATCCGATCACAATCACGCACGGTCGACAACCGGTGAGCGATGGTGATGACAGTTCGACCGTTGGCTATTTTGGCCATGTTCGCCAGAATGAGTGCCTGCGTCTCATCATCAAGCGCACTGGTGGCCTCATCGAGGATTAGAATACGCGGATTAGATAATAAGGTCCTAGCTATCGCCAAACGCTGACGTTGACCGCCCGACAAAGACTGACCACCTTCGGCGATCACTGTGTCATAACCTTTGGCTAATTTAACAATAAACTCATGGGCACCCGAAATTTTCGCCGCACCAATAATGTCAGCGAGCGGTGCTTGGGGGCACGATTGCGCGATATTTTCGGTTACTGTTTTATTGAACAGGTAGCTTTCTTGCAGCACCACTCCAATCTGTTGGCGTAAGTGCTCAACCGACAATTGATTGAGCGAAATGCCATCGACCCTAATCTCTCCCTGCTCAGGACTATAAAGTCGCAGCAATAAGCGCGCTAAGGTGCTTTTTCCCGAACCCGATGTGCCCACCACGCCAATTGTTTCACCGGCGGCAATTGACAGCGAAAGCTGGTTAATGGTGGGTGGTATATCTGGTTGATAACGAAAGGTAATATTTGAAAAGTCAATCTGCCCGCTTAACTCGGCGCTATCAGCCCCAGTATATTGCTCAACTGGTAAATTTAACATATCAGCCAACTTGTCGACCGCGACCCGAGTTTGAATATATTGGCCCCACAGCTCAACCATTTTGGCCAAGGGTTGTGACAAATGATTGACCATCATATTAAAGGCAATCAACTGCCCGATGGTCATTTGCAAGGACAAAACCTCGCTGGCGCCTAACCATAAAATCATCACCGTGGTGATTTTTTGAATTAACTGCACCACATGATTTGATTTATTACTCAGTTGCTGAACATCGTAACCCACACTGATCATTTGCTCCGTTTGCTCGTCCCAGCGGCGGTTAAACCGTGGCTCAAGTGCTAAGCTTTTGACCGTTTCGGCCCCCGCGACCGTTTCGGTTAAAAATGATGTATTGGCGGCGGCATGTGTAAACTGCTGCTCAATGCCTCGATGCATTCTTGGGGTCAGCCACCAAGCCACCACCGCATACAACGGCATTGTCGCCATAAACAACAGGGTTAATAGCGGCGATAATATGCTCATTACCGCTAAAAAAATAAACATAAACAAAAAATCAACGGTCAAGGTAAACATCGTGCCGGTTAAAAATTCACGGATCGAGTCGAGCTCCCGCACCCGAGTGACAATGGCACCAACTTGGCGGGACTTAAAAAATAATAGCGGTAAACCCAGTAAATGCTCAACCATTTTAAGGCCAAGCGCAATATCAATTCGATTAGCGGTATGGGCATATTGATATTGTCGACAGCCGCGTAAAATCACCTCAAAAATACCGGTCACGACTAAGCCAAACACCAACACATCAAGGGTTGACCACGCTTGATGGACCAAGACCTTATCCATAACAACTTGAAAGAACAGCGGCGAAATAAGGGCTAAAAGTTGTAAAATAAAGGAAAAAACCAAGATCTCGCCGAGCAGTCTTTTATGGTTTAAAAATTCAGGAATAAACCAACTAATATCAAAACGGGCTTGTGCCTGACTCACTTTTAGCCAGCGACCATTCCAGGTTTGTTGCAGTTGTGCTAATGACCAAACTTGCGGTGTTTGCTCTGCGGGTGATTGCATTAATACACTGTCATCACTGGCTTTGGCGATAATAAAAGGCGCGCCTTGGTGGTCAAATATAATCGCAGGTAAGGTTAACCTAGCGATATTTTTATTGCGCGCCAGGTGAGACTTAATCTCAATGTCGTGCGCTTTAGCTAACTGCTTAATCGATTGCTTATAATTTGCCTGCTGCGCCATATTAATGATTGGTTTCTGTTTTTTTTCACCCCCGATTAGGGTCAGTACAAACTCAATCGCTAGCAGTGTTAACCGGTCGTTTATCGTCATAAATCTTATTTTCTGTCAATGTAAAGGGGAGTCATGAGCATCCATTCTATGATTTTGGTCGGCGATGCTAACATTGGATTTAGCCGCGGTCAACTATGGCTGTTACAAACTAAAACCCTCAATCTAAACCACCCAAAATATAGAGCTATCACTCTAATAACGCTACTATCACTGAGTTTACCAACCAGATCACATTTTTAACAATAAAATTAATTAGATGTTCTTTATTAATTCAAACCTAATATATGATGACCGAAGTGAGAACTCTTTCACTATAACAAACGATAAATAAGGGGTCTCTTATGTCAGAAAAATTTGTTCAAACCGTATCGAGCGTTAATTACAACAAAGGTGTTTTTTCATTATATTTTGTCGGTCAAGACCAACAAAATATGGCCAATGGCGTAATGGCAGAAAATGATAACGAGCTGCAACTAAAGCAAGCGATTCATATGCCAGCCTCTGGTTTTATGTACATGGTCAGCATGATCAAAAACATGCTTGATGATCCACGGATGGCAGCCGAATTCGACAAGCTGGTTGCCGCGGGTTTCTTACCAGCACCAGAAGCCGAGGCTGTAACGGTTAAGGAAACAGCACCAGTAACGGAAACCGCAACAAAAAAGCGTAAGTCTCGCAGCAAAAACAGCGACCAGCCGTAATATGTCGATCGCTATCTCGCCCCAGCACACGTCGTTAGATCCACAGCGGATCCAACACATCATCGGTGGCATCATGCTGCTAAGTCAGCATTCACCATTGCATCGCCGTTATGTGATTGCCGAGTGGTTGCAACGCATACAACCGTCGCTTGAACACAATCAATTTTGTTTTTATGAAGATGGTCAAGGCCGCCCTGTCGCATTTTGCAATTGGGCTTTTTTGTCGGCATCAATCCGCGATCAGTTACTCGACGGCGATCGTGAAATTAGCGCCAATGATTGGCAAAGTGGTCAGCATATTTTCATTCCAGAAATGATTGCCCCCTTTGGTCACGGCCGCGCGGTGGTCAACGATTTACGGCGGCGGATATTTTTACCCTGGCAGGGGCAAAAAGTCTGTACTGTGCGGGGCAAGGTAGATCAGCAATTTGATCGCTGTATTAGAAAAGTACAGTGGTTTACCATTTAATTTTCCTTCAATCAATGTAACCAAACACTCTATTTAGTCAGTATGAAACTCCAGTGACGGAACAGTTAAACCACCAAGGGATCACTTGGCACCACCATAAACCAAGTTATAGGGCATATAATGCTTGCTCAATGAAGTGATTGACATTATTGAAGCTCAAAAATGAGATTTCTTTATGGGACAATCTTTTTGGAGAAGTGTTGAATACTTCTTCACTGGTAATTATACCGCCGACGATAATGACAATACCATTGTCGCTATCGGTTTCGGTGGTGTCATCAACGCCTACGGTGGTGATGATCATATCACCGTAGGCTCCATCGGAGCTACAGTAAATACAGGCAGCGGTGATGACCAAGTCGTCGGTGGAGCGGCCTATTTACAAGTAAATGACTCCAGTGGTGATTTACAGGTTTATGGCGCAGCAGGTTATGCCGACATCAATAAAAGTGACAATGGCAATATGACTTTTGCCGGCGCAGCCGGTGGTGTCACTATGGATCACACTGGTGACAGTGGTGATTTAACCTATGGCGGCGCCGCGTTATATAACGGTTTAACCCGTCAGGGTTTAACCGGTAATGTCAGCTTTAGCGGTGCTGGCGGTTATAACAATATTAATCACCAAACCAACCAAGGTAACCTTAGTTTTGTCGGTATTGGCGGCGGTAATAATTTACAACGCAGTCACTTTAATCAGTATCAAGGCTCCACCGGCAATGTCGATTTTGCTGGTGCTGGTGCCGCCAATATTGTTAACTCGCAAGTTGAATCCGGTAATATCCATTTCAGCGGTGCCGGGGCCGCTAACCATATTGTTCGTCAAGGCAAGATCGGTGACATTGTTGTGGCCGGTGCGGGTGTATCCAATAACATTGAACGTATCCGCCAAGCGGGCGATCAGTACTCACAAACCCGTGGTAATATCAGTTTTTCTGGCATTGGTGGTGTTAATACCCTCTATTTGGACGTCGCCCATGGTGATATTCGTTTTAATGGTGCTGGGGCAGCAAATATCATCACCCGTAAAGGCCTCAATAACAACATACAAGATAAACCCGGTGTTAACTCTGCCAATGCTAATGACATCATCTTAAAAAGTGCGACACTTAATGGCGATTGGATTAACACCGCGATCAACGTTGACGCGGTGAAATCTGAGGTAGAAGAGAACACCTTTCTTTTTGTCACCCTCGAAGATGGATTCACCAAGATCAACAAGGTTACCCTGAGTAATGATCCGCAAACGGGTAAACTTACCTATCATGCTAGTAGCTGGAACACCCGAGCATCTGTTATCGACACGTTGGCAACAACGCGTATATCTCAGCAAGACGGCTTTACTCGTGTCGACTACGACGTTGCTTACACCTTGTCACAGCTCAAATTTGAACATCAACAAACTTTACAAGTATTCGCCACCGAGGCGCAACTACGCGAAAATGAATGGGTAACCTATTCTGATGGTGTTGCGGTTGAGGCTGCGGATGTCACGCTAAACGATGCAAAACTTGGTGGCGTGGCCATTAATGAAGACGGAGTAAAATTTGATATTGAGGGCATTAAATCAAATGTCAAAGACAATACCTTCATTTACGCCAGATTCTTCGGCAGTCATACCAAAATAGTCACGGTCGAGTTAGCTAATCATCCCGATAGCGGTGCGTTGCAATATAAAACCACTAGTTGGTATAAAGTTGGCGATCATACCGACAACATTGCTAATACCGATATCTCTGCCAACACTGGGTACAGCACCATGGGCGAAGGTGGCTATGTGCTTACTGACCTCAATTACAGTGTACATGCCATTCGCAGTAATGCCCTACAAGTGACGACACTGAGTAACAATCGCAACTCAGATCTTATTACGCCAACAAATATCGATAACCAAGAAAGTTCAGGTGACGTTCATTTCAACGGTGCTGGCGGTGGCAATGTTATTAAATCAAATGTTACCCGTGGTCATGTCTATTTTAATGGTGCGGGTATCGCCAATGTCATTGAACATAGCTCTGATTACGGTAATACCGTATTTAATGGTGTCGGCGCGGCCAATGTCATTGTTAAAAGTGGCCTAGAAGGTGATTTAACCTTTCGGGGTGCTGGCTTAGCCAACGTGCTGGTTCACCAAAGCCAGCAAGGTGAGATGGATGTTTATGCCGCTGGTGCTGTCAATGTCTTAGTCCGGATTGGTGATGGCGCTTATCTTGCTCATTTGCTGGCCTATGGCAATATCTCAGTGCAGCAAGGCAACGGTGATAGCCGAGTAGTGATGTTTGGTGGCTACAATACCCATACCCAAATCGGTAACGGCAATGCCAATTATGTGGCCGCCGGTGGTTTCAATATCATCACCCAAGTCGGTAATGGTAATGTCAATGGCGTCTTAGCGGGCGGTGCCAATGTATTAAGTAAAATTGGCAACGGTGATGTCAATGTCGCCATGTTAGGTGGCTTAAATGTCTTGACCCAAATTGGCGATGATAGCGAAAACTCTGATATGGTCGCTGTGACCTTGGGTGGCGCCAATGTTATCACCAAAAAAGGACGTGGTAATGTCACGGCGGTGATGGCCGGCGGTGCCAATGTATTAACTCAGGTGGGTCATGGTAATACCACCGGGGTAATGTTAGGGGGTTATAACATACTCACCAAAGTCGGTAACGGCACTACCACTGGGGTAATGTTTGGTATTGGCAATGTGTTAACCCATGTCGGTAACGGCCAAACCCTCGGGGTGATGGGCGCAATCGGTAATATCTTTACCAAGGTCGGCGACGGCACATCGATTGCGGCAATGGTTGGCGCAGCCAATATCTTCACTCACGTTGGTCAAGGTAATGCCTGGGCGCTGATGGGTGGCATTGGTAATCTCTTTACCAAAGTTGGTGATGGTAACGCCCTGGCGTTAATGGTGGCGGCCACGAATGTTTATACTCATGTCGGCGAAGGCGATTCTGTCGCGATTATGATTGCTGCGGGCAATATTGCTACCAAGGTTGGCAACGGAGATGCTATAGCCGCGATGGTGGGTAATGCCAACATTTATACCCAGATTGGCGATGGCAATACCTTTGCTGCGATGATTGGTGAAGCAAATATCCTCACCAAGGTCGGTGATCAACTCACAGCGGCCTTAATGATCGGTAAAGCCAATATATATACCCATGTCGGCGATGGCACCAGCATCGGTCTATTTGCCGGGACCTTGAATGTGATGACCAAAGTCGGTGATGGCACCACCATCGCCGCGATGTTTGGTCAGGCCAATATCATGACCCATGTCGGTGATGGCATCACCGGGGTGTTAGCTTTAGGTCGCGCGAATATAGTCACCAAAGTAGGTGATGACTTTATGGGCGTAGTCGCTGCTGCTGATTTGAATGTCGTCACCCATGTCGGTGATGGCACTACAGCTGCCCTACTCTTAGGCAAAGGCAACATCTTAACCAAGGTGGGTGAAGGCACCACCGTTGGTCTGCTTATTTCCGAATACGGCAATATTATGACCCACGTTGACGATGGCACCACTATCGGTTTTGCCAAGGGTAAAGCCAATATCATTACCAAAGTTGGCGATGGTTTAGGGAT
Organism: Gammaproteobacteria bacterium; assembly: GCA_013214965.1. Lineage (GTDB taxonomy): Bacteria > Pseudomonadota > Gammaproteobacteria > Enterobacterales > Psychrobiaceae > Psychrobium. The sequence continues at coordinate 12,021 of JABSRU010000060.1, forward strand.
CAATGTAGCTTGGGGTGAAGCCAATATCCTGACTCATGTTGGTGATGGTGACCGCTACAATTTTGCCAAGGGTAAAGCCAATATCATCACTAAAGTCGGTGATGGTCAGGAAGTGGCTGTTGTACAGGGTGAAGCTAACATTGTTACCCATGTTGGCGATGGCGACGACTACACTGGCGCCTGGGGTAAAGCCAATATCATCACTAAGGTCGGTGACGGCCGTAATGTGGTCTTAGCCAAAGGTGATGCCAATATTGTCACTCAGGTCGGTGAGGGTGACAGCTTTAATGCCCTGTGGGGTAAAGCCAATATCGTCACCAAGGTCGGTGATGGTATCCAGGTGACTGCTGCCAAGGCTGATGCCAATATCGTCACCACTGTCGGTGATGGTTTATCAGTGACTGCTACCCATGGCGATCTCAATATCAATACTAAAGTCGGAGACGGGGTTAGCGTCAACGTTGCTTGGGGCAAACTCAATGTCACCACTAAAGTCGGTGATGGTCTCAATGTTGCCGTGATGAAAGGCAAAGCCAATGTTAATGTTCATGTTGGCGATGGCCTAGGTATTAACGCCTCTTATGCGCAAAATAACATAGCGATTAAAATCGGTAACGGCGATTTCTATTCTTTAGCGGTTGCCACCAGTAATACCAAGAGCGATAAGTTGTCTTCATTGTTTGATACCATTAAGCAAACTGTGTTGGGTGTTGGTGGTAGTCAGGCAATTAATTATCTGGTGCAAGGCGATGAGGGTAATACCTCGGGCTCTCAGGCTAGTCGTGGCGCGATTAACTTAACCGAGATCAGCTCGATTGATGGCTTTAATGTTGATCAAATTGATCAGATAGACAGTGATTTAGTCGCTGACTTAGATGGCAGCGTGACGAGCACTGAGGCACCTGACACTGAACAACTCAACAGCGATCTGGCTATTGATGACAATGCTGAGCAACAAAAAGCACAATTATCACAAGATATAACAGCGCAAGCGAGTCAAAACCCTAACCTGATTATCAACGGCGACTTTGAACAAGGCGATACAGGTTGGTCATCAACTCATGGTGTTGAAGCGGCTAATTCTGCGAACACCTATGGCCTGACAAACGAAAATCATGGCAATATAGTCAGTGAGTTAGCGACCTCGCGTAATACCTCGATTTACCAGCAACTCGATAATCTGTCCGCAGGCGAAACCCTTGAGCTGAGCTTTGATTTTGCCCGTCGTGCTAGTATTGCCGATAGCAAAGGCATCGAAGTACTGTTCAATGGTGAGGTGGTTTTCTCCCATTCAAATGGCACCACAGCGTGGACCCAACAATCTCTAACATTAACCGCGATTGCTGGTACTAACCAGCTGGAATTTAGAGGCATAGGTGTTGATGATGATGGGGGTTATGTGATTGATAATATCTCAGCACACTCAACGACAGTAAGCCAAGAAATTTTGGTGTCTCCACTGACACCACAGGCTGACGTGGCGGATAATGCCAATCAAGATCAAGCGGCCAATAATGCCTTAAGCGATAAAGAGCGCGCAGAAGCTGACAAGCAGCGATTAGAAGCAGAAAGAGATCAGCAATTAGCTACGGTCGAGCAAACCACGACTCAATTTGAAGCCACTGATCAACAAGCCCTTAATAATAATGGGCAATCACAAGCGGATGCCATTGCTGATGAAGCCAGTGAGATTACCAATGAGTTAACCGCTAAGGCACAAGGGTTAGCCGTGCTCAACGAGCATGCAACCTATCAGGGGCCATCGGGCGAAAACTGGAGTAACCAATTTGCCGGTGGTTTGTTAGACAATGTTCAGAGCCAATTGGATCAAGCCAAGACCACGGCGACAGAGCAAACCAGCTCGGCCCAACAAAATATTGCTGAAAATAATAGCAATACCCAAGAGACTCTCGCCAAATCTGAAAAAGCTTATGCTGATGGCCAGCAAGATCAAGCCGATGCTGAGCTACAAATTGCTTCAGCAAGCGCCAATGCCCAGTATCGCGTTGATGAAGCCACGGTCACCCAAGCGAATGCCAACCAAGCGCAATCAGCGGCGACACAAGGTGTCGTAACAGCGCAAGCTAACGCCGATCAATCAACCCAAGCAGCCAATACAAAAGCAAACCAAGCTCAGCAAGATGCAAACGCGGCCAAGCAAGATCAAAATACTCAGGCCAGTGGTCAGGCAGCGACCACCGGCAGTGGCCTTTCGGGCGCCGCATTTGCCGGCAACAGTGAACATGTGGCAACACCTGAGGCCAGCGAAACGGCAGCAGCAATCACAGCCCAGCCAGAGATGCAGACCGAGCAACTTTCCGATGAAGAACAGCAAGCATTAACTGATGCCACCGCGGCAATTAATCGTTTACAGATCAATGCAGGCATCCGAGCTGGTAATACGGCTTCAGTGCTCACCAATCTCAGTCAAGATAATGACAACCTCAGTGCCGAAGCAATCGCTGATTCGCCAACATCACCTGTAAATTCTGCCAATACAGTAGTGTTATCAGGCGTGGATCTTCAATCGTTGGGACAACATTTTGATGCGCCAAGCCGCGAGCTCTTTACCGTATCTGATTTACCAGATCGTGCCATATTGCTGACACAAGCTAATGTTATAGCTAAGCCTATCGGTAAAAGTTATCGCGAAATCTTGACCCAATTAGATAACGTACACCAAACGGCAGGCAACGCCCAGGTGTTAGCTCAATTTACATTAAATAACTTAATAACCAACTACATTGAAAAGCATCCGGATTCAGGACGTAATCCTGCATTTAGGCAGTTGCAAGCACAATTAGAACAGGTGTTATTTAGTGACCAACTTTCAGTCATTAAATCAGACATTAGTGATATCGCTAAAACACAGCCTGAATTAGCGGCACGAATTTATGCCACCGCACAAGCTGAAGTGCAAGGAGAACACCCAGGTCTGACCGACTTTATGGTGACGTGGGCTAAGCAAGATCCTTATTTAGCCTTTAAGCAAGGTTATGCCGGAGAGACGCCAACCGATCTTGGGTTTGAAGCAAAATATCATATTGAATTAGGCCAGTACGCTGGTGATATAAAACCTTGGATAGAGCAGGCACAAGCACAGGGGTTACTTTCTAAGGCGGTACTTGATGACAATAGCGGTACGCTGCATTTAGGCTATAGCTATCAAGAAATGCAAGATTTAAGTAGTGCTGAATCGGTGCAATTATCATTCTATTTTATTAAAGAGGCTGCAAAAGCCGCTTCTAAAAGTGGTTTAGAAACACCAGAAGATACTTTGTTACGGCAATTTTCGTCACAAGCGCAAATTAAACAAATAGAGCAACTTCGACTAGATAACATCGAAGCGATTTATCATGCGAGCCATCAAACTGATATTACGCAATGGGATCTAAATTATGGTGGTGATGCTTTAACAGCGCTCAACACTCAATTAGGTCAAATAGAGACAATTGAAGGGCAAGTTAGCCAATTACTTAGTGATAAAAAGGGTCTGTTAATTGGCGAAACTCACGGTAGTGACGTTAACGGCTTGCGTTTTGTTAATGAGCAAATGTCTTTGCTAAAAGCACAAGGCGTCAGTGTAATCGCTTTGGAGCATTTACGTGCGGATTTAGCGCAACCTCTGCTCGATCAATATTTTAGTGGTGGCATTATGTCGCCTGAACTCAGTACGATGATCAAAACCAAGCACTTGGAACTGTCATTATTTGAAAACGCTCGTGCCAATAATATACGTATTGTGGCATTAGACAACAATAGCACCGCCAGACCTAATATATCAGGTACCGAACATGGTCTAATGTATCGTGCTGGTGCGGCCAATAGCGTAGCGGTTAATATTTTATCTGATTTACCTGAAGGCGATAAATTTGTCGCTATTTATGGTAATGCGCATTTACGTTCACATCAAGGAATAGAATCACCCTTAGCGGGGATCACGCATCAGCTAAATTTACCGGCATTGCGGGTGACGGAAAACAATCGTTTTATTGTTCAAGCTGATGAATTAGACCAACGTAAAGTTTATGATGATATTGCAACCAATAATCGAATTAACTTCTTGAACTCTCAGGTTGAAAACTCTGCGACTGTATTGCATCAAAACAAGACCATGGGCGAATTAGCACTGAAAGTATTCGGCGACAAACGTGATGCTGCTGACTATACCCAGGGTGACAAGTACCAACACGTTGATCCGTTAGCGATGGTCGAATTTGGTTTTACTAATGATGTCCGAACTGGCAGCACCACGCTAAAGAATATTGATGACTACCGGATCACGGTCGATCAAAACAACAATATTATTTATGCCAACAGCGGAAAATTAGTTCATACCCCGACCCATGACGGTTTTGAGCCAATGATGGAAGACGATATCGTCAAGTACACCATGAACAGTGACGGTGATATCTATGTCTTTGGCAATGTAATTGCTGGCTATCGCAGTGAAATAAAACACTCGCAAGGTGCGGTTAAAAATGTCATTGCCGCCGGCGAAATCCAGGTTAATAACGGTAAATTAGTGCTGATTAATGAAGAATCAGGCCATTTCCAGCCGTCAAAACGAGTTAGTTTTGTTGAACAAGAACTAATCGATCGTGGCCTAACTGGTGATAACTACCGTATCGATACCAGAACAACCGTGTCTGATGCCGTCAGAATTGCGGTGACTGATTTGAGGCTGATCCAAGCATCGACGCAATCGTATAAACTGCAACCAGTCGTGGATGCAGCGACCGATGGCTATAAAACATTGTACAATACCAATATCGATCTCAAGCGTTATATCGATGCCTTAAAGCCGGTCGCCGACAAATCTGGCATTGCGGGACGTGAGTTTAATGTTCGTAAGACCAACGAATTCTTAACGGGCTATCAACAAGGTCATGCCCAAAATATTGTCACTGGTTTTAACGATACCATGAAGGTTAAACAACTGGTTAACCTGCTTGTTACTGGTAATTTTAACAGTGAACAAAAAGGCGCATTGGCGTGGGAAATTGAAAACAGGTTATTGCATTCAATCCTCAAGCCACAGGTAGAAAACATTAATAAGTTGTTTGACAAGGTGCTTAATAAAGGCGCAACCGATCACAATGCAACCAAGATCTACCTGCCACAACTCTTGCTCACCAACTTATGGAATGATGGCGCCGGTGGCCGTTGTGATCCATTAGCTAAATTAGTCTTAGTGGCTAAGCAATTAGAGAGTAATGGTCAAGCCGATGTCGCGGCTAAGTTAATGGAAAAACTCTATAGCACCGCAGCGGTACTCAATAACCCAAGCTCATATTCTGAGCAAGAGCGCAGCAATGCCAATAAAGTATTGCGCTTTATTATGCAAATTCATACTAAAAATCCAATGTATGATACGCGGGTACAGGTATGGCAACAAAAACTTGATGGCGCGACCCTGCAAGATGTCGTCACTCGTATTACTGATCCAAGTGCTAATGGCAAGCCAGTATTGCTTGAACTCGATGCGCCAGGTCATGCGATGTCGGCATGGGCTAAAGGCAGTGGCGATGAGCGACGTTTTGGTTTCTATGACTCCAATGCTGGGGTGATTGAATTCTCATCGGCGCAAAAGTTCAATGATTACATGCTTGGTTATTTTGGTAAGAAAGGCCTTAACAAGGGCAAATCCTATGGCTTAACAACCAACAACGCCGGTCAACTAACCTTTGATCGGGTAGTGGTTATTGATGGCCAAGCACTAGCAGGTTATAAAACGCAAAGCAGCGTGGCGCTAGCAAAGACCTCCTTTGTTGAGTTCCTTGATTTACCTGTATTTGAGGCAAGCGCAGTTAATAATAAAACGGCTGTCGCTACCTTGACTCAAAACAGAGAAATGGGTCAACTGGCCCAAACGGTCTTCGGCGGTAATCGCGATGGCACCGACTATACTCAGGGTGACAAATACCAACACGTTGATCCATTAGCGATGGTGGAATTTGGTTTTGCCAATGATGTCAGAACGGGCACCAAGCAATTAAAAAATATTGATGATTATCGGATCACCATTGATCACAACAACAATGTGATTTACGCCAACAGCGGTAAGCTAGTGCATACCCCAGTACATGACGGTTTTGAGCCGATGTCTGAAGATGATATTGTTAAATACACCATGAACAGTGAAGGTGATATTTACGTCTTTGGCAATGTAATACCGGGCAATCGCAGTGAAATAAAACACTCACAAGGTGCAGTTAAAAACGTTATTGCCGCAGGCGAAATTCAGGTCAATAATGGCAAATTAGTCTTAATCAATGAAGAGTCTGGCCATTTCCAACCGTCGAAACGTGCTGGTTTTGTTGAGCAAGAACTAAGAGATCGTGGACTGCACGGTAATGATCACCGCATCGACATTAGAGAAACAGCTTCTAATCACGTTCGAATTGATGTCACCGATTTACGCCTGATCCAAGCGTCAGTCGATAGCTACAAACTCAACCCGAACCAAGCACTACAACACTTGGCTAATCAACCGCTTCACAATCAAAATGTTGAGCAGTGGACCGAGTTGCAAGTGAGAGTGAACACTGAGCAAAGCGATTCGCGTTTTGATGCTCAAGTGATTATCCAACTTGAAAATGATGATGTCGCGCGACGCGCTGCCGCAAACCTAGCGAGTAAACACCCAGATTCAAGCGTGGTGGTTCAACTAGACGCCCAAGGCAATTACCGCGTGGTTTATGGTGATCCAGCACAACTTGCGGGTAATATTCGTTGGCAAGTGGTTGGTCATGGACGTGATCAGGACCAATCAACGGTTAATACCCAACTTGCTGGCTATAGTGCCCAAGAATTAGCCGCGCAATTGGCACGCTTTAAAAACGATTTCGGCCAATACGACAGTGTGTCGAGTACACCAGCACACATCAGCATTGTTGGCTGTTCACTGGTTGGCTTCGATAATAATGATGCCTTCGCGCGTCAATTTATCACCCAGTTAGATCAACAAGGGATCCGCAGTGATGTTTCGGCACGCCGCAGTGATGTTGCCGTTGATGACAATGGGCGTAAGCACACCATCAATGAGCAAGGACAATATCAACACCAGCTGGCTGAAAACAAACTGGTATTAAGCTGGAACGAGCAAGGTGAAATTGTTACACAAACCAACGCGATCTTAAATTCAGTGGCGATTGATGATATCGACATTACCAAGATTGGTTTAACCGACGTCGATACCCAAGTACGTGGCGTCATTGCTGACACCGAACAAGCCGATGTGCCAGTAAAACGTCAACAACCCAACGACATTGCTGCACCAGACTCTGATAGCCAGCTCAGCTACTCAGGCAATATTCAAGTCAATGTCGGCGATGGTGAATTTACCGCGGTTAATTGGGGCACTTCAAACATCGCCGTTAAAGTTGGCACTGGTGGCTTTAAGTCATTAGCCTTTGGTGATAATAACATCATGGTTCACGTCGGTGACGGTGACAGTAAACATAGCTTCGACATTGCAGGCTATCAAGCGCTGGAAGGCGCGCAAATGTTTATTGGTACCCGAAATATCAGCTTTAATCTGGGTCGTAGTAATGATCTGATTGTAATGATGGAAAAATCGCTCCCAACACCGCCATTAGTCAATCCATTTGATGGGGCCGCCAAGATATCAGGCGCACTGCAAAAGATTGCTAACTCAGGTAAGGAGCAAGATTGGTATCATTCCCAGGCACAACAATGGACGTTAGCGGGCGCTAAGAAATATGCCGATGATATGTCATCGTTAGATCAAACCAGCAGCGTCAACTATAGCACTTTGACCGATCTTGATGGTCATCACGACCGCAATAGCCGAGGTCTGAAAGGTGACATAGAAGCGACATTAAACAAGCAGTTTAACCAATGGTTAGGCGGTAATGGCAGCGGTCCGGATGCGAGTAAAATGAGCCGAGCTGACAAGTTCCGTCAAGCAAACGAAAAGCTTGCCTTTAACTTTGCAGTCGGCGGTCAGGGTGCGGATATACAAATCACCACAGGTAACTGGAACTTCATGTTTGGTGATAACGTGCATTCGATCCTCGACACCAACTTAGGTTCATTGTTTGGTTTAATGACCCAGCAGTTCTCTGCCACGGGTCAGGCGAAAACCACCTTTACTTACAACCCGCAAGATTTACCACGTCAGCTAAAAAACCGCTTACTTGGTCAACTCGCTGGTGTCGGTGCTGATACCACCCTAGGTGATGTTTTCGGCGTTGATTATACCGCGCAAGGTCAGATTATCTCTCGTGATGGTGCCGCCGTTGACGGCGTTGCTATTCTTAAAGATATGGTGGCTATAGTGGGTGAGTTTAGCGGCGACCAGCTGCAAAACTTTGTTGACCCGGCGCAACTGCTCAATAACTTAGAATCAAGTATTAGCATGGGCGCCGAAGGCCTCAAAAGCTTTGCACAAACTCATGGCATGGCAGAAGATCCGAACAAAGATCAAGATGTCGCTGAGGCGCAAAGCGAAACTCAAGCGTCAACGACCAGTACAACTGCTGCGACAACGCCAGCGAAAGAAGATCGCGCCTTTGGTTTTGGTTCATTAAACTTGCCTAACATTTTTGCCAGCATCTTTAGCTCGAAGAAACAAGGCGAGATGGCAGCACTAGTGACTAATCTTAAAGAAAATCTAACCAAAGATCTGCTTAACATGAAAGAGCAGACTTTCGACTTCCTTAGAAACAGTGGTCACCTTCAGGGTGATGGTGACATGAATGTGTCATTAGGCAACTACAACTTCAACTGGGGCGGTGATGGCAAAGACTTGGGTGCTTACCTAGGCGATAACAATAACTTCTGGGGCGGACGCGGCGATGATGTTTTTTATGCCACTGGCACATCCAATATCTTCACTGGTGGGCAAGGTAATGACACTGGCGTACTGATGGGCCGTGAAAACATGATGTTTGGTGGTGATGGCGATGATGTCGCGGTTGTTGCTGGACGGACCAATAATGTGTTCATGGGCGATGGTAACGATCAATCGTTTGTCTTTGGCGAAGGTGGCAATATAGATGCCGGCACTGGACAAGATTACGTGGTCACCACCGGTAACTTTAACCAAATTAACTCAGGTTCGGGCCAAGATTACACCGTGACTATCGGTAATAATAACCAGAATGATTTAGGTGAAGGTAATGACTTTGCCAATATCTTTGGTAACTACAACCGCCTTGACGGTAACAAGGGCGACGATACTGTTAAGCTAATGGGCTACTACGCCGCACTTAATGGTAACGACGGTGATGATCAATTCATTACTACAGCGATTTCGAAATTTAGTACCATTGATGGCGGCGCAGGCAACGATGTGATGTTTCTCGGTGGTTACCAAAATAACTTCACCGGCGGCACTGGCGTTGATACCTACGTCATCAATAGCGCCATTGTCGAGAACGTGGTCAACGATATTAGCGCTGACGATTTAATTAGCTTTAGTGACATTAATTGGCAAAACCTGTGGTTTGAACGTCATGGTAATGACCTGCGAATTTCCATTTTACGTGACGATGAAGCTACCACTGAGCAAGCTAAGTTCGAAAGCATTGGCAACGTCACTTTTAGCGATTACTTTAACGGCAACCGCGCTAAAATAGTAACCAGTGAATTAGCCATTAAGGACGATCAAGCGCAACAAATAACGACACTAAACCACAGTGCAGTCGATGCGTTGGTGCAAGCCATGAGTGGTTTTGCACCAACCGCTGGCGATAGTGGTTTTATGGATAATCTGAACTCAAGTGCTCGCATCGCGGTCACTTCTGCATGGAGTGATACCAGTAAAGGAATGACTAATATTGTCTAAGGTTAACCAATAATAGACCTAATGATAATAAGTTAAAGTCCCCCAACCTTCGGGTTGGGGGACTTTTTTTATTAAAAGCTCATCGTAGCAACGCAACTGGTTGTTGCTATTAACGGGGAGATATCAAACTAAATAGCGGTGTATTAAAGTGAATTTAAGCCCTAACTCAGGAGTTGTACTATAAGCTACCACGTAACTGATTATGATCTAGCACACAGGGTCGCACTTGCTCCGCAAGCGGCAGGCACTTATAAGTCTGTATTAAAAAGGTTTATCTTTAAAAGCAAAAAGCCCGATAATCGTTAAATTATCGGGCTTTTCTATATAAGTGGCGGAGAGATAGGGATTTGAACCCTAGATGGGCTATAAACCCATGCCGGTTTTCAAGACCGGTGCATTCGACC
>JABSRU010000061.1 GCA_013214965.1 Gammaproteobacteria bacterium
CTATTGGCTTTATCCAGCGTTCGGCGCATGACTTTTCCATCTAATGCAACAATATTGCCTTTTAAGGAGCCCAAGCGGTTTACCCACTGAGTAAATGCCTCACTAAACTCGCTGGGTTTGATACGATTCAATACGTCGTTGAACGTATCATGGCTAGGAATGCCATTGGGTAGGTCTAAAAATTGTTTAAACCACTCTATCTTTGACTTGCCATATTCTTCAATTGAGCAGAAATCATCACAGCCACAGATGATGGCGCACATGGATATGGTGATATATTGACTAGAGGATGGCGTTTGCTACGTTCCATTCTTGGGTCAGTGAGTTGGCTAAAGGCTTGGCTGATGGTTGTGTCTATCATGATTATATTCGGCAAAGGTAACTATAAACCACGATCAATATGATCTGTCAAATGATCCCAACATAATGCCTAATAACATTAAATATATTGGTTAGTTTTGACCCGTTTGCCCTGGTGCAAGAACGATTTTTAATTGTCGAAAAAGTTAAAAAAAATATCGCTGATGATGCTGATGTTTGGTTATTTGGTTCACGCTGTGATGATGCTAAAAAAGGCGGTGATATTGACCTTTATATCGAAAGTAATCCGTTAGAAAATCCGTATATGTCTCGTATTTATTTGAAATTGGCATTAGAAGATGTGCTAGGTTTTCAAAAAATTGATTTGGTTTATCATGATCGTCAAAAAGAATTATTACCTATTCATGTTATCGCTAAATCTGAAGGTATTTTACTAAGCTCATGTTAGTTTTTATTTTTGCGAAAATGCTCTAGAAAAACGACATTGCTACTGATAGTTGAGGACAAACTGGGATACGGGTTAGGAAAATCGCCTAATTTAGTCTCAGGATAGCGGTCGCCACTTAGTCCTTTAGCAAAGCGGAATAGTCCGTCATCAAGTAATCGCGCAACAGGAATAAAGATCGCCATTTTTTTTGCGCTGGAATGTTGTTTGGCTTTTTTACGTTGGGTGTTGATGTGATAAGCGAGTTCGTTTGCTTCTGGTGGGCTCAAATGATTAGCGCGGTTGAGTACAGACCCCGATCTTATCCACTGCTCAACATCGCTGACATGGCCGCTAACACTTAAATCAGTGTTTTTAACCCAGTTAAAATCCATGACGGTATTATTAAATTGCTGTACGATTTTATGCCCTATCTCTTGTGAGTCGGTGACGGCGCCGCTCTGATGTGACATAAACAAAACATTTCTCAGCCAATGATCTTTTAAGTGCTGATCAAAATCACCCATCGAAAGTTTCGGTAAATTACTAAAAATGATGCAAAAACGGCTACGCGCTTCAACGGCAATAATCGTTGCATACTGTGCTTTTGAATGTTCGAGTAGGGCGTGACATTGCCAAGCTACAGATGTTGGTGATGACGAAATAGTTTGAACCCCAATACGCTTACCATCATTACTCGGTATTCTGGGTAGGTCTATGCCCATCCATTTGATAAAGGCGTTGCTGGCCCCGATTAATATTTGCAAGTTAAAGCTCACTTCTAGATTGCTATTTAAAACATAATATCACATCAAGTCACAAACCTTGAACGACATTATTGGTAGAGTAAGCTATTATACTCATCAATATATTCAATCTTATAGGGATTTACATGTCACGGTTTGAACAGATTAAAACACAACTGTTAGCGCAACCAAAAACTTGGTTGGTCACTGGTGTTGCAGGATTTATTGGCTCGAATTTACTCGAAACGCTATTAAAGTTAAATCAAAATGTTGTTGGGTTAGATAACTTTGCAACTGGTCATCAGCATAATTTAGACGAAGTAAAAGGTCTGGTTAGTGATGAGCAATGGCAACGTTTTAATTTTAACCAAGGCGATATTCGTGACGCGTCAACTTGTGAAACTGTGCTTAAAGGCGTGGATTATGTGTTGCATCAAGCAGCGTTAGGTTCAGTGCCACGCTCTATTGCTGATCCCTTAACCACCAATGCTGCTAATATCACTGGTTTCCTTAATATGTTACAAGCAGCCAAAGAAGCAAAAGTGGCGAGTTTTACTTATGCGGCTAGTAGCTCGACTTACGGCGATCATCCAGCGCTGCCAAAAGTTGAAGAAAACATTGGGAATCCGTTATCACCTTATGCGGTGACTAAATATGTTAATGAATTATATGCGGGAGTTTACGCCAAGACCTACGGTTTTAAAACTATTGGACTGCGTTATTTCAACGTGTTCGGTCAACGCCAAGATCCTGATGGTGCCTATGCTGCGGTGATCCCAAAGTGGACAGCATCGATGATTAGCAATGAAGAAATTTTCATTAATGGCGATGGCGAAACCAGTCGTGATTTTTGTTTTATTGAAAACACTGTTCAAATGAATATTCTTGCTGCTACTGCAACCGATGAAATGAAAGATAATGTTTATAATGTTGCCGTAGGTGATAGAACCACTTTAAATGAGCTGTATAGCGCGATTAAAGCCGCATTAATTGATAATGACATGGCAATTGCCGGCGAACCAACGTTCCGTGATTTTAGAGCGGGTGATGTCAGACATTCTCAAGCTGATATCAGCAAAGCCAAAAACAACCTCGGCTATCAGCCACAATTTAACATTGCCGATGGCATCAACAAAGCCATGCCGTGGTACTGCAATTTCGTAAAGTAGGGTCAGGTTCTAAAGTAGGGTCAGGTTCAACTTAAGCTTAATCGTCTGTCGCTGGTGGTCGTCCCATTTTTTTAGGGTGCATCCGGCAGCCGGTTAACGCTTCGACATGTTCTTTGAACAATGTGTCACCAATCGCCATTCCGCTTTTGATGCCTTGACGAATATTCTCTGTTAATTGTTTGTTTATCGGCTGGTTAAATAAGGCTTGATAGGTTTCTTGTCTTTGAGTTGCTGTTTGACCTAAGCTTAGGTAAAGCGGGTGAGGGCTACATAGCGGTGATTTTTTCCCTAGCGCGTTTATCTGATAGCTCGACCAATGATAGTCTTCAGGTTGCTCCACCATGTGCGCTCGCACCGGATTCAGTTCGATGTAGCGATAAACCTGCAGCAGATAATCTTCCTCCTGAACTAAACAGGATTTATACCGTCCTTCCCACAATGTGCCACTTCGTTGATGAAAATCGTTAAAATATCGAACATATTGCCGACCAAGTCCCTGCATCATGTGACTAATGCTGTCGTTATCGTGCGGTGTACAAAGTAGGTGCACATGATTGGTCATAAAAACCCAGGCATGAATACTCACTGAGAACTTATCAGCATAATCGGTCAACCATCCGGCGTAAGTCGCATAGTCTTGTTGGCATGCAAAGCAAGCTTGATGATTGTTGCCCCGCTGTATGACATGCTGAGGCACACCGATGAGGTTAGCTCTAGGTAACCTTGGCATAATGATCACTCCAACTATAAAAAGCAGGCTAATTATAGTTGAAGAAAACGTGAAGTGGCTAAAGTTTAACCTGACCCCACTTTAGGGTTAGACTTGTTTGTTGGAACCAACGACCATCATTTCGCATTTGACGCAGTCAAATACTAGTTTGAGGGTGTCGTTGCCGATTTCTAAAATCATGGGATCGGCGATAATTCCGGGCACTTCTTTAGGGCAAAGATTGAAGTTAAACCGTAAGCAATGGCGGGTGACCATGAGTGGTGCATCGTTGACGACTTTATTATGCTCGTAAGCATCTTCGATGTGGATGACGCCGTGCTTTTGGTAAAACTCTTTGGCTTTATCATTCACGACATTATCGAGAAAGCTTAAGCTGTTGGTCGGATACACCGCACTGTCATTGCGCTGCCAAGGCTGTGGTCGCTCATAACCATCAACCCGGGCTTGATCTAATGCGGTTATCGCATCGCGGCGTAGGCCGTTTAAGGCTGATGCTGGCAAAAAGTAATTTTCGACGCCATTGGTACTTAGTTGCTTGAGTAGATAATCGGTGCTACCTAGTTTTTTGAGCTGCTTGTTCAGGGTCGCCAGTGAGCGTTCACTATCTTTGGCTGGTTCATGATTAACGTTAAGCGTTACAGTGGCCTGATGACCATAATGATCGTTAATGGTTAGCCCAAAGCCATCGTCGGTGGTGGTTATGCTCATATCAACATTCAGAATTCGTTTTGATGACTCTTTGCTTAAAACCGTTTCGAACGCTTGATCATGGTTACGATAAAGGGTCATGCCGACTCTTAATTGTTCTGGCATTCTGAGGGTATAGAGTTTGTTACCATCGGCGCGATTAACCCGAAAGCCAACGGTTTTATGGTCAGACATCACCGCTTTTTCATGATGCGACACAAAATAGCCTAAGCCGTCACCATTGTTAAAGGTGTGCTCTGAAGCTATCTCAATATGATCTTTGGTAATACGCAGCACGGTACCCACTTCTTCACCAAGATATTTCGGCGTTCTAAAATCACTAACACCGTCGGTGCGTTCGTTCACAAAGTAATCGGTACTGCCACGGTTAAAGCTTTTTTCAGGATCGGGATTAAAGGTATGTTCACAACGGCCATGTGATGCACTTTCTAGCTCTGGACGCTTGGCTAAAATAGCATCGAGCTGTTGGCGATAATGAGCGGTGACATTTTTGACATAGCTTAAATCTTTGAGTCGGCCTTCAATTTTAAATGAGCGCACACCAGCATCAATTAGGGCATCAAGATTGGCGGTTTGATTGTTGTCTTTTAATGACAATAAATGCTCATTTTCGACAATTACTTCCCCTTGACGAGTGGTTAAGTTACACGGCAAGCGACACATTTGTGAGCATTCGCCTTTGTTGGCGCTACGTCCGGAATAAGAGTGACTAATATTACATAGACCGCTATAACTAACACACAAAGCACCATGGATAAAAAACTCCAGTTGCATCTTGGTTTTTTTCGCCACTTCGCGGATCTGTGGCAGGGTCAGCTCACGGGCTAATACCACTTGAGTAAAGCCTACCTGTTCTAAGAAGGCCGCTTTTTCAGGAGTACGATTATCCATTTGCGTGCTGGCATGGAGCGCAATTGGTGGAATATCCAGTTGCAATATCCCCATGTCTTGAATGATGAGGGCATCGGCACCGGCTTCATAAATTTGCCAAATCAGTTTTTCGGCTTGCTTAAGCTCATCATTGGTCATGGTGGTGTTGAGGGCTACAAACACTTGGGCATGATATTGGTGGGCAAAGGTCGCGAGCTCTTTAATATCTGCAATGCTGTTGCCAGCGGTTGCTCGAGCACCAAAAGCGGGGCCACCAATGTATACGGCATCGGCACCATGCAAGATCGCTTCTTTGCCATATTCTAAATTTTTGGCAGGGGCTAACAACTCTATTCTGTTAGACGCCACATCAATGGGAGTTAAAATCCTAGCCTCATCGGAGACAGGTAGTGCCTGGGGGGCTTTAGGATCGAAAATGATCGGTTGATTCATGATATTGTTATGCTCGACTATTGATACACATTACGTACTTTTTTATGGCCAATAGTATACAGCAAATTGAGGGGAATTAGAGGGATTGCGCCCTCTAATTGTGATGCTTACCCTAAGCGGTGCAAAACACAGACTTTATTACCTGAAGGATCTTTTAAATAGGCAAGATAAAGTTTACCCAGACCACCTTCGCGAATGCCCGGAGGCTCTTCACAGCTGGTGCCGCCATTCGCTACGCCTGCTGCATGCCAAACATCAGCTTGGGCAGGGTTTTGCGCGGCAAAGCCAATAGTCGTGCCATTGCCATGACTGGCCACTTCACCATTAATGGGTTTAGTGAGAGCAAAGATTCCGGAATCGGTAAAATAAAAACAGCGACCTTTTTCGTCGATAACCCCTGGCTTGTGACCCAAAGTTCCTAAAATGGCATCATAAAACACTTTGGATTGTTCAATATCGTTGGCACCAATCATTATGTGACTAAACATATCTCTTCCTTTTAGTTATTGATTGCGTTCACTATGCCATGAATCAACGGGCTGTAAAGCTTTAATGCCTCGGGTTGATTAATCGAAATGGAATGGTGATAGACTCAACGCAATAAAAATTAAACAGCAGAGCATGATGGATTCAATCATTGATATTAGCTGGTGGCAACTAGGGTTGTTTATGATGGTGCTGGCACTACCTGCTGTCATTAACTGGCAGTTTGAGCTAAAACTTGGTCGTGATTTTTTGGTGGCTATCGTCAGAATGATCGTTCAATTAGTGATGGTTGGTCTGTATCTACAGTTTTTGTTCAGCCTCGACAGCCCAGCACTTAATTTTTTGTGGCTGTTGATGATGCTAACTATCGGTGCCAGTTCGATTCTGTCCAGCACTAAATTGCCGAAAAAAATACTCTACCTTCCTGTGCTTGCTGGCTTAGTCGTTGGCCTGTTGCCTTTGTTAGCTACCCTACTATTAGTCTTGTTACAACCGAGTCCGGTGTATAGCGCTCAATATTTGATCCCACTAGCCGGGATGCTGCTTGGTAACAGTTTAAGTGGCAATATTGTCGCCCTACAGCATCTGTTTAATGCATTTAAAGATAAGTTGAGTGAATACGAAGGAGCACTAGCGTTGGGTGCAAGCCCTAAACAAGCGTCTTTTATGTTTGTGCAGGCCGCATTGCGACAATCATTAGCGCCATTATTGACTGCGATGACAACCACCGGGTTAGTGACTCTGCCAGGTATGATGACCGGGCAAATTCTTAGTGGTAGCGATCCGATGGTGGCGATTAAATATCAGTTGGTGATTATGATTGCTATCTTTGTGATGCTAACGGTTTCCGTCGCGGTGTCACTAACCTTGGCTATTCGCTATGGTCTTCATTCATCTGGTAAAGTTTTAATCGCGCAAGAGATATAACCTTTGCTATGATATAATGGTCGATAAACAACAACAGAATTATTAATGAAACATATTCATATCTTAGGTATTTGTGGCACATTTATGGGTGGCATTGCCATTTTAGCGCGAGAATTAGGCTATCGGGTCACTGGTAGTGACGCTAATGTTTACCCACCGATGAGTACTCAACTTGAGCAAAGTGGCATTGAACTAGTCGAAGGTTACGATCCTAGTCAACTCGATCCTGCGCCCGATTTAGTGGTGGTAGGAAACGCCATGAGCCGTGGTAATGAATGTGTTGAATATATGCTAAACCGTAATATTCCTTATACCTCCGGTCCACAATGGTTGCTGGAAAACTTGCTAAAAGATCGTTGGGTTATTGCCTTATCAGGGACCCATGGTAAAACCACTACCGCCAGTATGGTAGCGTGGATTTTAGATCAAACCAATCAACAGCCGGGCTTTTTGATTGGTGGGGTGCCGCAATGTTTAGGGGTGTCAGCACGATTGGGCGCAGCGCCATTTTTTGTGATTGAAGCCGACGAATATGACACGGCATTTTTTGATAAACGTTCCAAGTTTGTCCATTATCGTCCTCGGACCTTAGTGATTAATAATTTAGAGTTTGATCATGCCGATATCTTCCCTGATTTAGCAGCTATTCAGCGCCAGTTTCATCATTTGATTAGGATGGTTCCTGCCAATGGTTTGGTGATTTCAGAGCAGGGTGATAAAGCGATTAATGAAGTGCTTGAGCAAGGATGTTGGAGTGATCAACAATTCTTACAGGGCAAAAATGATGACTTACCAAGTCAATGGTCTTCTAAAAACCTAGTGGCCGATGGTTCATCATTCGAAGTCTATTTTGAACAACAATTACAAGGCGTGGTTAATTGGACGCAAATTGGTCAACACAACATTCATAATGCCTTAATGGCAATTGCGGCAGCTCGTCATGTTGGGGTTACTCCGGCAGATGCAATTGCGACATTAGCGACGTTTGAGAATGCTAAGCGTCGTCTCGAGTTTAAAGGGCAAGTTAATGAGGTAGTGGTCTTCGATGATTTTGCTCATCACCCAACGGCCATTCGCACCACCATTGAAGGCTTGCGGGCTAATGTTGGCCAACGGCGAATTTTTGCTATTTTAGAACCCCGTTCAAACACCATGAAGCAAGGAGTTCATCAACATACTTTGTTTAATTCCATGAGTGAAGCCGATGCGATCTTCTTGTATCAACCCGATGATATCGGTTGGGATATGCATAGTGCGGTTAATGACACCGAGTTACCGGTAATGATTGAGCATGACTTCAATGCCTTAATCGCGACAATTATTGCGCAAGCAGAGCCGGGCGATCAATTATTGGTAATGAGTAATGGCGGCTTTGGTGGTATTCACCAAAAATTACTCGACGGTTTAGGGCTTAAATTTAAGTCGGTGGTGTTGTGATGAGTCATACTGCTCCAGCTTTTGACCAATCGGTCACCTTAGCGTTTACTGGTGCCTCCGGTGCTCCCTATGGGTTACGGTTATTACAGCAATTAGTCGCCGCTAACTGTCAGGTGTTGGTGTTGTTCTCGGATGCTGCCAAAATTGTATTGGCGACCGAAGTTGATTTGGAACTACCCGAATCGATTGACGAAATTCAAGATTTTTTAACCGCACGTTTTAATGCTAAACCTGAGCAAATTAAACTTCATGGTAAACTCGATTGGTTTTCAGCGCCAGCGTCGGGTTCTTCAGCGCCGAAAAAAATGGTGATTTGCCCTTGCTCCATGGGCACGTTGTCGTCGATTCGCCACGGGGCCAGTAATAATCTGATTGAACGCGCTGCCGATGTTATTTTAAAAGAGCGTGGCCAGCTAATTATTGCTTGGCGCGAAAGTCCATTGTCGACAATCCATCTGGAAAATATGCTCGGATTATCACAAATGGGCGTGACATTAATGCCATTGGCTCCTGGTTTTTACCATCAGCCCAAAGATATTAATGATTTAATTGATTTTATGGTAGCGCGGGTATTAGATCACTTAAAAATCGAACAATCGTTAGTGTTACCTTGGATGAAATAAAGTGATCGTCGTCACGTTTTTGGTTGGGTGAAATGGCATCTTGGGTCGATAGTGACTAGGATCTTCGGCAAAATGATATCCCACTGATATCTCACGTAGCATGTAAATAGGTTCGTTATGAAACATACCACTGAAGTTATGATCTCCAAGCAAGAAATCGCTGATAAAGTTGCTGAACTGGGCAAATTAATCGAAACACACTATCAGGACGCTGACAATTTATTACTGGTTGCGTTATTACGTGGCTCTGTGGTCTTTATGGCGGATTTGTGCCGTGCTATTGATTTACCAATGACTTTGGATTTTATGACGGTATCTAGTTATGGTTCTAGCATGGAAAGTACCCGTGACGTTCGAATCTTAAGTGATTTAACCGAAGACATCAAAGGTCGCGATGTGATCATTGTTGAAGACATTATCGACACCGGTAACACCTTATCTAAAATTGTTGAGATTTTAACCCTACGTGGTCCCAAGTCATTAACACTCTGTACCTTGCTTGATAAACCATCGAGACGTGAAGTAGAAGTGGATGTTGATTGGATCGGCTTTAGTATCCCCGATGAGTTTGTGATTGGTTACGGAATTGATTACGCTCAGAAATATCGTAACTTACCCTACATCGCGAAAGTGATCCCGCTAGATTAATTTCTACATATATCAAAAACGCCATATCGGCGTTTTTTTTTATCTAAAAATCTTGATATTAACATTTGATCGAAACCCCATTCTAATAGACAATACGCGCCATAAATTACCCCTTAAAACAAGACCTAGTCGTCAGGAGTTTGTATGCCGTCACGTAAAGATTTAGCCAACGCAATCCGTGCTTTAAGTATGGATGCTGTTCAGCAAGCCAACTCGGGTCACCCGGGTGCGCCAATGGGGATGGCTGATATCGCCGAAGTTCTATGGAATGATTTTTTAAAACATAACCCAGCGAACCCTAATTGGGTCGATCGCGACCGTTTTATTTTATCCAATGGTCATGGTTCAATGTTGCTTTATTCACTATTGCACCTTTCTGGTTATGAGTTATCGATTGATGACTTGAAAAACTTCCGTCAAATGGACTCTAAAACGCCGGGTCACCCAGAATACGGTTATACACCAGGTGTTGAAACCACCACGGGTCCATTAGGTCAAGGCGTAACAAACGCTGTAGGTATGGCTATCGCAGAAAAAACCTTAGCGGCGCAGTTTAATCGTGCTGGTCATGATGTTGTCGATCACTTTACTTATACCTTTATGGGCGATGGCTGTCTGATGGAAGGTATTTCTCACGAAGCGTGTTCATTAGCCGGTACATTAGGCCTTGGTAAGTTAGTGGCATTTTGGGATGACAACGGTATTTCAATCGACGGTAATGTTGAAGGTTGGTTTACTGATGATACCGTTAAACGTTTTGAAGCATACGGCTGGCACGTTATTGCTGATGTCGATGGTCACGATAGTGCCGCGATTAAAGCAGCCATCGAAACGGCGCAACAAGACACTAAGCGTCCAACGTTAATTTGTTGTAAAACCACCATTGGTTACGGTTCGCCAAACAAAGGTGGCAGCCATGACTGTCACGGTGCGCCACTAGGTGCGGAAGAAATTATTGCCACACGAAAATTCTTAAATTGGCCACATCCTGCGTTTGAAATTCCTACCGATATTCAAAGTCAGTGGAATGCCAAAGACAATGGCGCAACATTAGAAGCTGTCTGGAATGATAAATTTTCAGCTTATGAAGCTGCATATCCTGAATTGGCGACTGAATTACAGCGTCGTTTAAAGGGGGATTTACCAGCAAACTGGTCACAGGAAATGGACGCTTACATTAGCGAGTTACAAGCTAATCCTGCGAACATCGCCTCGCGTAAAGCGTCATTAAACACCTTAAATAAAATTGGTCCGATGTTACCTGAATTACTAGGTGGCAGTGCCGATTTAGCACCATCGAACTTAACCATGTGGTCAGACACTAAAGCGATTACCGCTGACGATGCCTCTGGCAACTACTTACATTACGGTGTGCGTGAGTTCGGCATGTCGGCAATCATGAATGGTTTAGTCTTGCACGGTGGCTTTAAGCCATACGGCGCAACGTTCTTAATGTTTGTTGAATATGCACGTAATGCTCTGCGTATGGCCGCATTAATGAAACAGCCTACTATCTTTGTATTTACCCACGACTCAATCGGTTTGGGTGAAGATGGTCCAACGCATCAACCAGTGGAACAAATTGCTTCATTACGCTTAACCCCGAATATGTCAACGTGGCGTCCATGTGACGAAGTAGAGTCTGCGATTGCTTGGCGTCATGCGATTGAACGCACTGACGGTCCGACCACGCTTATTTTCTCTCGTCAAAACTTGGCGTCGCAAGCCCGCAATCCTGAGCAAGTTAAGAATGCTGCTCGTGGTGGTTATATTCTGGTTGATTGTGATGGTACACCAGACTTAATCTTAATTGCGACGGGTTCTGAAGTTGGTTTGGCCCACGACTCGCTAAAAGAGTTAGTTGCCGCTGGTCATAAGGTCCGTTTAGTATCAATGCCTGCGACTGATGTATTCGAAGCTCAAGATGCGGCTTATAAAGAGTCGGTATTACCAGCAAGCGTATCAGCGCGCGTAGCGATTGAAGCCGGAATTGCCGATTACTGGTATAAGTATGTTGGTCTTAACGGCAAAGTGGTTGGCATGACGACTTTTGGTGAGTCAGCGCCAGCAGGTGATTTATTCAAGCACTTCGGCTTTACGGTCGAGAATGTAGTTGCTACTGCTAAATCAGTGATGTAACAATAATCACATCTAAAAAGGCCGCAACTCGCGGCTTTTTTTTGCAATAAATTTTAGGATAATCGATGGCGAAATTACGTGTTGCGATTAATGGCTATGGCCGAATTGGTCGCAGTATTTTACGGGCTTATTATGAGTCTCAATTTGGAACCGGAGTTAACTGGCGCGATAAAATCGAGCTGGTGGCGATTAATGAGTTGGCCGAGCCTGCGGGCATTGCCCATCTGACTCAATTTGACAGCAGTCATGGTCGCTTTATTCATCCAGTCAGAATTGATAATGGCGCTTTGTGCATTAAAGATGACAGAATTAAACTGTTTCATCTGGCCGATCCAGCATTACTGCCCTGGCGTGAACTTAATATTGATATCGTTTTAGAGTGTAGTGGGGTGTTTAGTAGTCGTGATGACGCTCATAAACACCTTGATGCTGGTGCTGGTAAAGTCTTATTTAGCCAACCCGCTGCGCCCGATGTCGATAAAACCGTGATTTTTGGCATTAATGATCATTTGCTTGAAGCTAGCGATACCATTGTGTCTAATGGTTCTTGTACCACTAACTGTGTGGTACCGGTGATTGAAGCACTCGACCGTCATTTTTGTGTCCGCAGTGGTACTATCACCACGATTCATTCATCAATGAACGACCAGCCAGTGATCGATGCTTATCATCCTGATTTACGCCGGACGCGCGCCGCCAGCCAATCTATTATTCCGGTGGACACTAAGTTAGCCCAAGGAATCGAACGTATTCTGCCAACGTTAAAAGGTAAAATGGAAGCGATTTCGGTGCGGGTACCTACGATTAATGTCACCGCGATGGATTTAAGTGTCACGTTAGAGCGTCGTGTCGATATCAATGACGTTAATCAAATGCTTAAACAAGAAGCGCAAGACCGTTTGCTGGGAATTTTGGACTATACCGAAATGCCGCTAGTGTCTTGTGATTTTAATCATGATCCTCATTCCAGTATTGTCGATGGTACACAAACCCGTGTTAGTGATGGCCATTTGGTTAAATTACTCCTGTGGTGTGACAACGAATGGGGCTTTGCTAATCGAATGCTTGACACCTGCCGGGTGATGGGCAATACAACTATTTAAAAGGATATAAGATGTCGTTAATTAACATGGCCGATCTAGAGTTAAGCGGACAACGGGTATTAATTCGTGAAGATTTAAATGTTCCGGTTCAAGATGGCAAAGTGAGTTCCGATGCTCGTTTACGTGCGGCATTGCCAACGATTAAATTAGCCTTAGAAAAAGGTGCCGCTGTGATGGTGATGTCACATTTGGGTCGCCCAACAGAAGGAGAGTTTAATAGTGAGTATAGCCTCAAGCCAGTAGCCGATTATTTAAATGATGCGCTCGATGTTCATGTTCGCTTAGTGAGCGATTACCTTGATGGCGTTAACGTTGCTGCCGGCGAATTAGTTATTTTTGAAAATGTGCGCTTTAACATCGGTGAAAAGAAAAATGATGATCAACTAGCGACAAAGCTAGCGAAGTTATGTGATGTCTTTGTTATGGATGCTTTTGGTACTGCCCATCGCGCACATGCTTCGACCCATGGCGTCGCAAAGTTTGCGCCAATCGCTTGTGCTGGACCATTATTAACCGGTGAACTTGATGCGTTAGGTAAGGCACTTGATAATCCTGCTCGCCCAATGGTTGCTATTGTTGGGGGGTCGAAAGTGTCCACTAAATTAACTGTGCTAGAAAGTCTCTCAAAAATTGTCGATCAGCTAGTGGTTGGTGGTGGTATCGCTAACACCTTTATTAGTGCCGCGGGTCATAATGTTGGTAAGTCACTTTATGAAGCCGACTTAGTCGTTAATGCGAAAACACTAACGATCAATGCTCAAGCTAATGGTGGCGATATTCCGGTGCCAACCGATGTCGTGGTCGCGACCGAATTTTCACCAAGCGCCACTGCAACCTTAAAGAAGGTTGAAGATGTTCAAGACAACGAAATGATTTTCGATATTGGTCCTGATTCTGCAGCGGCTTTAGTTGAGATCATTAAAAATGCTGGCACCATTGTATGGAATGGTCCCGTTGGCGTGTTTGAGTTTGATCAATTTGGTCAAGGAACCGAAACTATCGCCCGTGCCATTGCCGACAGTAACGCGTTCTCCATTGCTGGTGGCGGTGACACGCTAGCGGCGGTTGATAAGTATGATATTGCCGATAAAATTTCTTATATCTCAACGGGTGGTGGTGCATTCCTTGAATTCCTTGAAGGAAAAAAACTGCCAGCGGTTGAAATTTTAGAACAAAGAGCCAAATAAAAACTACGATGGAGATCACATTTCGGTTATAATCCGCCGAATTAGTCCCCATGTTTTAATGGGCGATGCAATTCCGATTGCGTCGCCCCATATTTTTATAGGTAATAGTACAATGGCTTTAATTTCACTACGTCAGTTATTAGATCATGCAGCAGAGTTCAACTACGGTATCCCAGCATTTAACGTTAATAACCTTGAGCAGATGCGTGCCATTATGGAAGCGGCCGATCGCACTGACAGCCCTGTTATTGTTCAAGCATCAGCGGGTGCACGCAAGTACGCTGGCGCACCATTTTTAAAAGCAATGATGGCAGCAGCTATTGAAGAGTTCCCGCATATCCCTGTGTGTATTCATCAAGATCACGGCACGTCACCCGATATTTGTCAACGTTCAATTCAGCTCGGGTTTTCATCAGTGATGATGGATGGTTCATTAAAAGCTGATGGTAAAACACCATCAGATTATGATTATAACGTTGATGTTACTCGCACCACGGTTAATTTTTCTCATGCTTGTGGTGTCTCAGTTGAAGGTGAAATTGGTTGTCTTGGTTCTTTAGAGACCGGAATGGCAGGTGAAGAAGACGGTGTTGGTGCTGAAGGTATCTTAACCAAAGAGCAAATGCTAACAAGTCCTGAAGAAGCAGCGAGCTTTGTTAAAGCCACTAATTGTGATGCCTTAGCCATTGCTATTGGTACTTCGCACGGTGCTTATAAGTTTACCCGTAAGCCAACGGGTGATATATTAGCCATTGATCGAATTAAAGAAATTCACGCTCGACTTCCTAATACCCATTTAGTGATGCACGGTTCATCATCGGTACCGCAGGAATGGTTAGCGGTTATTAATGAGTTTGGTGGTGAAATTCCAGAAACTTACGGCGTACCAGTTGAGGAAATCGTTAAAGGCATTAAATTTGGTGTCCGTAAAGTGAACATCGATACCGATTTACGTTTAGCTTCTACCGGTGCGATTCGTCGCTTCCTGAGCGAAAATCCATCAGAATTTGATCCACGTAAATTTTTTACTGTTGCCCAAAAAGCGATGGAAGCTATTTGTATCGATCGTTATGACGCCTTTGGTTGTGTTGGCATGGCCAGTAAAATTCAACCATTAACCTTAGAACAAATGCATCAGCGCTATTTAACTGGCGAGTTGGATGCGAAAATAAATTAATAATAAAGTTTATATTTATTATTAATTTAAGCTGAATTCATGATGAAAAGATACCTTTTAAAAGGTATCTTTTTTTTTTATTCAATTATGTTAATTATTACTTTTTGAATTGATTTTTTTTGCGTATGATTGCACCCGACGTCATATTTTTGACGATATTGGTAACATCTAAGGTTTTTTTTGATGTTAGACCGCTAAAAAATTAAATAAGGAAATATTATGGAAATGATAAAAAGTTGGTATGCTTCTAATGCCGATATGCTAATTAACTATGCTATTGCATTATTAATCGCGGTATTAATTTACTGGGTTGGTTCTAAAATTGCTAAAGTTATTAGTAATCTAGTTGGTAAATTGATGGTTAAGCGTAAGCTTGATCCAGTGATCGTGTCGTTTATTTCAAGTTTGTCTTATGGTTTGTTAATGGCATTTGTTATTATTGCCGCATTAAGCCAACTTGGTGTACAAACAGCATCGTTCATCGCTATTATTGGTGCCGCTGGTTTAGCCGTTGGCCTAGCATTACAAGGCTCGCTGTCTAACTTTGCTTCTGGCATCTTAATTATTGCTTTTCGCCCTTTTAAAGCGGGCGATTTCATTGAAGCTGGCGGTGCTGCTGGTGTGGTTGAATCGATTAAACTGTTTTCAACGATCATCCGTTCAGGTGATAATAAAGAAATTATCTTACCTAACTCAGCGGTTGTTGGTTCGGCGATTATTAACTATTCAGCTAAGCCAACTCGTCGTATCGACTTAGTTATTGGCGTTAGTTATGATGCTGATATTCGACATGCTAAAAAAATCTTAACTGAAGTTGTTGAAGCTTCTGATAAAGTATTAAAGAACCCAGAGCCACTAGTGGCTGTACATACACTGGCCGATTCTTCTGTTAACTTTGTGGTACGCCCATGGGTTAAGAGCAGTGACTACTGGCCGGTATATTTTGAACTAATGGAAAACATTAAAATTCGTTTAGACGAAGAAAAAATTGGTATTCCATACCCACAAATGGATGTTCATATCCATAAAAATAGCGAAAGCGGAGAGTAAAATGAAAAAGTTGTTAGTATCAGCAGCAATTTTAGCGGTAATGTCAAACGTTGTGATGGCCGAAGAAATGCGGTCATGGTCTGCCGCCGCAGAATTAGGTGGCACGATGACGACGGGTAACACTGAAACGTCGACTATTAAAGCTAAAATTGATGCCACCCATACTATCATCGATTGGAAAAATGATTATTATGCTGATGTGCTCTACAGTGAAGACGAAGATGGCAAAACAGCCTCTCGTTGGAAACTTGGCGCCAAAGGTAACTATTTGCTTGATCAAGACAGCGGAATATTTGCCCTTGCTGAACACGAGCAAGATCAGTTTAGTGATTACGATTCTATCACCAGTATTGCAGCGGGTTATTCGCGACGGATTTATCACAGTGACACCTCAACATTGAATGGTGATATCGGTCCCGGTATGAAGTTTTTTGATGTAAAGAATGCACCAAGTGAAAAAACAGGTATTTTACACATTGGTTTAGATTATGAAAATAAGCTGAGTGAAACCTCAACTTTTACCCAGATTCTAGTCAGTGATGTTGCCTTTGAAGATGAAAAGTCTAGCATAACCCGTTCTGAGACTGCAGTCACCGCCAACATCGTTGGTGAGCTTGCGATGAAAATTGCTTTTATCGTGCGTCATGATAATCATCCTGGCCTTGATAAAAAAGAAATTGATACTGAAACAACGATTACTTTACTTTATAGCTTTTAATCTTTAATACGTTAAAATGTATTAAGCCAGTCATTGACTGGCTTTTTTTTTGAGTATGAGATCTTAGGTTAAGTCGTATTATGTGTCGAATGTTGTTGTTACTATTGTTTTTAATGCCTAGTCATTTGTTGGCGAAAAATCTGTTATTGGAGAGTGAGTTCACCGAGTCAGCTTTTGATATCAAACAAGATATCACCGCAGAGGAAAACAAAAATTGGGCGTTAAATCTTGAAGTAGGCGCGACTATTATCACTGGCAATACCAAAACTCAAACCTTTAAGTCAAAATTTAGCGGTACACTCATTCTGCCTCAGTGGCGATTAAGCTATTTTTCCCAAACCATGAAAAAAACAGATAATGGTGAAAAAAAAGTAGATAAATGGAAAATTGGCTCTAAGTTTAACTGGGATTTCTCTGATACTAACAGTAGCTTTGCGACCATCGAATATGGTCAGGATAAATTTTCGAGTTTTGGTTCATTAGGGACCTTTGCCGCCGGTTATACCCAGCGTATTTATCAAAATGAGCTGTATTTATGGGATGCTGATATTGGGCCTGGGATCCGGTGGTCGAAACAACAATCAGCTAATGAACATCAATTGCTTTATGTGTTACATCTCGGGACCAACTTTAAATTCCCCTTAAGTAAGCAATCTGACTTTGAACAAATTTTGGTTTCAGACCTTGGTTTGAAATCTGACAATGTGACCGTTATTAGATCTGAATCAACATTAACCGCTAGTATACTAGCTAATTTGAAAATGAAGTTTTCTTATACCTTACGTCATAATAGTAAAACTGATGCTGGCAAAGAAAAACTAGACTCTCAATCATCGGTTACATTATTGATGGTTTTTTAAACGAACATACACTTATATGGAGATTAATATGACAATTCTTGTCACCGGCGGCACTGGGTATATTGGAAGCCATACGGTAGTGGAATTACATAAACTTGGGCAAGATGTGGTTATTTTAGATAACTTATCAAACTCAAAACTTATTGTACTAGACCGCATTGAGCAGATCTCAGGTAAAAGACCATTATTTATTGAAGCAGATATTAGAGATGCCGCTGCACTAGATAGCGTTTTCAGCGAGCATGATATTAAAGCGGTCATCCATTTTGCTGGCTTAAAGGCAGTAGGGGAGTCAGTAGCTGAGCCATTACGTTATTATGATAATAATGTTGCTGGCAGTTTGAGATTGCTAGAAGCTATGTCAAAAGCCAAGGTTAAAAATGTTATTTTTAGTTCTTCTGCCACGGTTTATGGTTCGCCGGAGCGGTTACCAATTGATGAGGATTGTGCTTTGCGTACCACTAACCCTTATGGTGCTAATAAGTTGCAAATAGAGCAGATGATGGGGGACTTATGTGTCTCTGATGCTGACTGGTCCGTGGTGGCATTACGTTATTTTAATCCCGTTGGCGCTCATGAATCAGGGTTGATAGGTGAAGATCCTAAAGGTATTCCTAATAACTTGATGCCATTTATTACTCAGGTTGCTTCCGGTTTAAGGGCAGAACTCAGTGTCTTTGGTGATGATTATGATACGCCTGATGGCTCAGGGGTTCGTGATTATATTCATGTGGTTGATTTAGCGCTCGGTCATGTTAAAGCGTTAGGTTTGTTTACCAAAGCCATTGGTTTTAATCCAATCAACTTGGGCACTGGTAATGGTTATTCGGTGTTAGAAATGGTTAAAAGCTTTGAGCGTGTTAATGAGATTAAGATCCCATTCAATATATCGCCACGTCGCCCTGGTGATATTGCCTCATGTTATGCGCAGCCAAATAAAGCATTAACGATGATGGACTGGCAAGCAAGTAAAGGGTTAGATCAAATGATGAAAGATGCTTGGCATTGGCAATCAAATAACCCTAATGGTTATGAGTAATTATTGAAATGAATAAAAAGGGGATGCCAATTGGCATCCCCTTTTTATTATTGTTCAATGAGCGGTTTAGGCTCACTGCGATAAAGGTTTTTTAAACGTCCAAACTGGCGGCTAATATCGCCACCGATCACGTATAACGAAGGGACGAGAAATAAGGTGATAACCGTTGAAAATAAAATACCAAAGGCAATGGATGCCGCCATTGGTATTATTATTTGCGCCTGTACGCTGGTTTCCATCATGATTGGGATTAAGCCACAGAATGTGGTTAATGAGGTTAATATGATGGCTCTAAAGCGAGCACAGCCTGCTTCAACCACTGCCATTTGAATTTTATGCCCTGCCGCGCGCATTTGATTGACATAATCAACCATCACCAGTGAGTCATTGACCACCACGCCAATGAGCGCCACAATACCAAACATTGATAATAAGCTTAATGATAAATCTAAAATAAAGTGACCAAAAATTGCCCCAATCACTCCAAAAGGAATAACCGACATAATGATCAGCGGCTGAGTATAAGACTTAAGCGGAATAGCCATTAAGGCATAAATAGCAAACAAGGCAAAGAAAGTTCCCTTGAGTAATCCATACTTAGCCTCACTTTCATTTTTAGCTTCACCATCGAGTTCAGTGCTAATATCAGGGTATCTTTCCAGTAATTGCGGTAAAAAATCCTGTTGAATTTCTTCCATCACTTCACCTGGCTCAATCCGATCTTTGTTGGCATTGGCTTTAATCGTGACTGAACGCTTGCCATCGACTCTGACAATGGTTGAATACCCTTCACCCAATTCAATATTGGCGACCGCAGAAAAAGGAACATCTTGGCCGGTATTGGTTCTAATGCGCATATTCTCGAGGTTACCAATGCTGCTGCGGTCTTTGAGTGGATAACGTACCATGACCTTTATTTCTTCAGTGCCGCGTAAAATCCGTTGTGCCTCATAACCATAAAAGCTCCAACGTACTTGTTGCGCTAAGTCTGATAATGAAATACCCAGTGCTTCAGCTGAAGGTTTGACACTCAGCTTAATCTCTTGACGGCCCGAACTTGATGAATCGCTAATATCATAAATACCATCATATTCACTGAGCTTTGCTTTGAGTTCTTTAGTGGCTGCGGCTAAGGAATCAAGATTGTTGCCGGTTAATTTAAAGGCTATCGGATCGCCGCCGCCATCTGAAATAGTCGCATTCATTTCCATTTTTTTTATCCCCGGTAAATCAGGAATGTTTTTGCGCCATGCTTCAGCAATTTCAACGCCATTAAGTTCTCGTGCTTCCCCTTTTTCCAGTTCAGCAAACATAAAAATTGAGGTTTGTGACTCCATGGTCACAAAGCTATGCTTTATGACGTCTTGACCAAATTTTTGTTTGAGTTCCAGATTGGTTTGAAACAATGCTTCCTCGATGATTTTTGCGGTTTCTTGGGTCGTCGTCTCGGCAGTTGATTCATTCATCGTGATATCGACTTGAATAAAATCACTAGGGATGGCTGGGAAAAATACCGATCGCACTAATCCGCCAGTGAGTAATGAACCACAAATAAGCAGTAAGCCGATAAAAGAGGCGAGTAGGCTATAACGGTAGTCAATCGCCTTTTCGACAGCGGGACGATAAATATTAAAGATAAAATGTTTTAGCTTGGCATCAAATCGTCCGCGCCAGCGTTCCAATATATTCTTTTTACTACCCGGTGGTTTTACCTTCATTCGTGCTAAATGCGCCGGTAAAATCAGTTTTGACTCAATCAGCGAGAACACTAAACATAAAATGACCACGTAACCGATGGACTCCGTAAAGCCACTCATTGGGCCTGAAATTACCACCATTGGAATAAAGGCAGCAATGGTGGTTAACACGCCAAATGTGGCTGGCATCGCGACGCGTTTAGTGCCGATAATGACGTTGTCTAGGCTATGACCGTTCTTTTCTATTTCGCTATAGGCACTCTCACCAATTACGATTGCATCGTCGACCACAATCCCGAGCACCATAATAAAGGCAAAGAGCGACAGCATATTGATCGAGAGACTAAAGAACTCTAGTGGCATTAACATTAATGTTCCGAGAAAACAGACCGGTAAGCCCATCATCACCCAAAAAGCGAGGCGAACTTTCATGAAAATAGCTAAAATAAGAAAGACCAGTAATGCCCCTGAGAACATATTATTGAGCATTAAATCTAGGCGGCCCTGAAGATAAAAAGAAACATCGGCCCAAATATCAATCTTAACATTGGGTGGCAAGACCTTTTTCTTTTGAGCGATGTACTTGTTCACTTGGGCTGAAATGTTGAGTGAATTTTGATCGGCGACACTAAAAACTTCGACCATGACGGTCGGGTGTTGATTAAAGCGGGTGTAATTTAGTCCTTCAGTAAAACCATCTTTGATGGTGGCGATATCTGATAAATAGACCCGAGAACCGTCGACATTAGTTTTGACAATGATTTGTTCAAACTCAACACCGGTATAGGCTTGTCCTTTACTGCGCAGTAAAATATTACCGTTGTGTGCTTTAATCGAACCACCGGGTAAGTCAATTGAACTGCGACGTACCGCATTGGCCACTTGTTCAAAGGTTAGCCCATATTCTTGTAATTTAAATTCGGTGACTTCAATCGATATTTCATAACTTGGGACGCCAATTACATCAGCCCGGGTAATGCCTGGTAGTCCGGTGATGTCATCACGAATTTCTTTGGCCAGTTCTTTCATCTCAATTAAATTGAGTTCACCGTACAATGAAACATAAAGGACATTTTCTTGCGGCTTAACGCGATATATTGATGGCTTTTCTATGCTGAGCGGAAAAGTCGAAATGGCATCCACTAATAGTTTTACTTCATCAAGGATGTCATCAGGATCGTAGTCGGTATCCACTTCGATTTGAACTCGTCCGACGCCTTCAGAGGCGATAGAAGTGATACGCTTAATCCCTTCAACCGCTTTGATCGCTTCCTCTATTTTAACCGTAATACCTTGTTCAATTTCCTGTGGTGCCGCGCCAGGGTAAGCGACTACTACCGAGACAAAATTAAGTTCGAAGCTTGGAAATACTTTTTTATTAATGGTTAATGTGGTGAGC
Organism: Gammaproteobacteria bacterium; assembly: GCA_013214965.1. Lineage (GTDB taxonomy): Bacteria > Pseudomonadota > Gammaproteobacteria > Enterobacterales > Psychrobiaceae > Psychrobium. The sequence continues at coordinate 21,912 of JABSRU010000061.1, forward strand.
GCGCCACCGACTATGATACAAAACATTAATAGGTTAGCAGCAACGC
>JABSRU010000062.1 GCA_013214965.1 Gammaproteobacteria bacterium
TTTTTGTCTGGTAACCATAGCAAATTGGCACCACCTGATCCCATTCCGAACTCAGTAGTGAAACGATTTAGCGCCGATGGTAGTGTGGGGTCTCCCCATGTGAGAGTAGGTCATTGCCAGGCTCCTATTTAGAAGAAAGCCCCGACAGAAATGTCGGGGCTTTTTTCGTTGCGTTTGGCAATGACCGGCATGATGCCACGTTTTCAAAGCGCCTGCCGCTCGCGGAGCGAGTGCAACTTGGCTAATCGGTTGATGGTTAACGTGATAGATATTGCCAGGCTCCTATTTAGAAGAAAGCCCAAGTCTAGCGACTTGGGCTTTTTTCAGTAAAATTCAATACTTATGATTGGCGTTAAAATTTTTAAAAATGAAGTTGAGGCCATTGCTTATTCATCTCATCGATATATACAGAAATTGTCACTTTAGTTGCATAAGGTAGGTTTATTCTTGAAATGTGAGTATTATCTTTTGGTAAGTTCAAGATTTGATGAATAATTTGTCTTATTACTCCACCATGGGTAATGACTAGAATATTTTTTCCTTGGTATTCTTTGAGTAACTGTTGCCAAGCATTGAATATACGATGATCAAACTCAACCAAGGTTTCGGCCTGAGGGGGAGTTTGTTGCCATGGGTTTTCCCAATATTTTGAAACCTCAATGCCATAGTCTTGCCAGAGCTCCTGATAAGGTACGCCATCCCACAGGCCGAAATTAATTTCTTGCCATTGTTTGTTCGTAATTAGTGGTGTTTTTGTTGTCGTATTTAAGTGGTGTGCAAAGAACAAGCAGCGGCGTAAAGGGGAGCTAATAATGAAATCATACTGCTCATCATTATTGGTTACTTGTTCCATTGCATAAAAACCAGCCGCTGATAATTCAACGTCAGTTAACCCGCGCATGCAGCCACTATCGTTCGTTTGACCATGGCGTAACAAGTGAATTGTTGTCGTTCTTTCTTTCACTATCGCTAGCCTTTAAGTTGCTGTACTAAACCAGCGGTAATAAATGATACTCGATTAACCTTTGCAGCGATTTCTTGATGTAACCATCCTGCCTCATCGACAAATTTTCGAGTTATTTCACCCATGGGAACAATACCTTGCCCTACTTCATTTGATACTAATAATATTTGGCCTGGTGCATTTGTTAGTGCTATTAAAAAATCAATTTTTTGGCTCGGCCAATCAATGTTAGATTCAAATAAACAGTTAGAGAGCCATAATGTTAAGCAATCAATAATTAAACAATTGTCAAATGTACTATTATCGGCGATGACTTGAGCAAGATTATACGGTTCTTCAACGAGCGACCATTGCAAAGGTCGTTCGGATTGATGTTTAGCTATTCTTTGTGCCATTTCATCATCTTGTGCCACAGCTGTTGCCACGAATATCACTGGCAGGTTTGATGCAATCGCTTGTTGCTCTGCAAATGCGCTTTTACCAGAGCGAGCACCGCCAAGAATAAATTCGATATTCGATTTTTGTTCCATATAATACCTACCATCAGTGATAATTTTCATCTTCAAGAATATCATAGGGGTGTTTAATTTGCTGTTTGTTCTAGGATAATAAAAAATTAAGTTGATATTCTCACTGAGCTAGCAGAAACTATTATTAGTTGGGTTTATTCATCAGAGGTCTCGCATGAGACAGAGTTTATTTTATCTATTAGTCCTTTCCTTCTCAATATCGGTTGCGGCAAAGCCAATCTACAGTTTGGACAAGCAAGAATTGCGCGGCTCCATGGTTGATCATTCGTCCACTGAACTTTGCGATGTTGCAAGAGGAACTTTAAGCTATTTAAACCGTGGATCTTCATATGATCCCGATGTTATCAGGGTTGGAGTCGTTAAATCGTTTGGGGTTACCGCTGAGCAAATAGAAGATACTTTAAAGTTTATTTGTTTGATCGCAGAGCAAGATATTAATTCAAATCAATCATCTCGTTTAGCTGACACTGAATTTGTCAGAAAACATTTTGATATGATTCGATGGTTACCAGATAAGACTCAGTCACACAAATATCAAAAAAACAAACCACTGATAGCAAATATACCTGATGACCAAATACTATTGACTAAATATTACATTAAATTAGCCCAAGGCAGTATCAGAAAAACGAAAGCGATGCCCCATGCTTTGTATTCATTGCCAAATGATGAGATTGGATTAACACTAGAGCAGGCACAAAATAAGAAAGCGAGTTTAGTTCGTTATCGATACACCAAACAAGACATACTAAAAGGAATACTCGAGCAACAAGGATTAGCAACACCTTTAATTTGGTTGTCGAGGGTCGATCTCGAAGATGCATTAATGCAAGGAACAGTCAAAGTCACTATTGATGGAACTGAAACCTTCTTTAATGTTCATCGAAATAATGGTATCCAATACCAACGAAATATAAATAAAGAAGCGCAAGGGCGATATTGGTACTTTAAACAAACCAAAACAGTTTTAGGTTACGGTAAAGATGCCAATTTGAAAATTCCAATATATCCGCATGTTACTGTCGCTGGTGATTTAAAACATTTAGGATTAGGGAAACTTATTCTGTTATCCCATGGTGACAAACATCGCTTAACCATTTTGGCTGATACTGGTGGAGCATTTGAAAACAACCAGTATCAGTTAGATTATTTAGGAGGATTTTTTAAGGACTGGGCTGACTATATAGCAAGTTATAAAACATTCCCTGATTATTTTGAAGCACGAATACTTGTACTAAAAAAATCAATAATAGTTGATTAATGACATTAGCTGGATGGAGCTTAATATGTTTGATTATAATAAAGCATTTTCTAGAAATATAGGTTGGGTAACGGAAGAGGAACAGCAGAAACTACGAGGTGCAAAGGTTGCAATTGCTGGAGCTGGCGGAGTTGGTGGTGTGCATCTGCTAACATTGAGTCGGTTAGGGGTCGGTAAATTTAATATTGCTGATTTTGACACCTTTGAAATTCATAACTTCAATCGTCAATCCGGTGCTTTTATGTCGACCATCGATCAAGAGAAAGTACGAGTGATGGAACGAATGGCACTAGACATTAATCCTGAAATGGATATAACGAGTTTTGATCAAGGGGTGACGCCTGAAAATGTTAACGAGTTCTTGGATGGGGTTGATATTTATGTTGATAGTCTAGACTTCTTCGCATTAGACGCTAGAAAAATGGTGTTCAAGCGATGCCTAGAAATGAATATTCCGATCGTTACTGCGGCTCCTTTGGGAATGGGCAGTGCATTTTTATGTTTTATGCCTGGCAAGATGACCTATGAAGAGTACTTCAGGTTTGAAGGGAAGTCAGAACAAGATCAATATATTCAATTTTTGATTGGGCTCTCCCCTGCAATGTTGCAGCAGAAATATTTGGTTGATAAGTCTAAGGTCGATTTTCATGCTAAAAAGGGGCCATCAACGCCAATGGCAGTTCAGCTCTGTTCTGGGATCGCTGGTACTTATGTATTGAAAATACTACTAAATCGTGGCGATTTAGTGGTTGCCCCTCACGGTTTACATTTTGATGCCTATCGAAATAAGTTTACCAAAACTTATCGACCTTTTGGTAATAATGGCTTATTTGCACGAATAATGTTCCAAGTGGCAAAAAAAATTGTAGCCAAAAAATAAGTTATGTTAGGGCTTAATACGCCCTTGCTATCTCCTTTAGGTCTTATCATTGTCCATTTTTTTTACAATTAATTTGTTCATCCTTTTTTATTAGTCATAAATCATCGTTAGTGTTTTTTTTAAGCAAACATTATCAATTGGTTAGCTGTTATTTTTTTTATTGGCATAAAAAATGCTAACTGAGTAGTAGTGAGTTTGTTTTGTTGGTCACTTAGGATTATTTAAGCGCTCGAACAGTTACAGGCTTCAATGGAAAGGACATGTCTTATATTGAGACATAAAAGCCTAAATGTAAGATACTATTAGTTTTTTTGGAGTGAAAAATGACTAAAATTAAAAATTTATTTAAAGTTGCTGGTGTTGGTATTGCCTTAACGATGGCTGCACAAGCACAAGCTTCTGTCATAAACGTTGGCGGTGTGACTTGGGATCCTGATAGTCTTATTGATTTTGCAGCACAATCTGTAATTTATGAAACTAACGTTTCAGCGGTTGGTGATGTGTTACGTGGAATTGGTAAAGTATCTTCAGTAAATGGGGGGTTCAGTTTTTGTGGCGGTTGTGAGTTAACATTTGAGTTCTCATACACGGTGACTGAGGTTGGTAATTTTGATGGAAACCTTCTTACTGATGTTATTTTTAACAATGGTAGCTTGAATTTTTATGTTGATAACTCAGCTAACTTTGATTTTCAAAACTCAGCAACTGCAAGCGATGGCGTTTTATGGCTAGCTCTAGATGGTCATGCTAATTATGATGCTAATCTGAATAAAACTGGTGATTTAATTAGTGAAGTAACATCTGGTACTTTTGGTATGAACAATACTTTTGGTAGTGGTACTGGTCTGTTTGATGTTATTGGTGGGATGGCTGCTGGTAACTTCGATACTAATACAAAGGCTGATTTTTATGGCAACCCTGCTGATTTCTTGTTTACTTCAAGTTTCCAACCTTTCCCAGGGGGTGGCAGTACCGCTGAAGGTTTTTCATTAATTAGTACTGGTGAATTAAGTGGTAACTCAATTCCAGAACCTGGTAGCCTTGCTCTATTTGGTTTGGGTATGATGGGACTTGCTTCATTAAGAAGAAAGCCTAAAGCTCAAGCTTAATTTAGTTCGCTAGTCTGAAAATTAGCTTGTGTAATGCAAGCTGATTTTTCATTTATAGCCACACCATCAATCTGCTATATTCTTGCTGCTGTTGTTAACGCTTCTTTAAAAATCCAAATTGATTGTATTAGTTTTTTATTTTGACTTACCCTAGTAGTTGTCTTCTTTTTTCTTTTATAATATTGTTATTAACACTTAATAACATGAAACTTAAGGTGATGGCATGAATAGTGAAACGCAATCAAATGATCCAGAAGCTAAGGGTACAATTTATCGTATTATTGAATTAGCTCGTTGGGCGCCTAGTGGAGATAACACTCAACCGTGGCGGTTCGAAATCATTGATGAAGTGTCTTTTAATATTCATACGTCAGATACGAGGGATTGGTGTGTTTATGATTTAGATGGTAACGCCAGTAAAATTGCCGTTGGCGCATTACTCGAAACCATCGAAATTGCTGCAAACAATGAAAAAATGAGGGTTGATTTTTGTTACCAAGGCACTGTTATTAAAGCGACACTGAGAAGTGACCATGGTATCGAGATAAATAACTTAGTGAGTTCTATTAAGACGCGTTGTACCCAGCGAAGACCTTTTGAAAAAACAGCATTAACACCGACTCAAAAAGAAGCGCTAGAACAGTCCGTCGGTGATAGCTATCGTATACTATGGTTTGAAGGTAAGGCGCTGAAATGGTCAATCGCTAAATTGTTGTTTAAAAATGCAGAAGTTAGATTGACCATACGAGAGGCTTATGAAGTTCATAAACAAATTATCGAATGGGACGCGCGTTTTAGCGAAACCAAAATACCTGATCAGGCGGTGGGTTTAGATATTGTGTCATTAAAGTTAATGCGTTGGGCAATGACAAGCTGGTCTAGAGTACAATGGTTAAATAAATATTTATCAGGTACTTTAATGCCGCGTGTACAACTCGATTTAATGCCTGCAAGAAACTGCGCTGCTCATTTTATTATTGTTGCAAAAGACGGTTTAAAATCAGAACAAGCATATTATCGTGGTGGTGCTGCGATGCAAAGATTTTGGTTAACGAGTGCAGATTTAGGGTTACAATTCCAGCCAGAAATGACCCCGATAATTTTTTCAAACTACATCAATAAGGGTGTAAAATTTACCGACAATAGCAACGCTATATTACTCGCAAAAGAACTGTCAGACCAGCTAACCGAATTAACGGGGACCGATGCAATTGAAAATCGTGTCTTTATGGGGCGAGTTGGCGTTGGAAAATCTCCTTGGGCTCGATCTATTCGCCTATCTGTTGCAAACTTACTCAAACGATAAAATAAATTTGGCTTATTCAGCTTGTATTAATAACCTTAAGTGATTACTTTTAATGTAAAAAATAGTAATTTATTGTTATTTCTCTTGGCGACAGCTTAATATATAATTAAGCTAAAGGAATTATAAAGAGCAGTAAATTTTAATAATAATACTGTATTGTAAGGGATTATCTAATTATTATTGTCAATATTCGTTAGGTTAACTTATGCATGTTGTTTTTGAGATCACTAATGATCAGAAATTGCTAAATCAGTATTATAGTCTCAGGGAAGAATCTTATCGCGAAGTTTTATCTTTATCTGATTTTAATGGTGAAGAAGATGAATTAGATAGACAGTCAGACATCTTAATCGCTCGTATTGGGGAGTTATGTTTGGGTGGCATACGTATTTGCGGCAGTAATAGCAACAGCAAATCAAAACCATTACCCCTTGAGAATTTAACCGAGCAATTAAGAGTAAAACTCCCTTTTCTTGACCTTGACCGAAATGGTTATTGTCAATGGATGAGGTTGACTCTACGACCTGAAATCGATATTCCTAAATTCAACTTACAAAAACAGTTTTGTCTCGCACTGGCCAAATTTAGTAAGTCGCTGGGTTATCGTTATGGTTTTTGCATTTCAGGAAAGGTCCACCATCGTTTTTATAAACGACTTTTTAAAAACTTCGGGTATGATTACTGGAGCTGTGAAAATGTTGAGATTGCAAAAGAAGATGATTTTGATGACTTAGAGCATTTGCTTTGTGCTATTGACGTTCATTCATTAGAATTAGATGAGCACAGTGGAGAGTCAGGTGAGTCGAACGTAACTTATCATTTTAACTTTGAGCCTCAGCTTGAAAAATATAGTGAAGGATAAGTAGTCTATAACATGCCGAAACCCTAAAATTGGTTTCGACACGTATTCGTTTAAAATTTTTATTAATCAGTTAAACCACGACTCTTAAGTAGCGGTTCTATGTTTGCATCGCGACCACGGAATTGACGATACAGTTTTAATGCATCATCACTACCGCCTTGGGATAAAATATTATCTCGGAATGCTTTCGCTGTTTTTTGATCAAAAATACCATTCTCTTCAAACGCCGCAAAGGCATCAGCACCGAACACGTCTGACCAAATGTAGCTGTAGTAACCAGCCGAATATCCACCTGAAAAGATATGTGCAAAGTATGTTGAACGATAACGTGGACTAATTTCATCAATTAAACCCAGTTTTTCGAGTGCATCTTGTTCAAACTTAGCAGTGTCGCGAATTTTTGAGTCGGTCAGTGAATGCCAGTTTAAATCGAGCAGCGTTGCAGCCATGTATTCAGTCGTTGCAAAACCTTGATTAAACTTGCTGGCTGCTTGGATCTTATCAACTAACTCTTGCGGAATAACTTTGCCAGTTTTGTAATGCTTGGCAAAGACCGCGAGTACTTCCGGTTGTAACATCCAATTTTCCATGACCTGCGAAGGAAACTCAACGAAATCACGTGGTACAGCAGTACCTGTTTGTGAGCGATAAGTGCCCTGTGACAATAAACCGTGAACAGCATGGCCAAATTCATGGAATAACGTGCTGGCCTGATCAAAGGTTAATAGTGTTGGCTCAGTTGCCGTTGGGCGAGGATAATTTAAGACATTAACAATGATTGGCGTCGAGTCCTTACCATCCATATTGTACTGCTTACGGTATGAATTCATCCAAGCACCGCCGCGCTTACCTGGGCGAACATAATGATCGGTTAAAAATAATCCAATGTAAGTGCCATCGGCCTCATAAATCTCGAAGGTGCGAACATCTTCATGATAAGTTGGTAGGTCAGTACGCTCTTTAACGGTGATTCCGTATAGTTTATTGGCGGTGTAGAATACACCTTGTAATGTTGATTCTAACGCAAAATAAGGGCGTGTTTGTTCTTCATCTAGGTCATAACGAGCTTTACGAATTTTCTCAGCGTAGTAAGCATAATCCCAAGCGGCAATTTTGAATTTCCCACCTTCTTGATCGACTAGATTTTGCATGTCTGCAACTTCTTTTTTCGCTTTTTCTAATGCGGTTGGCCAAATATTGTTAAGTAACTCGTAAACTTTTTGTGGTGTTTTAGCAACGCGTTCTTCTAGTACAAAATGAGCGTGAGACTCATAACCCATCAAGTTAGCGCGCTTAACCCGTAGTGATGCTATTTTTGCTAAGGTTTCTTTATTATCAAACTCATTATTGTTATTAGCACGATTAGTGTAACCCAAGTACAGTTGTTTTCTTAATTCGCGATTATCAGCATAGGTTAGGAAAGGCGTAACCGATGGTCGATGTGTCGTAAATACCCATTGGCCGTCATGGCCGCGAGCTGTCGCTGTTGCCGCAGCTGCATCGATAACTGATGCCGATAATCCTGCTAAATCATTCTTGTTCCTAATGACCACTTCAAAGCTATTTGTTTCGGCGAGTAAGTTATCACCGAATAATAGCGTTAGCTTCGCTAATTCTGCATTTAATTGACGAATTTGATCTTTTTCAGAGGCATTAAGATTGGCACCACTACGAACGAACCCAATATAGGTATCGGTTAATAATTTTTGTTGTGATGGTGTCAGACTAAGTTGGTCTTTTTGAGCATAAACTGACTTTATCCGTGAAAATAAATGGGCATTTAATGAAATGTCATCTGAGTGAGCCGATAGTAAAGGCGATACTTTTTTAGCGATTGCCTTTAATTCATCATTAGTTTCTGCTGAGGTTAAATTGTAAAATACATTACTAACCCGTGTGATCAAATTGCCACTAAACTCAATAGCTTCAATGGTATTGCTAAAGGTTGGCGCTTGAGGATTATTAACAATAGCTGCTACTTCTAGTTGGTGGGCAGCTATGCCAGCTTTAAATGCAGGTAAATAATGGCTTGGTTTTATTTTTGCGAAATCAGGGATTTCATGGGGGGTATTATATGCGTTAGCAAAAGGGTTGCTTAATGCTAACTTTGCCGCAGCCACATGGTCGACGCGAGACATTGATATTGCTGAGTTAGTGATGTTTTTTTGTTCTTTTTCGGTTGAGACACAGCCGGTGATGGCTAGGGCTAAGGCGATTGGCGCCAGTGCAAACTTTTTCATGTCGAGCATCCTTAATCTGGAATATATGAGGTAATCTGCTGGCTATCCTACTGAGAAACGGCAATCAAGTAAAACTAGTGCTAAGGCATAACATAATTACTTACAATATTTATCCGATTATTGGCTGATTCTGGTATAATCTGCGCCATTATTGTTCGTTTGGGTAAGGTTATGGCTAAACAACCTGAGTTGTTTTCGCAACATGAGCATGCATTAGAGAAAGAATATGAACTTTGCCCAACTTGCGGTTGTGAGCTGCAAATTAAAAACTCTAAGCATGGTCCTTTTTTAGGGTGTAGTAATTACCCGGCTTGTGAGTATAGTCGTCCGTTGATTCATCAGGAAAGTATGGAACAACAACGGATAGAAGGGTCGGTATGCCCTGAGTGTAGTCATGAATTAGCGATAAAAAAGGGCCGCTATGGCATTTTTATTGGTTGTTCTAATTATCCCGATTGCCATCACATTGAACATCAAACGAATGAGCAGCAAACGGTCGAATGTCCACAATGTAATCACGGTCAACTCGCTCAGCGCGTGTCACGTTATGGCAAAACATTCTATGCTTGTAATGATTATCCAAAATGTAAGTATGTTGTAAATTACCAACCACTTAATGAAAGTTGCCCTGAGTGTGGTTGGGGTATTTTGATTGAAAAGAAAAACTCAGCAGGTACAAAAATTCAATGCCCGCAAAAAAAATGTCACTATAAAACAACGCGAGCATAACCCTTTTTTATTCAACTTAAGTTAGGAAAATATAATGAGCAAACCCTTTGTTGCTATTTTAATGGGATCTGATTCGGATCTGCCTGTGATGCAAAATACTCTCGATATCCTTCGAACATTCAATATTACTTTTGAAGTGAAAGTAACTTCTGCACACCGAACACCAGCAGCAACCCATAGTTATGTCACTGACGCTGAAGCGCGTGGCTGTAAAGTCTTTATTTGTGCTGCTGGACTTGCTGCTCATTTGGCTGGTGCTGTTGCTGGTATCACAACGCGTGCTGTTATCGGTGTACCTATCGACGCCGGCCCACTAAAAGGCCAAGACGCATTATTATCTACAGTAATGATGCCAGCTGGTGTACCTGTTGCCACCGTTGCTATCGGTAAAGCTGGCGCTAAAAATGCGGCTTATTTAGCGGCTCAAATGTTAGCTATCGCAGATGATGAGTTAGCGATTGCCGTTAAAGCTGATCGTCAAGCAAATGCTGAAGCTGTTATTGCTAAAGATCAAGCGTTACAAGAGATGTTAAAGTCTTTATAAGCCATGAATAAAAATTATCAATTAGCAATTACAGCCCTTAAGCAGGGGCGTGTAATCGCTTATCCAACCGAGGCTGTATTCGGCCTCGGTTGCGATCCTACCAATGAACAAGCTGTCTTATCATTATTAAAGATTAAACAACGCCCAATCCATAAAGGTTTAATCCTAGTGGCTGGTGATTTTGAATTATTGGCGCCCTTTGTCGATATTAATACCATCAATAATGAAATGTGGCACAAAATTAACATGACATGGCCTGGTGCAGTGACTTGGGTATTGCCCAAAAGTGCTCAATGCCCCGATTGGATTAGTGGTCAATTTGATAGCGTCGCCGTTCGGGTGAGTGCTCATCCAGTGATTCAACAGTTAGCGAGTGAATTCGGTTGTGCTTTAGTGTCAACCAGTGCCAATCCATCAGGTATCGCTCCAGCGGTCAACGCCCAACAAGTTTCTATGATGTTTGGTGAATCGCTTGGTATGATAATAGATGCACCTCTAGGCGCAAGTAATAAGCCAAGTGAAATCTTTGATGGTATGACTGGCCAGCAGTTTAGATAACCCCTCGGAAAAAGGAAATCATGTAATGACCCAAATTTGCGCTGATAGCGTTAAAGCATATCTATTACAACTTCAAAATGAAATTTGTCGTCATCTCGAAACGCAAGAGCCTAAATTACGCTTCGAACATGACAGTTGGCAGCGAGAAGAGGGCGGCGGCGGCGAAAGTCGAGTGTTAACCGGTGGCCAAGTATTTGAACAAGCCGGGGTTAATTTTTCCCATGTGATGGGCGCGGAATTACCACCATCGGCAACCGCAGCTAGGCCTGAGCTGGCAGGGCGTCGTTTTGAGGCAATGGGTGTGTCGTTAGTGATTCACCCTAATAACCCTTATGTGCCAACATCTCATGCTAATGTGCGATTCTTTATTGCTTATGCCGAAGGCCAAGATCCTATTTGGTGGTTTGGTGGTGGCTTTGATTTAACCCCTTATTACGGTAATGAAGATGACTGTATCCACTGGCATACGGTAGCACGCGATCTCTGTTTACCTTTCGGCCAAAATACTTATCCTCGTTACAAAAAAGAGTGTGACCAATATTTCTTTATGAAGCATCGAAATGAAGCGCGTGGTATTGGTGGATTATTTTTTGATGACTTAAATCAGCCAGGATTTTCGCAAAGTTTCGATTTTATGCAAGCCGTTGGTAATGGCTTTGTTGATGCTTATCTTCCCATTGTTAAAGCCAGAAAAGATCAAGAATTTGGCGAACGAGAGCGCCAATTTCAATTGTATCGTCGTGGTCGCTATGTTGAGTTTAATTTGGTTTATGATCGTGGGACTCATTTTGGGTTACAAAGCGGTGGACGTACCGAATCAATCTTAATGTCGATGCCACCACTGGTACGTTGGCAATATAATTACCAACCAGAACCTGGAACTGCTGAAGCTGAAATCTATGAAAAATACTTACCGGTCAGAGACTGGGTGTGATTAATATGGATCCCTTCATCATTGCGCGGGTTATTCATGTGATTGCGATCGTGTTATGGATTGGCGGTGTTGCAATGGTGACTTTAGTGCTACTGCCGGCAATAAAACGATTGATTGAACCTGAGCAGCGAGTTGATTTTTTTGAAAAAATAGAAGGCAATTTTGCTTGGCAATCACGTATTACTACGGTGCTTGCCGGTGGCTCGGGGTTTTATATGTTGTTTCAGACGGGTGGTTGGCAACGGTTAAGCGTCGACGGTAGTGGTTGGCTGCATTTAATGATCTTTACTTGGCTTCTTTTTACGATAATGTTATTTATATTGGAGCCATTAGTTTTGCACCGACTGATTAAGTCGAAGGCTAAGCGAGATCCGGAAGGGACATTTAGCATGATTAGTCGCTTGCATTATGTATTACTGACGGTAAGTCTTATCACAGTAGGCTGGGCAGTTGCTGCTAGTCATGGTTTTATACTTTAAAGGAACAACATGAAAATTACATTATCACTATTAATAGCGGCGTCATCACTCGCACTAGCCGGATGCAGTCAAATTACTAAAGAAAATTACCAAGCGCTGGAAATGGGCCAAGATTATAGTGCTGTCGAGTTAATATTAGGGGCCCCAACAGCCTGCCAAGAAACATTAGTACTAAAGCAGTGTCAGTGGGGCAACGAGCAACGTTTTATCGACATTAAATTTGTCGCTGACAAAGTCACGTTCTATTCTCATCAAGGTGTTAAGTAGTCAGCTAGTCACTTCAGATAGATAACCTCATATTCGCAATGGTAACTCGGGTTTGACCGGTTACCACTGAGCGGCTTAAATACGTCAGCAGGTCTTAAACCTTGATAAGTAGCACGCTGTTCTTGGTTTCTTTGATAAATAAATATATCACCATTGCTGAAATTTAATCGTAAAATCTTACCATCATATTGCCATTTCCCCTCTTGATAGCTTAATTGATACTGTTCTTGACCGACGCGAGTTATCTCTAAGATGAAACGGCTATTATTGTTAAACTCGAGTGTGGTATTACAGCCTAGACTGACAATATAGGGTGGAATTTTAGTACGATACTTAAAATCAGGATGTCTTAAATACAATCCGATATGATCGGCACTATAAAAGTGATTACCTTGGCCGAATCTAAGCTCTGCTGCTGCAGGGAATTGGCTTTGCGCTAAAATATCTTGCAGTTGTGCAATTAAACTTAACTGATTAAATTGAGGGTTAACGGCAATAACACTGTTTGGGAATTGCTGTGGGATACTGTTTTCCCTATGGTAGACAACCAAGCCACGGTCACGTAATTGTTGTGACAATTGGTTAATTTTTTGCTGAGGATACCCTTGAGTAAACAGATGAATGTTAGTGCTACATCCTGTCAATAATAATAACAGCCAAAAATATTTAATCATTTATTACCTCTTTACAACATAGATTACGGTTGTAATCTATGTTTTTCAAGAAGCTTATTCTGGCACTAACCACTCAAGAGTGAATTTCGCGCTGTCATCTTGTTTTAACTGTTCAGTTAGCCAAGGTAATAATTGTTGCATCTGCTGTTCTAATTTCCAAGGTGGATTGACAATAATCATGCCTGAACCAGTCATGCCAAACTCATTGGTGTCGGCCTTAACGCACAATTCAATTCGTAAAATATTTCGAATGCCCTGTTTAGCAAATTTTTCACAAAAACGATTCACTTGAGCACGAGACACCATCGGATACCACAGGGCGTAAATGCCAGTGGCAAAACGTTTATGTGAAGCAACAATGCCGTTAATCGCATCGTCGTGTTCTGTTTTCAATTCATAAGGTGGATCAATGAGTACTAATGCCCGGCGCTGGGCTGGTGGCAACGTTGCTTTTAAGCCTTTGTAGCCATCAATTTGTTGAATTCTAACTTTACGATCGCCGCTAAACTCTTGTCTTAATAGTTCGATATCGGTGGGATGAAGTTCGGTTAACTCCATTCTGTTATGATGACCGATTAATGTTTTGGCGACCATTGGAGAGCCAGGATAATACTGTAATTTATCGGTTGGATTAAGCGCTTGCACCGTTGATAAATAAGGTCGCATGAGTTCAGGAATATCATTACGATGCCATAACCGAGCGATGCCTTGCTTGTATTCACCCGTTTTTTCGCTTTTGCTATCGCTTAAATTATAGCGTCCAGCTGCTGAATGGGTGTCAACATAGACAAAAGGTGTTGGTTTTTGTTGAAGAGATTCAATAATTAATGATTGAACCGTATGTTTCAAAACATCGGCAAAATTGCCAGCGTGAAAACTATGACGATAACTAAGCATGAGAGACCTGTAAGCAAACTTAAAAATTTTGTTTATTATACCTGTCTCTCGATATGATTGGCTGATTAATTTTTCTCAATAAAGTCCAAAATGGTATGGGCGACTTGTTGTGGGATCTCCATCGGTAGTAAGTGATGTTGGCCTTTAAACTCAATAAACTTATCGTGAGGCATAATATCTTGCCATTTCTGCCAATCTTTGACGGTCAAAAACTCTGAGTTTTCAGCGCGCATACCTAATGTCGGCAATGTCAGTTGCTTTAGGTAGCGCCAAGTTCTGGGTGGATTTTGATAAAACCAAGCTTCCCAGGCTTTTGGATACGACAATCGCCAGTGTTGACCTTCAGAAGTTGTTGCGCCGATAATATATTGCCATAACGCCGGATCGTTTAGTTGTTTAAAAGCCCGCTTGGTGCGATGAAAGTCATAGGCTTGCTGTAAGCTTGACCACTGATCAGGACGACTAAGTGTTTTCGAAACCAGCTTAAGACGGCGTTTAATTCGAGCGGGGATGAGTCGGGCGACTTCAACTAAATGTGCCGCAATAAATATTGGCTCAATAAACACAACTTTATCAAATAATTCAGGAGAATGGATAATCGCACGCAACGCAACAACGCAACCCATTGAATGACCTATTATGGTCATTTTTTTACCCGTTTGATCGAATCGAGCTTGGGAAAAAGCTAAAAAATCATTAAATAGTAATGGCCATTGATCTGTCATGTTCGGGTCGGACTTATCCCAGCAAGGGCGAGATAATGGTGCGTACACTTCGCATCCTGATAGTTGTTCTAACATCGGTAAATAGCAATGGCTAGGGTAACCATTGGCATGAACAAACAGGCAGGGGTGTTGTCCTTGGTTGAGCTTTAAATAAGGAATTTTTGTTAACGGGCAAATTTCAGTGTTTTCAATGTTTTTCATATTCTGTCATTATAGTTTTTAAGTGAATAATCAATAAGAGTTCTAATGTGGATGTACTAAGCGATTGGTTACAAAATTTACAGCAAAATCATTTTAATGGCACGGATAATGTCAGAATTAATTATGCTGTGATGAAACAAACCGGACCATCGCCGGCGATGATCATTTGTAATGGTCGAATAGAAAGCTATTTAAAGTATCGAGAGTTGGCCTGTGATTTTTTTGCTCAAGGTTACAGTGTTTACTTACTCGACCACCGTGGTCAGGGCTTATCAGAGCGAATGACCAGCGATCGACAGCAAGGGCATGTTTCCTCATTTGAGGATTACAGTCTTGACCTACGCCAGCTGGTGCATCAAGTCGTCGCAGATAATGGCCACTCACAACATATATTGTTAGGTCATTCTATGGGGGGAGCTATTGCGACTCGCTACATTGAATCAGGTAACCATTTAATTAATAAATTAATTGTGGCTAGCCCAATGTTTGGAATTATTCTACCAATGCCAGTGTGGATGATTCAACGTTTAGTTAAATCAGTACAATATGTGAAAGAATTCTTAAGCTCTCAGCCAAGTTTTATCTTAGGTGGCCAAAGCTATTTGGCCCCTTCATTTGATAAAAATGTCTTGACCCAATCAAAAGAGCGCTATACTGAATTTAGAGCGGTTTATCTACAGTATCCCGATATTCAAATGGGTGCGCCAACGAATCAATGGTTGCTTGAAGCCATTACTAGTGCACAGGATTGCATCGATCATGCGCCGAGTATTGATATACCCACCTTGTTATTACAGGCGGGAGCCGACACCATTGTTAAAAGCGAAGCTCAACGTGCTTTTGCTGCTCAACTGGATGAAGAATTGATAAAATTTGTAAACATTGCTGATGCTAGGCATGAATTGTTCTTTGAACTTGATCGTTATAGAGATCAGGCGATGACTGAAATTAGTCAATTTATTGATTAATTCATTATAGAGTATCGAGTGTTTTTAATGCGAAATGATTGACATATCATGAGCTTATTGAGATGCTTAACTTTATTTAAACCACGGAGTGGTATGTAGTGTCACAACCTATATTTTACTGGTGTACTGAAAATGATGATATTTCTGAGTTAGCTCAAGGAATAGAGTCTGCTTTGGCGGCACAAAGTAAAAGCCTGTTAATTTTGGCTTGTAGCAGTGAAATAACGACTAAGGATTTTGATCCTATTTTAACAGCGATCAAGGTGCCTGTCTGCGGTGGGGTCTATCCATTGCTCGTATGTAATGATCGCTTGTTCAAGCAGGGCTTTATTGTGGTGGGATA
Organism: Gammaproteobacteria bacterium; assembly: GCA_013214965.1. Taxonomy (GTDB): domain Bacteria; phylum Pseudomonadota; class Gammaproteobacteria; order Enterobacterales; family Psychrobiaceae; genus Psychrobium. Next base: position 16,472 of record JABSRU010000062.1, read on the forward strand.
CTCATCGGTATTAGCGGTTAGTAACATCTCACAACTGAGTCGTAAAGTTACTTACATTGAAGGATTAGAACTGATTCTTGAAAGCGATAAAAATTTATCGTCCTATACTAATTTTTTAATGTTTTATGATGCGCTTTGCCCTGCAGAAGAGTTTGTCGATTGTTTTTATGATTGCTTTGGCTCCACCGTTACTGTGGTTGGTGGTGGGGCTGGTATGGCTGATTTTTCCCCGCTTCCCTGTGTTATTACCAATGATGGCTTAAAGTCTGACATCGTCCAGTTAGTTGGGCTGTCTAATCAGTTATATGCTGGTGTTGCCCACGGCTGGGAGGTGCTGAAAGGTCCATATTTAATCACTGAGGCGGTTGGTTCTTTGGTCAAAAGTATCAACTATCGTTCGGCTAAAGACTTTTATCAAACGATCGTTGAGGACTTGAGTGGACTCAAATTTAAACCCGATGATTTTTATAAAATTGCTAAAAATTATCCATTAGGTATTACTGGGCTTAATGGTGAAATATTGGTACGAGATCCGGTGAAAGTGCAGGGTGATAGTGTCCAATTTGTAGCTAATGTTCCCGTTAATTCAATGGTTAGTATTTTGAAAGCCAAAAATGAATCATTGATTAGTTCGGCTCGTGCCGCAGTAATCAAAGCCTGTGAAGTACCCGATGAACATGCCGCTAATGTCATTATCTTTGACTGCATTAGTCGAGTCTTATACATGGCGGATGATTTTCAGCTAGAGCTATCGGAGATTAATAACAGCGCGCCGGATAACGCGATTGTTTTTGGAGGGCTGTCTTTGGGTGAAGTAGCCAATAATCAGAGCGGATCTATTCGTGTGCTAAATAAATCAACAGTGATAGGAAGATTTTAACTTAATGGATGATAAAGCATTATCTTTAATTTCGCTACAACATGAATTTGGGATGGCGATTGGTTGTGACTCCGATCTTACCGTCATGCTAAAAATATTTTTGCGAGTATGTTTAACGCGATTAGATTTAACCAGTGTTCACGTCTATTTAGAAAAAGGGGCCAATGGCTTCTTAATTAAAGCCACAGACAAAGGTAACGGCCACACCAAAATAGAACATTTCTTAAGTATCCCAAAGCGTAAAGAAATTAGTATTTATCATCAATGTGACCTGTTGTCACTTCAGGAGCACAGGCAACAACCTGTGTTTAATGAACAATCCAACGTTAACTTGTATCGACTCGAAATCCCTAATCATGGCTTACTTATTTTTGAATCGCGCTATGTGATTGCCGAAGATATTCTTAAAGCGCTAGAGCCTATCTTAAAAAAATTAGCCAGAGCTTGTTACAGTTCAATTATTCATGGTGCTCTATTACAAGAAATTGAGGTCAGAAAGCGAGCGGAGCGCCAAATACAATTTCAAGCAAGCCATGATGGCCTAACTAATCTGTTTAATCGAGCGTATTTTAATGGTCTGTTGGTGCCAGCATTTAAAGAATCGATTCGAACCGGCAGTGTTGGCTGTTGTATTCAGATCGGACTTGACCGATTTAAAACAGTCACTGATACCATGGGGCACGCCGTTGGGGAAACAATATTAATTACTATTGCCCAGCGATTACAGGCGCTAGCCCGATTAGATATTAATATTGCACGTCTGAGAGAAGATGAGTTTATTATTTTGTTACCAGACTTAGGGCTGTCTAAGTCATTTGCTCAGCAGAGAATTGTGCAAGTGATTGAAAAAATTAATCGGATTGTTGAACAACCTATTTTTGCTAGTGACAGTTCTTATAAAATTAACTGCAGTATTGGTTATTCCCTCTTTGCGACGGGTAGCATGTCGGTTAGTGATGTATTGAAATACGCTGACATCGCGATGAATGAAGCTCGGCACCAAAAACCGCTGATTGGGGTGATGTTTACTCGAGAAATGTTGAAAAAAATTGAAAATAAAGCAGCCTACATTAACGAGATAAAACAAGCGCTTATTGGTAATGAATTTGAGTTGTACTATCAGCCACAATTTGATGATGAATACAATATTATTGGCGCGGAAGCGTTATTACGGTGGAACAACCCTAATCGAGGGATGGAGTCACCTGAGCAATATATTAAGATTGCTGAGGACAGCGACTTAATCGTGCCTATCGGTAAGTGGGTTATCGAGAAAACATGTCGCGACATCGCGACATTAGTTGCCAATGGCTTACCCGAAAAATTCAGTAAAATATCACTCAATGTTAGCCCTAAACAACTGATTCAGCAGGATTTTAAATCTACTGTTATTTCAGCTGTTCAAGAGGCTGGAATTAACCCAGGATTGTTAGGATTAGAAATTACCGAAAATGTATTAATCGATCGTTTTGAATACATCATTAAAATAATAAACCAGCTAAAGCAATACGGTATAGAGTTTTCAATTGACGATTTCGGTACCGGATATTCTTCACTGGCCTATCTAAAGCATATTCCCGCGACATTAATTAAAATAGACCGCAGCTTTGTTATCGATGTCGATAAAAACCCAGAAAATGAAGCAATTGTGGCAATGATTCTGGCGCTTGGCAAAGGGTTTAAAATGAAAGTTATTGCGGAAGGCGTGTCTAATAAGCATGAACTAGCGATGCTCATTAAACTTGGCTGCATTTGTTTTCAAGGCTATCAATTTGGTAAACCGATGCCGTTTTCTGAGTTTGTTGAACTGGTTGCAAGCCAAAATAATACGGCCCAAGTACTCTCGTGACCAGTGCCCCGTTTACTGGTATTAAATAGCTGACACATTAATCGTACTGTCCGAAAACTGTAACTTTTCAATCGCAATTAACGTATTGGTGCCATCATTACTATCTTGTAAGTCTTTCACTATTATTTGACCGTTTTCATTGGTTATTTGGTAATGACTCAATTGGTCTGAAAAGATGACCGTGTTGGTGCCAGAATTACCGCTGATCTTATTATCTAATTGGTTAACAACCACATTACTGTCATTGGTACCGGTTAGGGTGATATCTTTAAGATATTGCGCGTGGTTAGTATAAGGCAAGCTGCTGTTGAATTTTAGGCTAAAGTTACCAACAAAACTGGCATCAATTCTGGCGTTATAAGTTAAATATGGATGGAAGAATTGATTATCCATGAGGGCCGCGCCTTGTGGATCCGTTGTGGCCAAGTCGTCACGATTTTTGGCAACATACAAACCCCACATCCCCAATTCACTGTCGAAAGCGCCCCAAAGTCCGTAGTAAGTATCAATGATAGACGCCAAATATTCTTGCGATAAACTATTTTCAGCGGTTAACTCGGCGAGCCAGCCTGCTTGACCTGCTGACCAAGCCCATAATTTATCGGTCAGCGCAGTGATTTGTGCCCCCCGAATGTGAGCTTGGTATTCAGGTAACGCGCCATTAAAATCAGCATTTTGATCAACGCCAATACCGTAGTCATGGACTAAATGTAGGATCTCTTCAAATGAAGCATCACGATGCTCATAATTTTGTTTAATGTACCAGCGGCCACCTTCTACTTGCATCTCACCGTAATACAGTGGTTGCCCATCAAGCTCAGAGCCGGCATTAGACCCGTCATCAACCCCATTTAAGAGCAATAAAATAGCCCCATTTTTAGCCATTTTATTGGCCACTGCGCTTTTGTCTGATCCATAAGTCGAACCTGGATAGTCGGTCAAATAGTGCTGTAATATATTACGAGCACGGACAATCTGATACTCAGTTATTTCATTCTGAACAATAATATGAATTTTACCGCCATTAGGCGTGTCAACTTTAGTGTAGCGATCAAATTTTAATGCCTTGGTATAAGTGCCTTTTAATGAATCTGGCACCGCTGAAATACCCAAATCATTGCTTGTTGGTACGGGAATTGTTGGCACCTGCACCGGCACAGTGGGCGTGACGGTGGTTTCTTTTTTACTGCTGCCACAAGCACTTAGCATCGTAGTAGCAACTATTGCTGAGGCAATCAAAAAGGATTTATTAGCTTTGATCATTGATAATCTCTTTTATTAACATGTAAAGAAGCCGATGAGTCCGGAGTTATCGTCAAATAAGGGGTAACAGATAACCGAGAGCCACCAATCGATATGTCATTATCAAGCATTTAAAGCAACTTTAGGGTAAGCGTAAGTAAGTGTTTGTAAGCGGCAGTTTTAATTGATGGTTTAAGTGGCTGAACAAGCACTGGCCTAAGGCGTTAAGGGGCACAAAGCGCCATAGGATTTATCGTGCCAAGTTGGGTTTGGGATTAGGTTTTGTATGGAAAATGGTGATAACTATGAACCATAGTCACTTGTTAGTTTTGTTTATCACTGACTGATTTTATGTATTTAGAAAATACCCAGCCACGTTTTTCTTTTGAGGATACATGAACGGTATATGATATTTCAGCCCACCCCTCATTTACTGATAAAACCGTAAAAATTTGGTTAGGCGCAAGCACAGTTATAACATTGCCTTTCTCGACATTTGGGAGCTTCCTCAAGTTTAGGAAAGTAGTCGCGTAGTGAATATTAACACCTACCTGATTACTATCAACTGTAAGCAGCTCTGCAATTACTTCTTGAATACCGTGTATTTCATTGACTATGTTATCTTCTGTTTCAAGAGAGGAGAGAGTTGATACAATAAACAAAATAATTGAAAGCGCTATGCCTATGCGATCAGGGCCAGAGTCTTTTTCATGCTGTATATTTACTTTTAGATTTTCAATATTAGCAGGAGAAGTTTCAGGTATTTGAGTGACTTTTGGAATAAATAAGTCAAGCAGTCTTTGAATAACGTCTAGTGGCGTAAAAATGAATGCTTCTAATAGAGCTGGATTATCTTCAATTAATCCAAATGCTTTATCAATATCTGTACTTTCAGGCACTAACTTTAATCGCGCTTTAGCTAAATCAACCATACTCAATCCAGCAAGGCTAATTATCTTTACATTTGGCAATTCGTTTACTGGAATAAGGCGGCCAGATAAAATTAGTGTAGAAAGTGATTGATTTACGACAATATCATATATCTTTATGATCTCTGATATATTTAACAGTTCAGAATCATCAATAACAACTAAGGTATGACCATC
>JABSRU010000063.1 GCA_013214965.1 Gammaproteobacteria bacterium
TGAGCACGGGCACGATGTCGGTGATCACGCCTTAGTGGCTTTAATCAAAATAGTTAAAACTATCATTCGTGATGATGATGTATTTATTCGTTGGGGCGGTGAAGAATTTATTCTGTTAGTAGAGTCTAATTTAGAAAAAGCTTGTCTAACAGCCAATAAATTACAACAGCATATCGAATTAAAAACAGCGGAGCTCAATGGTATTCCTGCGTTTACCTGTAGTTTTGGCGTGGTCTCGATGCAAGGATTTAGCTCATTTGATCAAGCTTACAAAATTGTTGATGAAAAACGTTATTTGGCAAAGAATAATGGTCGAAACAGAGTCGAATATTGATTCGATATAGCATTATATGTCGGTTTATTTAACTATTGATGTAGTTGGAATAGAAAGAAATTTTCATGTTAAAATGATAGAGTATAAATATCGCGCCAGTAATTTTAAGGGTAATTAATATGAATGTAGATAAAGCAAAAAAACGGATCGAGAAACAAGTTAAAAAAGGCTTTAAAGGCTATCCTCAGATCTCTTTAGAGTATTTTGGTAAAAATGTTGATTGTGCGACGGTAGTGGTTGTTCAATTTATTTTAGCCGAAGGCGCCGAGGTTCAAGAAGAGCGCTTTGTTAGTGAGACAGATGCTAGGGAAAGTGAAGTTATTCAATCGGCTTTGGTTAAAATAATTGAACGCGCCAATGCTACTTCAGTCATTGAAATTAAAGGTGTTTCACCTCTTTAGATTTACCAGCATTAATAAATAATCACCTGATTTATTCTCAGCAATTAACTTGAAGAACTGATGGGGTTATTTGTTTTTGGCCCCAACTAAGTGCTTCATCCAATGAACGAAAAACATGCAAGTTATTGCGACCAAGAATTTTCATCGTACCAATTTGGCAAGCTGTCACTAATTCAGAAACACCTGAGTAAACAACAATCCCCGTGGCTATAACTTGGGGTAAATTAGTATCACTAAGGGTCTGCATTCCCTCACTAGAATAGGAGTAATCATTACGCCGATCAACAATAACAACCGTCGCTTCATTGGATTTTTGCTCAATAGCACGAATAATTAACCGCGCCAATTCACCATTAATCTCGAGTCCATCATTCACAACAACAATTAAAATATTATCTGAAAAAATTTCTACAGTACCAAAAGCATAACTCTCAACTTGCATTTTAGCCTCACCTTGCTTACTTCTGTTTAATTTTATAAATCAACATCATTAATAGTAGTAATTATTTTATGTATAGCAATTTTTTGTCCGCCATCGATTCAAAAAAAATCATATAACTAATAATAAAAATGTATATCTACTACCCAAAAGTCTAACTGAAAACTATCCAATTGTTTTATATACTTCATCAATACTATTTATACTAAATATTTATGCTTTAATCATTAAGCACTGTTGTTTTTAATGATTGAGCATGATACAACATAGGCAAGCCTTACTTATAACAAGTCGGCAACATATTTTTGAGAAAAATTCATGCATCTGTTTGTTACAACTCTAGTCCTTATTATTAGCATTATTAGCGTCGTGGTCATTAAACCACAGCGCCGGGGACTATTGCTTAATTAACCAAACAGCAAGCAGACAAACCCCCGGCCTGATAAGACCGGGGGTTTTTTTTTAGCCAAATATTACAAAGGCAAAGCAAGATGGCAGTCACAGCAATAACACAACCACAGGCAAATATTATGCGCGGAGCTGATTTACTCGTTTCTTATTTAAAGCAAGAAGGTGTCGATACCGTTTTTGGTTATCCAGGCGGTGCAATCATGCCAGTCTACGATGCACTATACGACGCAGGGCTTAAACATGTGCTATGTCGTCATGAGCAAGGTGCTGCCTTTGCAGCCGTTGGTTATGCTCGCGCCAGTAATAGAGTCGGTGTCTGTATTGCGACTTCAGGCCCAGGTGCCACCAATTTAATTACGGGATTGGCCGATGCCTATATGGATTCAGTCCCTATTGTTGCTATCACTGGACAAGTGACTAGTGCTGTTATCGGTACAGATGCCTTCCAAGAAATTGATGTCCTTGGTCTTTCTCTGGCTTGCACTAAACATAGTTTTATGGTCACTGATAAAGATGACCTCGCTAATGTGTTAAAACAAGCTTTTACCATTGCTAAATCAGGCCGTCCAGGGCCAGTATTAGTGGATATTCCAAAGGATATTCAGTTAGCAGAAGTAGAAGCGATCATTGAAACTTCACACTATGATCCTATTCCAGCGGTCGAGCATACTGATCTTAAAGCCGCTATTGCGTTGCTCGAACAGGCAAAACAGCCGATTGTTTATGTTGGCGGTGGTGTGGGCATGGCACAAGCCGTTGATCAACTGCAAAAATTTATTGAAGTCACTGGTATTCCATCTGTTACTACTCTCAAAGGTATTGGTGCTATCCCAACCACTTCGCCTTATGCTTTAGGGATGTTAGGCATGCACGGTAATCGCGCGGCTAATTTATCGGTTCACGATTGTGATTTGTTAGTGGTTATTGGGGCGCGTTTTGATGATCGAGTCACGGGACATTTAGCAACCTTTGCCCAAGGTGCCAAAGTATTACATTTAGATATTGATCCTGCTGAAATTGATAAAATCCGCGACTGTGATGTCTCCATTTGTGGCAATTTAGTGACGTTATTACCTGAGCTAGCGGTGCCTTTAGAGATAAAAGAATGGCAACAAAAATGTTGGGATCTTAAACAAGAATTTGGCACCAGTTACAATGCCCCTTACGTTAGTATTTATGCGCCACAATTATTACGACAGCTGTCAGACAAATTACCTCATAACGCCGTAGTAACCTGCGATGTTGGTCAGCACCAAATGTGGGTTGCCCAGCACATGCGATTTACTCGCCCTGAAAATCACTTATCCAGTGCTGGTTTAGGTACCATGGGATTTGGGCTACCAGCGGGGATTGGTGCTCGTCATGCGCGGCCCAACGATCCAGTAGTCGTGGTATCAGGCGATGGTTCATTCATGATGAATGTCCAAGAACTTGGCACCATCAAACGTGAACAATTGAATGTTAAAATTGTCCTCATCGATAATCAACGTTTGGGCATGGTACGACAATGGCAGCAATTGTTTTTTGAAGAGCGCTACAGCGAAACTATATTGACTGACAACCCTGATTTTGTCGCCATCGCTAAGGCATTCGACATTGAAGCACGCTGCATTACCCAGCAAAGTGAAGTACTGAGCGCACTCGATGAAATGTTAAAAAGCGACGGTGCTTATCTACTACATGTACGAATTCATGAAGCCGATAACGTATGGCCATTAGTGCCCCCAGGCGCCTCAAACGCCGATATGATGGAGAGTGTATAGATGTCTTTACAACAAAGCAGCTTAAAGGTGTCGGTAAATAACAGTCCAGAGCTACTAGAACGGGTGCTACGAGTGGCGCGCCATCGTGGCTTTAAGGTAGAGTTACTGAGCTGGAATAGTGAAAGTTCAACCCTTGAAATGACCGTCAGTAGCGAACGCAAAATTAGCTTACTCAGTAAACAATTAGAAAAATTAATCGACGTGACGCAGGTAGTCAATCTAACTGAAATCACGCAAGAGCAACGTGCTTAATAAAATAATTAAGGAATAAAGATATGTCGAACGCGAACACTCCCGAGCTAATTTGGTTTAACGGTAAATTTATGCCATGGAAAGATGCCACCGTCCACGTTATGAGTCACGCGCTTCATTATGGTTCTTCAGTGTTTGAAGGGATCAGAGCTTATAAAACCCCTAAAGGGACCATTATTTTCCGCCTTGAAGAGCATATTGAACGCTTATTCAATTCGGCAAAAATTTATCAAATGACTATTCCGTACACCAAGGAAGAAATCATGCAAGCTTGTAAAGATGCGGTAAAGAATAACAATCTAGAAGACGCTTACCTCCGCCCTCTTGCCTTTTACGGCGATATTGGCATGGGTCTTCGTCCACCGCTTGGTGCTGAAACCGATCTAATGATTGCCGCTTTTGTTTGGGGCGCTTATTTGGGTGATGAAGCCCGTGAACAAGGCGTTGATGTTGGCGTTTCTTCATGGAATCGTTTAGCACCTAATACTATGCCAACAGCCGCAAAAGCTGGCGGTAACTACCTGTCATCACAACTAATTTCAATGGAAGCTCGTCGTCACGGTTATGCAGAAGGCATCGCATTAGACATTAACAATTACGTCAGTGAAGGCGCTGGACAAAACTTGTTTTTAGTCCGTAAGGGTGTCCTTTATACACCTCCTGGCAGTGCCTCTATTTTGTCGGGTTTAACCCGCGACACTGTAATGACACTGGCCAAAGATCTTGGCTATGAAGTACGTGAGGAACTCATTTCACGGGAATCATTATACTTAGCCGATGAATTCTTCATGTGTGGTACCGCCTCTGAAATTGTTGCGGTTCGTAGCGTCGACGGCATTAGTGTTGGCACTGGAAAAATGGGCGATGTTACTCGTCAATTACAAGATAAATTCTTTGGTCTATTTGATGGCACGACTGAAGACAAATATGGCTGGTTAGACAGCATCGATTAACTCCCCCTAATGAGCTGACTTACTCCGTAAAAGAAAGTCAGCTCCGATTGATAGAGATCCCCATGGCAAAACTACGTTCAGCAACAAGTACTCAAGGCCGAAATATGGCTGGTGCCCGTGCCCTTTGGCGCGCAACAGGCATGACCGACGACGATTTTGGTAAACCGATTATCGCAGTGGTCAACTCCTTCACGCAATTTGTCCCGGGACATGTCCACTTAAAAGACATGGGACAACTCGTGGCGGGTGCCATTGAAAAAGCTGGCGGCGTTGCCAAAGAATTTAATACCATTGCAGTGGATGATGGCATTGCGATGGGTCACTCCGGCATGCTGTATAGCTTGCCATCACGAGAATTAATCGCTGACTCTGTAGAATACATGGTCAATGCCCATTGCGCCGATGCGATGGTATGTATTTCAAACTGTGACAAAATTACCCCTGGCATGATGATGGCTGCGATGCGCCTTAATATTCCGGTTATTTTTGTCTCCGGCGGCCCGATGGAAGCAGGTAAAACTAAATTATCGGATCAAATAATCAAACTCGATTTAGTCGATGCGATGATCCAAGGTGCCGATAAAAACGTCTCTGACGAACAAAGCGATCAAGTAGAACGTTCTGCTTGCCCAACTTGTGGTTCTTGTTCTGGAATGTTTACCGCCAATTCCATGAATTGCTTAGCTGAAGCCTTGGGCTTAGCACAGCCAGGTAATGGTTCAATGCTAGCGACCCATAGCGACCGTGAAGCACTATTTTTAAATGCCGGTAAGCGGATTATGGATCTGTGTACCGCATTTTACAAGAATGATGATCCCCTAGCGCTACCTCGTAACATTGCGACCAAACAAGCCTTTGAAAATGCGATGACCTTAGATATCGCGATGGGTGGTTCCACCAATACAGTGCTGCATTTAATCGCGATTGCCCAAGAAGGTGAAGTCGACTTTACCATGGCTGATATTGATCGCTTATCTCGTTTGGTGCCGCAACTGTGTAAAGTTGCGCCGTCAACGCCAGATTATCACATGGAAGATGTCCATCGCGCCGGTGGCATCGTTGCCATTTTAGGCGAACTGGCCCGTGCCGGATTACTCCACACTGAAATTAGAAGCATGATTGGCTTGTCATTGGCCGAAGTGATCGAACAATACGATGTCATGATCACTAAAGATCCAGCGGTTAAAGAATTTTACCGTGCCGGTCCAGCCGGTATTCGTACCGTTAGAGCCTTTAGCCAATCTTGTCGTTGGGATACCCTCGATGACGATCGCGCCAATGGTTGTATCCGTAGCATTGAACATGCCTTTAGTCTTGAAGGTGGTTTAGCCGTATTATCGGGTAATCTGGCGCAAAATGGTTGTATCGTTAAAACCGCTGGCGTTGATGACGACAACCTAACCTTCTCGGGACCCGCCCGTATTTTTGAAAGCCAAGATGAGGCTGTTGCCGGTATTTTAGGTGGCAAAGTCGGCGCTGGCGATGTTGTGGTTATTCGTTACGAAGGCCCAAGAGGCGGCCCGGGCATGCAAGAAATGCTCTACCCAACCACTTATTTAAAATCGATGGGACTGGGTAAAGCCTGTGCATTGATCACCGATGGCCGTTTCTCCGGTGGTACCTCAGGATTATCCATTGGTCATGTTTCACCAGAAGCAGCTTCGGGTGGTGATATTGCCTTAGTCGAAGAAAACGACATTATCGATATCGACATTCCTAATCGTGACATTTCAATCCGCATTAGCATGATTGAATTGGCTGCACGCCGTGTCGCGATGGATGACAAAGGCAAGAGATCTTGGAAACCTGCGACCAGACAACGCAAAGTGTCAACCGCATTACGCGCCTATGCCATGCTCGCGACCAGTGCCGATAAAGGCGCAATTCGAGACACTAGCCTGTTTGATGAGGAATACTAAGTCATGGCAGTCCCCTTAAGTGGTTTAGAGTATTTAACTCGGATCTTACAAGCGCCAGTTTACGATGCTGCGGTCGTCACGCCGCTTGATCCACTAAAAAAGCTATCGATTCGTTGTAACAACACCGTTTTACTAAAACGTGAAGACAAACAACCGGTATTTAGTTTTAAATTACGTGGTGCTTATAACAAAATAGCTCAGTTAACTAAGCAACAATTAGCGGCAGGTGTGGTCACCGCATCAGCCGGTAACCACGCTCAAGGCGTGGCATTATCGGCGCAACACCTTGGCACTACAGCGACAATTATCATGCCCCGCACCACGCCTGATATCAAAGTAGAAGGGGTTAAACTGCTAGGCGGCAATGTCGTGCTACACGGGGACAGCTTCGATCAAGCCAATGCCCATGCTAAGGCTTTAGCTGAAAACAAAAGTATGGTGTTTATTCCACCCTTTGATGACGAAGATGTTATCGCTGGTCAAGGCACCGTCGCAATGGAATTGTTGCAACAACATCGCACCATTGACCGAGTGTTTGTTCCGGTCGGTGGTGGCGGCTTAATTGCGGGCATTGCGGTTTATTTAAAGATGATCCGTCCCGAAATTAAAATCATTGGGGTTGAATCGCAAGATTCAGCCTGTTTAACCGCGGCATTAAAAGCGGGAAAACCTGTCGATTTAGATCGAGTGGGTTTATTCGCCGATGGCGTGGCTGTTAAGCGAGTTGGCACAGAACCCTTTCGCCTAGCGCAACTATACGTTGATGACATGGTGACCGTATCTAGTGACGAAATTTGCGCCGCGGTTAAAGACATTTTTGAAGACACCCGTGCGATTGCCGAACCATCAGGTGCCCTCGCCCTCGCCGGATTAAAAAAATACAGCAGCGAACATCAACTGGAAAACCAACATTTAGTCGCGATTTTGTCTGGCGCTAACGTTAATTTTCACGGGCTACGTTATGTCTCGGAACGTTGTGAATTAGGTGAACAAAAAGAAGGGATCATGAGCGTTACGATCCCCGAACAAAAAGGCAGTTTTCGCAAATTTTGTGACATTTTAGGCGGTCGAGCCATCACCGAATTTAATTATCGTTACGCCAATGACAACAGCGCTAATATCTTTGTTGGTTTACGTCTAGCCAATGGCGAAACTGAACTCAATACCATGATTGAGTCCTTGCTACAGCAAGGTTATCCGGCGCAGGACTTATCCAATAATGAATTGGCTAAATTGCACATTCGTTATATGGTCGGCGGTCGGCCGTGCGAGCCGTTAAACGAGCGGCTATTTAGTTTTGAATTTCCGGAGTGTCCCGGCGCACTGACTAATTTTTTAGCCACCTTGGGCGAAAATTGGAATATTACCTTGTTCCATTACCGTAATCATGGCGCCGCATTTGGTCGCGTATTGGCGGGATTTGAACTGCCAGAACCACAATATAACGACTTTATTCACCACCTTGAACAATTAGGCTATCAATATAAAGATGAAAGCAATAACCCTGTTTATCATACTTTTTTAACCCATTAGAAGGAACCATAGCATGAGCATTACTTCATTTCACCCAACCCCACGCACCCTAATGGGGCCAGGCCCAAGCGATGTTTCACCGCGAGTGTTAGAGGCGTTAGGTCGTCCAACCATTGGCCATTTAGATCCTGAATTTATTCGGATGATGGATGAAATCAAAGTCTTGCTCAAATATGCCTTCAAAACCACTAACGAATTTACCATTGCGGTATCTGCACCTGGTTCTGCTGGGATGGAAACCTGTTTCGTTAACTTGGTTGAGCCGGGCGAAAAAGTGATAGTGTGTGTTAATGGCGTATTCGGTTCTCGCATGGTCGAAAATGTCGAACGCTTAGGCGCAACAGCGGTTATCGTTGAAGACGAATGGGGAAAGCCAGTTGATCCCGCTAAAGTTAAGGCTGCATTTATCCAACACCCTGACGCTAAATTTCTAGCATTTGTTCATGCTGAAACTTCAACAGGCGCTCTGTCAGATGCCAAATTATTGTGCCAAATAGCCCGTGATAATGACGCGCTATCAATTGTTGATGCGGTGACGTCATTAGGCGGTGTTGAACTGCGCGTTGATGATTGGGGCATCGACGCTATTTATTCCGGTAGTCAAAAGTGTTTATCTTGTGTCCCGGGTATTTCACCCGTTAGCTTTAGCCCGCGAGCGGTGGAAAAATTAAAAAATCGTCGTACTAAAGTGCAGAGTTGGTTTCTCGACCAAAGCTTAGTGATGGGTTATTGGAGCGGTGAAGGTAAACGCAGCTATCACCATACTGCGCCAGTTAATTCGCTTTATGCATTGCATGAATCATTGTTAATGCTGCAACAAGAAGGTCTCGAAAATGCTTGGGCACGTCATGCTAAGCAACACCAAGCATTAAAATCAGGTTTGGCTGAATTAGGGATTGAATTTATTGTCGATGAAGCTTATCGTTTGCCACAACTTAACACCGTAGTGATCCCTGCAGGCATTGATGATGCAGCTGTTCGAGCAACCTTACTTAACGAGTTTAACCTCGAAATTGGCGCTGGACTGGGCTCATTAGCTGGCAAAGCTTGGCGCATTGGTTTAATGGGCTATGCAGCGCGCAGCGAAAATGTTGCCCTGTGTTTAGCAGCACTTAAGTCAGCCCTTAATAAATAAGATAAAATTAATGATTACAGTATTAGTAAATGGTGCCAATGGGCGCATGGGAAAAGAAGCGGTTAACGCGATTAATAACGATCCAGCATTAACACTGGTTGGCGAAATAGATTATCAAGACGACTTAGCCGCTTCTATTAATGCACTAAAACCGCAAGTGGTGGTCGATTTTACCGCCGCTTCAGCCGGCTTTAATAACACCAAAATTATTTTAAATAATGGTGCTTGTCCAGTCATTGGCACCAGCGGTTTTGTTGAAGCGCAAGTGAGCGAACTGCAAGCGCTATCGCAACAACAAGGTCTAGGCGGTTTAATTGCCCCTAACTTTTCCGTTGGCGCGGTGTTAATGATGAAGTTTTCGGCCGAAGCAGCAAAGTATCTGCCGGATGTTGAGATCATTGAGGCCCATAGTCCACAAAAGGAAGAAAGCCCTTCAGGCACTGGTATTCGTACCGCTGAGATGATCAATGCCGCCCGCACTAAAGCGGCAACACCAACTAGCGATAAAGAACTGGTTGAAGGGGCAAGAGGTGCCGATATCGGCGGAGTTAAGCTCCATTCGATTCGTTTGCCGGGAGTTATCGCCCAACAAACGGTATTTTTCGGTGGTTTAAGTGAAACTCTCAAAATTGAACACAATTCACAACACCGCGAATCCTTTATGCCCGGCGTAGTGCTGGCCTGTAAAAAAGTGGTTGAGCGTGATCAAGTTGTTTATGGCCTTGAACATTTAATGGATTAATATTTTTACAGGACCTAAAATGGTGGTGCTCACGCTTCACCTTGCCCTTTTACAAATATCGCGCTAAATTATCCTTCTACTCACCGGAGGATTATCAATGAACAACTACTCTCATGGTCAGTTTTGCTGGATTGAGTTAACCGCACAAAATTGGCAACAAGCAAAAGATTTCTATTGTAATTTATTTGGCTGGACCGCGATTGACCAACCGATTGGCGACGATCTTTATTACACGATGTGGCAACGTGATGGCAAAACCGTGGCAGCGATGCATCAAGCCACCTCAGTGCAACAAGAGCGTGGCGTCACGACCAACTGGTTATCTTATATTGCGGTTGATGATGCCTCAGTGTCTACGGTGCAAGCAAAAGCATTAGGCGCTGAAATTATTGTCGGCCCTTATGATGTAATGGATGCAGGACGCATGTCGATTATTAAGGAGCCTGACGGCGCCCACTTTGCTATTTGGCAAGGCATAAAACATCCAGGTATTGAACTGCGCGATAGCGAAAACACCTTATGTTGGAATGAATTAGCCTCTAAAAATGCTGATGTCAGTGCTGACTTCTACACCAAGTTGTTTAACTGGCAGGCCGCCGATAAAAGCATGGGTAGCGTTAAATATACTGAAATGACGGCGGCAGGTTCACCACAAGCTGGTATCATGGAGATGACCGAAGAATGGGGTGATATTCCTCCCCATTGGATGCCGTATTTTCAAGTCGAAAGTTGTGATGATATGGCCAAGCAAGCTGAAAAGTTAGGGGCGACTATTTGTGTCCCCCCGACTAGCATCCCGGATGTCGGTCGCTTTAGCGTGATTCAAGATGTCCAAGGTGCGACCTTTTCAGTGATAACTTTATTAGAAACCTAAGTGTTAAGATCCCAATTAAAATGAAAAAAACCGATAAAAAAATTGAAAATTCAATCATTAACGCCCTTAATCAAGTCTGTAACATTGCACTCGATGAAGTTGCAGGCTTTAAGTGGCTTACTCATTGGGTCAATTATAATAATTTCCCACAATCCTTTTCTATCGTTTGCGTTTTCGACACCAAGCAAGATTTAAACAATGCCTTAACCAATCAAGATGACGACTATTTATATCGCCTCATTAAAGATAAATTAGCCACGGCCAACATTAAAATCAAAGATATCAAGCGAATAGTTAGTTTTGATAGCGAACAAGCCTGCCAAATTGAAAACGATGGTAACTGGAACCGACGCTTTAATAACAGATAAAGTAAAATAAATTTTTATTATCTGTCACTTTATATTATATTATTGTTAAAACCCTTAACCTGAAGCATTTAATGAAAAAAGAACAAGGTTTCACCTTAATAGAATTAGTAATTGTTATCATCATCTTAGGGATTTTGAGTGTTGCTGCTGCGCCGAAATTTATCAGTTTAAAAGACGACGCTCAAAAATCTGTTATTTTAGGATCTCACGCCGCACTTAAGGCTTCATTCGATACTATTTACCTTAAAGCTAACCTGCTAAATTATAGTAAGTACCCAGGGATAATAGACTCTATAAGCTTTATCACTGAACTAGGTTTTGGTCCCATCCATTTAGTGTATGGAAAACCCCGAGCTTCGTGGACGGACTCTTTATCATTCTTATTAGACAATGTCCGTTTGATTAGTGGTAATGAAACTTCCATCTGTGATAGCCAAGGTAACGATTTTTGTGCTCTTTTGATTAGTAATTTTAGAGGAAAATTTCATAATGTGGTGATCTTTCCTGACAATTATAGTATCAGTCAAAACTGCTTTTTTCGTGCCTATCAAAACACTGATACAGATGGCCTTCCAGTATCAGGCGAGACAAAAGAGACTGCACTGGGCACTTCTTATGACGTCAGTGGTTGCTGATTAAACCAACAGCTATCACATAAAAAACCAACTCAACTAATAATCATTATCAATTACTGGTATAATCAGCGCCAATCTGTAATCTCATTAAAAAAGGTCAAAAATGCATAGATTATTCGTTGGTTTGTTCGCTTTGCTGCTAACATCAATTTCAACTCAACTCGCTGCTGTCGAGAGACTTTATTATGTCGCCGCCGATGAAATAGAATGGAATTATGCGCCCACTCATCATAACTTAATGATGGATATGCCATTAGACGATGACCAAAAATTGTTTGTTGAAACCACTGATAACACCATTGGCAGTAAATACAAAAAAGCGATTTATCGCCAATATACTGATGCTTCATTCACTACCTTAAAACCACGTCCTGCTAGCGAGCAACATCTTGGATTGTTAGGCCCGTTATTTCGCGCCGAAGTTGGCGATACTATTAAAGTCGTGTTTAAAAATAACGGCACTAGACCATATACTATTCATCCGCACGGCGTTTTTTACACCAAAGCTAATGAGGGCTCGCCCACTAATGATGGCACCTCAAAATCGGATAAATTAGACGATGGTGTGATGCCGGGTCATACTTATACTTATCAGTGGAGCGTGCCAGAAACTGCTGGCCCAGGACCCACAGACACCAGTTCGATTGTTTGGGTTTATCACTCTCATGTCATGAGTATTCAAGATTCGAATACCGGTTTAATTGGCGCGATTGTGGTTACTGCTAAAGGCATGGCGAAAGCTGATGGTAGCCCGAAAGATGTTGATCGTGAATTTATCAATCTTTATACCGTAATGAATGAAAACGAAAGTTGGTTTTTACAAGACAATATCAATCAGTACATTAAAAAAGATGTTGACCATGACAACGAAGATTTCGTTGAAGGCAACTTAATGCACATGATTAACGGCTACCTATTCGCTAATCTGCCAGGTTTAGAAATGGTTGAAGGTGACAAAGTACGTTGGCATTTAATTGCCCTAGGCACCGAAGTCGATTTACATACCCCTCATTGGCATGGGCATACCGGTTTAGTGAATGGACGACGCACCGATGTGGTTGAACTATTACCTGCATCGATGAAGACCCTCAACATGACCGTTAATAATCCAGGCACTTGGATGTATCACTGTCATGTTAATGATCATATCGCCGCCGGCATGACCGCACTTTATCACGTTAAAGAAGCCAAATAACGGCTAACGCTCAGAACATAACTAAACCAACCACGATCAATGATTGATCGTGGTTGTATGAAGTATCACCCTCATTTCCCCAATGTTTAACCTGACCCTACTTTATTTCACGACCATCGGCTTGATAAAATCCCCCCGCACTTTGGGTGACATAGCCCATATTGATCATTTTGGCCCAAAAAGGATCGGACTCGTTATCACCAATATCCGCAAAATCAATCAATTGGTAATCATGTTGACGATTAAATTGCTGGCTGATCGTCGCTTGATCTGCGATCAAACGGGTTAACTCAATGGTTAGGGTTTGCTTAGCATTACTTTGTTGATAATATTTTAGTAACTGTAACTGCGGTAACCACGTCACTTGATATTGATTGTCACCAATTTTTCCGTGGTATTTAACCGCTTGCTGACAGCCAGTGCCAACAACTTCGTCCGCTGTTAATTGTGTCAATAGTTGTTCGGTAATCAACTGAGTATGACGCTGCCATTGCGCATCGTTAGCGCGTTGTGGCTGATATTCGATGCCACGCTGATAATGGTCAAAATATTGGACCAAGCGCTGACTTCCACTTACAGTTTTATTCCACTGATTTGTAATGGCTGGCTGTGATATCACTTGGGCTACTTTGCCATTATAACGCCACAATTTCATATCGTAATGCTTTACTCCTTGTGTAAACTGATACACAGCGCCAAGCTGTTGTGGCGATACATCACATAATTGATGTGCGGTGTGAGCATGACTTAACAGGCTAACACTACTGAGTAAACCCATTACTAGTATTGTTTTTTTCATCATAACCTCAGGACGTGTTAACACGCCCTTTTTATTGTTTGTTTATCAAACTTTATTTTAATGCATCATTAGCTTTTTTAACTAAGTTAGCCGCATAGTCCATCGCATGAAAAATAATACTTTGCTCATTGGTACCCGTGATTAAATGAGCGCCGGGTCCAATCGCATAAATGCCAACATCTTCACCAGCATGGGTTTCTGAGCTGCGAGGGACTAAGGATTCTTGATGGAATCCTGGCGCCGTGGTATCAACATGGGTTAAATCATGACGACCCGCGTTAATCTCATGATCGTAACCAACATCAGCATCGGTTTCGTTACCTAAATCTTGGAAACCTCGACCGTTGGTGTAGCCGACCGTGGTATATGGCAAACCATTTTTATCGGTAGCTGCCTCTGTTTTACCGATTTTAACCACTTTGCCCAAAATTGGATTACCACGCTTTGGATAACCCGCAATGGTAAAGACATGGCTATGATCGGCGGTGACAATAATCAGGGTCTCTTCTGGGTTAGTGTGATCAACGGCATATTGCACCGCTTTAGCAAATTCAATCGTGTCATTTAATGCGTTATAGGCATTACCCGCGTGATGAGCATGATCGATACGACCCGACTCAACAGAGAGGAAAAAACCTTTATCATTGTTATCAAGTACGTCAATTGCTTTAGCGGTCATTTCGGTTAACGACGGTTCGCCAGCACCATCGTTTTTACGATCCGCTTCATAATGCATATGAGATTCATTGAATAAACCAAAAATTCGCTCAGTAGTCGCTGGATTAATCGCGTCAAAACCACTTTGATCCATCACATAGCTACCCGTTGGGTATTTGACCTGCCATTCACTAATCAGTTGACGACCATCTTTGCGATCACCTTCGGTACTACTCACCGCATCGTTAGAGTTAAAGGCAGGATCTTTAGGCAAGAAATGACGACGACCACCGCCCATGGCGACTTCGATACCATCGACATCCAAACCCGGATAACGTGCTTCCAAATTAGCCTCAAAGTTAATCAATTGTGAGGCTATATCTTCACAACCAGCCGCGATAGCCTCAGCTGGCATATCTGAATCATCTTCCCAGTTACGATCCGCTGATTTGGCAAATGTCGCCGCTGGAGTCGCATGGGTTATCCGCGCTGTTGAAATGACCCCAGTCGACATTCCTGCAATCTCTGCTAATTCAAGGGCTGTGATTAACTCGCTACCTTTAACTGTCTTGCACTCACCACGTTCCACATTTTCATCAACCGATAACACACCCTTATCGGATTTAACCCCAGTGACAATTGCGGTCATGGTGCCTGCCGAATCGGGTGTTTGACCATCGGTATTATAGGTTTTGGCTAAACCGGCAAAGGGGAATTTGTCAAAACTTAAGCTGTTCTCTTCACCGGTTTTTCCTAAGCGTTGCCCCTCAAGAATACGGGCAGCGGTGACAGTTGATACGCCCATACCATCGCCAACAAATAAAATGATATTTTTTGCGCTGCCTGCGGCGGTTTTAATCTTAGCTCGCGCCATGGCATCAGTCGCCATTTGTGATGACGCCTGTTGATACCACGGGTTGTTAGTATTAGTGAGTACTTCACCCGCATTAAGCTGCGTGCGACCGGCATTACAAATAGAATTAGTGGCACTGATTTCAGCCGCTGATAATTTTTTATCGCTGTCGGCGTCCAGCCCACTGTCCATTTGAATGCCGCCATTAGGGCAATGTTGATTATTGATCGCTAACTTAGTTTGAATCACTAAACTGTTGGTACCAGCAACGCCTTTAGCACCTTCAGTGCCAGTATCACCATCGCTACCACAAGCGGTTAGAGCAGCAATACTTAATACCACACAAGATAATTTAAACATTTTCATTTGCTTCTCCTTAATTACTTTTCAGTCAATGCCAGTGCTTGATTAATGATATGAAACACCATGTTCTGTTCCATGACGCCTTGAACCATTTGAGCACCTGGTCCTTGCGCATGAAGGGTAATATCCTCACCAGCGTGAGTTTCTGAACCCAGTGGCACTAACGCTTCCTGATGGTAACCTGGCGTGGTGGTGTCAACATCGCTGATATCAGCACGTCCAGATACAGGATCCAAGTCGTACACCGCATCGGCATTGGTTTCATTATTCAAGTCGTGAAAACCTAAACCATTGGTGTAACCAACCGTGGTATATGGCTTGCCATTAGCATCTTTTGATGGCTCGGTGTTGCCTATCCCGACTACTTTGCCTAAAATTGGGTTGCCACGTTTTGGGTAACCAGCAATGGTAAAAACATGACTATGATCGGCAGTCACTAAAATTAATGTCTCGGATGGATCGGTATTATCAATCGCAAATTGAACCGCTTTGGCAAACTCGATGGTGTCGTTTAACGCGTTATACGCATTACCCGCGTGATGAGCATGATCGATTCGACCCGACTCAACACTTAAGAAATAACCTTTGTCGTTATTATCTAAAATCTTAATCGCTTTTTCGGTCATCTCACTCAATGAAGGTTCACCTGCAATATCATTGCTGCGATCGGCTTCATATTGCATGTGTGATTCATTAAACAAACCAAATAATTTTGTGGTTGTCTCAGTATCGATGGCATCAAATCCCTGTTGATCCATCACATAATTACCTTGAGGATATTGAGTTTGCCATTGCGTCACTAAATTAAGACCATCGGTGCGGTCGCCTTCGATTTCTGAGACGGCATCGAGTGAATTAGCCGCTTTGTCTTTCGGTAAAAAATGACGACGACCGCCGCCCATCACCACATCGATACCATCAACATCAACACCACTAAAACGTTGTTCGAGGTTGCGTTCAAAATTCACTAACTGCAATGCGATATCTTGACAATCGCTGGTGCCTTCTGGCATATCAGAGATATCTTCCCAGTTACGTTCAACCGAGCTAGCATAGGTCGCTGCTGGTGTCGCATGAGTAATTCTGGCGGTCGACACAACACCGGTTGCCAAACCTTTTATTTCGGCTAATTGTAAAGCAGTGACCACTTCGTTGCCTTTAATAGTCGAACATTTACCTCGCTCAACCCCTGCTGCAACACCAACAACTCCGGCATCGGTTTTAATTCCAGACATCATCGCGGTCATGGTGCCAGCAGAATCTGGGGTTTGAGCATCAACGTTATAGGTTTTGACTAACGCTGAATACTGAAACTTTTCAAAGCTTAAATAGCCTTCTTCACCTAAATTCCCTGCACGTTGACCCTTTAGAATTCTTGCGGCAGTTAGGGTCGAAATACCCATACCATCGCCGACAAACAAAATGACATTTTTAGCCCGTGTTTTTGTCGCCAACGTGACATTGTCCTTCACTTGTTGCTGACCATCGACAAACCAAGCACTGTTTTTTTGTGATTGTGGTAACACATCGGCTTGTAAACTTGCACTCACCGCTAAAGCCAACAGACTTGGTACGGCAACGCTTAATAATTTTTTTGAATAACCCATTTATAATTCTCCAATAAAAGAATAACTAACTCAAAAGACCGAAAAATAATAACGATGGTTTGTGTCATTATTTTTAAAGTACCATGACAGTTTGATGACGAGACTACTGCTATTAACTACGCTACTCAGTTGTGCAATGGTGGCTCAAGCACAAGTTAAGCAATTAACCCTCAGTGGCCGGTGATGACTGCGAATCAGAGCCTCACAGATCAAGATATTGAATTTAAATGCATCCCTTGGAACAACCCAGATCAACTACGAGCGATAATTATTGGTCAACAGGTTGATTTTAGTGCGACGCCCTCTAATTTAGCTGCGATTTTTTATAATCGCGGCCATCAGCTATCACTACTTAATATTTCGGTGTGGAATATTATGTGGATTTTAAGTAACGACAAAAAGCTTAATAATGTGGCTGTCCGTCACCCGGCAAGCTCATAAAAATAATATTGGTTTAACAGGCTTTAGCAATGCGGCGACTGGTGATTAACCCGCGTGAATATCCGAATAATATAATTTTTAGCATCACCGTTGGCAGGTAAGCCGCAGCACCGTTCTTATCGTTTGACTTTTGTTGCTGAAAAAACATTTATCAAAACCTGACAAATAAATATTATTATCAATGATATAAGCTAAAGCACATTCAAATGTACCGGGCACAATTTGTTGAGAGAAATCTATTGGTATGAATTTTATTTTGACAGGATAAGTCGGGTTTGTAGTTGGCCATCTCGTTTCACTCAGGGTGAATAATAACCATTAGATCACAGACGGGATCGAGGTTAAAGCTTAATATTTAAACAATTTGTAATAACTTAAAAAGAACGTAAAAACGTTCTTTTTTGATAAATTCTACAGCACCAACGCCCATGTAACCGGCAGTTTTTTGTGGAGTAATTTTGTGCAAAAATGTAGCGAAGCGAAATGCACAAAAACGCGTAGCAAAAAATTGTCCGGCTGACATGTTTGTTAGGCCATTTCTTTAGTACCGTAAACTAACACTCCTTTGCCACAGCACGGATTTTCAGTGCTCGCGCATCACCCTTTTTTGCGGGATAACGAATCGCATGACGAATAAGCCACTGTAGGTCTTTGGATGCACTTGCCTGTAACCAATGTTCACAGATTGCAAATACAACTTCTGGATGGTCTTTTGCGATGTCCCCAAGATGATTGGCGACACTGCGGCGAACATACAGAGATTCATCGTTTTTTAGCGTTTCCAGTATGTGCAGTGTTGGTTCTGGGTTGGAGATAAACGAGGGAATGCGTTTGCCCCAAGGTAATTTCGGGCGCGTACCCTCAGTACAGAGCCGCCTTACATGCGGGTTAGGATCATTTAACCACTTTGAAACTTCTAGCAACGTGCGCTCTTGCTGTTTGATGAGAAACGTGCGAATTGCAAACTCTGACGTAAACCTTGTTGTTAATGCGTGCAATGCCCCCATTGATGTTTCAAAGGGGTCTTTTCCGTTGTTGAATTTTTTATCTTGCCCATATTCAGAAATGAAGAAGCTGTGCGGAAGATAGAAAAACTCCGCCAGCCCAAATTTCTCTGCTTCTGTTTGCTCGGGTGTAAATGACGCAACGACAATTGCAACTGCCTCTGAATAGTTGCTGGGCAGAAATTGATGCAGGGCCTTGGCAATGTGCTGGCCACGTTGCATTAACTCAAGCCGCTCTATATCTGTGAGCGCACACTCACAGAATTTCTTGGCTTCAAAATCTTTGTGAACATATAGAATGTTTTGGGCTAGGCACTCTATCGCCCCTTGGTTGAGCAAAACCTTCAGGGGCGTACCTTTTTGAATTGACCTCGGTGCATAGGGAATTGTGGGTGCTCGTAACCTCATCTTGCTACTCATGCTTATTAACCTAACGAGGCTGTAGAATTAACCGTTCTCAGCCTAAATTTTTAATATATGAAGACAATAGTTGAGATTGTTCATATTTTCAATCATTAACTGAACGGTCGGTGACAAAGGACTTTGTGGTGAATTAGTACATGCAGAACGCTTAATTGATAGTTTTAGGCTGGATTTGTGGTCTTTTACCCTTCAATGAAGGCTATTTCGAAGTTTCTCTATATTATGGACAAGGCAATACATCTGCCACTGGGCATTCACTTTACCTTTTCCTCTCAAAGTGAATTTATTCATGCCTTTGTTCACCGTGATATTGCCAAACACCGGTTCAATCATCCCCAACCGTTTACTGTATTGTCGTCGGCCAATGCTGCTGTCGATCTTTATTCGCATTTTATCCGTATAAGATAGTTGATTCTCATCACTGATTAAAAATTGAACTTACCGACCTTTGTCTTGTGGAGGCTTTTGCATGCACTGTCGCTGTAATGGGCATGTGTTGCAGCCTTTTAGGTAACCCGCGAACCGAACGTATTTTTTACCGTTACTTTCAATGTTTTTACAGCTCAACCACATCGATTTACCCGCAGGACAACGGTATTGCATTTGGTCTTTATTAAAATGGAAGTCTTTTGAACTGAATAATCGTGGCCTACCTTTACTGCGTTTTAATCGTCGTTTTTCTTTTTCGGTATGAGTATGTCTCGCTGGTTTTAAATAATGGGTTTCGGCTTCTAAATTTCGTGTCCGCAATGTATATGTCCAAACCCGTTGTCGCCATGAATTTAAGGTTTTGTTCACGGTGAAAACCACTGTCGGCCGTGAATGCTGCAGTTGCAAAGGTATCTGGTGTGCCAAGTTTAGTGAGCTGTTCTTCTAATTGTTGAACGGCTGGCGCTAATGTTTGTTGCTCTCCAACCGAGCCCCAAACTTCAGCTTGTAAGATGATTTGATGCTTATCATCATTAATTGCTATTCCGTTATAGCCTTGGATAGTGCCTTTACTGGTGGTCATGACCGACATGGATGTTGGAAATGTCTTTTTTGCAGGAGCAAAAAAAGACCTTGGCGCTGTCAGGATCTGTGATGTTACTTTTAACGGGTGTGTTTCGGCTGCCCACCTTCTCTTTATTAGATGCTAGGAATTTTCCAATCTTATCGGCGCTTTTATCTAACTTGGCTTGCTGCTTTAGATCGTGCTCAATCTCTTCTTCATTTGAATAGTCCTGAGCTTGATGCCTAGCTAAAATGCGTTTGCTGGCACGTTTTAATTTCTCTTGCTTGCGGCCGAGTTCTTCATGAGTACCGCTCCACTCCTTGCTAGCATTCGATTTGATCTTACAGCCATCGATGGCGAACATGTTTCGGCCAATCAATCCTTCTTCATCGCATATCATTAATATTTGGGTAAACAATGGTTCGATTTGATCTTCCATTCGTGAAACAAATGATGTAATTGACGTCCAATGAGGTTGGGCATCTCCCGACAAGCTCATAAAAGTAATATTGGTTTCGCAGGCTTTAGCAATGCGGCGACTGGTGATTAACCCGCGTGAATATCCGAATAATATAATTTTCAGCAGACATTGATCAGACCTCTAGGCAACTTTTTTGATTTTATATAAATACATGGCGTGACCACCAATGAGGCTAACTA
>JABSRU010000064.1 GCA_013214965.1 Gammaproteobacteria bacterium
AACTAAAAACCCGCTTTAAAACATGGAGGGCTAAGCGCTGGGGTTATTGTTTGACAAACTAAAGTGCTTAAGCTGTTTGAATTAAAAAAGCAGCAAGGTCAGAGCTTAGCAACGATGGAATACTCTGAAGTTGTAACTATGAATGGTGATTCATATTTTAGGTATATGAAAGCTATTCCGACTAAAGTTAAACCCTGTTTGGCATGTCACGGCGAAACGATAAATAGTGTTACTGCCGAACTAATCCACAAAAATTCCCCTAATGACTTAGCCATCGGTTATAAAGCTGGCGATATAAGGGGTGCGTTTAGCTTAATCAAAGCGTTATAATCATCTTTATTTGTCGGTGATTTTACAATGTTTAGATTAGATCCTCGTTTAGAAAAAGACACTATCGTTGTCGGCGATTTTGCCGTGTCTCGGTTACTACTAGCTAAAGACAGCCGTTATCCGTGGTGTATATTGGTGCCAAAACGTCGTGATATTACCGAGCTATACCAATTAACAGCTGCCGAGCAAGCGCAAGTTAATTTGGAGTCGGCGTTTTTAGGGCAACAATTAATGGCTTTATACCGCGGTGATAGCTTAAACGTTGCCGCGTTAGGTAATGTGGTGTCGCAGCTACATATTCATCATGTCGTACGATATAAAACTGATGTAACGTGGCCGGGTCCTATTTGGGGGGTTGGCGAATCGGAACCTTATGAGCAAGAAACCTTGATTCGCCATCAAGCTGAAATAAGTGCTTTAATGGCGAATAATTTTGGATTTGTCAGCGCGGTTTAATGATGATGATTATGGCTAAATAATTGCAATTTTGGCAGTAGCTCCGAAACAAAAGCCCGTGCGCCTCGTCTTAATAAAGACCAAGATACCAAGGTTAAAATTATCGCCAAACTAACCCCTTCAATAACCGATGGTGCGCTGTGAGTTATCTGTAACATGTTAACTATCGATGCGCCAAAGACACTATCCACTAACGCCGCTAATGAGATTACCGATATTGGCAATAGCACCACGAAAGCGCTGACTAATTTAGGACCATGCTCTTTTAGCATAAAGCGTACTAACTCAAGGCTCACGGTTGGCCCAAGCAACAATAATACTAAGGCGCTGCCAGGACTCCAACCACTGACAATTAAGGCCGCTGCCAACGGCGTAATGCCTGTTGCGCATAACCTAAATGGCATAGCAATGGCAGCAATAATAAATAAGTCATACCACTGTGGCTGATGATGACCAAAGGTCAGTAAGCTTGCTAAGATTAAACCAACAAAAATCCATGGTGCCGTATGATCGAGTAGATGCTCATAACCATGATGTAAGGCATGACGTAGTTTGTTGGCGATATCTGTTTGTTTTTCGAGTGGCGCAGGGGCCGAGTTTTTAACCCAACGCACCATAATAAAAGCTAACACAATAATGATAGCAACAGCGCCTACTAACCTAATTAATGTCATTTCCCAGCCTAACAACGGTAAAGAAATTAATAAGGATTCAAAACCTAAAATCGGGGCTGATAGTAGAAAGGCTAATGCCAAAGAAGCATGGGCTCCTTGTTTTCTTAAAAGCTGGTAAGCTTTAGTAGCGTCAGGAATACAAAAAGGTAATGGTAGGCCAAGTAAGGCGCCACGTAATATCTGAAATTTGGTCGGCGTTGTGGATTTAATATCTATTGGGAGATTGTCAGAAAAAATATACTTACTGACGCTCGATAAGGCATAGGCGATTAATAAGAACGGCGCTAAGGTAAAGGCTAATTGCACTAATAAATCGAGCTGGTGATTAGCATGCTCTTCGTGGTCTTGATGTCCAGTCATCAAGATCGCGATTAAACAACCTAGCCCTAACAGGGAGCCGATACCATCATAATGGGTGGTTGATTTTTGATGGCTATGATGATGTTCAGCATAGGGACGATGAAACACCACATGCAAGACCGAGCCGGCAATAAAACTCTCCATTAAAGCCACTAAGTTTTGATCTAAGTTTGGTACCCATTGACTGCCATAATAGGAGCCTAACATGGTACCGCCAGCCATTAGACCCAGTACACTCAATGCAATGACTTTGCCGAAGTGAGGACGTAATAACCACCACACAGTTAAACCAACCGGTAAACGGTGAGCTATCACCGCAATAATGAGGGTTAATTGCGTAAAATTGGGATCTTGAGTTAATGCCGTACCATCGGTGATGCTATGGAGAACCAGTCCGAAAACCCCTAACGCTAAGGTCGTTTTATGGGTTAATGCTGCTGCTTTATGAAATAAACTTTCGGCCACGCTGGGTCCAAACAACCCGAACAGCACAAACAATATACTGAGCAAGCCAGCCTGTTCAATGGTCTCTGGTAAAATATGAAAAATAACCAAACCACCGATCACGACGAAAATGAAACCGTCGAAGAGGTCGAGCATTTTTGGGTTTTTAATCGTTAAATTAAATAATAGAGGCCCAAGTAACAGCGCCACTATGCTTGCTAGCAATATCATGAATGTAAAAGGTCATTATAAATAATTATGTAATACTATAACATAACGTTTTGTTGCACACTAGTTAACCAGTGTGACTGAGCTTAAACTTCCAAACTTATCACCTTCTTTTGTTCGCTAGAAATATGGGCAGCATTGATTAACGCGACTACATCGAGAGCTCGTTGGTTACTAACCGGGGTCGTTTGATTTTTGGTTAATGATAAATAAATTTTATGGTAAAACTGCGGATAGTCGCCATTGGGTGATGGGCAGAGAGTCTCTTCACTCTTGTTTTTATTGCAAGTATATAATGATCCCCAATTATCAATGATCTCTTTGCCATATTTATGGTCACTAGGTGACATGCCATCTTTTAATTGCTGATGTTGTGGATCGACGCCTTGTTTTATATAGCTACCAATATCACCGTGGATAAAATAGCGTGGACCAGAGTGCTTAATTAATGAATTACTGCGTAACTCAACGGTCAAACTCGGATAGGTTAAACGAATATAAAAATTATCAGGAGCACAGGCGTCTCCTCTAAGGGTACTGATGTCGGCAAAAATGCTATTCGGATGGCCAAATAATGTTAACGCTTGTTCAATTAAGTTCGGTGCCAGTTCCCATACCGCCCCACCATGTTGTGGGTGATCGCGCCAGTTATCGATGACGGTTGGCCAATATCTATTAACTTGCGCCGAATAGCTATGGACTGTGCCAAGTGTTTGTTGCTCGATAATTTTTCTAATCGCTAAAAAGTCACCGTCCCACAATCGATTGTGAAAGGTAGTTAACAGTAGCCCTTTTCCTTGTGCTAATTCAATCAATTCAGCAATGTGTGCTGCCTTTAATGCAATCGGTTTTTCGATCACTACATTTTTTCCAGCCAGCAACGCTTTTTTTGCATAAAAATAATGGCTATCATTTGGCGTGGCTACAATCACTAAATCAATATTAGGCTCAACAATTAATTGCTCTGGCGTTAGCTGAATCGTACCGTCGGGGAGATGTTTAGACTGCGACGACGATTGTGTGGCTATCGCATAAAGTGAAAAATTAGGGTTATCTAGCAACAGTGGCGTATGTAATCTCTTCCCTGAAGAACCATAACCGATAATTCCCGTTGATATTACTTTTTTTGCCTTGCTGCTCATAGCGTTCCCGTAATGTTGATATTTAGTGCGATTTTCTGAGGATAATGTTTTTTTTTATCTTTTGCTTTGATCGGAATCAAACATACTTTGTAGATATTAGTCGGCTTTCGATTAAACTGCTGGTATCGTGATGAAAATTATTAAATAAAAAGAGAATAACAATGAAGATTAACCGCTTAGCTACGGCCGTCATTTTGGCCTTAACTGTCAGTTCTTGCTCGAATTTAGCTGATAACACTACCGAGATAAAATCGACTACCTCATCATCAGCGGCAAGTTTTAAATGGCGAGCCGATCGCTTTGCTGATATTCAGATGTTGCGCTATCAAATTCCTAAATTTGAGACCTTAACCGTTAAACGTAAAGAGCTACTTTATTATTTAGCGCAAGCAGCATTAGCGGGTCGCGATATTATTTGGGATCAAAATTATAAATATAACCTAACTATTCGCCATACTCTTGAAGCTATCGTTAAGGATTACTCTGGTGATCGCACCACCGCTGATTTTGAAAAGTTTATCGAATACACCAAGCGAGTGTGGTTTTCTAATGGGATTCACCATCACTACATGAATGGTAAAATTTTACCGACATTTTCGCAGCAAAGTTTTAATGAATACGTCTTAAACGTTGCGCCTAAAGGTCATTTACCGTTAACAAATGTTGAAACGCCAGCGGCGTTATTAACATTATTGAATTCAGTGATGTTCGATCCGAGCGTTGCAGCAAAAAAAGTCGATCAAAGTGCTAACACCGATAATGTTAAAGCGTCAGCCATTAATTTTTATGAAGGGGTGACCGAGCAAGAAGTTGTTGACTTTTACGCATCAAAAATGGATAAAAATGATAAAACGCCAGTGTCATGGGGACTTAACTCTAAACTGGTTAAAATTGATGGCAAAGTCACCGAATTACCGTGGAAAGTTGGTGGAATGTATGGCGAAGCACTAAGTAAAGTCGTTTATTGGTTTGAGCGCGCTATTACCGTAGCCGAAAACGAGCAGCAGGCCAAAACTTTTGCCTCGTTAGTGAAATACTTTAAATCGGGTGATTTAAAAGACTTTGACGCATATAACATCCAGTGGGTCAAAGATACCGAGTCAAGTGTTGATGTCGTTAATGGTTTTATTGAGGTTTACAACGATCCACTAGCGGCCCGTGGTTCATTTGAGTCGGTGGTATCATTTAAAGATCCGATAGCCACTAAAGTGATTGCGGCTATTGCGAAAGAAGCACAATGGTTTGAAGATAACTCACCATTGTTTGACGCTCATAAAAAGAAAACTGTTAAAGGGATCACGGGTAAAGCGATTACCGTGGTCATGGAAAGTGGTGATGCTTCACCATCGACTCCTATCGGGATTAACTTACCTAATGCCAACTGGATTCGTGCTAATCACGGATCTAAATCGGTCAGCTTATCGAATATTGTCTCTGCCTATGACAATTCAAAAGGCGGCGCGCTTAAAGAATTTGCATGGGATGAAGCAGAATATAACCGCGGCAAAAAATATGGGCCTTTATCGAGTATACTTCACACCGATATGCACGAAGTCATTGGTCATGCGTCGGGCCAGATTAATGAAGGGGTTGGCACACCAAAAGAAACGCTAAAGCAGTATTCTTCAGCATTAGAAGAAGGTCGTGCCGATTTGGTCGCATTATATTATTTAATGGATCAAAAATTAGTTGATATGGGAATTATGCCCAGCTTAGAAGTTGGTAAAGCGGCTTATGATAAGTACATTCGTAATGGCATGCTGTTACAACTGCGTCGCCTAGTACCTGGCCAAGAAATTGAAGAGGCTCATATGCGTAATCGTCAGTTAGTGGCAAGCTGGGTTTATGAAAAAGGTTTGAGCGACAACGTGATCGAAAAGCGGGTTCGTGATAACAAAACCTACTTTGTGATTAACGATTACATCAAATTGCAGAGCTTGTTTGGTGACTTGTTACGTGAACTGCAACGGATAAAATCAGAAGGTGACTTTAAAGCAGGTCAGCATTTAATTGAACATTATGCGGTTAAAGTGGACCCTATCCTCCATGCCGAAGCGATTGAACGTTACAAAAAACTAGAACTAGCACCTTATTCTGGCTTTATTAATCCTAAACTAGTGCCAGTTTATCAAGGGGATAAAATCATTGATGTTAAGGTTGAATACCCAAGTGACTTTAGTCAACAAATGTTGGAATACGGTCGTGAGCATGCATTTTTGCCGGTGATTAACTAATCGGTATACCCCAGAAATTTATTCAATTTCTGGGGTAACTCTATTCAACTAACTGTTTCGATCGTTGAGCAATGTAAGATTCATAGTCGGGGATGACTTTGGGGAATTCATTGGCAAATAACGGTGATGAAATCAACATATCTGCGCTCGCCTCATTACAGGCAACAGGAATATTCCAAAGATTGGCCAACCGCAATAATGCCTTAACGTCAGCATCGTGAGCTTGCGTGTCGAGGGGATCCCAAAAGAAAATCATAATGTCTATTTCTTGATTGGTGATTAGAGCACCAATTTGTTGATCGCCACCCAAGGGACCACTTAACAGCGAAACGGGTTTGAGTGTTGTACGGTCGCGAATTAATCCACTTGTCGTCCCTGTGGCATATAAATTATGTTGTTGCAGTTGCTGAGCATGATGTTGGCACCAACGAATGAGGCTGGGCTTTAAATTATCATGACTCACTAACGCAATCGTTTTGATTTGGGGAGAAATAATAGTTTTAAAATGCATACTAACTTCCTTTTAATGCTAAGTGAGTCACCATATTGCCCCTGACCCTATCAATAATAAATTAATATCGGCTAGTTTTAATATCATGCTTGGCTCAGCGAGTAATTCATTATAAAATTTAGGGCTTAATTTTATAACTAGGTTTTTAATGATGTTAGCCGACTCCTTACAGCGTTTAATTAACGAAACAGAACTTAATGTTAGTGCTGATCATCAGGCACAACTAATAAAGTTAGTTGAATTATTGAACAAATGGAACAAAGCCTATAACCTAACTTCTGTGCGCGACCCCCAAGATATGCTAATTAAGCACATCATGGATAGCCTTGCCGTATCCCCAATGCTTGATGGAAAGTGCTTTATCGATGTCGGTACCGGTCCTGGATTACCAGGGTTACCGTTAGCGATTATGAATCCAGATAAGCAGTTTTATTTACTCGATAGTTTAGGTAAACGTATTACATTTATTAAGCAGGTGATTTTTGATTTAGGGCTCACCAATGTCACCCCGATAAAATCACGAGTTGAAGAGTTTCAGCCCGATGATCATCGTTGGCCAGAGCAGGGTTTTGACGGGGTATTAAGTCGTGCTTTTGCATCACTGGACGATATGTTGCAATGGTGTCATCATCTACCTAATACTGAAGGAAAATTTTATGCCCTTAAAGGGACGATTCCTCAAGATGAATTAACACGTTTACCTCAAGGTTTAGCACTTGATAAAGTTCATCAATTGACTATTCCACAACTAGAAGGCGAACGCCATTTAGTGATTGTAAAACAGACTAAGGGATAGAAATGGTTGCCAGAGTTATTGCAGTAGCAAATCAAAAAGGCGGCGTTGGTAAAACCACTACCGCGGTCAATTTGGCTGCGTCGTTAGCGGCCACTCGTCGTAAAGTGTTGCTAATTGACTTAGACCCGCAAGGAAATGCCACGATGGGCAGCGGTGTCGATAAATATGAAGTACCAATGACTGTTTATGATTTATTGGTTGATGAAAAACCAATTGAAGAAGTGATGGTTAAGAATACCGCAGGGAAATACGATCTCGTGGCGGCCAATGCTGATGTCACGGCTTGCGAAATTAAATTAATTGAGTTTTTTGCCCGCGAAGTACGGTTGAAAAATAGCTTAAAGCCAATTTTAGATCAATACGATTATATTTTTATTGATTGCCCGCCAGCGCTTAACTTATTAACCATTAATGCAATGTCTGCCGCCGATAGCGTCTTGGTGCCAATGCAGTGTGAATATTATGCCCTTGAGGGCTTAACAGCGTTGGTTGATACCATTAGCAAACTTGCCGCAATCGTTAATCCCGATTTAGTGATCGAGGGTATTTTACGGACGATGTACGATCCGCGAAACCGCTTAGCTAATGATGTGTCCGATCAGCTAAAACAACATTTTGGCGACAAAGTATACCGCACGGTTATTCCACGCAATGTCCGACTTGCTGAGGCACCTAGTTTTGGGACGCCAGTGATGTATTATGATAAATCGTCAACGGGTGCAAAAGCTTATCTTGCGCTGGCCGGTGAAATGTTACGCCGCTTAGAAGAGAAATCGCTTGCGTCTTAAGTCAAGCTGTCAATAATTATAAAGAGTAGCAGATGTCATTAAAGAAAAGAGGGTTAGGTAAGGGACTAGAGGCGTTATTAAGCACTAGTGTGACGGCTCGGGATAAACAAGTTGAAGTTGATAAAGCGAAAGAAGTAGCATCGATAACATTACCGCCAGCCAATGAATTGCATCAGCTTGCGATTGAGTTCTTAACCCCTGGACAGTATCAGCCGCGTAAAGACATGGCATCGGATGCTTTAGATGATTTAGCTAATTCCATTCGATCTCAAGGGATTATTCAACCGATTATTGTCAGGAAACTGGCCGACGAAAAGTTCGAGATCATTGCTGGTGAGCGCCGCTGGCGTGCGGCACAAATTGCCGGTTTAACTGATGTGCCTTGTTTGGTTAAAGATATCGATAACCGCTCATCGGTAGCGATTGCACTGATTGAAAATATTCAACGTGAAGATCTTAACGCGATGGAAGAAGCGGTAGCACTCGATCGCTTAATTAACGAATTTGAATTGACCCATCAGCAAGTCGCCGACGAAGTGGGTAAGTCTCGCGCAACGGTCAGTAATTTATTACGCTTAAACACCCTCAATAACGACGTGAAATTGCTATTGGAACGCGGTGATATCGACATGGGCCATGCTCGTGCATTACTGGCACTGGATGGCGAAGTTCAAAGTGAAAATGCTCGTGCGGTGGCAGATAAAAACCTCACGGTGCGTGAAACTGAGCGTTTAGTCCAAAAGGTTTTGAAGGGGTTCCCAGAAAAAACAGCTGTTATTATTGATCCTAATGTTGCTAGTTTACAACAGCGCCTTAGTGATCATCTTGGGGCAAAAGTAGCGATTAATCATAACGCCAAAGGTAAGGGGAAAATGACAATTTCCTACACCACGCTCGAAGAACTCGATGGCATCTTAGATCACCTTAAATTGAAATAAACCCCCTCTAAATTCCCGTGTCTAGTGTTTTTATATTTCGTTAACACTAAATACGGGCATTCTTGGTCCTTTCGTCTAGTTTTGCACTGTTTTCTGCCATAATATGCCCTATTTGGTTGCATTATTAGCCAGAAAACGTATACTTCCGCAAGCTTTTTTCGGCACGATTTTTGAGTGATAAACCTTATCTCTCAACGATAAAATAAGCAGATGTGGAGTAAATAGATTGGTTAATAAATTAGCTAGGCGTGGACGTTCAATGGCTTATAAGTTGATTTCCATGCAAATACTAGCTGTGGTATTGGCTGCATTTGTTTTCTTGATGACAACAGGAACTAAAGCTGGCTATTCGGCTCTTTGTGGCGGTGTAGTTGCTATATTTCCTAACTTTGTCTTTGCCACGTTAGCTTTTCGCAATGCCGGAGCAAGTGCTGCCAAAGAAGTCCTTATCGATTTTTTTCGCGGCGAAGCACTCAAGCTTGTTTTAGTGATAGTGCTCTTTTGGGTGGTGTTTAACCTATTGGATGTTATTTATTTGCCGTTATTCGTTACATACGTGATGGCTATAGTGCTCCATTGGTTGTCGCCATTAATTTTTAAATCCGAAAAAGTGGGATAAAAGATGTCTGCATCAGAACACGGTGAAGCCCTCACTCCTGGTAGTTATATCGGCCATCACCTCCAAAACTGGACGGTGGGTGATACTAGTACTTTTTGGCATGTAAATGCTGATTCACTACTTTTTTCTGTTGGTTTAGGTCTAGTTTTTATCTTGTTATTCTGGAGTGTTGCCCGTAAAGCTACCTCTGGCGTGCCTGGTAAACTCCAGTGTTTTATCGAAATCATTGTTGAATTCGTAGATGACACTGTAAAAGATACTTTTCATGGGAAAAGCTCGTTAGTCGCTCCGTTGGCATTAACCATTTTCGTCTGGATTATCCTGATGAATACCATGGATTTAATTCCAGTGGATTGGTTACCTCAAGCAGCTAATATGGCCGCTGGTAGCGATGTTTATTTACGTGTTGTACCAACCACAGATCCTAATATCGCATTAGCGATGTCATTTAGTGTCTTTTTCCTAATGATCTTTTATAGCATCAAGATTAAAGGGATTGGCGGTTTTGTTAAAGAACTGACCATGCAACCTTTCAATCATTGGGTGTTTATACCGGTCAACTTAGTCATGGAATTGGTCAGCTTAATCGCTAAACCTGTTTCACTTGGCTTACGTTTATTTGGGAACATGTACGCTGGTGAAATGATCTTTATGTTGATTGCACTTGTTGGTGTTGGTCAATTGCCATTGCACTTTATGTGGGCTGTGTTCCATATAATGGTGGTAATCTTACAAGCCTTTATCTTTATGATGTTAACCATCGTATATTTAAGTATGGCTCACGAAGATCATTAATTAATTTAAGTGATTGCGCTTGTGACTACATGGCACAAAAACAATGACTGTAAATTACAATTTTTATAACTTTATAATTTTTAAAACTATCTGGAGAAACTAATGGAAACAATCCTAGGCTTTACAGCAATCGCTGTTGCACTACTAATCGGTCTTGGCGCACTTGGTACAGCAATCGGCTTCGGTCTTTTAGGCGGCAAGTTCTTGGAAGGCGCTGCGCGTCAACCAGAAATGGCACCTATGCTTCAAGTTAAAATGTTCATCGTTGCTGGTCTTATTGATGCGATCGCTATGATCGGTGTTGGTATCGCTATGTACATGTTGTTCACTAACCCACTTGGCGCGATGTTAAACGGTTAATAACTGATCTCTTTTAACAAACTAGGAGAGACGTTATGAATCTTAACGCAACCCTTTTAGGTCAATCGATTGCATTTGCAGTGTTCGTTATATTTTGTATGAAATATATCTGGCCACCGCTAATGAGTGCGATCGAAGATCGTCAAGCGAAAATCGCTGACGGTCTGGCCTCTGCTGAACGCGCGACCAAAGACTTAGAATTAGCTCAAGCAGCAGCAACTGATCAATTGAAAGATGCTAAAGCTCAAGCGGCTTCTATTGTCGATATGGCGAATAAGCGTAAAGCGCAAATCGTTGATGAAGCTAAAACTGCAGCAATTACCGAGCGTGATAAAATCATCGCTTCTGGTTATGTTGAAGTTGAAGCGGAACGTAATCGTGCGAAAGAAGAACTTCGTCAGAAAGTTGCTGTATTAGCAATTGCTGGCGCTGAGAAGATTCTTGAGCGCTCAATCGATCAAGCTGTCGCGAACGATATAGTTGAAAAACTTGTCGGCGAGCTTTAATAGGAGACTGAGTAATGGCTGATACAATTACCATCGCTCGTCCTTATGCTAAAGCAGCTTTCGATTTTGCCGTTGAGAAAAACAATGTCGACCAGTGGTTAGAAATGATCACCTTTATTGGTCAAGTAACAGCTGATGTTACCGTTATTGACATGCTTAAAGCCACGACGGGTACTGCTGAAAAAGTAGCACTTTTAGTCACATTGGGCGGTGAGCAACTTAACGTTAATGGTCATAACTTATTAAAAGTTATGGCTCAAAATGAACGTTTATTGGTATTACCTGAAGTATCAGTATTATTTGCCCAGTACTTTGACGAGTACAACAAGCAAGTAGACGCAGACATTACCTCTGCGACTGAACTGAACGATGCACAACAAGCCGATTTGGCTGCATCACTGGAAAAACGTCTAGCTCGCAAAGTGAAGCTAAACGTAACTATCGATAAATCTCTGATTGCTGGCGTGATTGTTCGTGTAGGAGATCTGTTAATTGACGGATCAGTACGCGGAAAATTAGCACGTCTTAGCAATCAGCTGCAATCATAATTGGGGATTAGAGCATGCAACTAAATTCCACTGAGATCAGTGATCTGATCAAACAACGTATCGAAAAATTCGAAGTTGTTAGTGAAGCTCGTAACGAAGGTACTATCGTTTCTGTAAGCGACGGTATCATCCGCATCAACGGCCTAGCGGACGTGATGCAAGGCGAGATGATTGAACTACCAGGCGGACGCTATGCGATCGCGCTTAACTTAGAGCGTGATTCTGTAGGCGCTGTTGTTATGGGCCCTTATGCTGATCTAGCTGAAGGTGTTAAAGTAACATCAACTGGTCGTATTCTTGAAGTACCAGTAGGTCCTGGTCTACTAGGCCGTGTTGTAAACACGCTTGGTGAACCAATTGACGGTAAAGGCGCTATCGAAAACGATGGTTACTCTGCTGTTGAAATGATTGCCCCTGGTGTAATCGAACGTCAATCTGTTGACCAGCCAGTGCAAACTGGTATTAAAGCAATCGATACCATGATTCCAGTTGGCCGTGGCCAGCGTGAATTAATCATCGGTGACCGTCAAACTGGTAAGACTGCTATCGCAATCGACGCAATTATTGCTCAGAAAGATTCTGGCATTAAGTGTGTTTACGTAGCTATCGGCCAGAAGAACTCTACTGTTTCGAACGTTGTTCGTAAACTAGAAGAGCACGGCGCGCTTGCAAACACTATCGTTGTTGTTGCATCTGCTGCTGAAGCTGCTGCACTACAATTCCTAGCACCATACTCTGGTTGTGCTATGGGTGAATATTTCCGTGACCGCGGTGAAGACGCACTAATCGTATATGATGATCTGACTAAGCAAGCTGTTGCTTACCGTCAAATCTCATTGCTTTTACGTCGTCCACCAGGCCGTGAAGCTTACCCTGGAGATGTTTTCTATCTTCACAGTAGATTGCTAGAACGTGCTGCTCGCGTAAACGTTGAATACGTTGAAAAGTTCACTAAAGGTGCCGTGAAAGGTAAGACTGGTTCTTTAACTGCTCTTCCTATCATCGAGACCCAAGCGGGTGACGTTTCTGCATTCGTACCTACTAACGTAATTTCGATTACCGATGGTCAGATCTTCTTAGAAACTGACTTGTTTAACGCTGGACTACGTCCTGCTGTTAACCCTGGTATTTCGGTATCTCGTGTTGGTGGTGCTGCACAAACTAAGATCATCAAGAAGCTTTCTGGCGGTATTCGTACTGCACTAGCTCAGTATCGTGAACTTGCAGCTTTTGCTCAGTTTTCATCTGATCTAGATGACGCGACTCGTGCTCAACTTGAGCATGGTCAGCGTGTAACAGAATTGATGAAGCAAAAGCAATATGCTCCTATGAGCGTTGCACAGCAAGCGGTTGTTATCTTCGCTGCTGAAAAAGGCTTCCTAAAAGATGTTGCGATCAACAAAGTTGTTGATTTTGAAGCGTCTCTTCTTGCATATGCAAATAGCGAAGGCAGCGAGCTAATGGCTAAGATTAACGTGAAAGGCGACTACAACGCTGAGATCGAATCTGAGCTTACAGCTTTGCTTGAAAACTTCGTAGCAACTCAGACTTACTAAGTCGGTGATGGGCGTTGCTCGCAACGCCTAACTAACTGGAGAAAGAAGAGATGGCTGGCGGAAAAGAGATAAAAACTAAGATCGCGAGTGTTAAAAACACTCAGAAGATCACCAGCGCCATGGAAATGGTTGCAGCAAGCAAGATGCGCCGTATGCAAGAACGCATGCACGCATCACGCCCATATGCTACTAGCATGCGCTCGGTGATTGGTCATATTGCTGAAGGCAGCTTGGAATATCGTCATCCTTACATGGATGCACGTGACGCTAAGCGAGTCGGTTACATTGTTATTTCAAGTGACCGTGGTCTTTGTGGTGGTTTAAACATTAACTTGTTCAAGAAAGTAGTTAAAGACGCGGGTGTCTGGACAACCAAAGGGGCAGAAGTTTCTTTTGCACTTATTGGTAGTAAAGCGATCAGCTTCTTCAATAGTTTCGGTAACGGTGATGTGGTTGCACAAACTTCAGGTTTGGGTGACAAGCCTTCACTTAGCGAGCTAATTGGCAGCGTTCAAGTAATGCTTAAAGCATATGACGAAGGTAAATTGGATCGTTTATATGTTGTTTACAACACGTTTGTAAACACCATGATTCAAACACCTACGATCGATCAACTACTACCCTTGCCAAAGCAAGAAGGTAATACTGAGCAATCTCATCACTGGGATTACCTCTACGAACCAGACGCGAAAGAATTACTAGATGTACTTCTTACTCGTTACGTAGAGTCTCAAGTTTATCAAGGTGTTGTGGAAAATGTTGCCAGTGAAATGGCTTCACGTATGATGGCAATGAAAAGCGCCACAGACAACGCATCAGACTTGATTGACGAATTACAGCTTGTTTATAACAAAGCACGCCAAGCGGCAATCACTCAAGAATTGGGTGAAATTGTAGCGGGCGCTTCGGCCGTATAACGCGGTAGTTTAGGCATAGGTTTAATAAACTTTGAGGAATAATCATGAGTTTAGGTAAAGTTGTACAGGTAATCGGCGCAGTTGTGGATGTTGAATTCCCACAAGATTCGGTTCCTAAAGTATATGACGCACTGAAAGTAACCAACGATGGTTACAATCTAGTGTTAGAAGTTCAGCAGCAGCTGGGCGGTGGCTTAGTTCGTACTATTGCCATGGGTTCATCAGACGGTTTACGTCGTGGCCTAAATGTAGAAAACAGTGGTCGTCCAATCATGGTACCAGTAGGTACTAAGACGCTTGGTCGTATCATGAACGTATTGGGTGAACCAATCGACGAAGCTGGCCCTATCGGTGAAGAAGAGCGTTGGGAAATCCATCGCGAAGCTCCTACTTATGAAGAGCAAGCTAACTCTAACGATTTGTTAGAAACTGGTATCAAAGTAATCGATCTAGTTTGTCCATTCGCTAAGGGTGGTAAAGTTGGTTTATTCGGTGGTGCTGGTGTTGGTAAAACAGTAAACATGATGGAATTGATCCGTAACATCGCGATCGAGCACTCAGGTTACTCTGTATTTGCTGGTGTTGGTGAGCGTACTCGTGAGGGTAACGATTTCTACCACGAAATGAACGAATCTAACGTACTTGATAAAGTTGCGCTAGTTTACGGTCAGATGAACGAGCCTCCAGGTAACCGTTTACGCGTTGCGTTAACTGGTCTTACTATGGCTGAAAAGTTCCGTGACGAAGGCATGGATGTATTGTTATTCATCGATAACATCTATCGTTACACATTAGCCGGAACAGAAGTATCTGCACTTCTTGGCCGTATGCCATCAGCAGTAGGCTACCAGCCTACACTTGCTGAAGAAATGGGTGTATTGCAAGAGCGTATTACTTCTACTAAGAAGGGTTCTATCACTTCAATCCAAGCGGTATACGTACCTGCGGATGATTTGACCGATCCGTCTCCAGCAACTACCTTTGCTCACTTAGATGCAACTGTTGTACTTTCTCGTGACATCGCTTCTCGTGGTATTTACCCGGCAATCGATCCATTAGATTCTACTTCGCGTCAACTTGATCCATTAGTTGTTGGTCAAGAGCATTATGACATTGCACAAGGTGTTAAGTTAAACCTTCAGCGTTATAAAGAGCTTAAAGACATCATTGCGATCTTAGGTATGGATGAGCTATCTGAAGAAGATAAGCAAACCGTAACTCGTGCTCGTAAAGTTGAGCGTTTCTTATCTCAACCTTTCTTCGTAGCTGAAATCTTTACCGGTGCACCTGGTAAATACGTTTCACTAAAAGATACTATCGCTGGATTCAAAGGCATTCTTGCTGGCGAATACGACAACCTACCAGAACAAGCGTTCTACA
This sequence comes from Gammaproteobacteria bacterium, assembly GCA_013214965.1. Lineage (GTDB taxonomy): Bacteria > Pseudomonadota > Gammaproteobacteria > Enterobacterales > Psychrobiaceae > Psychrobium. The sequence continues at coordinate 15,583 of JABSRU010000064.1, forward strand.
TGGTTGGTAGCATCGACGAAGCTGTTGAGAAAGCAAACAAGCTTTAATCGCTTAGGAGGCAACTATGGCTGCTATGACTGTACAACTTGATGTAGTGAGCGCAGAAGAGCAAATATTCTCTGGTCGCGTTGAATCATTGCAAGTTTCTGGTGAAGCGGGTGAGTTAGGCATTATGCCTGGTCACGCACCACTATTAACTAGCATCAAGCCTGGCATGGTACGCCTAGTTAAACAGAACGGAGAGGAAGAAGTTATTTTCCTTTCTGGTGGTATCCTAGAGGTCCAACCCGGAACAGTTAACATCCTTGCTGATGTTGCTATTCGTGGTGGTGATCTTGACGAAACCGCAGCTGTTGAAGCTAAGCGTCTTGCAGAAGAAAACATTAACAAAGCCGGTGGCGACATGGACTACGCAGAAGCAGCTAAGCAATTAGCCAACGCTGTTGCTCAGTTACGTGTGCTAGAAATGGTTCGTAAAAGAAAAGGTTAATCCTTTTTTGTTAGTGATTAAAAAAAGCGCCTTAGGGCGCTTTTTTTGTGCTTGGAATATATGTCTTTATTTGTTAAATGAGCTATCGACAGTGCCCTTAAAGCAGCTTAATACGTAAGGGTAGTCTGTGATGTAATAGCCATAAATACCATCGTATGTACCTTGCGGAGTGTCATTACCCGAAAGCTTGAAAGGGCTTTTCTTACGGTGCCATTATTATCAAAAAAACTACCAAAGATTGGATAGCCGTCGGCAGCAAACCCGATCACAGGCGACGGCGAACTTGCATTGCTATCGTCAAAGAGTGCGTTGGGTTTACCGTGATAATGATAACTGCCGTTCGGTTGTGAATGGGCGTTATGGCTATCAACTCTAAAGCCATTAGCGTTGTGCATGGGATCAAAACGCCAAGGTTAATCGCTGACTTAATGCTATTTAACGATCGATACCACTGATAAGATAATATGCCTAAACCGTTGCCGTCTGATAACTCATGACTTGTGGTTAATACGTCACCCACAATGGTATCACCAGAAATAACGGTAGTGCCTGTAGGGGCGCTATTCATCGCTGTGGTTGTATTGGTGTCTGAGCTTGAGCCTCCCGTCTCCGCAGGAAATAAGCAGAAGTAGGCCTGCAATAAAAATGAGATGTTTGATCATGAATCACCTAATCATTTGTATTTAGTCGACTGTTATTTCGGCCTTAGAAGGCATTGTCTTTGACTGAGGATACATGAAACTCATAGATATTAGCGCAGACTTTACCTAGTTTTACTTTCTCTGCGTTAAAGCCATTGCTTTCGTTTATTTAAGAAAAAATCGAGAAATACTCGGATATTCGTTTGTTGCTGTGACGTTTGATAGTAGTAAACACATATTTCAGCGTTTGGAAGCCCATATTCGTTTAAAATGGGTTGCAAATTTTGTTGTTCAACAAGCTCTTTAAAGCGATATACATCGTCGCCAGTATTATAATGCCCAAGCCATTTACCGCCAATTCAGCATGCCCATTGACACTGGTCACCGCCAAATCAAGCTGTGCATAATGGGGTTGTGAAATACCGTTTTCATTACACCGACTCAAGACGAGTATATTATCGGGTTTATAGTGACAACAACCGATGATCTTATGCCTCGCCAGTTCGTTTTAATTTGAAGGCGCCACATCGTTGCTACTATGTTTAGTGGCGCAGGGACATATACCAGTACAGTCTATTGGACCAATGGTATTGGTAACCTAGCCGCGGCTGCTTTGGCTGTGGTGATGGAGTGACTTAATTTTTATATTATTACCATACTGAGCTTATTTGGTTTAAAATACAGCGCTTATCAAACAAGACTTCAAAGGAAGTATGATTTGTTTTCCGCATTATTATCTCGTATTTCATTAAACAGTAAAGCACTAGGTTATGCCATGATCGCCAATGCGCTAATTGCTATTGCTATCGCGTGTAACTATTTTCAATATATGAGTCCCCCTCAAGACGCGTTAACCTGGTTTTATTTGGCCACGGCTACGCTGGGGCAAATGTCTTTATTAACGGGCTTATTTTCCTTGCTGTTATTGCCATTGCTATTTATTAAAGGGCAGCGCCTAAGAAACATCTTAATAGCTCTGGGGCTAACAATATTTATTGGCTGGTTGATTACCGATGTTTTGGTGTATGCGCAGTATCGCTTTCATATTAATGCAGTGGTCATTGAAATGGTGTTGTCTGGTGGCGTAGTGACTTTTCCGCTGGTATTTATGCTTACAACCGGTGCAATTATAGCGCTTATATTTGCCGTGCAATGGACTGTGCTTAAATATACAACATTAAAAGCAGCGACTTGGACGAACAACGTAAGACGTCGTTTTGTCGCTATAGTAGCCATTGCTATTGTGTCTAGCCATAGTATTCATGTTTTCGCTAACGCGCATGGCGTTAGTTCAATTACTAATATCACGCGTTATTTACCATTGTACCATCCAACGTCGGCCAACCGCTTGTTAACTAAATATGATTTAGTCGATAGCGAATTTGTGGCGCAACAGCGCCAAATAAAAGCCTCGGCCAAAAATGTTCATTCACCGCTAAACTACCCGCGGTCTGCAATGCAGGTGAGTGAGGTTAGCAATAAAAAAGACATTCTATGGATTGTTGTCGATTCATGGCGTCAAGATAGTTTTACCGCGCAGTACATGCCAAATTTACACCATTTTGCTGAACAAGGTTGTCAATTAGACAATCATTACTCCACCGGTAATGCGACTAGAGTCGGAATTTTTGGCTTGTTTTATGCTCTACCTGGCACTTATTGGCATGCATTTTATAATAATCGTCGCAGCCCATTATTTATGGACCGATTACAACAACTTGATTATCAAATCGGCGTATTTGCATCGGCGCATTTACGTAATCCACAATTTGATCAAACCGTGTTTAGCAATATTGAAAATTTACGCATCGAATCTAAAGGTGAAGATGTTATTTCGAGGGATCGTGAAATCACCGAAGAATGGGTGGCGTGGAACAATCAACGCGATAAAAAGGAAGCAGCGTTCTCCTTTTTGTTTTACGATACTCCGCACGCTTATGCGGTGCCCGAGGATTATAAGCATAAGTTTGAACCAATGAGTCCCGACTTTAATTACCTTAAATTAAACAATAATAGTGACGTTGAACCTTATTTAAACCGCTATTACACCAGCGCCCATTATACTGACTCGCTTATCGCTGACGTTATCGAGTCCTTACGTAAAAGTGGCAAGCTAGAAAATACCATCGTAGTGATCACTGGTGATCACGGGCAAGAGATAAACGACAACAAACAGAATTTTTGGGGCCACAATGGTAATTTTACCGACGCACAGCTAAAAGTACCCTTTGCCATTGTTGGCAGTGATAACAGTATGTGCCAGCGTTGGAACAAACGACAAACCATTACTAGTCATATCGATATCGTGCCCAGTTTGATGAACAAATATTTAGGGGTGGCCAATGAATTGGTGGACTATACAACGGGTGAGAATCTCTTTGCACCAGTAAAGGTTAGACCGTGGTTACTGGCTGCAAGTTATTCCAAATATGCGATTATCGAACAAGACTCAATCACCGAGGTTAATGCTGGTACGGGAGGTTTTGAGTATCTTGACAAAAGTAATAGAAGCAAAGAAGGCAAGGTCAATTCACTGTATCTACAACAAGTATTTCATCGCATGCAACGGTTTTCAAAATAAGTAAATCGAACCAATGGGTAACCGTTAATTAAGTGAGCGGTTACCCATAAACTCAAAACTGATAAGCAACTATAAAGCTGCCATCGCCGCGCTTTTCGCCGCTACGTGAGCCTTTGCCATACCCAGCCTCTAGACGTATCTTCCAGCCCTTTTGATTAATGCCTGAAAAATGATAGCTATATGACAATGCAACCCCTTCGGTGCTTTCTTCGCTAAAGCCAAGTGAAATGACGCAGCCTAGTGCATTAGTCAAAGCGTTAGTTAGGCTGTCTGTTGATTCCGATGACTTTTCACATGGTCTTGGATCTGTTTGCACGCCAAAAGCGCCTATAATCAAGCCTGCAGCATGATTATCTCCTTGGCCAAATGCTTGTTCAACACCAATGGAAAAACCATCATCTAAGCCAATTTTGTAATTGCCGAACCAGCGCTGTGTGTTGTTATTACTCGCCACTGACGCTTCTACAATGGCGACATAAGGCAGACCAGAACCTAAGGTGAAATCAATATTGTTGGCTGAAGCGACGGCTGGGCATATAAATAACAAGGTGGCACATAGTTTATTAAACTTAATCATGACGTTCCAATGTGTTAGCAGAAAAATTATAACTACTTTAGCATTATGCTAAAGTAAAAAATGTGTAGAAACTGTAGCATTAAAATGAGAATGATACGTATTTTGGTTGTAACGTCATTATTTTATAGTTCTAAATGCGTATTTTTGAAGATATTTCGATTTAAATTTGCTAAACCCTAAACTGTACTATATTATGCGCTCGCAAACGGATTTGAAGTTGCTGCCCAAAGGAAATGAAGCGCTATGCACCATGCTAGCTTGCTACTCCTGCTGCCAACCCTTTCTGTTAAATGTCTCTTTAATACTCATTTCATTACAAGGATAAAAATGAAACTTACAACAATCGCACTGGGCTTAAGCCTATTATCAGTAAATGCATTCGCTAATGACTATCAATCACAAGTTGATGTAGATTTTTTGAAAGTAGATAGCTACAACGCTTTTTCAATAAAAGGTACCCATTATTTTGATGCTGTTAGCACCAAAGATACAGCATGGGCAGAAGCGGCATTTATGGGTCGCAAGACTAATGTTAACGCATCGTATATCAACTATGATGGCGACGCTTTTGGCATCAACCTAGGCGGCGAATATTTTGCAGATGATTTCTATGGTGCATTAGAACTTAACTTCGTTGACGTTGAGAACGGTGATAGCGACACTAATTTTAGCGGCCAAGTTGGTTACTTCTTCGCTGAAAACTGGTTAGTTGCATTAACGGGACAATCTGAAGACTTCTCTGACAATTTAGGC
>JABSRU010000065.1 GCA_013214965.1 Gammaproteobacteria bacterium
AATAGCATGCATTATTAATTTTATGTTGTTTTATGACTTGTGTCATTAGATCACAAATTTAATCAGATTGGTATTACACTTGCTCCGCAAGCGACAGACGCTTTAAGTCCCATATGCAAAAAGCCCGATAATCTTTAGATTATCGGGCTTTTTAGAATGTGGCGGTGAGTGTGGGAGTCGAACCCACGATACATTGCTGTATACACGCTTTCCAGGCGTGCTCCTTCGGCCACTCGGACAACTCACCTAATGTTTCAAGCTGTGTGCTGAAGTGGCGCTATCATATTTGAATCAAATAGCCTTTGCAATGGCTTTTGATTCAAGTGATGATTAATCAAGCATTTCCTTTAACTTTTAGCTTTAATTCAGCCGCAAAGTCGAGCATACGCCGTAAAGGGATTAAAGCCCCTTCTCGTAGCGACTCATCAACAAATATCTGATGTTGGCTTAAATCATCGGCTAATAACGCATTTTCAATGGCGGCTAATCCATTCATTGCCATCCATGGGCAGTTAGCACAAGAACGACAGGTTGCGCCCTCGCCTGCGGTTGGTGCGGCAATAAACGTTTTGTTGGGCATCAATTGCTGCATCTTATAAAAGATCCCGCGATCGGTAGCCACGATAAAGGTGTCATTAGGCATACTTTGCGCTGCGCTTATCAGTTGGCTCGTCGAACCAACCGCATCGCCTAACGCCACTATATTTTCAGGTGACTCAGGATGCACTAATACGGCGGCGTCAGGAAATACGGCTTTCATGTCTTTTAACGCTTTCGCTTTGAACTCATCATGAACAATACAATCACCTTGCCACAACAACATATCAGCACCGGTTTCGCGCTGAATATAGCCACCAAGATGGCGATCAGGTCCCCAAATGATTTTTTTACCTTGCGCATCTAAATGTTCAATTATTTCAAGGGCGATGCTTGATGTTACAATCCAGTCAGCACGTTTTTTAACCGCAGCTGAGGTGTTGGCGTAAACCACAACGACTCGCTCAGGGTGTTGATCACAAAAGGCGCTGAATTCATCAATCGGACAGCCAACATCTAATGAACAGGTCGCTTCAAGCGTGGGCATTAATATTGTTTTTTCTGGGCTAAGGATTTTTGAGGTTTCCCCCATAAACTTAACACCAGCGATAATTAACTTTTTTGCCGGATGTTCAGCACCAAATCGTGCCATTTCGAGGGAATCGGAGACACAACCGCCCGTCTCTTCCGCGAGGGCTTGAATTTCAGGATCGGTATAATAATGTGCAATTAATGCAGCGTTTTGTTCTTTAAGCAACCGTTTAATATTTGCTTTTAAAACCTGCTTCTCATCAATGCTTAAGGGTAATGGTTTTGCTGGAAATGGATAATCCGCGTCTATTTTTGTTACGACATCTAACATCAACTCTGTACCTAGTTGCTCTATATTCTATCCGAGTGATTATATGCGATTATCATCCAAGATGGTATTTTTTGTCGCTCATTTTAATATTATTACGTTATCATCTTATAATTAAACAAAAATAAATTGGATATAGACTAATAAGCTATTCATGTTTTGTTGAAAAATTGTTATAAAGAAGTTGTATAACTCTATTTAAAAAATAATAACAGGTAGAAAGCAATGTCAGATAAGCTAACGATATTGATCGCAGATGATCACCCTCTTTTTAGAAATGCCCTGCGCCAAGCACTTATTGCTTCATACCCAGATGCAAACTGGTTAGAAGCGGAGTCAGCAGACTCACTGCAAAAATCAATCGATGATAACGCGCAGATTGACCTCGTCATTTTAGATTTAGAAATGCCAGGCGCTCATGGTTATTCAACTCTCATTCATTTACGTAGTCATTTCCCAGCTATTCCAGTAGTAATTATATCCGCCCATGAAGATACTGAAACTATCGCCAAAGCAATGCATTATGGTAGTTGCGGTTTTATCCCTAAGTCATCGTCACTCGATAACTTAGCCATTGCTCTTGAACAAGTATTACAAGGTGAGATGTGGCTACCCGAAGGAATCGACTTAAGTAAAATTGATATTAAAGAAGGCAGTGTTTTTGGTAATAAGCTCGCAGATTTAACCCCTCAACAATATAAAGTGTTACAAATGTTCGGCGAAGGGTTGCTAAACAAACAAATTGCTTATGATCTTGGTGTTTCTGAAGCAACGATCAAGGCGCATGCGACCGCAATATTTAGAAAGCTTGATGTCCGCAACAGAACTCAAGCAGTGATTGCACTGCAACAATTAGAGATAAGCATCCATCCAATTAAATAATCAATGCGCATGCATTATCTGATGGGATCTATTTTACCTCGGTTATTTGATGAGAATTGAGGTAAAATAGCTTATTCATGTTTTTTAGGAAGCGACTTTGCAAAAACTCTCATTGGAACAACAACAGCAATTAAATAGCTGGTTACTGGATAAATCTCCCGCTGGCACACTCTCGTTAACCGCTGTTAAAGGTTATTTTTTTGCGATTATTTGTTCCCCTGACGATATTCCTGTTGAACAATGGCTGGCGGGTATTTTTAATCACCAAATTGAAGCTCTTCCTGACGAAATCACCATGGCCTTAGCAACATTGTATAATGAAGTCAGTCATCAAATATTTGAATCTCAGATGTTCTTACCCGAGGTCGTTGAATTTTCAGATGAAATTGAAGCTAACTTTTTATCCGGTCACCCATTACATGAATGGAGCTTAGGCTTCACCATTGGTATGGCCTTTTATTCTGAAAAATTTATCAATTGTTCAGAAGTCGATGAAGAATTACTCGAGTCTTTCTCCATTGCATTGATGGCATTTACTTTTTTTAATGATCGCGCCAACGCTCAACAGGTAGTAGAACAACAAGAAGACAGTAATATTAATAATTTCGGGCCATTAATGTATGGATTAATCACTGATTTCCTTTCAGAATTTGCCCAGTTGGTTGAACAGGTTGCACTAAGTTCTGGGCTATATGACGACAATATTGATGATTGGGATTAACTCCTTGCAAACATCTTGAAGCTATGCGAAGTTTAACTTAATTCTTTATTTCTCGGAGCTCATTATGCACTTAGATCTTGATATACATAATTATTATGAAAAATTAGTTGTAGAATACCTCAACCAAGAGCCAAGCTATAGTGAATATAATGCCGACTTTATTGCTGATATATGTTGTTTAGCATTAAGCCATCTTCCTGCGCGCTATATTCGCCATGAAATCGACATGGCTTTCTATTTAAGCTCGAAACAACGCGGCGAGATGACTAATGAAGTTAAGATAGCCATCGTTCAGGCTCGGGATTATATATTGAACAATCCTGCTACTGAGCAATCGTAAACTGACGATAAGCTTTTACTGTTTGGTTGTTCTGCTGCCACGACACAACCAAACGCCATTGCATTTGATCATCATTACACCTTCCTAATATTGTTGTCGCCTGGTAGTTCCCTGGGCTATTATTAAATGGCTCGAACATTACCGGAATTTTCCCCATGTACATCGACACTCCTTCAATATGTGCTTGAAGGCTTAAAATAGGTAAGCTAAATTTCAATGATAAATCAAATAAATGTTCTGGTACGATTTGTTGGGGAAGGGTTAAATCGACAACGGGTTCGAGCTGCTCAATAGGACAACCAAACTCCAAGGTACATTCCGAGGCAAGCGCCTGTTTCTCAGGTTCATTACAACCGACTACTAACAATAATAAGCTAATAAGGAAAAGAAAGTTACGCATCGGTTATCCACGTCATCAAACCGCCATTTTATCTCAAAAAAACATATTAAGTGAATGGTTTCGTACATATTTTATTCACTTAATAAAAATAATGGCATTATTTCACGTTTTGACAAATATCAAATTTCAACTTTGATCCAAATCAAGCTACAATAGCCGCTTATTGTCGTATGATAATAACGTTCTGGTTCTTACTCGTAAATAATGAATCAAGCGTAGGTTCTGTTCGTTGATTCGAACAGGTTTTATAGCTATTTAAATAGCTAGTTTTAACAAGAAAATGTAAGCAATGGAAGCCTAAGATGACTCACTCAAGTCCATCAAGTGCTGACTATAATTATACCGTTGTCCGTCAATTCGCTATTGCCACCGTAATATTGGGAATAGTTGGAATGGCCGTCGGTGTATTTATTGCAGCACAGCTCTACTGGCCACAATTAAATTTTGACACCCCGTGGCTAACCTTCAGTCGACTTCGCCCACTTCATACTAATGCCGTAATTTTTGGTTTTGGTACAAGTGCCCTTTTTGCAACATCTTATTATGTTGTTCAACGTACCTGTCAAACAAGATTGTTTAGTGACAAACTTGCATCATTTACCTTTTATGGGTGGATGGCAGTGATACTTGCTGCAGTTATTTCTTTACCGTTGGGTTATACCTCATCAAAGGAATATGCAGAATTAGAATGGCCAATTGACATTCTGATCACTATTGTCTGGGTCGCTTATGCGGTCAACTTTTTTGGCACAATGATGATCCGAAAAACCTCACATATTTATGTGGCTAACTGGTTTTACGGTGCATTTATTTTAGTCGTTGCCGTGTTGCACATCGTAAACAGTGCAGTAATCCCTGTCGATTGGATGAAATCATACTCAGTATATGGCGGTGCTACAGATGCAATGGTTCAGTGGTGGTATGGACATAATGCTGTTGGCTTCCTATTAACAGCTGGTTTCCTAGGGATGATGTATTACTTTGTTCCTAAACAAGCTGAACGTCCTGTTTATTCTTATCGTTTATCGATTGTTCACTTTTGGGCATTAATCGCATTGTACATTTGGGCCGGTTCTCACCACCTTCATTACACCGCATTACCCGATTGGACTCAGACTGTTGGCATGGTGATGTCTATTATTCTATTCGCTCCGTCTTGGGGTGGCATGATTAACGGTATTATGACCCTGTCTGGCGCTTGGCATAAATTACGCACCGATCCTATTTTACGTTTCTTAGTGGTTTCTCTGTCTTTCTATGGTATGTCTACCTTTGAAGGCCCAATGATGGCCATAAAAACGGTTAACGCACTATCTCATTACACCGATTGGACCATTGGTCACGTACACTCAGGTGCACTAGGTTGGGTAGCGATGGTTTCTGTTGGGGCGCTTTATCATATGATCCCTCGCCTATGGGGGAAAACTGACATGTATAGTACTAAGTTAATCAATACTCATTTTTGGTTAGCGACAATCGGTACTGTTTTATACATTGTTGCCATGTGGATTTCTGGCGTAATGCAAGGGTTGATGTGGAGTGCTATAAACGCCGATGGTACATTAACTTACAGTTTCGTTGAAAGTTTACAGGCCTCAAAACCTTTCTATCTAATGCGCGCCATTGGTGGAGTATTCTTCTTAACGGGTATGTTTATCATGGCCTATAACGTCTTTAAAACAGTGACTGCAGAAGATGCGAACGCTAATTTTAACAAAGCAGCGTAAGGAGAATTGAGACATGTTTAAAAAATTCAATCACGAACTTGTTGAAAAGAACGCTGGTTTACTTGGTTTATTAGCGATTGTTGCGATTAGTTTCGGGACATTAGTTGAAATAACGCCACAGTTGTTTTTGTCTGAAACCAACACGCCGATGAAAAATATGAAGCCTTACACTGCCTTGCAGTTTGAAGGCCGAGATATTTACATCCGTGAAGGTTGTGTACAGTGTCACTCACAAATGATTCGTCCGTTCCGTCATGAAACAGAACGTTATGGCCATTACTCATTAGCTGGTGAGTCGGTTTGGGATCACCCATTCTTGTGGGGCTCTAAGCGTACGGGACCTGATTTGGCACGTGTTGGTGGTCGCTACAGCGATGCATGGCATGTGGCTCATTTAAATGATCCGCGCGCGGTGGTACCAGAGTCTAATATGCCAGGTTTCCCTTGGTTGGCTCAAACAACGATGGACGGTGAACTCACTGCTAAAAAGCTATCGATTTTCCGTGACTACTTTGATGTTCCATACACTGACGAAGACATTGCAGGTGCTAAAGATGCTGTTAAAGGCAAAACTGAGCTTGACGCATTAATTGCGTACCTACAGTCTCTCGGCACCCACTTAAAATAGGAGCTCCTATGGATTACGGTACATTTCGTGGCATCGTAACAGTGGGAATGCTGGTTTTATTTATCGGCATTTACACTTGGGCGTATAGTTCACGACGTAAGAAAGCGTTTGATGAAGCGGCAAACTATGTATTTGCCGATGAGCAAGATCAAACAACAGACAAAAAATCAGGAGAAGAGACCCTATGAGTACCTTCTGGAGTTCATGGATTATCGGTGGTACTCTCATCGTCATATTAGGCTGTGCATACATATTACGCATGGTTATAGTGGACACAATGGGAGAAGAAGGCAAAGAAATGCCGCATAAGTTTGATGGCATTGTCGAAATGAATAATCCACTACCAAAATGGTGGACATATATGTTCGCTATTTCAATTGTTTGGGGTATTGGTTATTTAGCACTTTATGGTGTTGCTAACTATGAAGGCCCTTGGCAATGGAAAAGTGCCAATAAAATCGTTTATTCATTAGCAGAATCTAAAGCCGCAGTATTAGCCGAAAAAGAGAAAGGCGCTATTATCCAGTACGACATGGAAATGGCGATGGCCAAAGAAACTTTTGACCCGATCTTTGCTGCTTATGCTGCTAAACCAATTGATGTATTGGCGAAAGATCCTGAAGCGATTAAAGTTGGACAACGCTTATTCATTCAAAACTGTTCCCAATGTCATGGTAGTGATGCTCGCGGTCAACGTGGCTTCCCTAACCTAACCGATAATGATTGGTTACACGGTGGCAGCATGGAAAAGATCAAAGAAACTATTATGCACGGGCGTAACAGCACGGCGATGGCTTCTTGGTCTGCTGTATTGGGTGGTGAACAAGGCGTTAAAGAAGTTGTTGCTTATGTTCGTAGCCTAAGTGGTCGTAAAGTTAACGCTAAAGATGCCACTGCCGGTAAAGCCAAATTTGGTATTTGTGCCGGTTGTCATGGTATTGATGGTAAAGGCATGCATGTGATGGGCGCACCAAATTTAACCGATAATATTTGGTTATATGGTGGTTCTGAGCGTGCAATTACAGATTCGGTTGCTAACGGCCGCATTGGTATTATGCCCGCTTGGAAAGATATTCTTGGTCATGATAAAGTACACGTAATCTCTGCTTACGTTTACAGTTTATCTAACAAGTAATATCATAAACTGGCTCCGATCAACGATCGGAGCCTTTTTAATTACATTAGCTTATTTGTTTATCTAGTCGGCTAACGTAATTAAATTTAAAAATCGGAGTTATTGTGGAACAACCTATTGAACCTTGGTACAAGCAATTTTGGCCATGGGTCTTAATTATATTACCGCTATGCGCAGTCGTCGCTAGTGTCACTACCCTTTTCATTGCTATTGCTAACAAACCAGACATGGTGGTTGAAGATTATTATAAGAAAGGTAAAGCGATTAATGTCGATTTAACCCGGTTAGATAATGCCTTTCGCTTAGCACTTAAATTCCAATTAGATGTTGATCAAGACAATCAAGTTGAATTGACGCAACTGATGGGCGAAAAACAACAAGCAGCATTACGGTTGCGCTTTATTCACCGCACCCAAAAAATCAAAGATTTTGAACTTCTAATGACCGCAGACGCTAACGGCTTATATAGCAGTCATGTTGAGCATAGTTTTGATGGTAAATGGACCATTCAACTCGAATCATTTAATGCTAGCTGGCGAATTCAAACTGTTGATCATTTCCCATCAAATATATCAACATTATTAGATTCATTTGATCGCAGTTAATGACTAACCCTTTACAACCTGATTGTTATCACTGTGGATTAGCTATTGATAGTAATGTTGATTTAACCGTCACTATCAATGAACAAGTTCAAACGATGTGTTGTCTGGGCTGCCAAGGCGTAGCCCAGTCAATTATCGACAACGGCCTCGAAAATTATTACAGTTATCGCACAGAGAAAGGCGCTCAAGCTACCGAGCTCATTCCCCAAGAGTTAACGGAGTTACTGTCTTACGATATTGATGAGATTCAACAAGAATTTGTTGAACAAATGTCAGGCGCTCAAAAATCAGTTATTTTAACCGTTGAAAACGTCACCTGTGCGGCATGTGCTTGGCTAATAGAGAAACAATTAGTGACTTTACCTGGCTTAATTCAGTGTAATGTCAATACGACAACAGCCCGTTTATCAGTAACCTGGGTCGATAACGAACTTAAACTATCCAAAATTTTACTTCAAGTGGCCAAAGTCGGCTATAAAGCCTACCCTTTTCAACCCGATGCCGCCGAAGAAAATGAATTAGCCACAGCTAACGCTTACTTACGCAAACTGGTGGTTGCTGGTTTGGCGACCATGCAAGTGATGATGTTTGCGATGGCTAATTACTTTGATGTGTTAGGCACACTCAGTGATGGGCTAGCTGACTATTTTCGCTGGGTCAGCTTTATCATTGTGTTACCAGTGGTGTTCTATTGCTCACAACCTTTTTACGCCAATGCGATTAGCGCCATACTGGCAAAGCGTTTCAATATGGACGTTTCGGTCTCTTTGGCGATTATTTTATCGTTTATTGCCAGTGTCATTGCGACAGTCAATGACACTGGCGAAGTCTATTTTGAATCAATCTCGATGTTTGCCTTCTTTCTACTCACTGGACGTTTCATCGAACAACGAGCCAAAAAGAAAGCAGCACAAACCAGCAGTAATATTCTTAAGCTCATTCCAGCAACCGCTCAAGTAATTAGTGAAGGTACTCAACGTACCGTTCCCGCAAAAACCCTAAGCATTGGTGATATTATTTTGGTTAAACCCGGACAAATCATCCCCGCTGATGGCATTATTGTTGAAGGGAACTCAAACACCAATGAAGCGATATTAACCGGAGAGTCTCTCGCTGTTATTAAAGAGATCGGTGATAATGTCTATGCCAGTACAGAAAACATTGATAGTCCATTAACGATAGAAGTCAGCTGCAATAGTCATGACCGCTTAATATCTCAAATCATTCGGTTGCAAGAGCAATCAAGTAATAACCGTCCTAAACTTGCGACGTTAGCAGATAGTATTGCGCAATATGTGGTGATTGGCATTATTAGTCTGTCGTTATTAACTTATGTCGGTTGGACGCTGTTGGGTGCTGATGATGCATTTTGGATCGCCATCGCGGTATTAATTGCCACTTGCCCTTGTGCGCTTTCTTTAGCAACGCCATCGGCATATACCTGCGCCAATGCCACGATGACAGCAAATGGGTTATTAGTAAAATCCGCCGATGCCTTTGATATTTTGGCAAAAATTACCCATGTTTGCTTTGATAAAACAGGTACCCTAACCTCCGGTGTCTTTAAGGTCAGTCATGTTGATTCAGCGCTGCCAACATCCGAGATTTTAGCACTGTGTGCGACATTAGAGTCTAGTAGTAACCATCCGATTGCCAGTGCATTCACTGATTATCAAGATCCTAGTTATCAACTATCAGACTGCCAAGCTTCATCAGGCGGTGGAATTGAAGGGATGATTAATGGTCATCATTACCAACTAGGATCGAAAAATTACACTTTAGGGTTAACCGATACCGTTGTCTCGACCGCTCAATCAGACCAACAAGTCACTATTTACCTTAGCTGCAAACAACAATTACTCGCCACCATTTATTTAGTCGACTCAATTCGAACCCACAGTAAATCCTTAATCGATTTTCTCACTCGCCTTAATATAGACACGACTATCTTAACCGGAGATGCCTCAAATCACGGTGATTATGTGATGGCACAACTTAACACAACGTATTTAGTCAAAGGGCAAAGTCCTGCCGACAAGCTTGATTATCTAATGAGCCTACAACAAGGTGAAATTGTGGCAATGTTTGGCGATGGCGTGAATGATGCGCCTGTTTTGGCTGGTGCGCACATATCATTTGCCATGGGCAGTGGCAGTGACATTGCCAAGTCCAGTGCTGACATTGTGCTACTGCACGATGATTTAACCAAAGTGTCGGCGGGCATTAAATTGTCGCTCAAAGTTAACCGGATTATTAAGCAAAACTTCTGCTGGGCAATCGGTTATAATTTACTGGCGGTACCATTTGCTATCGCGGGCATGTTACCACCCTATTTAGCGGCATTAGGGATGTCATTGAGTTCGGTCGTTGTTATTACCAACTCACTTCGCTTATTAAAGGGCAAACAATGAATATTTTATTAATGTTAATTCCGGTTGCCTTAATTCTTGTCACTATTGCAGTGTGGTTTTTCTTTTGGGCGATTAAGAGCGAACAATTCGATGACTTAGATCGACAAGGCGCTAACATTTTGTTTGATGAAGACCTTCATGAACAGAAAAAACAGCAACCAACATCCCCTAAAGCTAATGATAGCGAAAAATAATGTCCTATGATTTTTTTGCCGCAATGCTCGTCGGCTTTCTGGGTGGTGGCCATTGCTTAGGCATGTGTGGTGGTATTGTCGGCGCATTCTCAACCAATATACCGCCGCATCATCGTCTTGCTATTCGCCACCGTATCCCCTACTTAATTAGCTATAATATCGGCCGGATTGTGAGTTATTGCATTGCTGGCGCGCTCATTGGCATTAGCATGCAATTTTTTGCCCTTAAATCCCACCTTGTTGTACACGTTTTATCGTTAATGGCCGGTTTAATGTTAATTTTACTCGGGCTTTATCTTGGCCAATGGTTTAACGGCTTAACTAAAATTGAGATTGTCGGCAAGTTTGCTTGGCGTTATATAGCGCCGTTAGCGAAAAAATTCATTCCCTTCAAACACCCTATTTCAGCGTTGCCATTTGGGATGATCTGGGGTTGGCTGCCCTGTGGTTTGGTTTACAGTACACTAACGTGGTCAGCCGCTAGCGCATCTCCTGTTTCGGGGGCGTTCATTATGCTTGGATTTGGCCTCGGCACGTTACCTGCCATGTTAGCGATGGGCATTTTTGCCCAACAATTGTCTAAATTGCTTAAGCATATAGCCTTTAGAACTATTGCAGCGGCACTCATATTAATGTATGGGATTAACATGGTGGTTTCAGCAATTAACCTGATTTAAAAATTCATCTAGCTCATCACATTTTTTAATGATAATATCCGCGATATCACCGAAATTGATGGATTATCTGTAATTATGAGCACTAAATCTTGCCACGGATCGAATACTATACACTGCCAAAACTGCAATATGGCTGATTTATGTATCCCGTTTACCCTTAACGATACTGAAATGGGGCAACTGGATAATATTATAGAGCGCAAGAAACCTATTCAAAAAGGCGATTTAATTTGCAGTGCTGGTCAGCCGCTGCATGCATTATATGCTATTCGCGCTGGTAGCTTTAAAAGCTACACCATTTCCGCTGACGGGCATGAACAAGTAACCTCTTTTAATCTTGCTGGTGATATCATTGGTTTTGACAGCATTGGTCAGCAAAAACATCAAAGTTTTTCCATCGCACTCGAAACCTCGATGGTCTGCGAAATACCATTTGATACCATCGATGCGTTATCTGGACGGATGCCACGCCTGCGCCAACAAATGATGCGTTTAATGAGTGACGAAATATTAAATGATCAAGCGATGCTTATGTTACTAAGTAAACGTAGTGCCGAAGAGCGTTTAGCAACTTTTATTCATAGTCTTGGACGACGTCAAGGTGAACGCGGTTTCTCATCAAAAGAATTTCGTTTTACCATGACCCGTGGCGACATCGGTAACTACTTAGGTTTAACCGTTGAAACGATTTCGCGTTTACTCGGACGATTCCAAAAAGCGGATTTAATAGCCGTGCAAGGTAAGTTCATCACCATTTTGGACGATGCAGGTTTAGAACAAGCCAGCGGTGTTAAAGCTGTTTCATAACAGTAAAATATCCAATAAGAAACTATACCCAAGCAATTGGATATAGTTTTTTTAGTTAGTAACATCAATTAATGAAACTCTTGAGTAAAATCAGAGGTAAATAACGCTCTATCGGCACGATGAAGACGGGACAAATGTAATTGGCGTAACTCACCCGACTGATATAATCTAACCAGTGTTTGATTAATCACTACCATAGCGGCTTTACTTTTTTCATTATTACTGCACATGAAATACCCTAGTACAAAACTAGATGCCCCCTTTAATAGGGTTACCAACGAGTCCAATCTCAGAAAACTCTGACATATCAGACAATGTTGATGGATATTCCAGTATAAAATCACTTCGCCGATGTAGTAACATTTTCACTTTGACCTGATGAAATCTTTCATGGGATAAATAGCGTTTATTATTATCAGGCAAACGGTCAAGTATTTTATCAAGTGTCTCACCAAAGCTGACATCACGAGTCATTAATATCGACAGTTTGGGGTGCAAGCTAAAAAAGCTATCGAGGTCTTTAGCTGTGATATTAGGCCCCCACAATAATAATGCAAAACCAATAACGCCTAATTTCATATATCCTCCTCAGATAGAACCTATTATATACCCGTGACCATTGGAAATGCAGGAATTTGTACCTGATATAAAATTCGATGTACAAGGCGCGCGACTGAGCAATAGCTGGCTATTGGGATTGAGCGCAACGCAGTAGATCGGGTTTTAGAGCGTTACAAAACCTGCATCTTCATTGATTATGGGTATAGTATCTAATCCCAGAAAATGCCGAAGAGCGATGAAACGAGATAAATAAATTTCATTGAATAACAATAAATTGATGTAAGTCCTATTTTTTCATCATCTTTTTGAGCTATTATGAGTATATACCAACAAGATAGGTGACCGATGATGATGAAATATAAAAATATATTAGTTGTGGTAGACCCCACTGTTGAAGAGCAGCCAAGCTTAGCCCGTGCTGCATTTTTAGCTCGGAGCTATGGCGCCAAAATTTCACTGATTTTATGTATCTATGATCTGTCCTATGAAATGACATCAATGTTATCCCATGACGAACGTGAAGCAATGCGCCAAGGTGTTATCGAACAACAACAGCAATGGTTGGCTGATCTAGTGACCAAGTATGACGATTTAACCATTGAATGCACGGTAACATGGCACAGTCGCCCCTTTGAAGCATTTATTAACCATGTCATTAAGCATGATATTGATTTATTAGTTAAATCAACTCACAAGCACGGTAAAATAAAATCCGTTATCTTTACCCCAACTGATTGGCATTTATTACGAAAATCGCCCTGTGATGTCTTACTGGTAAAAGACCATGCTTGGCCTCAAGGCGGGACTATTTTAACTGCGGTGAACGCAATCAGTGAAGATCTATCACATATCGAGTTAAATCATGCCGTGGTACAACACGCCACTGACATTGCTAAAGTGGTTGATGCTAAAGTTAAACTGGTTAACGCTTACCCTGGCACCCCGGTTAATATTGCGATTGAAATTCCTGAATTTAATCTTAGTGAATATAATAGTAGTGTCCGAAATCATCACGAACAAGCGATGAATAAAATTGCGAACCAGTTTAAATTAGATCAAAGTTGCTGTATCACTCAAGAAGGTCTCGCGGAAGATGTCATACCAACGGTTGCACAAAGTCTTGATGTTGAATTGGTGGTCATCGGTACTATCGGCCGAACAGGTTTGTCTGCTGCTTTCATTGGCAATACAGCTGAACATGTCATTGACCGTATTGAATGTGACTTGCTAGCAATTAAACCGCAAGGATTTGTTTCTCCACTCGCATAAATTAACTTTTTAGATTAGCTTAATTAAGTTCTGTTCACTAGCCGCCTACTGTATAATGGCGGCTTTTTTATACCCGCCGGAACAACATTGATGCAACAACCAATTTCAGATCAAGAAAAAACCCAATTAAAAAAATTAGAGCGCAAGCTAACGCGCAATGTTGGCAAAGCAATTAGTGATTTTTCGATGATCGAAGACGGTGACAAAATCATGGTCTGTTTATCCGGTGGCAAAGACAGTTTTGCGATGCTAGACGTACTGATTTTAATGAAGCAGCGTGCACCAATTCACTTTGATATCATTGCGGTAAACTTAGATCAAAAACAACCAGGTTTTCCTGAGCACATATTGCCACAATACTTGGATAAACTAGGGATTGAGTATCTAATTGTCGAAGAAGACACCTACTCTATCGTGGTCGAAAAAATTGCCCCGGGTAAAACAACATGCTCATTATGTTCAAGAATGCGTCGGGGTATTTTGTATCGCACAGCCAAAGAACTTGGTGCCACTAAAATTGCATTAGGTCATCATCGCGATGATATGTTGGAAACTCTGTTTCTCAATATGTTTTACGGTGGCAAACTAAAGTCAATGCCAGCAAAGCTATGTAGCGACAATGGCGAACACATTGTGATCCGCCCGTTAGCGTATTGTGCCGAGGCAGACCTTGAGCGCTATGCCCAGTTAAAAAGATTCCCAATTATTCCTTGTAACCTTTGTGGCTCACAAGATAATTTACAACGTCAAGCCATCAAAGGCATGTTGCAAGATTGGAGTAGCCGATTCCCGGGTCGTATTGAGTCCATGTTTACTGCGATTCAAAATGTCACGCCATCACATTTATCTGATCATAATCTATTTGACTTCAAAGGGATTACTACGGGTGTTGCCGATGTCAATGGCGATCAAGCTTTCGATACTGAAGAGTTTTCAGCACCGAAACCGACCGAACATATCGATATTATTGAATTGAGCTAGTCTTTAAATTGAGTTAGTGTTCTAGCTGCGGTGTCACTGACAATAAAGGCGTGGAAAAAACTAAATTCGCGTCTTGATTTAACCGTTCAAGCTCAGTTGTGCTAATAAATATTAATTGGGATTGTGTTCGTTTTAACAAGGTGCGCTGTCCTTGGTCCATCAGATACACTTCATGTTGCCCACTTGCTGCAAAGTTAAAATTCAAGCCAATAACATCAGGCATAAAATAACGTCCAGGCCAGCCGGCTAAATCAGCAAATAATGCCTGCATTTGTGATTGCCAACTAGTCACGGAGCTAACCGTCGTATTCTCTAATTCAAATGAAGCGACTTCTATTTTCATTCGTAAATTACACATGTCTTTTTCGGGCGTGGTAATCGTGATTGCGGCATGATCTTTCTTAAGGTTTTTATCCAATGGCAACAACATTTGGCCATTAGCCTTCACCAACAAATCAAGCTTATTTTCACCATCACTTAAAAAGCTACTTTCGATCGGGCAAACTTGATTACTCGCTTTCTTTAATAAATAAAAATTAAGCGACAATTGAGAATATTGTGCAGCGGAAGCTGTTTTAATGCTTTTATACAATCCATTGTAAGTAAATGAGGTTTCAACCCCTGCCGACACTGACGGCGTGATGCTGGCGGTTAATAATGCCGAAGTAATAAGCATTCGTTTTACTGTGTTCATAAATAAGCCTTGTTGTGCCTAAGCATTTGTAATAATTCGATGACGTAATCGTCTTGACGTTGTGAATAATTTCTTAAACCTATCACTAGGTGTTTAGCATCAATTTTAGCGTTATTGGTTCTTAATTCGGCCCTAATCTGTCTTAATAACTGATAGGCGTTATGAGTATTTAAATTACGTAAGTAACTGGTGATTGACGCTTCGACATCGACAAAAATCTCGACCTCATGATTAGCACCATCGGTTCTTGATGACGGAACCAATCCACAACCAGGTGAAAAGCACCACTGCCCAAAGAAATTAAAGCCAAGGCGTGCAAAACGTGAAGTGCCCCACCCGGATTCATTCGCGGCTTGAACCATCACTAATTCACGTGGAATAATGTCGACTCTCAAGAGTAAGGTATTGAGCATATCAATCGAGAGTTCGATGTTATCTAAACGATAATATTGAGTGATTTTTTCGAGGCGCTGTGAGTATTCAATCTCACCACCGTTGTGTAATAACTGCTTAATACTCAGTAAATACTGACGATCGAGCATAATGCGAGCATTCGCTTTTTCAATACCTGGTCGGATGAAATCAAAAAATGCAATTTTTTTCTTAGTCACATCACTAATTCCTCCAAAATCAGGCAATTTTTCCTGTACATCAACGGGCTCTTTAGTGACGATAGTTTCGTCTCTTATTTGATCGGTGATGACAGGGATAATGACTTTAAACGTAAATATTATCATCACAAAAACGGCGATTGCCAGGGTAAATCTGGCAACAAATCCAAATCTCATATCATTAGGCCTCAAACTCACTAGGGTTTAATGTTAAGTCCTCACCGCCAGTAAATAACACTTGATACAGTAAGCCTTTCACACACAAATATAGAGGAACAGTAATAACTAATGCCACTCCCATGGTTAGAAATGATAGTAAAATTAAACCAATTAACAACATATAAACGGATAAACAACTAAACCAATGTTTCATGACCACGCGAGTTGACTCAGTTAATGCCTTAATCATTGAGTAATTTTTATCGCACAACAACAGTTGAGCCATCGATAATGACACCATTAAGAATATACCAGGTAATAATAAATAGAGTCCGAGTTGAACTAAACCATTGATGATAATCGCCAGCAAAATAATCATCGGTGTTTTCGACAAATAACGAAACAAATCAGAAAACGTTAGCGTTTTACCCTGAGCCGCTTTAACGCCTAACATCATAAAACCAACTTCGATTGGCGCAATCAATAAACCGACAATGGCGCTAGATTTGAAAATTAATTCTAATTCATCAGCTTGTGGAAACTGTTGCGCCAAAATCAACATCAGTTGAGAATGCAGACCATAAATTAATACGAAGGCCAAAAATATAGCAGGAATAAATATTTTGTAATGGGTAACGGTTAGTTGCCATCCCTGTTTCAATAAAGATAAAGGGTTAATTTGTGGCATTTCTTTTTTTTGATTCATCTAATTAGTTATCTTTTGCTCAGTTAGACCGACATTATAATTGTTTTATTAGCTATGATAAATCGATGAATGATAGAATATTAATAATTTTTAGAAAACATCTGTTACAAATATAGATTCGTAATATTAATTGTTTAAGTTACAATTAATATCATTGAAATGATTAGAGAAAATTAATGAAACAACAAAGAAACATCCTAGTGAGGTTATTCTCATTTCTATGGAGCGTAATCAACAATACCCGTAAACTTATCTTAAATTTAATATTTTTTGGTATTATTGTCGCTATTATCATCAGTTCAAAGCAACAACAACAGACGCCACAAATAGAAGATGCTGCGTTACTGATTAATATTCAAGGTAATATTGTTGAACAAAAGAAGCCTGACAATCCAATCGAACAAATTAGTAATGAAGCCGCTGGCGCACCACAACAAGCCTCAGAAACGTTATTGAGCGATATATTATTTGCCATTAATAACGCCACCGATGACGATGACATTAAGATGCTCGTGATTGACTCCAGTAGCATGTCTCATGGTTCATTATCGAAATTACAATTAATTGGCCAAGCGATAACCAACTTCAAACAAAGCAACAAACCGGTTTATGCCATTGGTGGTAGCTATAACCAGGCACAATATTATTTAGCCAGTTACGCTGACAAAATATTAATGAATAGCAAAGGCATGGTGTCTATTGATGGTTTTTCTCGTTACCGCCTTTACCATAAAACGCTACTTGAAAAGCTTAAAATAAATACGCATGTTTTTAGAGTCGGTACTTATAAGTCAGCACTTGAACCTTATTTACGTGACAACATGTCAGCAGCAGCTAAAACGGCTAATACCGACTGGTTAGGCGATTTGTGGCAATCTTATGTTACCGACGTGTCGGAACAACGCGGTATTACACCAGCGGAATTTGACCTTAATATCGATGACCTTTTAGCCTCGCTCAAAGCCGCTAATGGTGACTTTGCTACGCTGGCCAAAGATAGAAATTTAGTTGATGTTCTGGCGAGTGATTTTGCCATAATCGAAGCGATTACTGAGATTGTTGGTCCGTCTAAAAATAAAATGTCATTTAACAAAGTCAGCCTCCAAGATTATGTTGCGCTCAACAACAGCAGTAACCCTTTTGGCCCGAAAGCTAATATTGCCGTTATCGTTGCTAAAGGCACTATCCTCAACGGTCATCAGCCTAGCGGTACCATCGGTGGTGCTAGTACGTCATTATTACTGCGTAAAGCTCGCTTAGATGACTCGATTAAAGCGGTGGTATTACGAATTGACTCTGGCGGTGGTAGTGCTTATGCCTCAGAACAAATTCGCCAAGAAGTTATCGCGCTGCAAGCCGCAGGTAAACCAGTAGTTGCTTCCCTTGGCAGCGTGGCAGCTTCAGGTGGTTATTGGATTGCCGCCAGCGCTGACAAAATCATTGCTCAACCAACAACCATCACCGGTTCAATTGGTATTTTTGGCATGATGAACACCTTTGAAGATACATTGGCAGAGATTGGCGTTTATACCGATGGTGTTGCCACCAAAGAGCTCGCTGGTATTACCATCACTCGTGATCTACCAGAAGGTTTCAAAAAGTTAATGCAAACCTATATCGAACATGGTTATCAAGAATTTTTAACCTTGGTTAGTACTTCTCGAGGCATGACCATATCTGAAGTCGATAATATTGCCCAAGGCCGTGTGTGGTCTGGCGCCAAAGCCTTTGAGTTTGGTCTTATCGATCAGCTTGGTAACTTTGAACTTGCCATTGAACAGGCGGCAGAATTAGCTAAATTAGATAATTACAGCGCCAAGGTCTTCGAAAAACAGCTCACTCCAATGCAAATGTTTTTCAAAAAAATGATGGGAGAAGTCGTCACTACCTTAGGTATTGAAGCACCAGCAGCAAGCCCAATCAGCAAAATTTTAGCGCAAATTAATAGCCAGTTATCAATTTTTACCGAATTTGATGATCCTAAACATACCTACCTTTACTGTATTGAGTGTGTTCAATAATCAACAAGTAACCAGCTCGGTTAATACCGAGCTGGTATTAAAAGTTATCTCATGACAAATAAAAAGAAAATATATATAGCCTACACCGGTGGTACAATCGGTATGACTCCCTCCCCTAATGGTTTTGTGCCTGAAAAAGGTTTTTTGACCAACTGTTTGCTCAATAATGCAGAGTTTACTCGCTCAGAAATGCCAGAATTCACCATCAGCGAATATTCACCGTTAATTGACTCGTCAGACATGAAACCCAAAGACTGGCAGCGCATTGCTAGTGATATTGAAAGTCGTTACGATGATTATGATGGTTTCGTGATTTTACATGGCACAGACACCATGGCTTACACCGCATCTGCCTTGTCATTTATGTTTCAAAACCTGTCGAAGCCGATAATTATTACTGGGTCGCAAATTCCCTTTTCTCAATTACGTTCCGATGGGCAATCTAACTTATTAAACTCGCTATTTTTGGCCGCTAATTATCAAATTAATGAAGTAACGTTATTTTTTAATAATCGATTATTGCGAGGCAACCGTTCAACTAAAGCATACGCTGATGGTTTTAATGCTTTTGACTCCCCTAATCTTCCAGAATTATTGACGGTCGGTATTAATATTGAACTTGGCGCAGGGGAAATTAGCCAAGATTTATCACTACCACTGCGAGTCGAGCCGATTACCGAACAACCCATTGGCGTGGTGATGCTTTACCCAGGTATCAGTAGTGATGTTGTGTCTAATATCATTAAACAGCCGGTAAAAGCACTAATAATGCTAAGTTATGGGGTCGGTAATGCACCTCAAGACAAAAGCTTGCTCGATACATTGAAACAGGCAAATGATGCAGGAATTGTCGTGGTCAATTTAAGTCAATGTCACCGAGGTAAAGTCAATATGACTGGCTATGCTACCGGTAACTGCTTAATCGAGTGTGGCGTAATTAGTGGCCATGATATGACCATTGAGGCTGCATTAACTAAGTTACATTGGTTATTAAGTAAAGATCTTACCGGTGAGAAAATAAAGCAGTTAATGGGTCAAAACATCAAAGGTGAACTGACTCTTTAGCAATCATGATGGCGAGGTGATTAATAATCATCTCGCCAACTGATGTCATCATAGATCTTAATCATGAAAATACCGCATACAGAACACATTGAGTTTCAGCCCTTAAATTGTTAGTATTTTTAATAAAATAAAACAACGAAAGACGACAGAAATTCATCGCGCAGTTTGGTGATGTAATAAGAGTTATACCAATTGGAGCTTTAGAATATGAATAAATGTCTAGCATTTACACTGATTATTCTTTTACTTAATGGTTGCGGTGGTATGACTTTAAACACAAATTTTGGATCTTACGTCATTAATAAGGCACAAAAGTCTGCTCGTGCAAGTGCTGTAGAAGAATACTCCCAAACCGAAATTTTAAATTTTGACGCGTCAGTTATTGGTTTTGTTAACACTGATTTCTGCCAAGATAGTAGAAATAAAACATTACCATCGAAGAAGGCATTAAAAAAATCATTAAAGGTTGAAGTTCAGTTATTGGGTGGCAACGGGATGGTTTTTGGTCATTGTGAAACTAGAGTTGATTATTATGAATGTAGAAAACACGTGAAATGCAGTGCAACGGCATACGATA
>JABSRU010000066.1 GCA_013214965.1 Gammaproteobacteria bacterium
TCACCAGCATCGACTAGTGGCACTAACAACTCAATAAAGACAGAGCTAACATCGCGATCTGCTTTTGAATCTGGTGTTGGGCTGCTCCCAAGCACATCACTGCCTGATAGCTGTACGCCAGTTACCTGATCAACAAATGGATGACTGCCATCTAACAGCTCATCACGGTCATCTTCAAATGTTTCATGTCTAAATTCAACACCAATTGCAATCCCTACATCACCAGCAGGTAAACTCCATAACTCACCATTACTCGCCTTAAAGTCAATCGATGCCAAACTGGTTTCAGAATCACGTGAGACATTAACCATAAATTGATCGATAACACTTTGCGGATTTAGGGTACTGTCACCGCTATTAGGATTATTAATATCGCCACCAGTAAAAATGTTATAGGCTAAAGTCGCATCAGTATTATTAATAGCCGCTTGGAATGCGCTAGCCTGAATCCGATTAGCACGATCGTTAGTTTTAGCCGTGGTATAAAATGCCGCTGTTTCCCAATACCAATTACCCCACTCTCCCTTTAAACCACCCAAGATACGATAACTATCATCATCAACTTCGATATAACGAGGACCCGTATCAACAGCACGGTAGCTACGTAAACTAACTTGTTCATTAAATGGATTAAAAGCGCCATCTGCTGAAATTTTGAAGCGTTGGGCACTCAAATTATGCGTTTGCTCACGAGTTCTTTTTGCCTCGGCTTTATAATAAGTTAGTTCGGAGAAAAATTCTAAGTCAGGGCTTAACTGATGGGTAATATAGCTATAGAAATTGAGTCGATTAACATCAGAAACCAATGATCGGGTAGTACCACGATCAAAACGCTGATCACGGGGAAAACTACCACTGTCGGCACAAACTCCGCCGTCTAAGGCTACAACACAACCCGACTCACTATCAGGTTGTAAATGGAATCGACCGAGGGTATCAGAACTAAAGTCACCCCAAGGCGTTGCCGTCGAACGATTGTCTAATTGAGTATCCCCAATAAATTCTGGCGGTAGCCCAGGATAATTTCTTAGATCGTGGCTAGCTGAATATGCTCGCTCACTCGCCATCATGCCATTGCGTTTGTAATAAGTAAAAGAGGCAGTTATGTGAGTCTTATCTTCATTGAAATCAAAACCCGTTAAATAACTAAAAGTGGTTTCATCAAGTGGTGTGCCTGCTGAGCCACCATAAGATAAACTGACCCGAGAACCAGTATAATCGTCTTTTAACAAATAATTAACCACCCCAGCGACAGCATCAGAACCGTAAATTGCTGCTGCTCCATCTCTTAAAACTTCCAGTGAGCGCAAACCAGAAACAGGTAAGGTATTGGCATTGACAGTAGAAACCGGCACAAAATTCTCTGACTGGGTGCCTGGGTGAGTCACCAAACGACGACCATTTAATAGCGTTAAGGTATTGCCAGAACCGACACCACGTAAATTGATCGATGAAACATCACCACGGGCGTCATTAACGCCACCATTACCAGTCGCTCCGCCAAAGTTAACTTCGCCGATTTGTGGGATCGACCGCAGTAGTTCATCACCAGTCATCGCTGCGGTATTTTCAATATCTTGCTCGCTTAATGCAGTGATAGGTAATGACCCGACATCAGCAGCCCGTTTAATATTCGAGCCAGTAACTGAAATACGTTCAATCGTTTTTTCTTTATCAGTTTCTGCGGCACTAACCAGCTGTGATGATAATGCGGCTAATACACAAATGCTAAGGTGTTTTAACTTAAATTTCGGGGTTATTGTAGTTTTCATATATCTCACAGTCATAGCTGCCTCTGTTGTTATATTTATAATAATAGATACTATTTTTCTGCCATATTTTTATAGTTTATCAATGATTAATTAAAACATTTTCGTAACAACAAACTTAATACAACAGCAATTAAACTTCAGCTATAGTATTGACATGGTTCAATATCAAAAACAATTACCCCTTTATTACGATAGTATAACCTTGGGTTATATAATGTTAAATTTATATTAAAATACAATAGCTATTGTTGATGTTATCTTGATCACCAGTAGCTATTATCTCAGCTATATCACCACGCTACATTTTGACTGCAATTATTCATACGGTCGGCATTTATTCATCACAGGGATCCTATTATGCGCTTACGTCATATCGAAGTATTTCACGCCATTTATGTCACAGGTTCAATTACTAATGCCGCAAATTTTTTGCATGTTTCTCAGCCATCCGTTAGTAAGGTATTGGCCCATGCCGAATTGCAACTCGGCTTTGCCCTGTTCGATCGAGTAAAGGGTCGGTTGAGCCCGACCCAAGAAGCCCAAATGCTATTTAGCGAAGTCGACAAGGTTTATAAACAAATTAGATCAGTGAGAAATTCGGCAATTAATTTAAAAAAAATCAAAACTGGAAATATTAATATAGGACTTACTCCTGCATTGGGTTTTAACCTAATACCAGAGGCCGTTGCTATCTATAAAAAACAAAACCCTCATGTAAACATCAATCTGCAAACCATGCATAATGATGAAGTTCAGCAAGCACTACTAGAACATCAAATAGACTTTGCACTGATGTTTTCACCTCCCCCGCTACCAGGGGTAAGCCAACAGACGATTTGTGAGTCGCAGTTGGTGATGATGTATCCCGTTGATTTCTTTCCACACAAACCAACATCAATTACCCTAAAACAGCTTGAAAATCATGAAGTCATTGGGATTTGGGATAGTGGCCCACTCGGTGATTTAATTTGGAGTCGCTTGGCCGAAGATGATATCGCTGTTAATACCAATATTAAGGTCCAAACCTACTTTTTAGCCGCGCGTTTAGTTGCTCAAGAAATGGGGATTTGTGTTATTGACCAATATACTGCACGAGGGAACATGAGTGGCAATGTTGCCATTGCCACAATTGAGCCCACCTTACATTTCAACCTAAAAGCATTATATATTGAAGATAAGGCGCTATCTCAAACTGCGGTCAATTTTCTCCAGATCATCAACCAAATTAGCGAACAATAAGTTTAATCAATCATCGCAATTATCTTATTAGCGATAAATTAGCTCAACCGTTTCGCCCACCGACAATGGGCGGCTAAACTCGATATATGATGCCTGCGATGTTAAACCGTTGGTTATTGGTAACCGAGCAATGGTGCTATATGCAGACTGCCATTCGATTAGTGCTACATCATCAATAAATACAGTATTTTTTTGGCTAGGATCTTTATTCGTTATCTCAACCATCATTCGAATACTTTTATAGCCGATCCGCGGTGAATTAAAAGGTACTTCAACCACTTGCCAAGCATTGCTACCAGCGACACTAATCGTCTTAAGCAAATGTCTTTTACCCTTGTTTAGAGCGTACTTAAATTTATCTTTCTTGTTACGCCCCTGCCAATAAACCTTAATTTCACTGTCGTGACTCGCATTAACCCGCAGTGCCACAGTCATCGGATTCCCCGTCTTATACACCCGTCTAAAGTTAGTCATGGCAAAGATATCACTGCCCTTAACCGGTAAGATCGTTTTCATTGCATGTTTACCGCTAAATGATTTTTGCTCACTAATTGCAAAGCTGTTTTGGTCGACATTCCAGCCTCGCTCTTTCGAGTCAAAGCTGTCGTAACTTTCAAAGTCAGAACCATTAACCAAATTTACCCCAAGACGATAAGACAGTGCGGGATCATCAGTCTTAATTGCCGATAACTGTTGGCTCCAATCACTGCGATAAAGCGGCATAATATTGGCTTTTCCAGTGCCAAAAATTTGGAAGTCACTGTTGTACTTTTGTTTTGAACTACGCGCGGTAATCACGCCGTGCCCCCCAGAAGGATAAATGTTAACACCACGTTTTTTCGATAATTGTCGTAATCTTTTGAGTACCGTAAAGCGGTGCATACCAGTCGCAGGAGTTGGTTTATAACCTTTTAAATAAATTGGAATGATTTCAGCACGATGAAACTTTTCGCCGTCCATCCATACATATAATATAAAAGAGTGAGGAGTCGAATAAAAATACTGATCAAAAATGAAGTTACCCATCGAATAAGCGATTAATTTATCATTATAAATCTCAAAACCCTGCGTGACATGAGGGTGGTGGCCAATAGCTAGATCTGCTCCACTATCGATCGCCGATTTTAATCGTTGCTCGGTAACTAAGCTTGGTTCTGGCGCATATTCTTGACTACCATGGTATTGCACTACCGTAGCTTGGCCAGCGAGTACTTCCTTTTGAACCGCAGTGGTAATATTTTTGAGCGAGCCATATGCCGCGCCGCCTTTATCCGCATCCGCCGTTTGATTGGGGCTGAAATTACCCTGCCAACCGACAAAACCTAACATCGAGAAACCTTGACCATTTAGGCTCACTCGATAAGGTACTAGTGCTTGTTGTTGATTAAGCCCGGCACCAGAATAAGCCAGTCCACTCTTGTTAAGATAAGCCAGCGATGATTTCAATCCCTGATCCATATAATCAAAAGTATGATTGTTACCTAAGCTGACATAATCGATGCCTGCCCACTCGAGTGCCGATAGCGTTTGTGGTGGCGAAAAAAAGGTTACTGATTTTGGGGCTCGCTGAGAAGGTTCCTCCACTGCTATTTGGGTTTCCAAGTTCACCACCGCAAAGTCTGCCAATGACATATAAGGCTTAACATGTTTGACAATTTTCTTAGTATCAGCTGACTCTTGCCCTTTGGTGATCAAAGGTTGATTATTGAAATAAGGGGAACTGTAACGCCGCCCCATCATTACATCGCCACCAAAGGCTAACAAGGTTCGGCCTTTAATCTTTTTGACTAACTCGATATCACCGATCACTAGCTGACTGGTATCAAGGCGAGCTAATTCAAAATGGCTAAAAGTCTGCAGCGCTTGGTAATAATCGACTGATTCAAAACTAACTTGGTAAGTATCGGCAACCTTTACAGTGATTGAATAGTAGCCATTATTATCGGTAGTAGTCGCTGCACCTTGCACCGATACAGCAACACCCAACAAAGGCTGACGTACTTCATCAAGAATAACACCTACGACAGAAACGCTTGAATCGGCTCGAGTCCCTAAGCTAATAATAAGACATAAAGTTAAAATTAATAATTGTTTCATAATGACCAAAAACAGAGGAAATTAGATCTTAAATTAGCACGACAACTTCTGCAAACACAATACCCGTTTTTCGATAGAACATAGCCCTAGTCTATAAGCTGTGAGCTGAATTAATCTGCCATTATTTAAACTTGAAACTAATAATAGAGCCTCTATATGTGTTTGCTGTAAGTAATTTTTAACAGCTACCATGACAGATGAAGTAAACAGAATGATTAATTGTTGTACAATTTGACCAGCTGACGCAGCCAAAGAAGTTAGTTATGCCTATTGACGGCCTTAGGGCTCATATGTGTTAAGTGATATTAGAGCCAACCTACGACCTTTTTATAGTAATCAGCCTGCTCTTTAGGCATGTTTTTTATTAATACCTTCAGAGTAAATGCCCCTTGTTTAATACCTTTATGATCATATGACCAATCGGTAACAATATCTGAATCAAAAGTAACCTTCTGGCCATTTGTAACTGCTTTGACCGTTCTTGGCTCGTTGCTGATATATCCTTGATACTCATTTTTTGTAATTGTTATATCAGTTACCCAAAAATGTTCAACTCCATACTCATCTAAAACCATCACTTTAAGAGCGAAATTTGAATCACCTTCCTGAGGTTTTTTAAATCTGTCGATAAACGTAGGCAAGCTATTATTTGCAGTAAGCATTGCATTGTTCATTTCATTATCAGTTTCATGAACATTCATTATTTCATTTTCATCACGTGCACTCACACTAGTTGATATAAAGCTCAATATCAGCAAGGTAATTATAAATCCGAATTTCATACGATCTCCTTAAATCACTTAAGGCTGTAGAATTAACCGCTATCAGCCTAAAATTTTAGCATATGAAGACAATAGTTGAGATTGTTCATATTTTCAATCATTAACAATAGATCGGTGACAGGGATGTTTGTGGTGAGTTAGTACGTGCAGAACACTAAATTGATGGTTTTAGGTCCGTTTTGTGGTCTTTAATTCTCAATGAAGGCTATTTCGATTCGACCTTTTTCTATATTATGGACAAGATAATACATCTGCCAGCTTGTCCAATACCCGAATAAGGTGTCAGCTGCGTGACACCGATTCTTATTTGTTATATTTATACGTAATTTGGCAATACTTGGTTGATTATTACAAAGCCCAATCCGCAAAAAATGGCTTGGTAAAAACATGCCTTAGAGTATCTCGGAGACCTTTTTTTAGCGATAAATCCTTGTACAATACCAATTATCGGCATGCTTGAAACTAGAATGCCTAGCAGCTTGAAAACACGTATATATATTTTATCTCCTGTTGTCAGGAGAACAGTAAGTGCAATAGCCAAAACTGGAATTGCGTAAATAAACAGTTCATTAATTATTTACATAATATATTCTTTGTAGGTGGAAAATATACGTAAACCTAAGCCGCAGATAATGCTGGCGCAGGTTTTTTGTTGTTTGCGAAAAAACGACTGTGTTAGCTGTCTGACTTTAGGTTCTTGTATATTTACATTTACACGGCCCTATTTTTTAACCGTAAATGAGACAACAATAGTGGCAGTAAATTATTAATTAATTGAGAATTTCTTTCGCTAGTTTTATTTAATGAGACCCAGCCATCAGTCCCCATAACTTCGATTGATTTAATGTTAATACTCTCAACTTCAGGTTGATTAAACCACCAATCACCGGATACACGAAAGATACCAAAATCTGTATTTATGCGACTAACGTTGAAAATTTGCATCAAACCTCGATCAAACTATAAGGCTGTAGAATTAACTATTCTCAGCCTGAATTTTTAACATATGAAGACCATAGTTGAAATTATTCATCTTTTCAATCATTAATTGAACAATCGGTAACAGGGATGTTTGTGGTGAGTTAGTATATGTTGAATTGATGGTTTAAGGTCGGGTTTATGGTCTTTTACCCTTCAATGAAGGCTATTTCTTAGTTTTCTATATTGTGGACAAGGCAATACATCTTCCACTTTGCCTTTTCCACTTCTTTCTTCATGTAAAAAATGAGAAGATATTTAATGAAAACAAGTTTTTAAAGGGTTAGTCACGTAATGAGGTAAGCTGGACGTCTAACGGGACTCTACGGTTGAGGTTCTTATAATTAGTGTTGTTTACACATGTTGATCTATCAGGATTGAATTTCCATCAGGGTCTGTAATAGAAAAACTCGATGGACCAGTTTCACCAGTAATAGATTTTTTTATAATATTGACACCTTGAGCCTCAAACTCTTTTAAGAGCTCTCTAACGTCAGTAAATGACTCTAGTGTTTTACAATCTTTATCCCAACCAGGATTAAAAGTCATTATATTACCCTCAAACATTCCATGAAATAAACCTATAGTATGCTCAGCATTTTTTAGTATTAACCAATTTTTAGATTGATCGCCACCAACTACCTCGAAGCCCAATTTTTGATAAAACACCTTTGAATCTTCGATGTTACTAACCGATAAACTGACTGAAAATGCACCTAATTTCATTTTACACTCCATCGTTTGATTACAACACTAATTAGTATAATATCCGGATTGCGTGATAATCCCGCAACGTAGATATTTCATTTAACATGATTCTAGTTCAATAAGACCATAATTTCCAATAGCTACAACATTAGCACTTATTAATTCAAAAAAATCTTCTGTAGAGAAATTATTTTTTGTCTTTATTAGTAATTAGCGTCGAGATAAGAACCGCGGCTAGAAAGTTCATCCGTTCTTATCACGACTTTTTGGGCAATCTCTCACCGTGAAATGTGCGTTTTTTGATGAAACTCATTACACCTGTATAAATGCACTGTATGTAACCAGTTTTTTTAAGTAAAAAAAAACGGTTTCGACATTACTGTCAAAACCGTTGAATATAGTGGCAGGGGTGGAGAGACTCGAACTCCCAACCATCGGATTTGGAATCCGCTGCTCTACCAATTGGAGCCACACCCCTGCAAACGCTGTGAATTATACCTAAGCGCGATTAAAGGTAAAGTGCTTTTAACTCAACTCTCGTTTGACTGTTTACATTTGCAACAGTTAGCTGCTTTTTACACCGATGCGGTCTCTTTTTTACTAACACATGATATCTTTTAACGAAAAAAGCCAATACACTAGCCGCCCTATTTTAGTGAAGACCACATCATCTCATGTCACATCAAACAAGCAATTCACAGCCAACCAATACCACAACACTTATTGCCTTAATGGTATTACTGGTTATTTTTAGTCCTTTGGCTATCGATATTTATTTACCAGCCTTACCTATTATTGGTAATGATTTTGGCGTTTCAGTTGGCTTAGTTCAAAATACCGTGAGTTGGTTTATTTTTAGTTTAGGGTTAGGCCAGTTAATTGCAGGGCCTTTAGCTGATCGCTATGGTCGGCGACCTATTGCGCTAGCGGGTATCATTATTTATGGCTTAAGTGCCTTATTGGCTTGGTCAGCACAACAAATAGAAATGTTATTGGCGGCACGTTTGTTACAAGGTTTAGGTGCCTGTGCTACCTCGGTGGCTGCATTTGCATCGGTCCGTGATAGCTTTGGTGCTAAGCGTAGCGGCCATATGATTAGTTACCTCAATGGTGCTATTTGTTTTATTCCAGCGCTGGCCCCAATTTTAGGCAGTTGGCTAACGCATCAATTTGGTTGGCGTTCCAATTTCAGTTTTATGGTTGGTTTTGCGATAGTCGGTTTGGTCATTGTTTGGTTGAAATTTAAAGAAACCAAACCTTCAAACACCGATACCAGCGGTAAGCTTATTAATTTCGCGCGTTACTACAGTGTGTTAAAAGAGCCTACTTTTGTATTTCATGCCACTCTTTGTATGCTCGCAATGACTGTCATTATCGCTTATGTCATTTCAGCACCGCAGCTATTAATGACCACTTACGGCCTGTCGATGGCGCAGTTTACGATATGGTTTGGGGTTAATGCGGTATTTAATATCATCGCTTGCTTGGTTGCGCCTAAATATATGACAAAGTTTGGTTCACGCAAGGCATTAACACTAGGGCTTAGCGCCTTGGTTGTCGCTGGATTATTAATGGTTGGGTTAAGTGAAATTAAACAACCATGGGCCTTTATGCTACCGATTATATTTTCATCCATTGGTTTCGCTTGGACTTTGGGTTCTGCCGCAGGGCAAGCATTGGCACCGTTTGGTGATCGCGCAGGAACAGCCGCAGCGCTACTTGGACTGTTTCAAATGAGTGGATCAGGGTTAATCATCGCGCTATTACAGCCCTTTACTTTACCCCCAGTGACTTTGCTTTCTCTTTTAATGCTGAGTTTATTACCGGGTTTAATTTTGTTATTCACACCAGCGGGTCGCCGCTGGCATGTTTGCCACACTGATTAATTAAACTTGTGCTAGCGCTTGCTCAACATCGTTAATAATATCTGCGATATTTTCAATCCCAACCGAGATCCTAATTAAATCTCGGCTCACGCCTGCCGCAGCCAGTTCTTGATCGTTTAACTGGCGGTGGGTCGTGGATGCAGGGTGACACGCTAAAGATTTAGCATCACCAATGTTAACTAAACGTAAAATCATCTTAAGACCATCAATAAATTGACCACCCGCCTCAATCCCACCTTTAATACCAAAACTTAAAATACCAGACGCTCGACCACCGGTGATTTTTTGGCATAAGTCAGAATATGGACTGTCTTCTAGTGCAGCATAATTTACCCAAGCAATTTTATCATGGTTATTTAAGTAATTAGCTAACGCCAATGAGTTTTCGCAATGGCGATCCATTCTTAGACCAAGCGTTTCAAGACCTTGCAGAATTAAAAATGAATTAAATGGCGAAATAGCTGCGCCAGTATTACGTAATGGTACGACGCGACAGCGACCAATATAAGCTGCTTCACCTAAGGCTTCGGTATAAACGACGCCATGATAAGATGGATCAGGTTCATTCATCATCGCAAATCGTTGCTTGTTCGCCACCCAATCAAACTTACCTGAATCAACAATCGCGCCGCCAACAGATGTACCATGACCACCGATATATTTAGTCAATGAATGCACTATAATGTCGGCACCTAACTCAAATGGTCGACATAAATAAGGGGTGGCGACGGTATTATCGACAATCAATGGCACGCCATGACGATGGGCGATTTGAGCTAAGCGTTCAATATCAACAATATTACCTGCCGGGTTACCGATAGATTCACAAAAAACAGCTCGAGTATTTTGGTCAATAGCTTGCTCAAAACCCTCATAATCATCAAACGACACCATTCGCACATCGATGCCTTGCTTAGGAAGAGTATGGGCGAATAGATTATAAGTGCCACCATAAAGCTGACTCGTACTAACAATGTTAGTGCCGACTTCACAAATACATTGAATCGCATAGGTAATGGCCGCCATGCCAGAGGCAACCGCTAACGCACCAATACCGCCTTCCATCACCGCAATACGTTGCTCCAAGACACTGCTGGTCGGATTCATGATCCGGGTATATATATTACCAGCGACCTTTAAATCAAATAGATCAGCCCCGTGTTGAGTATCATCGAAGGTGTAAGAGGTGGTTTGATAAATTGGTACTGCGGCCGCTTTGGTCGTGGCTTCAGATTCATAACCATGATGTAGTGCTAGTGACTCTAGTTTCATTAAAATTACTCTATCTTTAGTGAATATTTAATCGATTTTAGCGCTGCATTCATCGATTAAACATTAGACTAAAGCCGTAAAGAACAGCCGTAATTTATTGAGATAATTTACTTTCTACCCAGCTTTTAACCTCGGAAAACGGATATTGTTCTAGTCGAGCAAAGCCGTGCAAACTTCGTACTCTTAGCCGGGTAAATAATGGCGTAGTTAAGCCGCATAAAAAGCGACTGACTAACACCACGCTGCAATTCTCTGCGAGCTTGGCACGAATAGCACTGGTGAGTTGTTCAAAATCAACACTATCAAGAGGTGTAGTAGGTGCAGCCACAGGTAATTGAGCAACCAAGCCAGCACACACAGAGCAATGACCGCACGGCTGAGTGAGCGAATTATCGGAAAAATACTGTGACAACTGTTGCGATAAACATTGATCGCTGGCAAAAAAATCGATCAAGTGGTGGATCCGCTTAATTTCACTTTGCTCTTTTCCCGCAAAGCGATTAAACAACTTTTCACTGAGTTTATCGAGATTAAAATCGGCTACCAACACTTGATACACTTGCGTCATCTGCTTAGTTTGTAGTTCGATCATCCCTTGCTGATCTAAATAATCTAGCGCGGTGACTACCCGACTGCGATCGCTGGTGTATTGATTGTTAAGGCTGTCAAAGTCGACCGTTGCCCATAATTTTGCTTTGCTTGATGAATCAAAAATAGCCCGGACAAAGTCTTGGCGTTCACTCTTAAAGTGGCCAAGCACCTGAGGTTCATTAACAAGCATCTTGTATTTGTATTCAGCGAAATAACTAAATAATGGTTTAATCACTCCCAAAATTTCCAGATACACCAGTAATGTTTTAAGACTTAACAATCGGATATTGGATTGGCTCGATAAACTATTTTGAACAATTTCCCATTGCCCTTGGCAAGCCACTATTTGAGTTAGCACCACTTTTATCGCGCTAAGCTCTGGCGTGTCACCGTAAACAAAGTTTTCTAACACATTTAAGTTGTCACGATTAGCTAACACTAAACAATCTGAATTAGTACCATCACGCCCTGCTCGACCAATTTCTTGAGCATAATTCTCAATTGATTTGGGCAAATCGTAATGAACGACAAAGCGAATGTCGCTTTTATCGATGCCCATACCAAAGGCGATAGTCGCAACAATGACATTGACACTACCTTGCATGAATTGCTGTTGAATTTGACTACGAACGTCACTATTCATCCCGGCATGATAAGCCTTAGCATTAATGCCCGCTTGGGCTAATTGCTGGGCAACCTGCTCAGCGGTTTGTTGCAAGGTCACATAGACAATTCCAGACTGCTGCACTCGCGGCGTTAACCATTGACACAAGTAAGCAATTTTATCGCCACTGGCAATGCCCTGCACCGCCAAATTAAGATTACTGCGATAAAAACCAGTAAGGGTAATGTGCTCGGTGGCAATATCAAATTTACGCCCCATGTCGGCCACCACTTTTTCAGTGGCGGTCGCGGTGAGCAAAAGCGCTTGTGGGATATTAAATTGACGGCGATATTGCGGTAATTTTAAATAATCGGGCCGAAAGTTATGACCCCATTCTGAAATACAATGAGCTTCATCAACCACCAGCAACGATACAGGTACTTGCGACAAGAATTGGCGAAAGCGTTCGTTATTAAGTCGTTCAACTGAAATCATTAAAATTTTAATCTGGCCGCTGCGCACGCCTTGCATGATTTCATTAGCTTGCTCACGTGTTTGGGTCGAATCAATGCTCGCAGCTTGAATTCCTTTGCTTTTGATAAAAGCCAATTGATCTTGCATTAACGCTAATAACGGTGAAACCACTAACGTCAGATGAGGTAATTGAGTCGCTGGCAATTGATAACATAATGATTTGCCAGCACCGGTTGGGAAAATAGCGGCAGCGCTATAACCGTTAAGCACCGCATCGATTACTTGTGCCTGACCACCCCGAAAGGTATCAAAGCCAAAATATTGTTGCAACAGCTGTACTGAATTCTTAGCCATGATTAACTCCTAATTACCAAAACCAACCAGAGCTTAAGGTATCTTTACACTTTCGGTATTGATTGGCATAACGCTTGGCACGGCTATTGACTTTTTTAGCCACTTTTTTCAACCAAGGTTTTTTATTATATGATTTGCGTTTGTAGCCACCCCAACCTTCATGATAGTTGAGGTATTGCGCGTAGGCATTCCATTTCGAGATACCATTAATTTTATGGGTTTGATAAATAAACCACCCCATAAAATCCATCGCGTCATCAAAATCATCACGGTCACTCCAATTATTGCCAGTCGCTTTGACATAATCAGCCCAAGTCATGGTTTTAGCCTGCGAGTAACCATAGGCTGTACTGGCGCGCCCGTAAGGAATAAAGCCGAAAAAATAGCGCATCGGCGGCTGAGCATCGGCTTTAAATGAACTTTCTTGATACATCATGGCAAAAGGAATATGGACCGGCACCCCCCATTTCTCTTTGGTGTTAATCGCGGCTTCATACCAATCTGGCTTTTCTTTAAAAATAGCGCATAGATTTTCTGGATTTTTTGGCGGGGATGTTGAACACCCGGCGAGCAACAACATAGCACTCACTAACAACAGCGAAAAAAATTGACGCGATATCCCTATCATGCGATTCCTTATTTTGAAAAATAATCAGCTAAAAATTGGTCGATAGTCAAGGTATCTTGTTGCTCAAGTTGCTGCTGTTTGATTAGCGAGTCCTGCGCTTGTTTTTCAAGCGCTTGATAACTAATCGTCTCGAAATTCTCGCTCAGTAACTGGGCTTTAAATTTTTCAGCTTGTTCAATACCAAATGGCGTATTATCAACGTTTCTATCGGTTAACAAAGCCATTAACTGCCCTGAAAAAGTAGCATCTGGCGAAGTAATCATTGGAGAAAGTTCAGCCAAACAGTCTTGGTATTTCTGACCACCTAAATGGTGATCGAAGAGCTGAGCAATCGTCCCTAATGCATCAAACAATCTGGCCATCCATGCAGTTAAGGTAATTTCTCCTTGATCTTCCATGAGAGACAAATCAGGGCGACGACCTTCTAATATCACTTTATTAAGATTATCAACCTTTTGCTGACGCTGCCCTTGATTCATTGGTGTGTCTTGCCATAGCAAACAGTGCACTAAAAACAAATCGAGAAAACGTACTTGAGTTTTGGTGATCCCAACCGCTGAAAAAGGGTTAACATCAAGCGAACGCACTTCAATATATTCGACACCAGCTTCAGCTAAAGCTTCTGAGGGTTTTTGGCCAGATTTTGCCACTCTTTTAGGGCGAATTGGCGCATATAGTTCATTTTCAATTTGTAACACATTGCAGTTAAGCTGACTGTATTCGCCATCTTGTTTAATCCCAATTTTGGCAAATTTTGGTGATGGCGTTGCGATGGCACTTTTGACTGAATCAATATAATTTTCAATATTGTTATAGCAAATCGACAAACTGTCTTGTTCGCTGTTGGTATAGCCAAGATCACTTAATCTCAGACTCGTTCCATAGGGCAAATAATAGGTACCTTGACCTAATTTTTCGAACTCAAACTGGGTGTTGTCTTGTAAAAAAGAACCACAAACTGCTGGCGATGCCCCAAACATGTAAGGAATAACCCAACCGAGGCGATGGAAATTTCTGATCAATGAAAAATAGCGACTCGAACGAAACTCTTTTGGATCGCTATCGTCATTAAAAAATTGTTGCAGCAATGGCCAAGCATCATCTGACAAAGAAAAATTAAAATGCAGTCCAGAGATAATCTGCATCATGCTGCCATATCTATTACGCAGCCCTTGACGATAGATGGTCTTCATTTGGCCAACATTCGAGCTGCCATATTGCGCAAGCGGAATATCGGCTTCGCTCGTCACAACACAAGGCATGCTCAAGGGCCATAACAGCTCATTATCGATATTTTTTAAAGTATAGCGATGGACATCGCTTAAATACCCGATCAATTGATCTATATCTTGAGATACAGGAGTTATAAACTCCAACAGCGACTCTGAATAATCCGTCGTAATCGACTCGTGCATCAAGGCACTGCCCAATGCTGAGCTATGCGGTGCTAATGATAATTGACCATCGGTTTCGATGCGTAATGCTTCACGTTCGATACCCCGTTGGATATGCGTAAAAATGGCTGAAAACTTAGCATCTTTAAGGACTGAAATTTTATCTTTGTAATTATTTATCAAAATGACTTCTCTAATTGCTAATATCGAGCAAGAAAGTGACTGTATCATTAGCCTATTGGCTCAACAAGTCAAAATGTTACTTACTCATATAAAATAAGTAACTATACAAACTAAGTAAACATATAAACTAAAAGCGCATAACGCAACGTTTTACCAACCGTGATTAAAATAACGCAGGGCAGTAATGGTAATTTAAAATATCCAGCAACCACACACAACACATCGCCCACCAAAGGCAACCAGCTAAACAACAAACTCCAATAACCATACCGCGTGATAAACTGCGCAGAACGAGAGCTTAATTGTTGCTTATTTAAGCTCAGCCGCCCGACATAACCTAGACCATAACTGCTGATCGAGCCCAAGCTATTTCCGGCAGACGCAACAATCAATAAAGTTATCGCTTGTGTGGGCGTGTCATTAATCATTAATAATAACAAGGCTTCAGAGCCACCTGGTAACAAAGTGGCGGCTAAAAAGCTAGCAATAAATAGACTAACAGCACTCATGATTAATTCATTATAAGGACTATTTTCCCACTAAGCTTGCCCAGTTCAACTAATCGATGTGCCTCCGCTGCTTGTGGTAACGGTACTTGTTTAACAACATTGAGGCGCAGTTGGTTATTTTCAAGTAATTGGACCAATTTTATTAGCTGTTGCTGATTAGGTTTCACTAACATGCCACTAGCCTGTGCGCCTTTTTTTACTGCTTGCTGACAAATTTGTGGGGCTGTTATAGTCGGGACAGTAACGACTCGTTGGATACTACCAACCTTGATCAATTGTGCAATCGCCTGTTCACCGCCAATGAGATCAAACCACAAATCAATATCGCTTAAGGGCTCAAAGTCAGCTAAACAACAATAATCAATCACTTCACTGGCTCCCAATGCTAACAGCATGGCGTGATTTTTCTCACTAGCAATAGCAATCACTTTAGCGCCATGGAAAACAGCAAGTTGCACCGCAATATGACCGACACCGCCAGCAGCCGCACTGATCACAACCGTTTCATCCGCTTGTAGCTGACCAAATTCAAAGAGTCCTTGATAAGCCGTTAATCCAGCCAAGGGTAAGGCAGCGATTTCACTCGTTGCATTGTCGGCCACTTTAACCAGATCAGCTTGTTCGGCCATTACATACTCAGCGTAAGCGCCTGCCGCGAGCGGAAAGCCAATCATCCCAACGACATAATCACCGCATTTTAATGGTGATACGTCATCACCAATGGCGACCACTTGACCATAGCTATCATAACCAGCAACCATCGGTAGTTTGTCTGCATTTTTTTGAGCGACCAAGCCAAGCCCAGCACGGGTTTTAACATCAATTGGGTTTACCGATGCACTAATCGCCTTGATTAGCACTTGATTAGACATCGGTGCAGCTAGTGATTTTTTTACCCTTTTTAAGGTATCTGCTGGACCAAATTCGGTAATCGCCATTGCAGAATAAGAATCAGGTAATTGAATAGTCGACATTAGTTGTGCCCATAAGCCATTTATTTGTTAAAGTGATTGTATCACTGACTTAATAAAATGACTTATTAATGATTACACGTATTTTCATATTACCCATTATTTTATGCCTAATTTGGGCACTTTATTTAAAACAGAACGATTGGACCTTAGCACAGGGCAAGAAAGGGTTTATTTATATCTTAGCCTTAAGCGCCATCATCGGCGGTTATTTAAGCTTAATGCTCTGGTTAACCTAAATTCAGATAAAAAAATAGCTCCCGAAGGAGCTATTGGTATCATCATATTTTAAAAAGAGCTAGCCGCCAACAATCGCCAGTAATATCCCGGCGGCGACTGCCGAACCTAGCACTCCAGCCACGTTCGGCCCCATTGCATGCATAAGCAAAAAATTGTGCGGGTTAGCTTCTAAGCCCACTTTATTTGCAACACGTGCCGCCATCGGTACTGCAGAAACCCCTGCCGCACCTAATAATGGATTAATCGGGGTGCTAGAAAAGCGCCCCATTAATTTAGCCATCATCACACCAGACGCCGTACCAATACTAAAGGCAATCGCCCCAAGTGCTAAAATACCTAAGGTTTCTACCGTCAGGAACTTATCCGCTGACAATTTAGACCCCACCGCTAGACCGAGGAAAATAGTGGTAATGTTAATTAGCTCATTCTGCGCGGTGTTA
The DNA here is from genome assembly GCA_013214965.1 of Gammaproteobacteria bacterium. GTDB lineage: Bacteria > Pseudomonadota > Gammaproteobacteria > Enterobacterales > Psychrobiaceae > Psychrobium. The sequence continues at coordinate 17,123 of JABSRU010000066.1, forward strand.
CTTAAACGATCAACCACACCGGATTCACGCATTAAGTTACCTAAACAAAACATGCCAACTAGCGGTGTTGCAGCAGGTAAAAACAATACTGTTAGACCCAAGACCATTAGTGGGAAAATGATTTTCTCTTTTTTCGAAACATGACGCATTTGAGCCATTACGATTGAGCGCTCTTCATGAGTCGTTAACGCTTTCATGATGGGTGGCTGAATCAGTGGCACTAATGCCATATACGAATAAGCAGCAACGGCAATCGCGCCAAGTAAGTCAGGCGCTAGCCGCGAAGCTAAAAATATCGCGGTGGGTCCATCGGCTCCACCAATAATCGCAATAGCCGCGGCATCGGTCATGCTAAATTCAAAACCAGGAATTAAATTTAACAAGATAGCCCCGATTAAGGTCGCAAAAATTCCAAATTGAGCCGCTGCCCCTAAAAATAACATTTTTGGATTAGCAATTAAGGCCCCAAAATCGGTCATCGCACCAACGCCCATGAAAATGATCAATGGGAACACGCCCGTTTCAATCCCAACATGGTAAATATACCAAAGGATCCCGCCTTCGTCGGTAAACCCAGCCATAGGAATGTTCGCAAGTATTGCGCCAAAACCAATCGGTAATAGCAGCAATGGTTCATAGCCTTTATTGATGGCAAGAAACAGCAATAAGCCGCCAACAGCCATCATGAAAATTTGACCAATTTCGAAATTTGCAATTCCGGTATCGTGCCAAAGCTTGATTAATCCATCCATTACAACCTCTAACCTATTGTCATCAACGTTTCACCAACAGAGACGCTATCGCCCTCTTTGATGTTAACTAAGCCAACTACACCGCCATTAACTGTGCGGATCTCTGTTTCCATCTTCATCGCTTCAAGAATAATCACCACTTCACCAGCTTCAATGTGTTGGCCAGGGGTTACTAACACTTTAAATATATTGCCCGATAAAGGTGCCGCTAATGGTTCACCACCGCTAACAGCAGGCGCTGGAGCGACAGTTGAAGACGTTGGCATAATACCGCTAATTTCACCGCCAGCAGCCACTTCCACTTGATATACCTGCCCATTAACCCGAACGCTGTAGCTTTCTGCAGTACCGGTCGTTACAGTGGTCGCAGCAGGTGCGCTAACAACTGGCTCTGGTGCGTTACCTGGATGTGGTTCAAAAGCATCAGGATTGTCACGATTTTCTAAAAATTTCAAACCAATTTGAGGGAACAACGCATAAATTAAAACATCGTCGTCTATTTCATCAGCCAAGGTAATGTTTTTCTCTTGCGCGATTTTAATGAGTTCAGTCTTGAGCGTTTCAAATTCATCATCAATTAAATCAGCAGGTCGACAGGTAATTTCTTCAGCACCATCAAGCACTCGTGCTTGTAGTTCAGCATTTTTTGGTGCAGCAGTCGCACCATACTCACCTTTAAGCACACCAGCGGTTTCTTTAGTGATAGTTTTATATCGCTCGCCAGTCAGCACATTTAATACTGCTTGAGTACCAACAATTTGTGAGGTAGGTGTTACTAGTGGCAAAAAGCCTAAATCTTCACGAACTTTTGGTATTTCTAGCAATACCTCATCCATGCGATCACCAGCACCTTGCTCTTTTAATTGAATTTCCATGTTAGTTAGCATGCCGCCGGGTACTTGCGCCAATAAAATTCGAGCATCAACACCCCGGAGGCTGCCTTCAAATTTTGCATATTTTTTACGAACATCACGGAAATAAGCGGCTACTTCTTCCAGCAACACTAAATCAAGTCCGGTGTCATAAGGAGTATCTTGTGTCATCGCAACAACGGTCTCTGTCGCTGTGTGACCATAGGTCGAACTCATTGATGAACACGCGGTGTCTAACACATCAATGCCGGCTTCAATCGCCTTTTGATAGGTTGCCGTCGACAAGCCAGTCGTTGCATGACAATGCATTGAGATAGGTAAATCGACAGTTTTCTTAAGACTTGTTACTAATTCGTAAGCTTCAAATGGTTTAAGTAAACCCGCCATATCTTTAATTGCAATAGAGTGACAGCCCATATCTTCAAGGCGTTTGGCCATGTCTAGCCACATTTGCAAATTATGAACAGGGCTTGTGGTGTAAGAAATAGTACCTTGAGCGTGACCGCCAACATTTAGTACCGATTTAACCGCTGTCTCTAAGTTACGAACATCATTCATCGCATCAAAAATTCGGAATACATCAACACCACTGGTATGGGCACGTTCAACAAATTTACACACCACGTCATCGGCATAATGACGGTAGCCTAATAAATTTTGACCTCGCAGCAACATTTGTTGACGGGTGTTTGGCATAGCTTTCTTTAACTCACGGATCCGATGCCATGGATCTTCACCTAAATATCGAATACATGAATCGAACGTCGCACCGCCCCATGTTTCTAATGACCAAAAGCCAATTTTATCTAGTTTATCAGCGATAGGAAGCATATCCTCCAAACGAAAACGAGTCGCTAATAGTGATTGATGGGCATCTCTTAATACCACATCGGTAAGGGCTAGGCGTTTAGACATAAAAATTCCTTAGTACTATTTATCTTGTGGCTTACCACGAGAACTTCGATATTGATGAACGGCTGCAGAAATTGCAGCGACAACACTCTCACTAACTTGGTTATTGGTGTTAGTTCCAGGCTTAACGGTTGCAATAGCAGCTTCTTCTGGACAAAATTTTGCCACTAAATTAACTGCAATAACGAGCATGCCTAAAAAAGAAAACACACAAACCATTCCTAACAGCATAATATTTGCTGCCATAGCTAACGCTTGCGATATATCCATAATAAAAACCTTGAAAAAAAACAACAAAACGAAAACACATTCAAACAAACAATTGAATAATGATTCACTTTAAGTCACTACCACTCAGAATCAACGATTATATATTCAAACTTATGAATATATAAGTAAAATTTAACACTTAGGTAACGATACTCACACTTAAGGTACACATTTATACCTGTAGAATCACTTTTGATCAAGAAAAATTGGTCAGACAACTTAACCAATTTATTATAATCTATAGTCAAAAACATCAAAGCGAATAAAAACAATAAGATAGAAAAACAAAACTAAGGTAGTATTAAAAAAGTGGTAAACAAAATGAAGACGAATGCTTGATTAAGCAATTTCTGACTTTTGAGATATTAAAGCAACAAAGATAAACAGTAATTAAACAGATTAATAGATGAGTATTAAAAACAGAAAAAATATAGAAGGTTTGGTTTGACTAAGAGTGAAACGAGATAATATAAGAAAAGTAGTGGCGCGCATGGAAGGAGTCGAACCTCCGACCGCCTGGTTCGTAGCCAGGTACTCTATCCAGCTGAGCTACATGCGC
>JABSRU010000004.1 GCA_013214965.1 Gammaproteobacteria bacterium
GCACGTTCTTCGCTATTTATAGCAAAGCATTGATTCTCTCTATTACCCATACAAAACCTAATCTCTAAGCCAACATTGGCACAACTTTTTGTAAGGCGCTTTGTGCCCCATAACGCCATAGGAAAAACAAAGTGTCGAAGCTGAAATTCTCAAAAAGCTCTAGAAAACTCACTCCACCACAAAATTGACCGAATCGACTCGGCCTTGATTATCCAGTGCTAATAATTGAAAGCGACCTGCTTGCGTAAAATTGTGATGGTTGTTATTGAGTAACTTCCCATTTAAAAACCAATAGATTGATTGTGACGATTCGTTGGTTTTAAAACTCAAGGTCAGCGCCTGATCATGACGGCGAATGAAATGGCTGTTTGGTTTGATTGACGTAATGATCAACGACTGTTGAGTTTGTACTGACTCACTTTTACATTGCGCCGATAATGGCGGTAATAAACCGCTGTGTTGCCAAGCAGGTTTTAACCAACTGCTTAGTGCGGGGGGCCATAGGTTGATACTCGCTGTGGTTGCTTGAACGCTGGCACATAATAAGGTCGCACGGCTGCCGTCGGGCTCTTGCCAAAAATTTACGTTTAATGGTTGCGGCTGATCGGCGGCAATGGCCAAGGTCGGTGGCGCGAGTTGTTGATACAGCCAACTTTGTTGCTGTTGTAAGCAGTTACTATCGCTTGTCTGCTGTTTGTTTAAGCCACCGGGCCAACAGGTTGTAGCCAAGGTGACGCTCGCTGGCATTGGCGGTTGATAGTCTTGATCAAAATGGGCGGCGACTTGCAAAAATAATGGCAGGGCATTAACGCTCCCGCTATTGTGTGACACTGGCTGAGCATCGGCGCGACCAGTCCAAACCCCGATAATATAGGGGCCTGAAAAACCAATCACCCAAGCATCACGAAAGCCGTAACTTGTGCCCGTTTTCCAGCCGATATGCTTTAACTTTCCGCCATTAGCGCTTAATTGGCTACTAATACGTCCGGGTATTTTTTGTTGACGTAAAATGTTTTGGATGATCCAAGCTACGCCAGGTTCTAACATAAATTGTTTCTGGTGGGGGGAACTAGGTTGATAGCGAGGAGTAACGCTGTGTCCTTGGTTGATTAATGCGGAGTAGGCACTCACTAATTGTTCTAGTTTAACTCCTACGCCGCCCAAAATTAATGCTTGATTTGCCGACGCCCCTTGTGGCCAATGTAAATCGAGACCACCGTTGCTTAAGCGTGCCGCCAAAGCAATGACTGAACTGTTATTCAGAATTTGTAACACCGGCAAATTTAAACTGCGTAATAGTGCATCTTTAACGGCTACCGGACCAGAAAAGCCACCACTAAAGTTGGTTGGTCGATAATGACCTTTAATGATAGGTACATCTTGTAATAGTGAATTTTCATGGATTAGCCCTTGTTCTATTGCCGCGCCATAAACAAAAGGCTTGAGGGTTGAGCCGGGTGAGCGCACGGCATTGATCATGTCAACATGGCCAGCGCGAGCATTATTATCAAAATTAGCCGAGCCTAAGTAAGCAACTACTTCGCCTGTCTTACCGTGCATCACCATAACCGCCGCAGAAGTGTGCTGACCTAAGGTTTTGACATAGGAACGTACTTGGTTTTCCAGTTGTTCCTGCAAATCACCGTCAATAAAGGTTTTGATATGGGCGCTTGGTTGTTGTTTTCTTAATCGCCGAGCTAAGATTGGCGCCAGTTTTGGGTGGGGAAAATAGTCGGCATAGATTGGATCTTTGATTAGGGTTGCAATTAAGTCGCTGTCCCACACTTTAAATGTGGCTAAACGTCTTAGTAACTTATTGCGGGCATTTAATGCGCGTACAGGATGGCGATCGGGTCGAAAGCGACTCGGTGATTGCGGTAATACCGCGAGCAAGGCTGACTCATTCGGGGTTAATTCTAGTGCTGGCTTGTCAAAATAGACATAACTGGCTGCTTCAACTCCCTCAATGGGGCCGCCAAATGGTGCAATATTGAGATAAATATTGAGGATGTTGGTTTTACTAAAGCGCCACTCAAGTTGAAATGCTCGCAGCATTTGATAAATTTTTCCGCTGATTGAACGTTTGTTGGGGTGTAATAAGCGTGCCACTTGCATCGTAATAGTCGAGCCACCGGAGATCGCCCGGCCATAATAAATAGCTTGTCCAACCGCGCGCAACATTGAAAAAGGATTAACCCCAGGGTGGTAATAAAAATAACGATCCTCGTAATTAAAAAGAGCCTCAAGGTAGTGGGCACTTACTTTTTCTACGGTGACTGGATAGCGCCACACGCCATTGGAGTTAGCAAAAGCCCGTAACGGTCTGCCATTACGGTCACTAACAACACTAGCTTGGTCATTCAGCTTGGTTAAATTAGGCGGATAACAGCAGTCGAGCACTAACAGGATTAACGCTATTAATAATAGGAAAGTCGCCGCTATTTTTATTTTCATTTAATGGTGATGAGTTCACTAGCTTCACCGACCGCGCGAATATCATCACGATACATCCCTTGCGCCATCACTGGCGGGTGACGATACTCACCCGGTGTCACGGCTTGGACCAGATAAAACAACTCGGTTTCACGGTAACTATTAACACTGATGGCCGCAATGTAGCGATCGTCGCGATAACCTTGGTAATCGATGTTCTCTTGGCGACTTAGTGCGGTGATGTTGTGACCCTCAATGGTGAGTTGCTCAAGGTCAAGTTGATCGCCCAATGTTCCCTGTTCAATTTCAAATCCTGCGGGAAGTAAATCAACCACCATGACATCTTTGAGTTGTTCCAATTTACTGTGTACTCGAATGCGAACAATCAAACGCTGGCCACTATTCACTTGCTTAATGGCGATAGCTTGTCCCGATAAATCATAATAATCGCGACGAATGGTTAAACCATCGGCTTGATAGGCGGGTGGATTAATTGGATAACCTTGGCTGATGGTATTGATGTACAGCGGATGAGTCGATGTATTACGTAAATTGCTGTCATTGAGCGCCGCGCCATCGACGCGATAAAATGCGCTCACTTGGTCGGGACCTTTAAATTCAGACGCAGCGATTTGGAGCGTATAATCAAAGTCGTGATCAAAATGTTGTGCTAACTGACTGTCTGCCAACACTAATGCTAATCGCTCTTGGGTGCTAAACCAGTGGCGTGATTTAATATCTTGCCACAGTTCAAAACTCAGCTTCTGACCCCAGGTCAGTGCTAAATCATGCTCCAACAGCAAACTAATGACCATCGCCTTATCACGAATATTACTGGTGTAATTGGCACTATAGTGGATCGGGAATTTTAATGACATCGCACTGTTTATTAGTTGGCTACTGCGGCTATTATCGCCCATTAATTTAAATGCGGCGGCTAACTGCACTAACGGATAAGGTGATTTACTGTGACCCATTGATTTCATCAGTTGGCGCATATGGCTTTGATTGGCGCGGCCTAACTTTGCCAGTACTAGTGCGGCATAAGCACGCGTGGCAAAACGATAATCTTCGCCATCGCCATGACTGTTAAAATTGCCACGGCGTAAATAATGACTGAGGCGGGTCAACAGTTTTTCTAATTTAACAGGGGTGACATAAATACCATTTTGTTGTGCTTGTAATAAAGCTTGAGCACCATAGACACTAAGCCAAGGGTTTTCGTCGCCATTACTACTCCACAAACTCAGGGCGCCGTTATAGGTTTGGAGGCTTAAAATGCGTTTAACGCCATCATTAATTAATTGGTTGCGATCTATATTGCCGAGCTGTTCGGTTAACTGTTGCTGGCTGACGGGCGGTAACACTAACCAAGGCAATAGGCGGCTGGTGGTTTGTTCTAGGCAACCTAGTGGGAATTGATAAAGCTTACTCACCTGTTCGTTTAAATCAAATTGTGGTCGACTGGCGATGCTAATACTCGATTGAATTTGTTGACCCCAGTTGGCGTTATCAAGCTTAAATTGATGTAGTTGATTGGGCGCTAATACCACGCTGTTGCTGCGGCGTTGCGCCGGATAAGCAGGACGTACCGCTAATTGCCATTGCCGATTAATGGTGAGGTTGTTGCCATGAATGTTTAAGTTTATTTGAGCGTTAGGGGTTACAGTGGTGGCTGTTACCTCTAAAGTTAACGTTAATTTCTGTTGCGGAGCTAAGCTGATTTTTTGTGGTTTGGTGCTAAAGGCTAAACCACTGGTCGCAAGTTCAAGAGTAAAGTCGAGCTGCTGATCGGTCGTGTTGGTTAAATCTAGTGCTAAATTCGCGTGATCGCCCACGGCCAAAAACCGTGGCATATTCATTTGGGTCACTAAGTCAGCCGCGACGGTTAGTGGCTGTTCGGTACTGCCAAAGCGTTGTTGATCAAACGCAATGGCAAATAAACGGAGTCGACCATTAAAATATGGCACCGGCACTTCAAAATGAGCAATGCCTTGCTGATCGACTAATTGCGGCGCTGATAAATAAGAAACGATTTGAACATTGGCCGATGCTTGCTGACCGCCACGGGCTAGCTCTGCGCCGCCACCCCATAGCACATCAGCTTTATTGAGCTGATTGGGCGCGATAATTTGGTTAAAATTATCACGAATATCGACACTATATTGGCGCTTAGCAAAGAAATAAGCCGCTGGATCTGGCGTGTTAAATTGATGAAGATTTAAAATGCCAACATCGACCGCTGCGAGTATTACTCGAGTATTATCACCGGCATTGGCTACTTTGGCATTAACGTTGATTAGCTGATCCGGCTTTACTTTTGGCGCAGCATCCAGGGTGATAGACAAAGCGCGATTAGTACGGTCTAAGACCAAATGCGTTAAACCTAATGCGCGCTGTGGCGCTGTTGTTTTGGTTGCTGGTGCGATTAAATAAGCTGATAAATATAGATCATGGCGTTGCCAATCTTTGATTGGGAATTCTAGGCTATTTTGACCTTGTTTTAACGCAACCTGCTGTTGCCATAATAGCTCATCCGACTCAATGCGTAGCCAAGCTTGGCCAGCATAAGGGGCATCTATTTTCACCGTGGCGGTGTCGCCAACCTGATATCCATTTTTATCTAGCGCGAGTTTAATCTGATCAGGGCGTACGGAATTGCCGTTGTTTTCGGCCCAGCGCCAATACCAAGCCTCACCAGCATTAAAGAATAAACTGGCTTTGCTCTTATCAACGGTTGAGCTAACCACTAACTGATATTTCCCCCATTCGACCGGGGCGGTAATGACTAATGCTTGGGCGTCAGTTAATGTCAGCTCTTGTTGCCACACCGGGTAAACATCATTACGTTCGAGGCGCTGCCAGCCACTTTGTTTGTTGTGTTGCCAATAAAATTCTTGATGATGGCGAATTAAGCTAACCATCACGTGATCGCCTTGTAATTTCCCCTTGAGATCACTGCGCAGTATTTTAAAGCTTACCTGCTGGTTACTGGCACTGGTTAACTTATCGAAACTCGGTTTAATACCAATTAAGGTCGGTTGCGGCCACCACAGTTGACTGAACTTTTTGCTAACCTTGCGACCCCCTGTTTCATAGAGATAGGCATAACCTTGGAGGCTTAGTGCTTGGTTAAACTGACTCCAACGATCTTCAATCGTTAGTTGTCCCTGTCCTGATTTATCTAGAGTGATGGCATCAATTGGGTAACTGTCGAGGGTCCCAAGATCTTGATGTTGACCAAAGAAATAACCGGGTAGTTGATCCACAGCACTGTCGGTGGTTTTTATTTGTAATAAGCCATCGCTTTTATGTGCGCTGGCGGGTGCGCCATATAAAAATAAACCCGTTAGCGCTTGATTGCTAACGCCGGGTTGTTGCAAGGTCTTATGGTTGTCTTGAAGGGTAATTTCTAGTCGTTGCGGCATAAAATCTTCAACACTAAAGGTATGCTGATAAACCTGCTCACCAATGGTAAAGCGTAAGTTATATTTGCCAGTTAAGGCATCTTGATTAAAGCGATGGTTAAATTGATAAAGCCCCGCTTTAACGGTGGTTAGTGCACTAGCGATTTCATTGCCTGCGGGATCAATTAAACTCGCAGGGATCGGCAGGTGTTTAACGGGTTTGCCATCTAAATCACGCAATAATGCATAATATTTAATGGTTTCACCGCGGCGATAAAGATCCCGGGGCCCAAAAATAAACAGTTCAAGGTTTAGATTTTCGCGACCGACTTGGTCGAAATCACGTAAATCGAGCGGGTTATTGTGGCGCAATCGCAACAGGTTAAAATCGGTGGCGCGGTTAATACTAAGTAAGGCAGGTTTAAGGGTTTTCGCGAACGTCACTTGGCCCTGACTGTTGGTCAGTAATGATTTTCCAAGTTGTTTGTTGTGACGGTCTAAGGCAATTACCTCAACCGAAGCTGCGGCTTGTCCTGAGTTTTGCTCAATCACAGTCACCAGATAATTGTCTTTATATTCGCGAACTTCAGTACCTAACGTACTGACATTAAAATAGGCGACTTGATATTGTTCGTATTGTGAGGGCGCGCGCATTACGGCAACATAAAGTCCCGGTTGCTTGATCGCCTCGATATGTTCGGTGCGAAGCACGGTGCGAACTTTTTTATTGGTTAGCGCTTTAGTATCATATTTTTGGCTCGACACCAAGGTGGCATGTTTGGTGAGGTTTTCCGTTGACCAAGCATAAAAATTCGAGCTCGGTTTGTTGGCAAGGGTTGATAAATAATATTTGGGTTTAACCCGGTAAAAATCGAGATCGAGCCAAGGTAAATTTACCACCATCACTGGCAAGCCGTCACTAACGTCAGGATTAAGAATCGAGCCTTGCTGTAAAAATATTGCTGCCGCGCTGATATCTGGGCTAGTAAATGATTGTTCACTAGCGGCGATTAATGGCTGGTCGTCAATCGAGGTTAATTCTGGCGCGACTTCAATTTTATAGTCATGAGCTGGCAATATATTAATGTAATAGGCATTTTTAGCGTTTTTATCTAATTGCCATCCGCCATCGAGTAAGCCATTTTTGTCACTTAACTTAATATATTTCGCGATATCAAGATGTTGATTAACCGGTTTAGAAAACATCACCCAAGCAGCTGGCAAGCCTTGGTGCTCACGAAATCCGCTATTAATAACTTTAAACTCTTTGACCTGAGACGGCCCTTGCTCAATGGCTGGCTGAACGTTTTTACTCGAACTTGGTGCCACGGTATTTTCACTGCCACAGGCGGTAAGTACACAGCAAAGTAATAATAAGAAGATACGCTTCATTATTGGATCCTGATTTCAGTTTTTAATCGCGAAAAATATATCTGAGTAGCATACTGATAATAAGTTAATTACGGCTGAATGATAAGACGTTTAGGCAGGAAATGAGAAGTAACCAAGCCCCGCAGAAAGAGAGCTTGGTTAGGTTAAGAGGTTATAACTGTAAGGTAAACTTCATTTGAATGCTACGACCTGTCGCAATCAGTGATTGTGACGCAGGGGTATAGGTTTTACCACCAAGATTAGTGGCTTCAAGGCTGACCATCATCATGTCATCATCGCCAAAGTAACTGCCGACGGCTAAGTTAACGGTGCCCCAACCTGCGAAATGTTGTGGTCGGCTTGAGGTATTATCATCGGCATCGCTGGCTGCTCTGATATAGGCATTAATCCAATAATTTCCTAGCATATCGCTTTGCTCAATATATTTAACTCCGATCCGACCGTAGACTTCAGGTAAGCCGGTGTTATCGGTTTTAAATTGGCCTATTTTATTGCTGCGTTTAGACCATGTGGTGGTTAAGTAAGTATTGATGGCGCCAAAGTCCATTGACATATCGAGCTCGAATCCCTTACTGATTGCACTATCGGCATTAATATAAATATCATCAGTGTCTGAGTTTAAACATATATATTGAGTGCCTTGGCATTTAACCGTTCGTAGATAGTTAGCGGCATCGGTATAAAATGCTGTTGCGTCAACAAGCAGCATGCCATTTTGATAACGATAGCCTAATTCGAGATTATCGGAGGTTTCTGCCCGTAGCTCAGGGTTCGGGTTAATATAAGTACCCTTTGCTGTGGCGCCAATGGCGACTTGGAGTAGTGTCGGAAAACCATAACCCTGTGACATTAACGCGCGTACATTACTGTTGTTCGTTAAGGTATAGTTGGCAGCAATTGAGCCGACTAACTTCGAGTCATCGCCCGAGTTAAGCGCTTTGGTTAAACGAGTGGACGATTTTAAATTCGACTCAATCCAATATTGACGCGCTCCTAGGGTCATGATCAAGTCGTCGTTGATCTGCCACTCATCCTGCAGGTAAAGTGCCTTGGTAGTAAGCGAGGCATTTTCGATACTGATGCTGTCTTTCGTCGTTACCTTTGGTGGCATTGGGCCCGGTAAATTAATGGTTGTGGTGGTGTTATTGTGGGTGTTTTTATCGACGACATCTTTAGCGTATTGAAAGCCAGCAATCATATAATGATTTTTTGATAATGAAAAATCTAACTGGCCGTTAAAACCATCGGTCTTAAGTTCTTCAACAATTGCAGTATCAAGTAGGATGTTGCCAGACATACTCGGTGGTAAGCCTGGCACCGACATTGCCATATGTTGGACAAATTGACGATCAATCGTTTGCTGGTACAGATCAAAATGAACTTTAGTTAATACTGTCGATAAGTCGACAACATCGTAAAAAAAACTAATTTTTTCCCGATCCCGTTGGGGCATGTTTAAGCTGAAGTTAGGCATGCCCGTGGCAATTTCAGCCACTAAATTAAATTGATCGTAGTTAACCCCAATTTTATGATTGTCAAAATTGTAGGCAAAATAAGCCATGATGCTATCGCTAGAGAATTGTGTGTCGTCAAGCGTGCCATGGGGGATTTCACGATCTTGATGGTCATTATCAGACCAAGAGAAACGATATTCGGCATCGCCGCTGACACCAAAGGCTGACGCACTTAATTGCTGGCCGTTGGTGGCACTATTGTAGCTGCCACTGATGTTGGCTTGGAGGGCTTTATCACCGCCTTTTTTGGTAATAAAATTAACCACACCGCCTAAGGCTTTCTGGCCGTACAGCACGGAACCTGTGCCTCGAATCACTTCAATCCGCTGGATCATCGCTGGGTCGAGTAAAATTGGCGCACCATAACTGCTGTGATCGGTGAGCTCTTGACCATCAATTAAAATTGCGACACGGCGTGACGCTTCGCCGCGAATTTGAATTCGCTTCATGCCCGCCGTAGCAGCTTCCGTAATGTCGATTCCGGGTAAATCATTAAGCATGTCGGCTAAGCTATCGGCCGAACTCTGTGAAATTTGTTCCGAGGTAATAACCGACGATGACAACGGGCTGTCCATTAAGCGTCGCGCGGTACGAGTAGCCGTCACGGTGATCGTCTCTAACGTATCAACTGCAATGGCCGTGTTTTCTGCTTGAGCAGAGAGACTAAAACTGGCATTAATAGCAAGCGCAACTAGTGACAGGCGAATGAGATTTTTCATGGTGACAACTCCGTTATGAAAATGATAACTATTTCTATTTGATGGATGTTATGTTGTATGCTGCGGCTTGTAAATTATCGATTGAATTTTGATTTGTTTATTTTATTCGCGATTGATTTGGATCAATTACTGCTATTATATTTTAACTAAATACGGCGCTTTATAATGTTAATACGATTGTTTTTATTACTGTTTTTAACCCCATCATTATTGGCTGTCGATAAATCAGCAGCTCTTGCTCATGTCACCGTCGTTAGCGTTAATTCTTTACTATTTTATCCATCACATAATGCGCCAGCCCGAGTTCAGTCACTTAACCACAGCAAAATCCCAGCCCAAATTAGTGCGGTTATCGAGCGTATAGCGGTTCGGGTCGGTGACAAGGTTAAGCTAGGGCAGTCTCTGGTGGTGTTCGATTGTGCCCAGCCGTCATTAAATGTCGCAGTGCAACAAGCCCAACAACAACAGCTCAACACTCAGTATTTATTTCAACAACGACGAATGGAAGGTGGTAATAATCTCGCCGCTAAAAAACTATCGGTGTCGTTGAATTAGATAAAATCACGACTAATTTAATCCGCGCTAAAGCGCAACTGCTGGCGCAGCAATCTTTATTCGACTTGGCTAAAATTAACCAACAGCATTGTAATATTAGTGCTCCTTTTGATGCCGTCGTCGACAATAAAAACCCTAAAATAAACAGTATTAGCACTGACGGTAAATTAGCACCATTGAGTTTCAATCAATTACACTACTAAAGACCTCGTTTTGAGTTGATTAATCCTAATAATTTCAATGTTTTTCCTATAGTTGTAGATGAAATTAAACCACTTAATTGTGTTTCTATACTAAAATTAATTTAAAGTTGTTGTTTATTATTATTTTAATTTTTAGTCGATTACTTATTTTTTGTCAATTATTTTTACAGTGCTATATTTTTTTTGTCAATTCTTTTTACAGTGCTATATTTTTTTATTTATGAAAATATCTATCATATTGAATTTTATTGAAATTTTAAAGTTGGTATATTTTTTGCCTTATAAATTGATAGTAACCATTTATTATAACTAAATCCCAAATCTGATAGTCTGATAGAAAGAGATTAAAAAGGAACATCTATGTGAATTTCAAAAAAATATCTTTCGGCTGTAATAACAAGCTTATGTTTGTTATCTATATTTTTAATCAAATAATTCAAATGAGAAACTAACTATGAACATAACTATAAAATACAAAAGTTTGCTATTCGCACTATTAACCTTCACTTTTAGTAATAATGCTTTTTCTCAACTTATAACATTCGACTTTAATGAGTTTACAACCGCGAATGACACTATTAACAAAACTTATGATACCGAATGGGGTGACTTGCTCCTATCAGTGCAACTCAGTTCAAATAGTTCATTTTATTATGAATACTCAAATAGTAGAGGTGATTTTAGTTTAGTTAAAGCTGCTGGGTTAGATCTATCGTTTGATCTATCAGGCTTGACCGATGCTGCCGTTGAAAATGTGGAAATCACCTTTGGCCATGTTGATCATAATTACAATTATTTCATGTTTACTCAAACTCCTGATTCTGTGGATAATCAGGGCCTTATATATTATGACAATGCAGCTGCTCACCCTTATTCACTTGACCTATATTTAGATTATGCTGATAGCACTCGCCTTGGTGGTTACCAATGTGGTGATCCTTGTGACGCACCTTCTGTCTTATGGGAAAAATTATTAGATAATAATGAAATCAATATTCAAAGCCATGGTACTGTTGCATTTGGTAATATCACATTTGATGTCAATGAATCACCATCACAGGTACCCGTCCCTGCAACCATTTGGTTATTGGGCTCTGCATTTTTAGTTTTAGTTCGCTATCGTAGAAAAAAATGAGTCATTTGAAGATAAAATAACAATAACTGTTTGTTTTCACCTTAGAATGAACATTCAAGACATAAAAAGCTTAGTTATTAACTAAGCTTTTTATTGGAAATAAGGGACACACATAAACCCCCCCGTTGATAAATGGTAACTTAACCCAAACGCCAGCTAATTTTGTGGCTGACAAAGTGAAGCCATGACTACGCACTAGATAACACCACACAATACCTGTATGACGAGCAAAGTGTCTTAATCCAACGTGATGAAGCGGGTGTAACGCAACCCATCGAACTTATCAGTTTGACGTCTTAGGCATTGCATCAAGCGCTTTGACCCGTTTTATTTCTTGGCTGGAAAAATGTTGTTTGCGCAGGTGTTTAATCATTGCTGTTTCTGTTTGTTGATCTTGTTGTAATTCAATAATGGTATTTAGTTCATTGCGATAGCGGTTGATTCGGTCATTCCAATGGTTGCGTACTAAGGTCAGTTTTTGCAATCGTGCCGCCGCTGCGGTGCCAAATTTCTGCTCGGTAAATTGATTTAGTTCGTCGGTGGTCGCGCCTTGTTGTGTTCGTTCTATATATTGTTGGCGATAATTGTTGAGCTGATTGGCCTGTTGCTGTTGTTCAATTAATTCAGGGGCTACTGTTGATTGTAATTGTTCTATTTGTTGGAGCTGTTGTTGCCTATCTAATTGTTTATTGTTGCTGATTTTCATTAAGGCTAGCGCATAGTTGTTGTAATTATCTTCGCTTGAAAAAAAAGCAACAATCACTTGTTCAGATAAAAAACTCTGCCTAATCTCATGGATTAATTGTTGTGATAATTCGATGTTTTCAGTAAAAGTGAGTTGTTGATTAGTGATGTGAGACTGGGAAAATGCCGTGATTTCGTTTTTATATTGGAGGTAGTTTTGGAAAATATTCAGCGCTTGAGCAAGTGCCTCTATTGATAGTTGCTGTTGCAATGTTTGCTTTACCCGAATGGTAATTTGCGCCAATGATTCCTGATTGATCCCCGCTAAGTAATAATCAAAAAACTGACGAAGCTGATAATTGATCACCAGCTCCCCTTGTTTATTTTGCTGCAGCTTGGGTGGAGTAAACTCTTGGGGATAAGCGAATGCTAGGTCATGTTGCTCCGAAGTTTCAGGGCTTGCGACCAATTGGTCGATGTAGTGTTGCGGCAACGGCTGATTCATCCGTTGCCTTTGTGCTGGATCTACCGTCGGTTGCGCTGGCCGTAATAGCATTACGCCATAGATTAGCACCATACTAGCGAGCAAAATAACTATTAGGCGCTTAATCATCATGTTAATTAAAGTCCTGCATTTTTTAGCCTGATGGCATGCTCGGTGAATAATATAATCGGATCTGGAGCCCATAGGCCACGTAATCCAAATAATAAATTGACCTGATCGAGATGGTTTAAGGTGTAGTCATCTCTAATCACTTGACCTAAATGGCTAGAGCAACGACCAACCATACCATCGTTTTCGCTATTAAAGGTTAAAGAGGTGACGGCCAATAGCGCATCGGCAGGATCTAAAATATTCGAGTTAAATAGTGGATTATAAATACCGGCCCAAGAGTAGTACGCCACACCGTTGACGGAATGTTCGCCATCATTCACTGAATAGTTCTTGACCCAACGTGGCCACCACCAAGGTCCCACATTGGTGACCGGTGTTTCTTGGCATGCCCCTTGACGCAAGCCTTCAGGGTAGTGAGCATTAAAAATTAGCGCATCTTGAGAATTAAGCGCCGCAATTGATCCCATTGCATTAGGCACATTGCCAGTTTCGCCCATCACCGCATTCATTAATGTCCCAAGCGCGTTACCGATTGTGGTGGCGAGGCCAGAAAGAGGCGAGTTTTTGATTGCATCGGCAGTGTCAGAACCGAAATGCGGTGAGCCAACGGAAGTCACTGAAGCGACTAAATCCGGACGCACTGAAGCAACATATCGAGCATCAAGTCCACCTTGAGAGTGGCCAATTAAATTGAACTTTTCAGCACCAGTGATGGCTTGCAATTGCTCTAAATAAGACAGTAGTTGTTCGCCTCGTACTTCACTGGTATCAAAACCGCTGACTCTTGGGGTGTAAACTTGATTGGCACCAACGGCGGCTAGGGCGGGCTTGATACCAAAAAAATAGTCAATAATAATTCGGTCAAAACCGGAAAGACCATGGACAAGTACAATGGGGTGTTTTGTTTTCCCTTGGGTGTTGGCGGCGTGTGCGGGCAGTGCAAGAATAAATGATAAAGTCATTATCATTAATAATGTTGAATTTAATCGTTTCATTTTAGCTCCGTTGTTTTTTATAATCTAGAGTATTTAAACTTATAAATGACTAATCATCGAGATGCAACTATTCAATATATTACCTAGTTGAATCGGTGTTTTAAATAAGCCAATTGATAATTTAGTTGCTAGTCTGTACAAAAATAAAGGTTTTATACAAAGGATTAAAACATCAGATGCGACGTATTATTACATGTCTCAATTCTCGATGATGATAGAACGTTTAACGCCGCTAAAAAAATAATCTATTTTTTTTATTTAAACAATATGATCGCTCGCGGAACTTAGGGGCTTAGTCGACTGTTTAAATTTCAGTAATATGTTTATGTCAGATGAGATAAAGAAAACCTGTTTAAGTAAAAGAGTTAATTACCCAACCTATAGTTTAGCGACTAAAACCACTATCATTGATGAAGACACTGGCACTTTAGTTAAAAAAGATTTCGCTATGTCATCACCTGCTGGTGTAAAGGTCATGAATCCTATTACTTCATTGATTCAGCTTGAAATTGCATCGGCCAAGAAAGCAGGCAAAATATTGTCTCTTGCAGACGCAATGGCTACCGTTGCTACAACACTTGGTATATCCGGCGATGATGCGAAGAAACTACTAGAAGACTATTTAACCCCTGAAAATAAAGCGAGCGATTTCGGGAAAAGAATCCATGCAATGGCCCGTAATATTGCCACTCAACTGCCTGCAACAACCGCAGGATTAAATGTCTCGGAAAATGCTAATTTATTAGCCGACCTGAACAAAGTAGTTAAAACTATTGCCGCTGCTGTTGATAAGGCGATTAGCGAAGGTAAAGATCCTGCGATTATTACCATCATTATTAATGACGATGGCACAGCAACGACCTACGCCCCATCATTGAGTGATGCGAAAGAGTTTATGGCGGAAGTAAGATATTGGGGTACTGAATTATCCCAAAAAGGCGATACTTTTTCGGATAAAATTGATGTTGCTTCAGCATTAATTGATGGCAAGTCTGATGCTTTAATTTCAGTATTTAGTGATATTTTACTGAAGATTGAATCGACTTCGTCACAAAACCAAATCGATTTAACGGCGGCCGATCTTTACCCTGGTGCTACCGGTAGCTTTGTTGGTAAAGATAATGGCACTGACAGCACCATTGACTTTAGTGCTGTTGGCGATCTAACGATTGCTGGTGAGCGTTATGTGTTTAACATTACGTCTTCTGGTGCTAAGGGAGCAGGAAGTGCAACCTCACAGGCGACATTAGATATTGATGCGACATTAACTAGCGAAGCTGTTGAATTAAAAATCACTAAGGGAAAAGCGACGGTTAAAGGGGTTGTTGCTAAAACTGATACCACTGCTGCTGATATTTCCGCGGCGATAGTTGAATTTAAACTGCCCGTCATGATTGTTGCCAAAGCGGCACCAGCCACTGAGTTTGTTGGGGAAGTCAGTTTATCATTGGCACCAGTTACGGATAAAAAGGATACGTTTGAATTAAACTTTAGTTTAGACGGTAAATTTAGCCAAGCGAGTGAAAGCTTTAGTGCAAAAGTTGGTTTTTCAACGCTACGAATGATTGAATCAGTAGATAATATTGATGAGTCCGACGTGACTGTTTCGACCATGTCACTGGAATTTGATGCTAAGTTAACTGATTTTACTGGTAAAGTTAATTTAATGTTTGATCAGAAGAGCAAGGAAGCCGGTGCCTTTACTGCTAACTTAATGAGTGATAAAGCCACAACCGATGTTAAATTCATGGTCGCTTCAGGTGAACCAACAGGGATTATTTCGGCATCAAATGAAGCCGGTGTTTTGTTAGCGGTCACTCTAACAGATCTTGAAAACAGTGATGACGTTGGTAGCATCCATGTTGGCATTAAGAAATTTGCCACCATCAGTGTTGTGAAAGGTCTTCATAAAATAACTTATACAGATGGTTCATTCGAAACCTTATTCTAAGCCTCACCCTATAAAAGCCAGCATTTGCTGGTTTTTTTTTTCTTAAAAATTATGCGGTCTTCTATGAAAAAAAACAGCAGTATTATTCTATTTTTAGCGTCAGCCTCGTTATCATTGGCATCTCATGCCGAGCAATGGCACTTTGAAACAAAACTTTCCAGTTATAGCAATAGTGAATCTTTACCTATCGTCAGTTTAATTGATGACACCTGGCAAGGTGATTATGCTGCTGCCGACAATTTATTTAGTTTGAATCGTTTTGATATCTCACTAGGGTATGGGGCATGGCATGTGGGTATGGCGAAACGATTTGATTACTTTGCCACTTATAGTGAACAAACCATGCGTTTGATCTATCAAGATAAAAATGACATTAAATCGCTTAATGGCATCGACTATCCAATTTATTTGAATGTTGAACACGCATTATCTTCTGGCGCGTTTATTCGTTATGAAAATAAATTTAAGAGTCTCGACTATCGTGTCACTTTAAATTATTGGTGCAGCGAGCGCTTAATGTCAGGACAAATTGATGGTGACGTCACTGTTAATGAGCAAGGAAAATTTAGCGGATTGCTTAATTTTGATTACAGTTATGATAAAGATACTCTATTCAAATGAAAAATGGAGCCAGTTTCTGCAACGGGTTATAGCTTAGATCTTGAGCTGTCGTGGCAAGTTAACAATGAGCTAGCAGTTAACTTGAGCGTGAATGATCTATACCACCAATTACACTGGGGTCAGGTTACACATACCACTTCTGTGATTGATCGCCGACCCGATAAGCCTTCTCGAGCACCTTCGGTGTCAGGACTACAAGATTACATTGATCATAAACAAAAATTTAAAGCACAAAGCTATTTAAAGGTTAGTTACGATCAAGGTTGGATAAAAATCATTGCCGGCATGGATAGGGTCAATGCTCAAACGTTTGCATTTATTGGCACCAGTTATCATTCTTCATTTTTTAATAGTGATTTTGATTTGTCCTATTACCCAAAAAACAAAGCATTTAAGCTTGGACTAGCACATAAGTATTGGGGCTTAATGTTGGTATTTGATACATTAAGTACTAAAAAATCAAATACCTTAGGTGTGACTACTTATCTGAGATTTTAGCGCAAAATAAAGCCATGTTTTAATGGATCTGATGGGTCGATAATAAATTCACATTTACCACTAATATGAGCGCTGCCAGTCACCCGAGGAATAATTGCTTGGTGGTGACCATAGTGGAGTGCTCGTTGTGGCATCACCTTAAAACTGCTGCCTAAAATAGATCCAATAGTAATCGATTGCTTAAGGGCGAGTTGTTGTTTCGCATAATGAATGGCTGCGCGTCCCGACACGCCAGAGCCTGTTGGGCTGCGATCGACTTCGCCGTCGGCAAAGACACAGACATTACGAGAATGTAATTGAGGATCATTAAGTGGTTCGATAAAAATAGTGCCATACAGAAAACTTAAATCCTCTTCAAAAGGGTGAACAATATCAAATTGTTTACTGACCGCCTGTTTGATTAAGCGACCGACCCTAATGAGTTGATCATAATCTTTTTTATCACAAGTCAGTCCGACATCACCAGCATTGACATAAGCATAAAATGCCCCGCCATAGGCAAGATCAAATTTAACCTTACCCAGCTCAGGCACATTGACAATCGCATCTTTAAGCGCAACAAAAGATGGCACACAATCGAAGGTTGTCTCAAAGACGCGACCGTCCTCATCACTACTGGCCCAAGCAGTAATTTGGCCACAGGGCGCATCAATTTTTATTTCTGTTTTATTGTCGGTGCGAGGCACCACACCAGCCTCAACCGCAAATTTACTGAGAGCGATAATCGCATGACCACACATGGTTGAATAACCTTCATTATGAATGAAAATAGCACCAAAATGAGAGTCTGACCGCTGGGGTGGGGTAATAATAACCCCATACATATCGGCATGACCACGGGGTTCGAACATTAGCGCGGTGCGTAAATGATCATAATGCTTCATACAATAGCGCCGGCGTTCTAAAATAGTTTCACCTAATAACTCTGGAAATCCGCTGGTGATAATACGTAATGGTTCACCGCCAGTATGGCAGTCGAGAGTTGTTATTTTTAGATGGTGTTCGGCGGGCTGCCATTGTTGGAAAAGCTTAGAGATGCATGCGCTCATGATCGACCCTTCATTGATTAAAGAAGGTTAACTTATCAGTAATGAATAATGTATACAATTTATTGTACGCAAACAACTGAGGCGCAACCTAAGTTGCGCCTCATGTCATCATCCTTGATCCCGTTAAAAATCCTTTTTAACGGGTATTAATCCTTTAATACCTTCGCTATCCTTAGCGAATCAATCCTTGATATTTTTGACACCATCCTAGCGTCGGTCTTCATTCCATGTCCATGACATAACGAGTCAAATCCTATGACCCTGTGCTTCCTTGCGATATAAATAATATGATAAATTTAGCCCGTGGCAAATAGCCATTGATAAAATAATTGTTTGTCATATAAAATATGTAAATATTTTTACTTTAAATTCAATGTGTTATTTGTTTTTATTCGTCTAAACAGCAAATAATCCTACGTCAGTGTAAGAGATCTCTTACGTGGCGAGTAACCAAATGACCATTATGTGATATTGATTATCATTTACATTAG
The DNA here is from genome assembly GCA_013214965.1 of Gammaproteobacteria bacterium. Taxonomy (GTDB): domain Bacteria; phylum Pseudomonadota; class Gammaproteobacteria; order Enterobacterales; family Psychrobiaceae; genus Psychrobium. The sequence continues at coordinate 18,264 of JABSRU010000004.1, forward strand.
TGGTCTTTTTTAGGTAATGGTACAATTAGCATTGGAATTTTAGAGCGAGATAACACTTTTTTGGCAACGCTGCCGACAAAATTATGCAGTAAACCTTTGTCATGAGTGCCCATAATAATTAAGTCGACACTGAGTTCGGTTGCTAAATCGATGATGGCTGAGGCAGGGTTATCCTCAATGACATGGATTGATTTTATTTGTTGTCGTACTTCAATGTCGTCTAGATGGCATTGTTGCCAAAAGTAATCTTGGCGCTGTTTAAGTTTTTCTTCTGCTGCCACTACACGTTCTTGCTGCAAGGTTAAATGCTCATCTCTCTCAGTAATATAAGACTGCAAGGCTAAAGTAGCTTCCCCTGATAGAGCTTCGATAATGTGTAAAATGTATATTTCAGCGCCAGTCTCTTTCGCTAATGAGCAAGCATGTTCGAATGCTAGGGTAGAGCTTTGAGAAAGATCGGTACTATAAAGAATTTTTGTAATTTTAGAAAACATAGTGATGACTCATTGTGGTTTTATCAATGAATTAACTATATCTCAAGCGCTTATTACTTTTAATCTCGTGTTGTATCAAAACTTGCTTCAGCGCAAGTAAACATAAAAAAGGCGCTAATAATAAGCGCCTCATATCTCCCTGACGAGTGGTCACGGCTATAAATTATGTTATTTTACCAAATGGTTTGGTAAGTCTCTGACATTCGCGCAGCGTAGTTGACCCATTAATTGAGTTAGCTGACGTTTTAGGATGTTGATGGTGTGATCACCACCTTGATTACCTAATGCAGCGACACCATAAACAAAGGCACGGCCTAAAAAGGTAAATTGTGCGCCACTGGCCATCGCACAAGCAATATCAGGGCTTGAGCGTAAACCGCTGTCCATCATCACTGATATTTTATCGCCGTATAATGCACTAATACGTTGCAACGGACGCACTGGTGCTTCACCGACGTCAAGTTGTCGTGCGCCGTGATTTGAGACGACAACACCATCGGCACCAAGTGCAATTGAGCTGGCGACATCAGCTTCACTAATTACGCCTTTAATGATCAATTTACCCGGCCATAAATCGCGAATAACTTTTAAACTTTCGGCATCAACTTTGCCCATTACGGTGTTATTCATGAAGTTAGCCAATTCACTGGTGGGCATGTTTTTATCCATGTATGGCTTAAGTGTCACCATTTCAGGTTTACCGGCTAAGGCGGTATTAAGCAACCAACGAGGGCATTTCATCATTTGAATTATATTACTGATGGTCATTTGTGGTGGCATCGACAGGCCATTTTTAATGTCATTGTGACGATAACCAAAAGTGGGCACATCAACGGTGATCATTAAGTTTTTATAACCGGCGGCTTTTAAACGATTGATCAAATCAATACGAATATGGTCTTTGGTTGGGTTATACAATTGATACCAAGCTTGACCTTCAGAAACTTCAGCAATTCGCTCCATGCTACTCGATGATACGGTGCTTAATACAAAAGGAATATTGGCTTCTAATGCTGCTTTAGCTAAAATTTCTGGGGCATTGGGCCACATTAAACCTTGTAAGCCAACCGGTGCAATCCCAAACGGTGCAGAGTAAGTGTGACCCATAATCTCAGTATCCAGTGAAACATCACTGACCGATGATAATAGGTTGCTGCGTAATTCGACGGCTCTAATTGCGTTAGTGTTTTTAGCTAAACCATATTCTTCATTGCTGCCGCCTTCGAGATAATCGAATGCAAACTTAGGAATTCTTGTTTTCGCTTTAGCGCGTAAATCGCTGACACCAGGGTATTTAGAGTTAATATTAATCGTCATCGCTACACCATTTATTTTTATTGAGTCATGACAGCATACATTGAACCAGAAAAATGATTAGCGTTAATTTAGAAATGAATTGATTCCAAACCATGCCTTATACCAATCTTATTAATGTAATTGGTATTATCGTTAGCAAGCGACAACATTAATGGCCAAACCTCCGAGTGAGGTTTCTTTATATTTACTCATCATGTCTAATCCGGTCTGATGCATGGTCGCAATGACATCATCTAAATGGACATGGTGACTGCCATCATTTTGTAAAGCTAATTTACTGGCATTAATGGCTTTTAGTGCCCCCATGGTATTACGTTCAATACAAGGGACTTGAACTAAACCATCAATTGGGTCGCAGGTTAAGCCAAGATTATGCTCCATGCCGATCTCTGCCGCATTTTCGACTTGCAGCGGGGTGCCTCCCATAACGGCGGCTAATCCGGCGGCTGCCATCGAACAAGCGACCCCAATTTCACCTTGGCAGCCTACTTCTGCGGCAGAAATAGAAGCGTTGCGATGATAGAGCAAACCAATGGCAGCGGCGGTTGCTAAAAACTCAACGATGGCTTTCTCATCATCGTCACTGTGAAATTTTAAATACCAAGCGAGTACCGCAGGGATCACGCCTGCTGCGCCATTTGTTGGGGCGGTAACTACCCGAGAACCAGCGGCATTTTCTTCGTTCGTGGCCATGGCAAAAAGATTGAGCCAATCGATGGAGTCGACTTTATTACTGTCGGCATTGTCAATTAAATGCTGATGCATGTGATAGGCGCGTCGTTTGAGTTTCAAGCTGCCGGGTAGGATGCCGGGGGTCTTAATTCCGCGTTCGATGCAGTTAGCCATGACTTGCCAAATATTTAATAGTTTAGCGGTAATATCATGACTGCCTAATTCAAGTTCATTATCGAGGGTAATTTGAGCGATTGATTTTTGATCCTGCTGACAATATTTGAGTAACTCTCGTGCCGAGTTATAGGCGTAAGGCAATTTAACGATTGATTGCCCCTGCGCTTGCTCTATTTCTGTTTCATCTTGAACAAAGCCACCGCCCACTGAAAAATAGCGGCGGGTCAGCATGACATTGTGATGCTGGTCATAAGCACAAAACTGTAGACCATTGGCGTGCTGAGGTAAGGTTTGTTTAAAATTAAACCGTAGGTCGTTACTGATATTGAAATCAATTGGGCGTTGTCCAGCTAAAATAAGCTCTGAGTTTGCCTTAACTCGTTCAAAATAAGGGGTGATGTTATCAGGATTTATCTCACTGGGTGTTTCGCCCATTAATCCCAAAATACAGGCTGAATCGGTGGCGTGGCCACGACCCGTTAGCGCCAGAGATCCATATAAGTCGATTCGGACTCTCGTGGTATGAATGAGCATGTCTTGTTGTTTTAACGTGGCAATAAAACGATTAGCCGCAATCATTGGACCAACGGTGTGGGAACTCGAAGGGCCGATACCAATTTTAAATAAATCAAAAATACTGTGTGCCATAATGATAGTTCTCGCTGTTGTTTTTGACAACATAACAGCGAGCAAAGTCAGGCGCTATCTAATTTTTAGCCGGGGTAGCTATTGTATAATCCGGTGTCGTATTTTAATTGTTTATCTGCTTTAATGCTAAAATAACCAGCGCTTCCAGTTGATAATTTTCATTATCTGCCGCTTCAAAAAGTTGTGCCCGCATACTCGGTGCCCAAAAGCGGTTAATGTGATGACTAATCTCGTTAACGCATTGTGTTTGTTGTTTGCCATGCAATAAGTTAACTGCAATTTGATTGGCCATACCTACGACGTACTGCAATCGATCCTGTGACATAAATTGCTCTCTTGATTTGCTTTAACTATAAAAAGTGTGGCGGCCATCGCGGGCGAAGCCAACTAATATCATGCCCACTTGATTGGCGATATTAATCGCTAAGGCGGTCGGTGCTGAAACAGCTACCACCATTGAGATCCCAGCGACCTGGGCTTTACTGATCATTTCATAACTGGCGCGACTCGAAATCAGCACAAATCCTTGATTTAAATCGTAACTACCACGTGTTAAAGCCCCAATCAGTTTGTCCAGTGCATTATGACGACCAATATCTTCACGTAGTAATAAAATGTTGCCTGTGTTATCACACCAAGCGGCGCCATGAACGGCGCCAGTGAGTTGCTGTAACGGCTGGTGGCTTTGTAAACTCGCTATGGCGTGTTGAATCGCTGAGTGTGTCTCTGGCGTGATGACTTTCGCTGATCGTTGGTTATTGGCAGTCGGTAATGTTTTCATCGCTTGTTGCAGAGACTCTGCACCACATAAGCCACAGCCGGTACGACCGGTCATGTTGCGACGTTGTTGTTTTAGCGCCCAGATTGCTTGGGCGCCAATGGTGATATTGAGTTCGATGCCTAATGGCTGTTCGACCTGAGTAATCTCACGGATCTCATCGGGATGCTCAATAATTTTTTCACTGAGACTAAACCCTAGCGCTAAATCCTCTAAATCGCTCGGGGTACTCATCATCACAACATGCGAAATGCCGTTGTATACCATTGCCACCGCAATTTCTTGCGCGATGTCATCAGTGGTGTTTAATAGCTGATGATCGGTAAATCGTTGCACCGGATACTGGGCAACTGATTTAACGGTAACTTTAGGCTCTTTAGGTACCATGTGATTAATCCGCAATTTTAGCGCTCTTTTTATTGGCTAAATATTGCTGTTGACGCTGACTAAATTGTGCATATTCAGCTTGCCATACTGAGGGTTGATCAACCTTAACCGCTTGTACTGCCGTGACCTTATATTCTGGGCAGTTAGTCGCCCAATCGGAGTTGTCGGTAGTGACGACATTCGCACCGCTTAAAGGATGATGGAATGTGGTATAAACCACGCCAGGTTGCATCCGTTGACTAATGCGTGCTCGCAGCGCTGTGGTGCCTGCTCGACTCGCAATACCCACCCAATCACCCTCATTAATACCGCGATCTTCGGCATCGTTGGGATGAATTTCTAATACATCCTGATCATGCCATACTTGATTTTCGGTTCGCCTCGTTTGAGCGCCAACATTATATTGGCTTAAAATTCGCCCGGTGGTCAGTAGTAAAGGAAAACGTTTGTTGGCTCTTTCGGGGGTCGCGACATATTCAGTAATCGCAAACTTCCCTTGTTGACCGACAAAATCTTTGGTATGCATGATCGGTGTGCCTAGTGGTGATTGATCATTACAGGGCCATTGAATCGAACCTAATTGTTCTAGTTTTTCATAACTCACGCCATGAAAACTCGGTGTTAATCGTGCGATTTCGTCCATGATTTCGCTGGGGTGCTGATAGTCCATCTCATACCCTAAGGCTTTGGCTAGAGCGACAGTTACCTGCCAATCTTCTTTGCCAGCTAACGGTGGCATTAATTTTCTGACCCGGGATATGCGTCGTTCGGCATTGGTGAAGGTGCCATTTTTTTCCATGAATGATGAACCCGGTAAAAAGACATGGGCATACTTAGCGGTTTCATTGAGGAAAATATCCTGAACAATAATACAATGCATCGAGCTCAATGCTTTTTGAACATGTTGGGTATTGGGATCTGACTGAGCAATGTCTTCGCCTTGGCAATAAAGCCCTTTAAAGTCACCGTGAATCGCCGCTTCAAACATATTTGGGATCCGTAATCCCGGTTCATTATCTAGACTGACCTGCCACTCTTGCTCAAATAATTGACGGGTATCATCTTCGCTAACATGGCGATAACCTGGGAATTCGTGGGGAAAAGAGCCCATATCACAAGAGCCCTGAACATTGTTTTGACCGCGCAGAGGGTTAACCCCAACCCCTTCTCGACCAATGTTACCTGTCACCATCGCAAGGTTGGCAATGGCCATCACTGAAGACGATCCCTGTGAGTGTTCGGTAACCCCTAAACCATAATAAATCGCGCCATTGTGAGCGTTGGCAAACAGTCGTGCAGCCGCTCGTAATTCTTCGGCCGCAACGCCCGTGATTTCGCTGGTGTTCTCCGGCGCATGACGAGGATCTTTGATGTGGAGATACCATTGCTGGAAGCTGGCATCATCGCAGCGACTTTTAATAAAATCATTATCAGCTAATCCTTCATCAACAATGACATGAGCTAGAGCGTTCAGTAAGGCAACATTGGTGCCGGGACGTAATTTAAGATGATGTTGAGCTTTAGTGTGTGGACTGTCAATGATGTCGATGGTGCGAGGGTCAACCACAATCAACTTAGCCCCTTGGCGTAAGCGGCGTTTAAGTAATGAACCGAATACTGGGTGAGCGTCGGTCGGGTTAGCCCCAATAATGAGTACGACATCGGTGGCCATCACCGATTCAAACGTTTGAGTACCTGCCGATTCGTTTAAGGTCGCTTTTAAACCATAACCCGTTGGTGAATGACAAACGCGAGCACAGGTATCGACATTGTTATTTTGGAACACCGCGCGCACTAATTTTTGTACTAAGTAAGTTTCTTCATTGGTACAACGGGAAGAGGTGATCGCACCAATACTGTTGCGACCATGCTGTTCTTGAATACTGTTTAAGCGCTTGGCAGCAAAAGCTAAGGCTTCTTCCCAGCTGACTTCACGCCAGTCTTGTTCAATATTGTCGCGGATCATCGGGCTAGTGATCCGATCCTTATGGGTGGCATAACCAAAAGCAAATCGGCCCTTAACGCAAGAATGTCCTTGATTCGCTTGTCCGTTTTTGTCCGGGACCATTCTGAGTACGCGATCTCCCTGCATATCGGCGCGAAAGGAGCAACCAACGCCACAATAGGCACAGGTTGTAATAATGCTATGGTCCGGTTGGCCATGATCAATAATTGATTTTTCAGTTAAGGTCGCGGTTGGACAAGCTTGAACACAGGCTCCACAAGAGACGCAATCTGATTCAATAAAGGATTGCTGCTGGCCAGCGCTAATGCGCGAGTCGAATCCGCGACCTGATACAGTTAATGCAAAAGTACCTTGGACCTCTTCACAGGCTCTGACACAACGAGAACATGAAATACATTTTGAATCATCGAAACTGAAATACGGGTTAGAATCATCGGTGGCACCATCGAGATGATTTTTACCCTCAAAACCATAGCGCACCTGACGTAACCCTACTGCACCGGCCATATCTTGCAGTTCACAATCACCATTAGCCGAGCACGTTAAACAATCTAATGGATGATCTGAGATATAGAGTTCCATGATATTACGGCGTAACTTGGCGAGTTGGTCATTTTGAGTGGTGACCTTCATTCCTGCTCTAACTGGCGTGGTACAAGAGGCTGGCATGCCCCGCATGCCTTCGATCTCAACCGCACATAAACGGCAAGAACCAAATGCGGCTAAATTGTCACTGGCGCATAATTTAGGAATATTGATGTCACAAATAGCGGCAGCTCGTAACACGGATGTGCCCTCAGGCACCACAATGGTGACACCATCGATCTCAAGGCTGATTTTAACATTCGATTTTGACACTGGCGTACCGAGATCTTTGGTCGAAAAAGAGCGGGTTTCAGTCTTTGGATCATAAAAATTAATCATTGACTTGATCCTCGTGATTAAGTGGCGGCGTGACAAAATGGTCGGGGAAATATTTTAGGGCACTGCGGACCGGGAAGGGGGTCATACCGCCCATGGCACATAAAGAACCAAACTCCATGGTGTCGCATAAATCATGCAACAAACTTAAGTGATCCTGGCGCTGTGCTTCACTATTATTACCGGCAAGCAGTTTATCAATCACTTCAACGCCACGAACGGCACCGATACGACAGGGAGTACATTTTCCGCAAGACTCTACCTCACAAAATTCCATCGCGAACCGTGCTTGCGCCGCCATATCGACCGTATCATCAAACACGACAATGCCGCCATGACCGAGCACCGCCCCGATACTTGAGAAAGCCTCGTAATCGAGCGGAGTATCCCATTGTTCACTGGGTAAATAGGCACCTAAAGGACCACCTACTTGAATACTAGACATCGCACGTTTACTTTTAGTGCCATTGCCATATTGCTGTAATAATTGATTTAGGCTGATCCCAAAGGCTAACTCCACTAAGCCTCCTTGCGCGATATTACCGGCAAGCTGAACCGGTAAAGTGCCACGGGATCGGCCCATGCCATAGTCGCGATATTTAGCGCCACCATGAGTTAGAATATAAGGGACAGAGGCCAGCGATATTACATTATTGACCACGGTCGGTTGGCCAAATAGCCCTTCAATTGCCGGTAGTGGTGGTTTAGCTCGCACTAAGCCACGCTTGCCTTCTAGGCTCTCTAACAGCGAGGTTTCTTCGCCACAAATATAAGCACCAGCGCCTAAGCGCACTTCTAATGCAAAGTGATGTTGGCTGCCAGCAATGTTTTGACCAAGATAGCCAGCTTTTTCGGCATTCTTTATTGCTAGTTTTAAAATATGATGGGCTTGGGGATATTCACTGCGTAAATAAATATAGCCTTGGTTGGCACCAACACTGAGCCCTGCAATGATCATTCCTTCGATGAGTACGAATGGGTCGCCTTCCATGAGCATCCGGTCGGCAAAAGTGCCAGAGTCGCCTTCATCAGCGTTGCAGACAATATATTTTTGCTGTTCAGGCTCATCTAACACCGTTTGCCATTTGATGCCCGTTGGGAACGCCGCTCCGCCACGCCCACGTAGGCCGGATTCTTTCACTTGATCAACCAATTGCTGTGCTGTCTTAGCCAACGCATTGGTGAGACCAACAAAGCCGTCATGATTGATATAATCCTCAACATCAACGGGATCGATAACGCCGACTCGGGCAAAGGTTAAACGCTGTTGTGATTTTAGCCAAGGTAGTTGTTCGGTAAAACCAAGGCATAGCGGATGCTCAATAACATCATCAAAGCATTGCTGATTTAGAATCGCTGAAACATCACTGGCAGCAACAGGACCATATGCGACACGGCCCTTCGGGGTGCTAATTTCTAATAGCGGTTCTAGCCAGAACATTCCCCGTGAGCCATTTCTGATTAACTTACCATTGAGTTCGGGTTGCGCCTTGAGCTTTTTTTCAACTTGTGCCGCCACTAGGTCGGTACCACGGGAGCGAGCTGTAGTGTCAAGTGAAAGATATATTTTACGACTCATTTTAGCTCCAAAGAATAAGTGGTTAATGCATCTAAAATTTGCTCAAATTTACCGGGATCGACTTCGCCATGAATATCATCGCCAATTCTAATGGCCGGCGAACAAGCGCAGTTTCCCAAGCAATAAACTGGCTCTAACGTGTATTGTTGGTCGCTGGAGGTTTGGTGGTAATCAATAGCTAGTTTACTTTTTATTGCGCGTTCTAAAGTACGTGAGCCCATGGCTTGACAAGATTCACCACGGCAAACCTCAATCACATGGTTACCTGGTTTTTCGGTCCGAAAATGATGATAAAAACTAACGACCCCGTGCACTTCGGCGCGAGAAACATTGAGTGCTTTGGCGATTAATGGCATGGCATTATCTGGAATGAAAGCAACGCTATTTTGAATTGCATGTAATATCGGCAGCATTGCGCCGGCTAACATTTGGTGTTGCTTGATAATTTCAGCTATTTGTTGCAGGCCTTGCTCATTAATTACAGCCATAATAATCCTCGGGGCATTGTCACTGAACAACATTATTAAATAACCATCGTTGCCACATATAGCCGATTAAGACACTTTCATAGCTAATTAAGACATTTTGTTCACTTGATTTACGTTAAAACTAATTTGTTTGAAAGTTAATCAATGGTTGTTTGCTTGTCGTTTTTGGCTTTATTTATGTCGTTATTTGGATGTTATTAAGTTGTTTTGCTTCTATTGTTATATAACTTTTTTGATCTTGGTCAATTATTAATCCAAGATACAGAATGAGTAATTGGGTCTATACTCAAAAAACTAAACTAAAATACAATAAAAAGTCGAGACGGAGATCACTAGATTGATCCTGATCTTGACTAACAATAGTCGATACAGGAGCAAATCTGATGTCATTTGCCAAATTAAATAGTAAAGATATTCCACAAAATTGTTTTCACATTGCTTTTTTGTTGCAGCCAAATTTTACGATGCTAGCCCTATCATCGGCGATTGAACCGTTGCGGATGGCCAATCAGCTGTCAGGAGAAACCTTATATAAATGGACTATCGTCAGTGAAGATGGCCGGTCTGTACATGCCAGTGATGGCTTAACCGTTGAAGTAGACAGTTGCATAACTAGTGGTGTTAGCTATGATTCGGTGGTTATTTGTGGCGGTTTAGATATCAAGAGTACCGTGACGCGAAAAACCTTAAGCTGGTTAACTCACTTGTCTCGTTGTCATGTTGCTTTAGGGGGTATTTGTACCGGTAGTTATTTGCTCGCTAAAGCTGGATTATTAGATGGCTATCAGTGCACCATTCATTGGGAGTTATTGGCGAGTTGGCAGGAAGAGTTTCCTTTTTTACAAAGTTCTAATCAATTGTTTATTTATGATCGTGACCGCTTTACTTGCTCTGGCGGTACGGCACCAATGGACATGATGCTGCAAGTCATCACTAAAGCCCATGGCAAAGTTTTATCAGCGGCGATTTCTGATATGTTTACCCACGAGCATATTCGAGATGAAACCGATCAGCAACGAGTACCTTTACAGCATATCGTTGGTGCCACGCAATCGAAATTACAAGATGTGGTCGGTTTAATGGAAGCGAATATTGAAGAGGTGCTATGCCTTGATGAATTAGCGAATTATGTTGATTTATCTCGTCGCCAACTGGAGCGATTGTTTCAAAAATATCTCCATTGTTCGCCGTACCGTTATTACTTAAAATTACGCTTAACTCGGGCGCGGCAGTTATTAAAACAAACCAGTATGTCGATTATTGAAGTGGCGATAGCCTGTGGTTTTGTGTCGACACCACATTTTAGTAAATGTTACCGCAATTCTTTTAAGATCCCACCCCGAGATGAACGCAATGTTTCTGCGCAACAACTGCATCAAGTAGCCAGCCAAGAATCGAGTTTAGGATCAGTTGCACTTAATCATTTATAGCAGAAATAGCATTGCCAAAAATGTCCGATAGCGTTATCGTTTAGTACTCAGATTAGATGGTAGCGAAATTAATTAGAACAATGAAATTATTATCTTTTTTAAATTCTAAAACGGCCAATGACGATCAGGTCTACATTGAACAGAAAGGTCAGCGACGCATCGATCGCATGGCGCAATCTGGTGTGGGTAAGTCATCGCTGTGGGGGTTAGCCGAAGTTGGTTGGACTGCAGGGCCGGTGACTTTTTTAGCGGCTCAAGGTGGTTATTATATTGGCTTTGGCACTTGGTTACCGACCGAAAATCTAATCTTCTTTGTGGTGTATACCATTTTGATGGGGGTGATCGCGGTTCTGGTCAAGTTTATTTATAAAGCGACTAAGGGCCAAGATCTCGACGATGCTAAAGAGCAATTACTACTGGTGATTGGTAGCCTACCTGATTTGATTTTTTCAGTGCGAGATTTAACCCTCAGTCGGATGGATCCAGAGTCCCGTCGTTATGAATCGGCACGAATTCTATTACAAAAATCTGATCTAGGGCCGCAATGGTTGTCACTTGCCATCACTAATATTATCGACTCACCAGTGATTGCCCAGGCGGTTTCCGATATTGAGATTTATTGGCGTGCCGGCATGTACAGTCGAATTCATGACCTTAACCAAGAACTCGCTCCTGAAATAGCGATTGCCTTGGCCGATTTAGAGCAAGAACGTCCACGTTTGGCCCGTTTGGTTGAGCAACGCTTACAGGGCAAAAAGAATACGTTGCGCAGTGGGGTTGAGCGCGAGCCCTATTTTATTGAGCGAATATTCTCCGCGATCGAAGAAGACGATGAAGACATCATGGGCTTAAGTGATGTTGAGGAAATCCTGACACTGGCCTTTGAATTACTCTCTGGGCGGAGTATTCCGATGCTGATCGTTCATTGTGTCGGTTCATCACAATTGGCTAACGCCACTGAAAAACTCGAGAAAGAACGTTCTAAATATCGGATTGCTCGTGCGCGAGGCTATAGCCAATTATTAGCCTTGGCTAATTTCTTAAGCGATAGTAATTTATTGGATTACTCGTCGGTGGCTGAACGTTTACCGAGCCAAGATTTGTTGCAGATCTGTCTCGATACCCTCGATCAGTTATGTGACAACATTATGGCTGATCTCGATAATGTTGAGAAACGTGCTTTTGTTGATATGCGTAACTTAAAATTAAATCGCAGTGTTTTGGTTAAGGCACTAGAATTATATCAGCAGGCTTACCATAGTAGCGGCATGGTCATTGCCGAACATGCTGATTTTCTGAAAGACATTAACGCATGGCAACAGGTTAATAAGAAATACGCTGACTCAAATACCACGGTGTCAGTGAGCGGTAAAAAAGGGCTGCGGATTGTTGAGCAGCAAATTCGTTTAACCGATGATCATAAAATTATTGTGGTCGAAAAAATTGCCGGGCATTTTCAACAACACAGCATCATGATGAAACGCCTAAAAGATCGGACTCAGCAAAGTAATTGGGTGATCAGTAATCAACATGTTCGAGCAGCCAAGCTGTTGGCAATTGATGTCGCTTTGGCCTTAGATCCTTTTGTATTTATTAGTTTACCAGAAGTACAACGAGCTATTTATACCTCCAATGCGATCGATATGGGGAGTTTTGAGCCGGGTCTGAGTACCAGTACTAAAGTGGGTTGGGGCGCATCAGTGTCTAAAGAAGTTCAAAAAGATATGGTCAACGCCTCTGGACAGTTAGCTCAAGCGATTCATCGTTATTATGGACTTTGCTTAGGTGATGAAGAACTTGAATTTATGCACCAAACCTATGGCATGAATAAAAAAGATGTTCTCGATTATTATCAAGAAAACGAACGAGGTGAACAATCGAGTAATGTATTTGAACCACGTCCGCCGCTGTTAATCCCGATCGTAAAAGCGACTTGGCGTAAAACCCTAGTGCGTTACCGAGAACACTTAAACTAATAATATTCCTATTAACGACATCGCTGCGCCGCTTTTGGTAGGGTAGATGTCGCATTCTAAAAAACCACTCAAACTGCCTTTGTTATGCTGACTTCATTGTAAATATTCACCGTATCGATGAGGTCAGCTTAATGAATACAACACACGCCCAAACCCAAGCCCAAGCCGAGGCATTACACGCTAATGCAACAATTATTGATGGCTTAGTTATCGCAAAATGGAATCGCGCCTTGTTTGAAGACATGGCTAAAGGCGGTTTAACGGCGGCTAATTGTACCGTCTCGGTGTGGGAAGGTTTTAAAGACACTATTGACAATATTACCGAGTTTAATCAGTTCTTCCTCGACAATAATGACTTAATTATTCCTGTGTATACCACCGCAGATATTGCGGCGGCCAAAGCACTGGGTAAAACGGGGATTATTCTTGGCTTTCAAAATGCTAATGCCTTTGAAGATAAAATTGGCTATGTCGAAGTATTTAAAAAGCTGGGGGTTGGTATTGTCCAGATGGCCTATAACACGCAAAATTTGGTCGGCACTGGCTGTTACGAACGTGATGGTGGTTTATCTGGTTTTGGTCGTGAAATTGTTGCGGAAATGAACCGTGTTGGCATCATGTGTGATTTGTCCCATGTCGGGCCACAAACCTCAATCGAAGTTATCTTAGCCTCAACGAAACCTGTGTGTTATTCCCATTGCTTACCTTATGGGTTAAAAGAGCATCCACGTAACAAAAAAGATGAGGAACTGCGTTTTATCGCCGAGCATGGCGGCTTTATTGGGGTGACAATGTTTGCACCTTTCTTGAAAAATGGCATTAATTCTACGGTCGATGATTATATTGAAGCCATTGATTATGTGATTAATATTGCCGGCGAAGATTGTGTTGGTATTGGCACCGATTTTACCCAAGGCCATGACCAAGAATTTTTCGACATGTTAACCCATGATAAGGGTTATGCCCGCCGTTTAACGGATTTTGGCACCATTATTAACCCAAAAGGCATTCGTACTTTGGGGGAATTTCCTAACTTGACCGCGACTATGTTAAAGCATGGTTGGTCAGAATCTAAAATTAAAAAAATCATGGGCGAGAACTGGGTTCGGATCCTAAAAGACGTTTGGGGAGAATAACAATGAGCAATCAAAACACCGTTAGCACGACCAGCCACAGTCCAGAAATGCCAATCGAAGTCGATAGTGAAACAGGGGTTTGGACCACTGATGCTTTGCCGATGCTATATGTACCTCGTCACTTCTTTGTCAATAACCACATGGGAATTGAAGCCGAAATAGGTGCCGAAAAGTACGCCGACATTTTATATAAAGCAGGCTATAAATCGGCTTTTTATTGGTGTGAAAAAGAAGGCGAAGCCCATGGTATTAATGGTGAAGCATTGTTTGAACATTACATGAAGCGATTATCACAGCGGGGCTGGGGTTTTTTTATTACCGAAGCACTGGATCTTAAACAAGGCACTGCCAAGGTACGATTAGAAAACTCAGCCTTTGTTTATCAATATGGTCAGGTTAATCGTAAGGTTGATTATATGTTTACGGGTTGGTTTGCCGGTGCGATGGATCAAATTGCAGCGAGCTTAGGCTACACCGTAAAAACCCAAGCAGAGCAAACTCAATGTGCCGCCGAAGACGGTTGTGACGTAGGTTACTTTGAGGTTTCACCACTTTAGGGGAGCTATTACGTAATTTATTGAGTCAGCAAAACCAATTGTTAGCAATATAGTCAATATAAAAAATATAATAATATCAGGAGCTCATCATGGCGCAGTTCGACGCATTATTTCAGCCATTAAAAATTAACCAGCTAACCATTCGTAATCGAATTGTTAGTACTGCCCATGCCGAGGTTTATGCAACCGATGGCGGCATGACGACCGAACGATATGTAAAATATTACGAAGAAAAAGCCAAAGGCGGCGTGGGGCTATCGATTTGTGGCGGTTCAAGTGTCGTGTCAATTGACAGTCCGCAAGGCTGGTGGAAATCGGTTAACTTGTCGACCGATCGGATTATCCCGCATTTTCAAAACCTCGCTGATGCCGTGCATAAACACGGTGGAAAAATCATGATCCAAATTACCCATATGGGCCGACGCTCGCGTTGGGACGGTGGTAATTGGTCAACGTTAGTTAGCCCCAGTGGTATTCGTGAACCAGTGCATCGCGCCACGTGTAAAACTATTGAAATCGAAGAAATGCAGCGGATCGCTGGTGATTATGCCAAGGCGGCAGGGCGAGCGAAAGCGGGTGGTCTCGATGGCATTGAACTGTCGGCGGTACATCAACATTTAATTGATCAATTTTGGAGCCCTCGGGTGAATCAACGAGATGATCAATATGGCGGTAGCTTCGAAAACCGGATGCGCTTTGGGATGGAAGTGTTACATGCAATCCGCGACGAAGTAGGTCGTGATTTTGTGGTTGGTTTGCGGATTTGTGGTGATGAGTTTCACCCCGATGGCTTAAACCACGATGACATGAAACAAATTGCTGCTTATTACGATGAGACCGGATTACTGGATTTCTTTAGTGTGATTGGTTCTGGCTGTGATACCCACAATACCTTAGCCAATGTTATTCCAAACATGAGCTACCCCCCTGAACCTTTCTTGCATTTAGCCGCTGGGATTAAAGAAGTGGTTAATGTGCCGGTGATGCACGCGCAAAACATTAAAGATCCTAACCAAGCCCAGCGTATTTTAGAGAGTGGTTATGTCGATTTTGTTGGTATGACGCGAGCGCATATTGCCGATCCGCATTTAATCGCCAAAATTAAGTTAAATCAAGTAGACCGAATTAAACAATGTGTCGGTGCCAACTACTGTATTGATCGTCAATACCAAGGGTTGGACGTGTTATGTATTCAAAATGCGGCAACGTCTCGTGAATCGACCATGCCACATATTATTGAAAAAACCATGGGTCAGATCCGCAAGGTGGTGATTGTTGGTGGCGGTCCGGCAGGGATGGAAGCGGCGCGAGTTTGTGCCGAACGTGGTCATGAAGTGATCTTAATTGAAAAAAACAGTGAGTTAGGCGGTCAAATTACCATTGCGTCAAAAGCGCCACAGCGAGATCAAATTGCTGGTATTACCCGTTGGTTCGCCTTGGAACTGACTCGATTGGCGATTGATTTACGACTCAATACTGCCGCGGATGAAGCGATGATCCGTGACCTGAATCCCGATGTCGTTATTTTAGCCGTGGGTGGGAAGCCATTTTTAGCCCAAAACCCACATTGGGGTGCCGATGAAGGCTTGGTCGTTAGTACGTGGGATATCTTAAATGGCACAGTTGCTCCGGGTAAAAACGTGCTGGTTTATGACACCATTTGTGAATTTAGTGGCTTGTCTGCCGCAGATTTTTTGGCTCAAAATGGCTCACTCGTTGAAATGGTTACCGATGATATTAAGCCAGGTGCAGCGGTTGGTGGCACGACGTTCCCGACCTACTATCGTAGCTTGTATCAAAAAGAAGTGATCATGAGTTCTGACTTATTGCTGGAAAAAGTGTACCGCGAAGGCGATAAGTTAGTCGCGGTACTGGAAAATGAATATACCGGACAGCAAGAGGAACGGGTGGTTGATCAAATCGTGATTGAGAATGGCGTACGTCCCGACGAGCAAATTTATTTGCAGCTCAAAAGTGACTCACGCAATAAAGGACAAATCGATATTGAAGCGCTGTATGCCGCTAAGCCGCAACCTGCTCTCTTAGAAGAGCAATCGGGTTATCTGTTGTATCGAATTGGTGATTGTGTGTCACAACGTAACACGCATGCCGCGATATATGACGCATTGCGTTTATGTAAGGATTTTTAAGCTAGTTGGTTCATGCCTCATTGCATTGCAATGGGGTATCGCTAGCGAAAATTAATTAGGTATTGTTATGTCCTCATCCGAATTTCTTTCCCAATTCTTGCTGACGCTGATCTCGTGCTCACTCTTGTTGATGTTGATCGGTGCAGTAAAGCGCATGTTGTTATGGTCTCAAGGGCAAGCATCGCCGATACATTGGCGTGGTTTGTTACAGATCCCACGGCGCTATCTTGTCGATTTGCACCATGTGGTGGCTCGCGACAAATATATGTCCAATACTCATGTCGCGACCGCTGGCGGGTTTGTGTTATCGAGTATTCTGATTGTGTTGGTTTATGTCGTACAACTGCAACAACAATTGTTAAGTTGGGCGTTACTTGGTTCATCTCTACTGATGTTTATTGGCAGTATTTTTGTGATGCTAAGACGTCGCAAGCCCACCGCTAATTTATCATTGGGTCAATGGCAGCGTTTGCCAAAAAGTCTGATGGTGTTTTCATTGAGTTTCTTTATCACCACCTTACCGGCAGCAGGTGTGCTACCACTTGATACTGGTGGTTGGCTGTTGGCACTGGTGCTGGTCGCTGGGATCATCTGGGGCGTTGGGGAAATGTTTTTTGGTATGACCTGGGGCGGACCGATGAAACATGCTTTTGCCGGTGCACTGCATTTAGGGTTGCATCGTCGCCAGCAACGTTTTGGTGGTGGTCAATCGACCGGATTAAAGCCGATTGATTTAAGCGCGAAAAAGTTAGGGGTTGAAACTCCCTCTGATTTCAAATGGAATCAGCTGTTAAGTTTTGATGCCTGTGTTGAATGTGGTCGTTGTGAGAATAATTGTCCCGCTTTTGCGGCTGGTCAGCCACTTAATCCCAAAAAGCTGATTCAAGATATGGTGATTGGGATGGCTGGTGGTGATGATGCCAAGTTTGCCGGCAGTCCCTATCCGGGGATTAAAGTTGGTACGCATAAAGGCGGTGCGATTATCCCCATTGTCAATATGTTGGTGGAAAGTGAAACGCTATGGTCATGCACCACTTGTCGTGCTTGTGTTGACGCTTGTCCGATGATGATTGAGCACGTCGATGCTATTGTCGATATGCGCCGTTTTGAAACCTTAGAAAAAGGAAAAACGCCGGGTAAAGCCAATGAAATCCTAGAAAATCTTAGTGCAACCGACAACCCTAATGGTTTTGCGCCGAGTAGTCGGATGAATTGGGCGGCGGATCAAAATTTGGCGGTGTTTGGCCAAAACGAAATCACCCGAGCCGATGTTCTATTATGGATTGGTGATGCAGCCTTTGACATGAGAAATCAGCGAACCTTACGGGCGATCATTAAATTGCTGCGGGCGGCTCAGGTCAATTTTGCAGTGCTTGGCGATGCGGAATGTGACAGTGGCGATTTAGCGAGACGCCTTGGCGATGAAGCGAATTTTCAGCGTTTGGCCAAACAGAATATTAGCACCATGAGTCGCTATCAATTTAAGACCATTGTCACTGCTGATCCCCATGCTTATCATTGTCTTAAGAATGAGTATGGTGATTTTGGCGGTGATTATGATGTCGCACATCACACGGGTTTTTTTGCCACATTAGTCCGTCAAAAGAAGCTGACCTTGGACAATCGCAAACCATTGGCGTTGACCTATCATGATCCTTGCTACCTTGGACGTTACAATGGTGAATATGACGCACCACGTTTCCTACTTGCTAGCATGGGGGTGACGATTAAAGAAATGACCCGTAGTAAATCGACCGCTCGTTGTTGTGGCGGTGGCGGTGGTGCGCCTGTGACCGATATTCCGGGGGTGCGACGGATCCCCGATATGCGGATGGAAGATGTAGTGGAAACCCAAGCTGAGATTGTTGCTGTCGCTTGTCCTCAATGTAACTTAATGCTGGAAGGGGTGGTCGAGCCAAGACCCGAAGTTAAAGATATTGCCGAATTAATGCTTGATGCCTTAATTGACGAGCCAATGGGGGGTGAGTCATGAGCGATATTTTTCGCCGTGATCCAAGGGCACAATGGATAGCGCGTAATCGATTGCATCCATTGCATCAAGCCGTAGCAACTGGACCTGTTTATGGACCCTCAGGCTTATTACGTAAAAATCCACATTTGGTCGGATTTATTGGTTCTAATGGTCTTAAACGGATCGATCGTTCCGGTGTCTCTGACCATGGTGAATTAGGCGGACGCCGTCAAGCTGCCAGTACAAATGTTGTGAGTTTACCCTTGCATCAAGTGCCTGAACCCGCATTTTATATCATGGTGGTATTAGATCTGGTGTCGGGACGCCTGAATGGTCATGACAAAGATACACTGGGACTCGCGCAGCAGTTGGCCAATCGACATCATGGCGACGGCGCAGTGGTTGCGGTGGCTTTTGGCGAATTAAAAGAGCAATCGTTAGCGCAAGCGGGCGTTGACCGATTAATTCATTTTAACAGCGACACTTCTAGTCACTATAACCCGGAACAACGCTGCCATGACTTAATCACGGTCGCGGCCAAATTTGATCCGCAACATATTTTATTACCCGACAGTATTAATGGCGGCGGTGATTTAGGGCGTCGTTTAGCGGTTAAGTTACAACAACGACCGGTTTGTGGGATCTGGAAATTAAATGGAGACACAGTGATTTGTCGTGGTAGCGCCGGAAAAAGTGATATTACTCGAGCCTTGAGCAAGGTGATGTTGGTACTAGAAGAATGTAGCGAACCCATTAGCGAAACCCTGCATGAAAATAGCCTAATTCCCTTTGGAAGTGATGAGCCTATTACAACTAAATTGCACGATCGGGGCAATATTAGTGTCGACCCTAACGCGATACCGTTAGCCGAAGCTGGCTTTATTTTGTCAGGCGGTAATGGCATTAATGATTGGGCGCAATTTCATCATGCGGCTAGTGTGTTACGAGCAACCGAAGGTGCCAGCCGAGTGGCGGTTGACGATGGCAATATGCCACGAGAGCGACAAGTTGGGGCGACGGGTACTTGGGTTAGCGCTCAGGTGTATATTGCAGTAGGTATTTCTGGCGCGATTCAACATATGCAGGGCATTGGGCAATGTGACAAGGTGATCGCGATTAATACCGATGACGGTTGTGACATGGTCAAACGTGCCGACTTAAGTGCCATTGGTGATAGTACTGAAATATTAAAGCGTTTAGTTGAGTTAGTTGAACAGCGTCAGCAGGAGAGTAGTAATGAGTGATGATAATCTCACGGTAATTTCATTGGTATCGATTGGGCAGCATCCTACCTCTGGCCGATCTCGGCGTGCCGAGCAAGATGCGCGAGCTGTCGAGCTCGGGCTGAAATTAGTCGATGATAACCTGCAAGTCATTCATGCGGGAAAAATATCAGATGATCCTAGTGAAAATGCGGCTTTACGTAGTTACTTAGGCATGGGGTTAGCTGAGATTAACCTGCTAACAGTGCCCGATGATGCCGATGTTGCATTAATTATCGCTGGGCATTTACGGGAACAACAACCCGATATTATTCTCACAGGTGTACACGCTGAAAATGGTGAATCTTCAGGAATGTTGCCTTATTTACTGGCTGAGCAGTTAGATCTAGCGTTGGTTAGCTCGATAGCCGATATTTTATCAATCGATTATGCAAAGCGGCAAGCGCAAGTATTACAAGCATTACCGCGAGGTCAACGTCGACAATTAATCGTTGATTTACCCTTTGTTGCCAGTGTTGATATGGCGGCAACGCAGCCGAGACAAAGTGCTTTCGGTCTGGCTAATCGTGGTTATATTGACCCCATTTCACCAGCGTTATTTGTCGATAAAGAACGTGCATCATGGCAGATATCGCCAGCTAAAAAACGTCCGAAGCGACTTAAAATAGTCAAAGCTAAAACCGCGGCCGACCGCTTTAAAGCAGCCACTGCGAAAGCTTCAGGTGGCGGTGGCAAGGTGGTACATGGCGTTGAAGAGTCTGCTCAGGCTATTTTTGAACTGCTAGTGGCAGAAAAAATTATTTAATGACCGATAATGCTAAGGGTCGAAATGTTGACGATTATCAATGTTTTGACGCTAATTATAGGAGGAACAACTAAGCAGCTGTAATCTCGTAGTATTACGTTGTGATTAATTTCCATGCAATCAACTGATGTTAACCCGCTACTTCCTCTATTTATAATCGCGTTGCACGACTATTAATAATATAGAGGTAAATATGGTTAATTTTAAGCTCAATAGTTTATTTAAATTAAATTTAATAGCAGTGACGTTAGTTTTATGCTCAGTATCCTCCACCGAGGCAAGAGATATCGAAGGCGACCGCCATGATAATTGGTTAGGCGGTAGTTCTGAAGATGATAATATTCGTGGTTATCATGGCGATGATTTTATGTGGGGCTTAGCTGGTCATGACTCGATGTTCGGTGGTGCAGGTCACGATGTCATTCAAGGTGGTTTGGGTAATGACACATTATCCGGTGGTCTAGATAATGACTCGCTCTTTGGTGGTAAAGGCAATGATTCACTCTATGGCGATGAAGGTGAAGATCATATCAATGGTGGTTTAGGCCATGATCTCTTAGTCGGTGGCGCTGGCGATGATATCCTTAAAGGGGAAGCAGGCGATGATGAATTTGAGGTCGGTCTTGGCAGCGATATCACTTATGGTGGTCTTGGTTGGGATTTGGCTAGATTTACGCTTCGCCCTGTCGATTATTCTTTTGAACAAGTTAACGGTAAGCTCATTGTTACTAATAGAGAAAGTCATGAATTAACCACATTACATAGCATTGAAGAGCTTACTTTTAATGATTATGAGGGAGCTTATTACGAACCAACTGATCTGTTAGATAATTCACTATTAGCCGACCGCAATGACATTATGCTTTACGGCGATCCTGCTCAAGGTCGTATTGTGGGTGTACAGTTATCCACTATGGAGCAGGTGTTTGATTTACCTGTAGATGGCAGCATTGTTTATTCTTCAGATATTATTAATCCTAATAAATCATACGTTTATGCTCGTGGTACTCCTAGTTTAACCGTGTTATCACGAGACGGTGATGGTGAATTTTCGGTGAGCCACACCATCGAGTTACCTTTCAAGCCTCGTACTGGTGCCATTAATCGTGGTAAAGGCGTGACATTATTAACCGGATCGGAAAAAGCGATGTGGGCCTTGGTTGATATTAATACCGATAGCGTTATTGCTCAAGGCGGACGTAATGAATACACCAAAGATGACGACTTAAACCATGGTGGCCATTGGGCCACTGGTCATGGTGTATGGCTGACAGATAACTCGTTTGTTATCTCAGATCGCGAAGCACGCACGTTAGAATATTTTGAAGTCGACTTTGACAGCCTAGAAGTGACAGCCATTAACACGATTAGTATATCCAGTTCAGCCCATACCGTGATTGGCAAACGAAATAATGGTGAGCGCATTTACTATGCGGTAACAGAGGGGGCTGATGATGCAAGACCCGGACTGACCGAATTAAGCCTAACCGCGAATGGATTAGCGAAAGGTCGTGAAGTGTCTTTACCGGGTGATGATATCTCAATTATGACCAGTCACCATGCGAAACCGTTAGCCGATGGTACCCATATTTATATGGGCTCGTCAGAGGGTAATTTGTATGTGATTAATCGCCATGATATGACGGTTGTAAGCAGCATCGCTGTTGGTAAAGGCGCAGGCCACACGATCTTATCACCCAGCCGTAACATAGCAATAGTGACCAATCATAAGGATACGTTCGTTTCACTTATCGATACACGGACTCACCAGAAAATTACTGATATAACGGTCAGTGAGGAACAGATGGCTGGTACAATTTTACAATCGCACACCACGCGCTTAAGTCCAGATGGTAAATATTTTTATAATTTTGCGACCGATAACGGCTATTTCTTTAGAATTGATTTAGACCGTTTAATCATGGATCAAATGATTGATACTGGTGGTACTCCAATCCAAGGTTCACAACCAATGTAGCGCTAAATGCGGCTAGCTTATAATCGCTAGCCGCGCCATTTTTACTATTGATAGGTGCGACCTTGATGCTTTAACCAGCCATTAATATGACGGCCACCGGGATCGTGATGGGTCCAATGGACTATGCCGCCTTTAGCACTCCACTCATATTCACCATAAAATTGAACCGTATCACCTTTGGCAATTGAGTTTATTCTTGGTGCTAAATCTATATTATGGGCGATTAAAATCGTTTGTCCCGATGCCATCTTAAGCAGAAATTTTTGATGTCTAGCCCCTTTATTATCATCTCTTAATAGACGAACAACGGTCCCTTTATCTTTGACTTGGACATCACTTAAATGATGGCTAAACGCTGACTTTACCGTCGCAGCTGTCGCTAGCGCTGGACATTGCCATAACAATAAACAGATTAAAATTAAGATTGGTAGCTTCCGCATTTATTTACTTTCCATGTAGGGTTTTGGTTTTTTAATGGAAGATATTGTTATTGATGGGATCATAAAGTGCAAGTGTTGCGAATAGATGTATCCCCGCAAGAAGCTAAGAATAGCTTTTTTCGGGGATATTTTTAATGATATATGCTTGAGCTGGCTAAATTATTTAGCTGCTTTGCTCATTGTTTGCTTAGCCTGTGCCACTAACTCATTAACCACTTGCGTTGACTGCTCGCTGGCTGCAGTTATCGCTGACATGACTTCTTTGTTTGATGAAGTAATTTGATCAGTAACATTTTTACCGAACTCTTCAGAGATCTTTTGGATGTTAGAAAGATCTTTTTGTTCAGTTAATTGCTTGTTAAAATCCAAAGTAGAAGCGATAAAGCTATTCAC
Organism: Gammaproteobacteria bacterium; assembly: GCA_013214965.1. Classification (GTDB taxonomy): domain Bacteria; phylum Pseudomonadota; class Gammaproteobacteria; order Enterobacterales; family Psychrobiaceae; genus Psychrobium. The sequence continues at coordinate 41,751 of JABSRU010000004.1, forward strand.
TAGCTTGCTTTGCTGTGCCATAGCTGTTTCAAGTACTTTTGCATTAACAGTAAATAAATCAGTTGATGGTTGAAAAAGTTGTTTAATTTGTTCATTAAAGTCAGTCATTTTAGCGTCCTTAAATTAATACTGTTAAAAATAGAGTTTATGATTGTAATAAATTGTGCGCTGCAACATTTCACTGTTAGAATTCTATGCGCTGATGATTTTATAGTCAACAATTATTTTTGTGCAGTGCACAAAAATAATTAATTAATATTTAAAATACCAGCTAATTATCAGAGTTGATATAAATAAGGCAGATGCAATTAAAATGATGATACGTTAGGTTGAGCAGCTATTTATCGTCTGACTTATTTTGGTCTGATGGTGAGGTGAAGAAAGAACTTTGCATATCACTCCACATCTTGATGTTTTTCTGCGCGATATCCGTAATATTTTGCAGTGGCGCTTGACTGTTATTAGTAAAGACATCCTGTTGTTTCGTAAATGCGGACAGGCTTTCTTCAAGATACTGGCCGAATACCCCTTGCACAGTGCCGCCATAGAATCGAATAAGGTGAAATAAAGAGTTTTCACTAAAAATCGGTTGCCCGTTTGATTCTTCTTCCATAATAATCTGCAATAAAATAGTGCGGGTTAAATCTTCAGATGAATTAGTATCAAGTACTTTAAATTCGACACCTGACATCACCAATTTTTTAACATCAGTGAGGGTGATGTAGCGGCTTTCTTGGGTGTCGTAGAGGCGACGATTTGGATACTTCTTTATTATTCGAGACGATTCCATGCTTTATTCTCTGCTGAATAGGGTTTATAGCAGTTTACCGACAAATGCATAGATTATCTAATCGGTCAGCTTATTTGAGATAAATAAGGAATTAAGCAGAAAATGAAATACCCAAACCTAGGCTGGTTTGGGCATTAATTGAGTTGGTTAATACATATGTTGACCACCATTTATCGCAAGATTTGAACCGGTCATATAGCCGGAATTTTCTGCGGTTAAATAGCTGACGGCACTGCCAATTTCTTCCACTCTTCCCATTCGTCCAACAGGAATATTTTCAATAATTTTTTGTTGAATATCTGATGAAATTTTTGCCACCATCGGGGTTAATATATAACCCGGTGAAATGGTATTGACAGTAATGCCTTTATTGGCCACTTCATAGGCAAGTGCCTTAGTGAAACCATGAATACCCGATTTGGCTGCGGAATAGTTGGTTTGACCAAACTGACCTTTTTGGGCATTAACTGAGGAGATATTGACGACGCGACCATAACGATGATCAAGCATATCGTTAATCACTAGCCTAGTCATGTTATAGAGACTGTCTAGGTTCGCTGACATGACTTCATCCCACTGGTTTTTTTCCATCTTCTTAAATTGAGTATCACGAGTTATGCCAGCGTTATTAACTAAAATGCTAATGTGAGATCCGGTTTGTTCTTTGACGTTTTCAATACATTTTTTACAGGATTCAAAATCGGTGACATCGCCATAGGCAACGCCAATATCAAAACCAAGTTCTTTTTGAGCAGCTTGCCATGTTAATGCTTTGTCATGATTACCACCACTATTATAACCGGCGACAACCCGCATACCGCTTTTAAATAGACTTTGACAAATTGCGGTTCCGATACCACCGGTTCCCCCAGTTACAAATGCTACTATTTGATTCATAAACTTTCCCCTTCCATGTCGATTTAAATGTAATCAATAAAATATTCTGATATTAATTATCGATTACACCGAGTATTTTTCATTTCCATTTTCTCTGTTTATTGGTTTTATGCATAAAACCAATACCAACATAACATAACTGAGCATTTAGCATTCGAAAATACTACTTTCGCGCGATAAAAAATGTACGGAAGGTGGTTTATATTTAGTCATGATTATAGTGTTTTTTAATCAATTAGTTAAATTTAAAATTACTTAGGTTTTTTTAATAAATTAATCAAGTTAAATTAAATTTGTTGATATTATCACCTATATAACGGTAAAATTCAGCTATAAATGTTGCACTGCACAAATTCGGCAGCGGTAATTAACGACGGTAAATGAGGTATTAAAATGCTCTATCAGATCCATCAAAAATACATTGAAACTGTTGCACCAGTGAATGCGTGGATGCAACAAGTACAACAGCTCTGTCAGCAACCTTGGTCAATGCTAAATTACACTTTTTCAGGTAAAACGGTTGCTGCAACCGCCGAGCTACTTGAGCGTTATACTGGAGTTTATGAGCGCCCCGAATTTAATTTGCAGTACGCCAATATTGACGGTAATAAAATTGCGATTGAAGAGCTGGTGGTTGTCTCTAAACCATATTGTAATTTATTAAACTTTAAGCGAAATGGTCAATATGATCAGCCTAAAATGTTGATAATCGCTCCGATGTCAGGCCATTACTCAACCTTGCTACGCGGCACGGTGGAACATTTTATTGATGATCATGATGTTTATATTACCGATTGGGTTAACGCGCGTGAAGTACCAGTGAGTGACGGTGCTTTCTCATTCGATGATTATGTTAGTTATATTATGGAATTTTGTGAGTTTTTAGCTGATTATCATATTGTGGCGGTATGTCAGCCAGCGGTTCCTACTATTGTTGCTGTTTCAGTAATGGCCCAGAAAAATGTTGATTATCAACCGAAATCAATGTCGTTATTAGGGGGACCTATCGATACTCGTATTAGCCCGACCGAGGTTAATAAATTTGCAGACTCTAAAGATTTTTCCTGGTTTGAAGATAATGTCATTTGTACGGTGCCAGATAATTATGCGGGTGCAGGGCAACGGGTTTATCCTGGATTTATCCAATTAGGTGGTTTTTTAAGCATGAATTTAGACAATCATGTTAGTAAAAATGTTACGTTTTTTGGTGATTTGGTTAAAGGAGATGGCGATAGCGCTGACAGTCATCGTCAGTTTTATAATGAATATCTTGCGGTAATGGATATGTCTTCGCAGTTTTATCTTGATACTATTCGTCATGTTTTTATCGATCATGACTTGCCTAACGGCACCATGACCTATCGCGATGAAAAGGTCGATTGTACTGCGGTTGAAGAGGTTGCTTTGCTGACTATTGAAGGTGAAAATGACGATATTACCGGTGCTGGACAAACCGAGGTGGCGCATCAAATTTTGTCATCGATCCCTAAAAGCAAAAAGAAACACTACGAGCAAGCTGGTGTTGGCCATTATGGAGTTTTTAACGGTCGACGCTTTAGAAACGAAATTGGCCCGATGATCAGTGAATTTATTCGTGAAAATAACTAAGTTTTAACTTTGATGAGATAGACGAATAACGGAGTTTACAGTTGAAACTCCGTTATTATTTTTTGTGATATTAGACTAAGACATATCATCCAATGTTACTTTGACATAACGACCGGGTGCCGGTTCAATTACCTCATATGATTCGCTACCCAGCGTTGGTGCTGTTATTTTCTTGCCTGCACGTTTGTTTAACCATAGGCGCCAATGTGCCCACCATGAACCCTCTCGTTTAGTTGACGATTCTAGCCAGTGTTCTGGACCTTGATCCAATTCTCCGTTAACCCAATAGTGACGTCTATTTTTGGATACAGGATTAATAACACCCGCCACATGCCCACTAGCACCGAGTACAAATTCGATTTTGCCTGACATTAGCTCTGTGCCTTTAAAAGTACTTTTCCAAGGGGCTATGTGATCGCCGATGGTCGACAGAAAATAACAGGGAATATCTATGGTTGTTAAATCGATTGGGCTGCCACAGATAGTTAATGCATTTTTTTTCGATAAATTATTATTAAGGTACATTTGGGTGATATAAAACTGATACATTTCATAGGGTAAATTAGTTGAATCACCATTCCAATACAAGATATCAAAGGGCGCAGGTTGCTTACCTTTAAGATAATTATTGACCACATATGACCAAATTAAATCCCTTGAGCGCAATAAATTAAACGCTGTGGCTAACTGTCGACCACTTAATACGCCTTCTGTTTTTGCCTTGGATAGTAACTGTTCTACTTGTTGCTCGTCGATAAATACTGAAATTTCACCTGGCTCGGCAAAATCTACTAATGTCGTTAAAAAAGTGGCGGAGCTGACTGATTTTACTTTGCGATGATGTAATATCGCTAAAGTACTGGCAAGTAGCGTGCCGCCAACGCACCATGACACCGCATTAATGCTATTGCTGCTTGTGATTTTTTTAACTATATCAATAGCATTAATCACACCGTTTTCAATGTAATCGTCCCAACTCAAGTGGCCTTGCGCTTTGGTTGGATTTACCCAAGAGATTAAGAAGGTGTTTTGAGCTTGTTCGACACAATAGTTAACAAAGGAGTTATGTGGTTGCAGATCAAGAATATAATATTTGTTGATACAGGGTGGAATAATAAGCGTTGGTTTTGCATAAACCTCTGTGGTTTGAGGCTTATAGTGAATGAGCTGAAATAATTCATTTTCATAAACCACAGCGCCTTCGGTGGTTGCGATATTTTCACCTAAACTAAATGCGCTCTCATCGGTCATGCTAATGCGACCTTTTTCCATGTCCTGCATTAAATTCTTCAAGCCATTAACTAAACTTTGCCCTTTAGTGTCGATTGCTTCTTGAATAACTTCAGGGTTAGTCATAGCAAAATTATCAGGGGACATCGCTTCACTGTATTGCTTGGTATAAAAATTCAGTTTCTCTTGTTCATGTGGTTCCAAACCTGAATTTTTTGCCATCTCAGTTAGGGTGCCAGTGGTGGCGATATAAGATTTTTTGATATATTCGAATATCTGTTCTTTAACCTGTTCTATTTGGTCAGAGTCGATTACCGGGGTAGTTTGAGTACTCGATTGTTCAATGAGCTTGCTCCACAGGGCTAGTTGTTGCTTTTGAATATTAAACATTGAGTCTAGCCAGCTACTGGGATCGCTATAATCTTTCTGATTTAATTGCTGCCATTGCTGATTAAATTGGGCAAATGCTTGTTGTGTTTGATCCGTAGAAAAATTAGCTAACATTTTAACTGTTTCGCTATTAATAAAATCTAAAAATTCTTGATTAACATCTTTATTGTCCATTAATAAAGCTCCGTATATAATTATCTAATACTCTGTTATTGATAGCGCATGCAACTCGCTAAGGCTGTTTAATTATCGGTTTTTTAGTTGCTGCGGACTTTTCTACTGGCTTTGGTTTTGTGATCGTGTTTTTCGTTGTTACTTTTTTGGGAGCAGATTGAGAGACTTTACTCGGTGTCACTGGCTTTGTGACAGACTTGGTCGTAGTGGTTGAAATGATTTTTTTCGCTGCGGATGGCGCTGACTTTGGTTTTGTAACCGTCTTTTTCGTTGTTGCTTTTTTGGGAGCAGCTTTAGCGACTTTTGTCGGCGTCACAGGTTTGGTTACCATGGGCTTAGCCGGCGTTGGTGATCTTTCTGTCGCTGATTTTGCTGCTGGCTTAGCGGCAGGAGCGTCACTATCTAATTGAAAAATCGCTTGGTATTGTTGTTGCGCTTTATTGATGCTTTGGCTTAACTCGTTCGATAAATTAGTCAGCTGAGCCTGCTGCGCAGTAATGGCTTCTTGATGTAAATCTAACGGAGAGCCCGACTGCTCGCCACTTAATAACCGCTGAGTTTGGCTTACCAACTGATTAATTGATTCAGTCATGACTTGATGTTGACTCGTCATTATTTCTGAAAACAAAGTTTGCGTTATGTTTGTTGCTGCAACATATGGGTTGGTTGGTGCTTTATCGCTTTTATTTGACATGTTTAATCCCTAAACCGTTTATTAATAAACATCATTCGCTAAAATTTTGCAGCAGGCATAACGCTAAGTTACGATTGTGCGCTGCAACATTGTTGTTGCTTATTTAATCATACTAATAAGCAGAGTCAATTATTTTATAGCCTCATATCTATGTTTATTCAAAGGGTGGTGGCTAGGATTCTATGCTACTCAATTTTGACAATATAATAATAAGGAGATTAGATACATCATCAGGTAACCCTGACTTTAATTATTCAATCAGTTAATCTTATTTTATGGATGATTATGTAATATTCTACTAGCATAATTAATTCAAGTAATTATAGTTGTATAAAAAGGGAACTAAAGTAAATGTTTAAGTATTTATTTATTATTTGTATTATTTTTACGGTTAATTTGTCGCTAGCCAGTACATCCAGTGTTAATTTATCGACAGATGAAGATATCGTTCTTGCCTTTTCAACTTATAATTAACCTCAAATCTGGATAAGAGACTCCTTACCCAGTCGAGTCACTCTAATACTCGGTCGTTTATTTTGAAATGTGTAGGTAATGAGACCAACTGTCATATTAACCATAAAGCTAATACCAATCTGATTAAATTATTGCCCACTTGTGCTGGTTAAATTTAACGAATACAGCGTTGCTTTCATTAATTTTCCCTACGTACAATAAGATCACAAACTTAATCAGATTGGTATAATACAACTTCTATGACGTGAATGTTCAATCTGAGAAATATTTTTGAACTGATCAAAGACTGAATAAATTGCAAACTATTCATTTAACATTGGCTTATAATAACCCTCATTGCCTTAGACTTCATTTTTAGGACACCAGTAGCAAAATTGATATCATTACCAGCAAGTTTTTCGGTTAATTTTTTTGATATATATCCTTTGTCACCGTACAAGCCCCCCCATAATTTGGGGGTAATTTCAGCAATAGGGTTCCTATCATCAACATTACCAACGGTGACTGTTGCAGCGAGAATACCGCTCTTATCGTTGATTGTTAGATGCAATTTAGAGCCATAGAACCAGCCCATCATTCCTTTTCCACGTTCAGCTGAGTTTGAAAACACGCACGCCAGCATATTGACTTTTGATGTCGTGATCTTAATGTTTGTTTTTCGTTGTGTGTGAGATTAAATTAGACTTTGGCGATAAAATCAATAGTGTTGTGCTATTTTTTTATTGGAACCGCACTGAGCTGTTTTCTCATTTGACTAATGGTCTGTTGGTAATTACTCGAATTAAAAATCGCTGAGCCAGCTACAAAAGTATCGGCTCCTGCTAAAGCGACGGCACGAATGGTCTCAACTGAGATCCCACCATCAACTTCTAGCCGAATATTACGGCCAGATTTTTCGATTATCGATCTCGCTTCCCTGAGTTTTGGTAATACCGACCCAATGAATGATTGTCCACCAAAACCAGGATTAACAGACATTAATAAAATCATATCAACCTTATCGATCACATACTTTAAGGCATCGAGTGATGAACCAGGATTAAAAGCTAAACCAGCTTTACACCCAGCGTCTTTAATCTGCTGTAGTGTACGATCGAGGTGGATAGTTGCATCGGGATGAAAACTGATATAACTGGCACCTGCTTCAATAAAATCACCAATAATTCGATCAACCGGTTGTACCATTAAATGGACATCTAAAGGTGCTTGAATACCATAATTTCTTAATGCCGTACAAATCATCGGTCCCATGGTTAAATTGGGTACATAATGATTGTCCATGACATCAATATGCAGCATATCAGCGCCAGCAGCGAGAACGGTGGCGGTCTCTTCGCCCAAGCGGGCAAAATCGGCACCGAGAATAGATGGTGCAATGAGATAGTCTTTCATTAACTTAACTCCTTTAGTGATGAAACTAAGATCAATTACAGCAAAAACTGATCATTTTCCACGGTTAAAACGAGTGATAGCAGCGTTATTTATTTGCTCTCATCCATTTTATCTTCGTTACAAAATTGGTCACTTAATGAATGTAACGAGTATAAGATATTTTAGAAAGTTTGGAACTGGACTCCTAACCTGACTTGGTCGTAGTCATTGCCATGCATTTTTTGATTGGCAAATATCACGCTTAATTTTGCACTGTGCCCTTTGATAATGTAGTGAACACCGGCTTCAACTCGTTGATTATCATGGAGCGGGTTAGCGCCGAAAATGTCAGGATCTTGGGTAAAATCTTGGTAACGAGCGACTAATTGAAAACGGTTGTCTGAGCCTTGGAATGCAGGGAGTAAATAGCTACTAGATACTAGGTATCCATCCCCTTGCTGCAGGCTAAGATTATGGTAATCATAATCATAGAGCGCTGCTTCAAAGGTAACCACAGCACTATTATCGAGAACTTTTTCAATCAATAAATCCACTGCATAGCTACTCACACGGTCAGATATTACTTTATTACCGATGGCATTTTTTTGCGTTTGAACGCTCAAACCGATCGCTAAGATGTCCTTGGCACCATAATGGGCATTAGCATTATAATAGCCCGGCTCAGGATCCCAGAAGTTATATTCGATTCGACCGGCAAATAGTGGTGAATCGGAACGGTTTGAGCCGCCTTTGATCCCCTCGAACAGGCCAGCGTAATATTTAAATTTACCAACGCCAGTTTGTCCCCATAAGGCAACGCCTTCATCGCGGCCAGCGATAATCGGTGGTACGCCATTCACAGCGACCACCACTGGATAATCCCATGTATTAGAGAAATATGGACCAGCTTGAGTCGCCCGATCTCCTGGGCGGATAAAACGACCAACTTTAAGATTAATGAATGGATTGAATTGATAGTTTATTGAGGCATCAATGAGTTGAAAGTCGCTATTTTTGTCGGCATCACTAAAATTACTGTAGTCACCAGTGAACTCAAAGGTGAGTTTGCTAAAAATCTGCCCAGATAAATACAGCCGTGCACTTTCAATATCTAAGTCTAGCGCGTCATCAATATCATTTGGTGCCTGATTTTTGGCATAAAGCACCGAGGCTTTTAAGCCAAGATTGATATCGATATAGCCATCGTTGTTGACCTTAAGTCTTGCGCCAGAGATAGCGTCAGGTGCTATTAAGCTAAGTAGCGATGTTAAGACAATTAAACCCGATAATTTAGGGTAGCTAGTAATAATACTTTGTGAAATATTCATAATTTTCCTTAAACCCAGTTTAGCGCTATTGATGGAGTGGCTCCGATAATAGAAATGCGTTCAGTCGCTCAGCAACTTGTTCTTTATTTTTCTCGAGATGTAAATGGTGACCACCTTCCAAAAACTCGATCGTCGCTTGGTTAAAGCACGCCAGTCGTTCATCGGCCTGTCCATTACTGAATAATCCGTTAGCGCCAAGTAGTACCAGTGCCTCAGCGCTGATAGTTGATATAAAAGCGCGCGCGTGGCTTTCTGATAGCTGTAACGGCGGCTGAAAAACCAATCGAGGATCGAAGCGCCAACGGTAGCCATGTGCAACTTTTTTTATCGACCTTTGAGTCAGTGTTAAGGCTGCACTATGGCTAATGATGCCTGAAAATCCTTTAATTCTTTCATTAACAGCCTGTTCAATACTAGAAAATGTCGCTGAATTATCGGAGGAAAACCCGTCCATCTTGAGGTTAGCCGCCATTTCATTACGACGAATAGTGCTGCTAAAAAAACGTGGCACATCCGCTGTATCGGTGGTGAAAGCTAGTCCCGCACTATCGATTAAGACAATTTTACCGACCTTTTGGGGATAAATACTGGCAACGATTGTGACAACGCCACCACCGGCTGAATGGCCGATTAGCTGACATTTTTGCTGAGAAGAACCATGATTTTCTTCGAAAATATCCATCACCTCCTTAACAATGATGGCGTCTTCCCAGGGATAATAAAAGCAGTCGGGACCGCGATGATCTGACAGACCATGACCGGGTAAATCAAGAGCCAAAATTTGAAATTGAGGCATCAAGGGTGCAACCTCATCAAAGCTGTTGGCATTATCTAGCCAGCCGTGCAGCGCAATGACTAATGGTTGTGAGCTATCCCCCCAATGTTTAGCAGCGAGCTTCATCCCATTTTTTAAGGTAATGTCGATATTCGTCCCTTGCTCTTTGGCGGATTGTTGAGGATCGATTTTCATGCTGTCTCCTTACCACTGGTGAGATCAAAATCAGCGATTAAGCTTCTTTTATCTATTTTGCCATTAGTGGTTTTTGGCAGTTGATTAAGTACAATAACTTGCTCGGGCCTTTGGCTAGGTACTAGCTGTTGGCATAACGCCATAATTATTGCTTTATCTTGGTTGCTGTTGGCTTCATTCGCGACATAGGCGTATAAAACAATGCCGTGACGCTGATCGGGAACGCCGATAATGGCGGCTTCCTTTATCCCCTCAATATTCATTAAAAATGTTTCTATGTCTTTGGGGATAACCTTCATTCCTCGGGATTTTAAGACTTCATCCATTCTTCCTTTTAAATATAAATATCCGTCATGATCTTTGAGTCCGTAATCCCCCGTGTAAAGAACCTTTTCACCGTTAATCGGCCCATCACGCAGGATCTTTTTAGTTTGTTGAGGTTTGTTCCAGTAGCCTTTCATTACCGTGCCGCCGCGTATAACTATTTCCCCAATTTCATTAGCAGGTAATTTATTGCCTTGATCATCGACTATCCAAATTTCAGTATTGGGAATAGCCAAACCAACACTGCCGGGTTTTTGCTTGAGTTGTTCACCGCAAATATACGAGCAGCGTTTGCATTCGGTTAATCCATACATCGAATACATTGTCGCGTTAGGGAGGCGTTTTTGAATGATATTCAAGTGGTATAAATTAACGGCGGCACCAGTATTACTAACCAGACGAACCGAAGAAAGATCTAAGCTAATCTTAGCGACGATATCATCAAGTAATGGCACAATTGTCGGCACAATCGGGAAAATAGTAACTTGTTCTCGCTCGATTTTTTTTAAGCTTAAAATCGGCCAAGTGAAATCGCGTTCCAAAATTAATTGAGCGCCTGTCGATACCGTCATGATCATTTGGTACAACCCATAATCGAATGACAGTGGTAACACCGACAAGATAATATCGCTCGAACGATAACCGAGGTAACTATTGAGTGACTCAGTCGCTGTTATCATATTTCGGTGAGTCAACATCACGCCTTTTGGCTCGCCCGTTGAGCCTGAGGTGTAAATAATTGCCGCCAAATCGATATCTAGACTGCGACATTGACTTTGAGGCGAGCTCCCCGAAATCGCTTGTTCGAAACTGAGGATGAGATCTGATTCTTGCTCCGATGAGGTTGTCGTGCTGACAATATATGACAGACTGTCAATTGCCAAGAGATCTGCCATCGGGTTATTAGTGTCCGACGCAATATCTCCTATGACGAGAAACTTTGCCTCACAATCTTGTAAGATATACCGTAAGTTTTTCTGCGGCATTAAATCTGCTATCGGTGATATAACCCCGCCAGCTTTGAGCACAGCCCAAAAGCAAACCACAGATTGCCAAGTATTACTGCTACTACAAACTACCCGATCGCCACGAACTAAGCCTCGCTCCCGTAGCAAAGCTGCCAAATTTTCAGAATAACTGGCAAGCTGAGCGAAGGTAATAATCTTATTATCATTTTTGAGCGCTACCTTTGTTGGGGTAGTAATCGCTGCGCGATCGAGGTAACCACTCATACAATTTATTACGTGGTTCGTCGATTGCACAACTACAGGCTTAGTAACTGTCATTATTATTTCCCTATTACTGGCAGGTTATGCGGGTAGTCGTGTATAAACTATGAGGCTATCTTTGCTGGCTCGTCGCTATTCAACTGTGAGTTGATATATTCGACAATCGTAGTTACAGTATTAAAGTGAGCAGGTATTAAGGTGTTGGCATCCACATAAAAACCTTCAATGTGATCCTCCAGATACATTAAGAAGTCCATTGAGGTCAGAGAATCAATGCCCACCTCATCGCGCAGGTGGGAATCTATTTTTATCTCGAAATTATCCGGAATTTTTACCGTAGCGTGCAACCCGGCCTTTACGGTTTTAATAATTAAAGTGTTCATGGTATTACTCCTTGCTAATGTGCTGAAAATTATTTTTGGTCAAATAATGTGGAAACCAAAATCTGACGGCTGATAATATCTTCAGGGCGATCTTTCTTTCTAATTAGGTGACTGAGGCCTTGGTGGATTAAAATTTCCTTAGGGTGTCCCTGACTGTGGAATAAGCCAGGTGAGGCCGAAGGCCCATAGGCCCCCGATTTATGAACAGCAATAAGATCACCGACTTTACTGTCTGGTAATTCAACCTTGCGGGCCAGTAAATCCTCCGGATTACAAAGCACTCCTGCAACATTATATATTTTAGTAATCAATGACTGTTCACTACTGAGGTTTTCTGTGGGGAAATTTCGTTGTACTACTGCACCAATGCCAACAGCGGAAAGGTGACAATGGGTGCCACCGTCTGTTACTAGAAACTCCTCACCATAACATTGCTTAATACTATTGATTTTACATACAAAAGAGCCCGCCGTTGCTGCAATATATCGACCTGATTCCATCAATATGCGGGTGTGTGGATAGCGCTGTTTAAAGGAACTGAAAAGAGGTCTCATTAATTGTGAAAACTCAACCATATCAAGCTCTTTCTCGGCACCAAAATATGGAACACCCATGCCACCGCCGACATCGACCATTGAGAAATGATGGTTAAATTGATCACTAATTCGCTGATATAATGACAAAATATATTCGGTGTTTTCGTAGATACCTTGAGCCGCTAAAATACGTGAGCCGTTGTAGACGTGGATCCCCATAATATTAATATGTTCAGCTCTGGCTAACGCGGGAAATATCTCGAATAAACGAGGCTCCTCAATACCAAAGTGAGTGGGGCGTCCACCCATTTTTAGCGGAGCAGAACGGGTTGAAAAGCTTGGATTGATCCGGATTGCAACATTAGCGACTTTCCCGATGTTCGCTGCAATGTCATTCACACGATAAAACTCTTCAACCGACTCAATCACCAATGCAAAAACTTCAACCTCAAGTGCTCGAGCCAATTCTTCATCAGATTTTGAGGGGCCAAGAAATATAATGTTCTGAGGTTTAAAACCAGCTTTTAACGCAATCTCTAATTCAGTTAATGAACAGACTTCGGCATTTGCACCCTCTGATCGTAATAGCGAACAAAGAGAAACATTTGGGTTAACTTTTAATGCATAAAACACATCGACAAAGTCTGGTAAGTTTGTTTTGAGGCGTTGATAGTTGGCCGTCAGCACATTGCTATCATAGACATAAAACGGCGTTCCGTATTCCTGATCCAATTGATTAAACGTAACGCCCTGTATATTTCTGCTAACCATAGTAAATACCACCTTATTTTATAAATTAAATGATGCTGCACGATTAGGTTTATTGGTCAGCATTAAACATGTCGTATTCGATTAACCATTGCCCTTGTACTTTTTTCCATAAAATCGTGTATGAACCAAAAAATACCGGGTATGTTCTCCCGTTAACATAGGCGGTCATGTGGGCCCGCTGAAAGGCCGAAGTCATGCCAGTAAAAAACTCCAATTCATCCTGCACAAATTCGACCGAGTCGACATTGTGTACGCTCTTTTTAAACTCTTGAGCAATCGCTGTGCGACCAATCCGCGCTGGAACACCTGGCTTTAAAAAAACACCGTTTGCGGTATATTCCTCAGAAATCCCCACGTAATCTTTTTTCTTCCATTTGTCTTCAAATCGACGATCGGCAATCGCAATCAGTTCTGCTTCTTTCAACAATTTCATTCTGCTGACCTTTTCTGTTCCGCTATAACGAATGCTATGATCGTCGTACTGCTCGTCAGCATTAAACATGTCGTAATGGATTAGCCAATTACCTTCGACTTTTTTCCACAAAATGATATATGAGCCCTTAAAGACGGGTTGTTGAGATTGGTCGATATATGCCAGCATATGCGCACGTTGATAAGCAGAAGATAGGCCATCAAAAAATTGTAACTCATCCTGAAAAAACTCGACGCGATCGATATCTTGAACACTTTGCGCAAACTCTTTGGCGATAGCTGCTTTACCTATTCGAGGCACTTTTCCCGGTTTCATAAAAACGCCATTTTTGGTGTATTCATTGGCAATACCCACAGGATCTTTTTGCTGCCACTTAGCTTCAAACCTCCGATCTGCCTGATCGATTAATGTTGCTTGGTTAATCAACTCCGCTTTAGTAACTGATGTTTGACCGTCATAAATAACCTTTGAACCTTTGTAATCAACAATGAGAGGTGCAGCTAAAGTCAGGTGACTGATGAGCACTCCTGCTGTGAGTAATATGTATTTAGATGGGTTAGTTAGTTTCATTAGCTAGTCCTATTGCTTATTAATTGTTTTACACATCTTAAGAGAGTAATTAAATTTTATTATCACGAAACCGTAACGTTTCCATTACGTATTGGTAACAACCTGGCCAAGCTTAAGTACTCAGTCAACGATCTTTGTTGAATGATTTTAATTGATTAATTATCAATGTTTTTTAACTTTATTTGTCTTTAAGAACAGTGCTGAACGCGGAAAATGACGATGGTTTTTTCTGTGGTTTCAAGTTACATTTAATCGTCAACGATGAAGATTTTCTAATGGTTAAAATCACTGCAAGAAGCTAGGACTATCCGCTAAGTTATGCTGTGCCGAAAATATACTTTACCCAATTTGAGGGATTATTAGAGCCTCTAGTATCACCGGGTAATAGATGATAACCGTTACTTGGTTTTTGTCCGATAGCACCACATTTTTTATCTAAAACTGAGTCAACATTAGCTGCCTACTGCCAAAGTACAAGCGCAATAACCGCTGATGTTTTACGCATCATTTAAGTCTATTTCATTGATGTTATTGTGTTGTTTAATCATCTATCAAACTATGTCCGCCTAAATAATTTTCAAGATACTTCGTCGCAACACCGTGAAACTTACCTACCTACTCCTTAATCGACTATGAAAAGCCTTTAGATAGTTTTTACACCGGTATCTCTGCATGTCAGCTGTTTTTCGATGACGATTGATTCAATGGCTATGACAGTGTGGATACTCTGGATTATCGACCAATCGCTGCTCAATTTCTTTGATAATGAGTGTGATAGGGTTGCGAGTGCTTAGCGCATTACCTAGTAATTTAGTTTGCTGATCGGTTAGTTGCGAAACTTGGTCAAGAAGCTTAGTAAATAAGTGTGTATTCATTGCTTTCTACTCTTAGTAACTGGACATTAACACAGTGTAGAAATAATTTACTGTACTACTAGTAGGACATAGCCAAAGCATTAAATGACCTAATCTTTCTAATGTCCGATATTTACATGTTTACTTCTTGGGTAATTGCTTAACAAAGTGTCTGGGGAAATTAAATTTTCTATCAATAGGAAAATAATAACTAATTTATTTTTCAACTCATTGTGAGCATTTTACGACACCCAAATAGGCTTATACCCACTAACCACATGACTAAAAATAAGTTCAGTCTAAAATAAAATCTCAGCACAAATAAGTACAAAACTTAATCGATAACGACGTTCATATAGGTAATAACGGCTAATTTTTGAACTAAACTTCTAAATTAAGTTTTTTAAAATGAGTAAGTTTCAAATTTAATTAGTACACGAATTAAATTTATCAAGCAATTAGGTTATAAATGTTGCTCAATTACCGTATAATCTGTCGTTTTACGGCCTGTTTATCTATTATCCATAGCCTTGACAGTTTGATCACTAACTATTATGTTGTTTTTAATTGAACGTTCAATTAAAAACGAGGTTCACAATGCCAAAAATTGGTATGAAGCCATTACGTCGACAGCAACTCATTGATGCAACACTAGAATCTGTTGCTGAATATGGTTTGCAAAATACGACAATTATGACCATTAGCCGTATTGCTGGGATGTCATCAGGCATTATCAGTCATTACTTTGGTGGCAAACGAGAATTGATCGAAGCAACTGTCAATTATTTGCTCGAGCAACTACAGCAGGCACTGCTGGAGCGTATTACTCAAGAAAAACCTCCCGCTCAAACTAGGCTTCACTTAATTGTCGAAGCTAATTTTACTCAGTTTCAACGCTCACCATTAGCGAGTAAAACATGGTTAAGCTTTTGGGCGCAGTCGATGCATGATCCTGCATTGGCTCGATTGCAGTCGATCAACAGTAAACGTCTATACAGCAATCTGAAATATTCATACCGCCAATTATTAAGCAAGGAAGCGGCCACTAATGCCGCCAAACAAACCGCTGCAATGATTGATGGCTTTTGGTTAAGAAGTGCTTTGAGTAAGCAAGCCGAGCAAGAATTTGAAATTGCTGAACACTTATGTAAAAAATTTATTAACGATCTTATTAAGCAGGGAGACAAATTATGTCACTGATCCAATACCGAAATTATATTGATGGGCGTTATGTTAGTAACAGTAACGGTGCAACCTTCGACGTCATTAATCCCGCAACGGGACAAGTCATTTATCAGGTAGAAATTGCCGATGAAGGAATTAAACAACAAGCCATTACGAGTGCAAAACAGGGCTTTGCCCTATGGTCAGCAATGAGCGCAATTGAGCGCAGTCGAATTTTGCTTAAAGCGGTGGCAATATTGCGTGAACGTAATGATGAGTTGGCAAAAATAGAGGTACTAGACACCGGTAAACCTTGGCAAGAAGCCAGCGTAGTTGATGTGTTATCGGGTGCTGACTCGATTGAGTTTTTTGCTGGACTGGCACCTGGTATTGAGGGTAATCAACAGCAAGTCGGCGGTGATTTTTATTATACTCGTCGTGAAGCGCTAGGTGTGTGTGCCGGTATTGGCGCATGGAATTACCCATTACAAATTGCCTGTTGGAAAGCTGCTCCGGCATTAGCTTGTGGTAACAGCATGATCTTTAAGCCTTCAGAAGAAACGCCATTAGGAGCATTGAAATTGGCCGAGATCTTTACTGAAGCTGGCATACCTAATGGTGTGTTTAATGTTATTCAAGGGGCTGGTGAAGTGGGCGCGTGGTTAAGCCATCACCCAGAAATTGCCAAGGTCTCTTTCACCGGTGAAGTTGGCACGGGGAAAAAAGTGATGGCTGGCGCGGCAACCACGCTAAAAGACGTCACGATGGAACTAGGCGGCAAGTCACCGCTGATTATTTTTGATGATGCCGATGTTGATAATGCGGTATCTGCGGCAATGCTAGGTAATTTCTACACCCAAGGTGAAGTTTGTACCAATGGCACGCGAGTCTTTGTTCAAAAAGACATTTATCCAGCGTTTATTAAGCAGTTAGTGGAACGGACTAACAATAATATTATCGTTGGCGATCCGATGGATCCTAAGACCAACTTTGGTGCGTTAATATCAGAAAAACATCAGAAATTGGTGCTGAACTATATCGAAATTGGAATTAAAGAAGGCGCAACCTTGTTAACGGGTGGCACAGCGTTAACGCCAGCGGCTTGTCCTGAGGGCTATTTTGTCGCGCCGACTATTTTCAGTGATTGTGTCGATGATATGACTATTTGTCGTGAAGAAATCTTTGGTCCGGTAATGTCGGTACTAACCTTTGATGATGAAGACGAAGTGATTGCTCGCGCTAATGATAGCGAGTTTGGCTTGGCAGCTGGGGTCTTTACTCAAGATATTACCCGAGCGCATCGCGTTATCCATCAAATGCAAGCGGGGATCTGTTGGATCAACAGCTATGGCGCATCACCAGCAGAAATGCCGGTCGGTGGTTACAAGCAGTCGGGTATTGGTCGAGAAAATGGCTTAGCCACCTTAAATCACTACACCCAACTGAAAGCGGTCTATGTTGGTTTACAACCTCTTGAGAGTCCATTTTAGTTCTATTGAGTACTTATGATGAAACAACAAAAATTTGATTACATTATTGTCGGTGCTGGTTCAGCGGGTTGCGTGTTAGCCAATCGCTTGTCAGAAGATGGCAATAGCAGCGTGTTACTGTTAGAAACCGGTGGCAGTGACAAGAGCATCTTTATTCAAATGCCTACCGCATTGTCTATTCCGATGAATAGCAGCAAATATGCCTGGCAGTTTGAAACACAGCCTGAGCCTCACATTAATAATCGCCGGATGCATTGTCCGCGCGGTAAAGTGCTAGGCGGTTCTTCATCGATTAACGGCATGGTTTATGTTCGTGGTCATGCCCGTGACTTTGATGAATGGCAACAGTACGGTGCTACTGATTGGGATTATTCCCATTGTTTACCGTATTTTAAAAAGGCCGAAACATGGGCTTTTGGTGCTGACACTTATCGTGGCGGTGAAGGTCCTCTGGGTGTTAACAACGGTAATAAAATGGCGAATCCGCTCTATAAAGCCTTTGTTGATGCGGGTGTTGAAGCCGGTTATCTTGCTACAGATGATTATAATGGTAGCCAGCAGGAAGGGTTTGGCGCCATGCACATGACGGTTAAAAATGGCGTGCGGAGTTCATCATCGAACGCCTATTTACGCCCAGCGATGAAACGCAGTAACTTAACCGTTGTCACTCATGCGCTAGTACACAAGGTCTTACTGGAAGATAAAACCGCGGTCGGTGTTCGTTATGAACGCCGTGGAAAAATCATTGACGTTCATGTGAATAAGGAAGTGATTTTATCGGCAGGCTCAATCGGTTCACCACATTTGTTACAGCTTTCTGGAATTGGTGCTGAGTCAGTATTATCGGCTGCGGGTATCGAAACCTTGCATAATTTACCAGGTGTCGGTCAAAATTTACAGGATCACCTCGAATTTTATTTCCAATTTAAATGCCTGCAACCTATCTCGCTCAATGGCAAGTTGGGTCTGTGGGATAAGTTCTTAATTGGGGCTCGTTGGATTTTAACCAAAGACGGTTTAGGGGCGACTAATCATTTTGAGTCTTGTGGTTTTATTCGCTCTAAAGCTAACGTCGAATGGCCTGATTTACAATATCATTTCTTACCAGCAGCAATGCGTTATGACGGTAAAGAAGCCTTTGCGGGCCATGGTTTTCAAGTGCATATTGGTCATAACAAACCAAAAAGTCGCGGCAGTGTGAATGTCGTGTCGAGCGATCCTAAAGCGCATCCTCAAATTAGCTTTAACTATCTTGAGCACGAAGACGATCGCGCTGGCTTTAGAGCCTGTGTTCGCTTAACGCGCGAGATTATTCATCAGCCAGCATTTGATGCCTATCGTGGCGAAGAAATTCAACCGGGCATTGCTATTCAAACCGACGAAGAAATTGACGAGTTCGTCCGCTCATCGGTTGAAAGTGCTTATCACCCATCTTGCTCTTGTAAAATGGGCACTGATGAAATGGCAGTGGTCGATCCACAAACCCGCGTCCATGGCATTCAAGGATTAAGAGTGGTCGATTCATCGATTTTCCCGACTATCCCTAACGGTAATTTAAATGCGCCAACGATCATGGTTGCAGAACGTGCCGCCGATCTTATTCGTGGCATTTCACCGTTAACTGCGAGTGATGTCGAAGTTGTCATTGCGCCAAATTGGCAGCAACAACAACGTACTAACTAATTCATAACACTGTTACATCAATAATAAAATAAGGAGACAAGTATGAATAATTTAAATCACGCACTAAGTAGGGGTTGGAAAATATGACTATTTGGCTATCGACAGGACTAATTTTCACCTTTATTGCCATCGCATTTATTTTAATTAAATGGGGCAACATAAAGTGTATTGGGGTAACGCCCGTTAAAACATTTACCTTTATTGCTATTCTGTTTACTTCCGGTCTTGATGTTGGATTAATCATGTTCCCGCTGACTGAATTTGCAGGTTATGCAGATTTAGCAACCAGCCCAGAATACGCGTTTACTAACCCGCTAGCGATTGAGTTTGGCTTTTGGGCCTTTCTGATTTGGGGCTTCTATTTTTTAACCTGTTTCTATTTTTGTGTTATAGAACCACGGGTTAAATTCTTTGAGTTGCCATTAATCAAACTAATTAACAATGTTGTTATTATCGGCACTTGTGCGTTCACCGCATATTTGTTATTAACCAATTTACCTTGGTATATGCCAGAACTTGGCGATGGTGAAACCATTGTTGGTAGCTTCTACCTCATCGTATTTACCGTGATTTGTGCCGCGGTTTACTCAAGTACCAGTATTTATTATGTTCGTATTTTAAGTTTGGCAACGACTTGGGCTTTCATCGGCTTAATTGTGGTGATGTGGGCTGGTGCGTTCTTAGGGGAAGGTTCTAGTGTTGGCGAGTTTGCAACAACTCTTGGTTTGATCGGTGGCTATTTTGGTAATATTCATCAGTTTGTCTTGCCGCTTAATGATTATCATGAGTTCTACCTGTTCTGGTGGTTTGCTTGGAGCATCATGATTGGTCAATTTACGTCACGTTTTGTCGGCGGTTTACGTACTTATCAAGTATTAGCTGCGATGTTGGTTATTCCATCAATACCAATTGCTGCTTGGTTTGCTGTGTTGTATTACTACAGCGTTAATAGTATTGATACTACTGGATTTTATAACTTAGCGATGGTGATTGTTGGGGTGACATTCGTGGTTAACTCACTTGATTCCCTTGTTCGCCTTTATACCGATAACTTAAATATTGGTGTTGAAAAAATCGGTAAAGTTAAGTACTTAATTGGTAACGTGGTTGCTTTAAGCCTATTAACCCTATTGTTCAAATTAGATTTCTTGCAAATCCAATGGGTTGGCGCCGTGGTTATCGGGTTGTTTTTCACCTGTTTCGGTTATATTTTGTTGAAAAAATTCAGCGTGGTTCGAGCTATCGACAGTTCACCATCAGCCAATAAAATAGACTTTAATAAAATTGATTTACTAAAATAATAAGGATCATAACAATGAATAAAACGTTAATTGCAATCGCTACTGGTGCTCTTTTAGTCGCTAGCCAAGCTCATGCTGGTGTTTCGGCTACCGTAAAAGTGGCATCTGACTACACCTTTAACGGTGTTAGCCAAACTGACAATGATCCAGCGCTGCAAGCTAGCTTGGATTATGCGCACGACAGTGGGTTTTATGTTGGTTCTTGGGCGAGTAATGTCAACTTTGATGACGTTGCTAACGTAGAGTGGGATTTTTACGTCGGAAATTACTGGCAACTAAACGATAAAATCGGTTTAGACGCTGGTGTTGCTTATTACACTTATCATGGTGAATCAGCGGCAAGTGGTTATAAATATGGTGAAGCTTACACTAAATTTAACCTGAACTCTGCACTGGGTAATTCTGAACTGAACCTTTGGTATGCTTGGGATTATTTCGGTAGCGATGCTGGTCACTATATCCTGATGTTAGCCCATACTTTTGAAGTAAGCGAAGGTCACCACATTAAAGTGACAGCCGATCGTTCAATCTCGAAGAATATTAGTAAATATTCATGGGATGGCAAGAAGGGCTATAATCACTATCGCGCTGAGTACATGACGTCTTGGAATCAGTTTGACTTTAATGTTGCGGTAGAAGACACCACGATGAACTGGGACACCTCTGATACCCGAGTTGTATTCTCTGTATCAAGAAGCTTCGATTTTTAAATTAGCTTAAATGATAAACTCTCGTGGTCGATGATCACGAGAGTTTAATGGATAAATTATATGGAAACATACGAACATCTTTTATTGTCTTTACGTCAAGTAAATCAGGCGATCTATGTCCACTCAAAGCTATTAAGTAAAGAGTCTGGGTTAACTGGGCCGCAGTTGTTAGTGATGAAAAAAATTGCTGAACAAGTGGGGCCAATGGCTAAAAACATTGCACGTCAGGTTAATCAGAGCCCCGCAACGGTAACCAGTATTATTGATCGTTTAGAAGCTAAAAACTTAGTGCAACGCACTCGAAGCACTGATGATAAACGGCGGGTTGAATTGTATTTAACCGAGCAAGGCACTGCTCTACTGAGACAAGCACCGCTGCCGATACAGGCTCATTTTATTGAGCGCTTTCAGGCGTTAGAAAATTGGGAACAAAATCAGTTACTGTCGTCGGTGCAGCGTATAGCCACCATGATGGAAGGATAGGGTTAACAGATGTTAACCCTATTTTTACTAAAGACTATTAGAAATAATAACCAATATTGATGTTAAAGCGCTTGTTAGTGTCGCTTGAATCACCCGCCATAGTACCACCGATAAACGGTTGGTTTTTAGCTACGATATAATCGACATAAGCATAGATGCCACCCGCACTAATCGCCACACCTGTCACATTCATCTTCGTATCGTTATTAAATGAACCCGACTTATCAGTCATGACATTATAATCGTTATAAAAAGTTAAATTAGTAATAGGACCTAATGCAACATTCTTAGAATAAGACAAGTTCAGGTTATACAAACTTGCTTCAGCTGGAATTGTGTCATGGAAACTATAGGCACCAACCGCCACAAAGTCGCTGTTATTGTCTAGGTCATATTCGTATTCAGAGTATTGAAACATAATGCCGAAGTTATCAATCTTACTCTTAACATGGAATGCAAAAGCGTCATGATCGCCAACCGAACCACTAGAACCTTCCAGTCCGCCACTCAATAATGATACACCAACTTCGGTGTTATTGAATTTGTAAGCGTAACGTACGTTAAGGGTATTGCTTTCAGCCATAGCTGTACCAGGCTTATCCCAAGTACCTTCACTGTTCACATCACGAATACCGACAACATCGTAAGAGTAACGATCGGTGCGGTTATCAACATAACCGTCGATGCCACCTAGTTCATCATTTTTGAAAAAAGCGATACGAATGTCATGGTTATCGTATTGACCAATAAATGACAGACCCGTATCAAAATCATCTTCTAGTCCGGCATAATACCCTGAGCTAAAAAAGAAACTGTTTGAGTTGTAATTTAAGATCCCAAATGGAACTTGAGTTATCCCAATTTGACCTTCCCAATGCTCGTTAAAGTCATAGGCAACATAAGCGTGATGCACTACATTCATGTATTGGTACCAGCGGTATTGTGCTGATAATTTAACATCACCAATGCTGCCATTAATGTCTAAACGAAAAACATCAAAATCAAAGTCGCCACCGCGATCGGTATTGGCATCGTTGTAATCTTCATAGCTATACTGAAAACGTACAGCGCCACCAACTTTAATGTTAGGGGTTAAGTCGCTAGTTGCTTTCTTATTACTACTAACTTTTTCTTTTAGTTCAGCGATTTGTTGCTCTAATTGTTCTAAACGTTGTGAATCACTAGCGGTTTGGTTAGCCCAAACACTCGTCGAGCTGGCTAATAATAAACCAATGAGTGGGATTGAAATTTTCATCTATTTTTCTCCAATATATTGTTTGCTATTATTGTAGGTTAAATTGCTTTAAACAACCATGGAATGTGGGTCAATAACAAATTTCTTTGCTGCGCCGCTATCAAATGCTTGATAACCTGCGGGTGCACCATCGAGCGAAATCACTTGGACATTCACCGCTTTAGCAATCTGAATTTTGTCCCATAAAATAGCCTGCATTAAATTACGATGATATTTCATCACGGGACATTGCCCGGTAACGAAATAATGTGATTTGGCCCAACCTAGTCCAAAGTTCATGCTAAGTTGTCCTGTTTTAGCCGCTTCGGTTGAGGCACCAGGATCGCCAGTAACATAAAGTCCCGGAATACCAATGCCGCCACCAGCGCGGGTGACTTCCATCATCGTATTTAAAACGATAGCGGGTTGTTCTTTATGGTGACTACAGCCATGACTGTGGGCTTCAAAACCGACACAATCGACTGCTGCGTCTACTTCTGGTACGCCTATAATTTGTTCAATCATATCGGGCACTGTGGCGTCTAGACGTAAATCGATGGTTTCACAACCAAAACTACGTGCCTGAGCGAGACGATCTGGGTTCATATCACCAACAATGACACAGGCTGCACCGAGTAATTGTGCCGAAGCCGCGGCAGCTAAACCAACGGGACCCGCACCAGCGACATAAACCGTTGAGCCAGGAACTACGCCTGCGGTGACTGCGCCATGATAACCGGTCGGAAAAATATCAGAAAGCATGGTTAAGTCGCGAATTTTTTCTAACGCTTGCTCTCTATCTGGGAATTTCAATAGATTGAAATCGGCATAGGGCACCATCACGTATTCAGATTGACCCCCAACCCAGCCACCCATATCAACATAGCCAAATGCTGCACCAGCACGTCCTGGGTTAACGTTTAAACAAATACCAGTTTTACCTTCGCGACAGTTGCGACAGCGACCACAGGCAATATTAAAGGGGACCGATACAATGTCACCAATTTCTAAAAACTCGACATCACGGCCTTTTTCGATAATTTGACCGGTAATTTCGTGGCCTAACACTAGGCCAGGTTCGGCGGTCGTACGCCCACGCACCATATGTTGGTCGCTACCACAAATATTGGTGGTCACCACTTTTAAAATAACGCCATGCTCACACTTTCGATTACCGATCGAAAGTTTAGGGTAAGCAATACTTTGAATTTCAACACTGCCCGGGCCGGTATAAACAACGCCACGGTTTCCATGATTTGAACACATAATCAAGCTCTCTCATTCAATTAAAGTGAAGTCAGAGTAACGTTTTGTTGATTATATCGGCAGTTCTAAAAGAGACGTCCGCATGCCTGAAACAGACATACGGACATTTAGGGGGGAATCACTTAGCAAAAACGACTGTTTTCTTTTGGTGTAAAAATATTCGGTGTTCAATGTGGCAACGTACTGCGCGGGAGAGGGTTAAACATTCAATATCACGACCCTTAGCGGCTAAGTCTTTCGGATAATAACTGTGGTCAACGGTTTCGACGCCTTGGCTAATGATGGGTCCTTCGTCGAGGTCATCGCTGACATAGTGAGCCGTAGCACCCACTAATTTTACCCCACGGTCGTAGGCTTGATAATAAGGCCTAGCACCCTTAAATCCGGGCAATAACGAATGGTGAATATTAATCGCTTTACCGGATAGTTTTTGACACATTTCGTTCGATAACACTTGCATATAACGCGCTAACACCACTAAATCGGCCTTGGAGTCTTGAATAATCTGCCAGACCTGTGCTTCTTGCTCAGGTTTAGTGTCTTTACTAATAGGTAAGTGGTAATAGGGAATGCCATGCCATTTCGCCAGAGCTTCCAAGTCGGGGTGATTGGAGATTATCGCCGGAATTTCAATTGCTAAATCACCGGTACGATAACGATATAATAAGTCATTAAGGCAATGATCGTGCTTGGACACCATGATCACGACTTTGGCTTTATAAGCGCTCGACGCTAACTGCCATTGCATATTAAAGGCGCTAGCACGTTCGTTAAATTCACGCTCAAATAGCGCAAGGTCGAAGGGTTGCTCGTTATTGGGCCTAAACTGGATTCGAATAAAAAAATGATTAACGTCGGTATCATCAAAGGAATGAATTTCGTTAATATAAAATCCTTGTTGATATAAATAACGGGTCACGACATCAACCGTACCGGGCTGGCTGGGACAATGAGCGGTAATGATGTGGGTTTGTGAGGTATCGGACATGGTCGATGATCCTTTGTTTCTCTGTGAAAATTGTCGGGTCGACGGATCAACCCGATCGGCACTAAAGTGCTGTTATCAATATTTAAGTAATAGTTAGGCCGTATTCTTTGCTGCCTTGTTGGATCCATAACCAAATATAATCTGAAAAGCTTCGTCGTACCACTAATTGAAACTTGTTTTTCTCCAGTCTCAATATATGAGCACCCGCTTTCGCGAAGTTGGTGCCGATGACTTTACCGATTGGGAAACTGTCGAGGTGCAAATCATAACCGGTCGACTTTTTCAGAAGATCGATAACGTTGATGCCACTGAGTTCCAAAATGGTTTGTGCGCCGCTGATATCACTGACCGCAAAGTGACCTTTCAGGCAAAGGCGTAGCTTTTTCTCAACGTCATGCTCCGTACCTGACGCCACCACGATGAGCCATTCATCGGGGGCTAGCCACATAATTTGTGCCCGTTCACCTTTGGCGCTGCTACAAGCACTTAGCGGCAGCTCAACGCCTAACACTTCTTTAATCCCTGCTAAAAATTCAGGATCTTGGCTATTACCGCGTAAATTGAGGTGACCCAAAAATTTCGCTTCATGTAATATTACGCCGCCATCCCCAGATTGCCCGACTAAGTCATCGAGCTGAGCATGATGGAGTGGTGATTCCATATTGATTGAATTAGACATTTTGACGGTCTCCCTTGGGATCATAAAATACTGGGCTGCAAATTTCAGCTTCAACGGTGGTGCCATCACTCAATGGCAAAAATACACTTTGTCCTTTGCGGCTAATGCCACCTTTGACCACAGCAAGAGCAAATGAATAACCCATGCAAGCACTGTAATAACTTGAGGTAACATGACCGACCATGGTCATTGGGATCGGCTGATCTTTTTCAAATACAATTTGCGCCCCTTCCGGTAACACAAATTTAGGATCTTTGGGTTTCAAACCGACCATTTGCTTACGATCATCACGTTTGTTATCGAAACGAGTCCATGAACGCTTACCTATAAAGCTAAATTCTTTCTTCTTACCAACCACCCAATCCATATCAAGATCCTGCGGCGTGACCGAGCCATCCGTATCTTGCCCGACAATGATAAAGCCTTTTTCTGCCCGTAGAATGTGCATGGTTTCTGTGCCGTAAGGGGTAATATCGAATTCTTGTCCCGCTGCCATCACTGCTTGCCATGTATGCATGCCATAGTTGGCCTGAACGTTGATTTCGAAGGATAGCTCACCGGTGAAGGAAATCCGGAAAATCCGTGCTTTAACGCCAGCGACGGTTGCCTCAATCCAGTCCATGTAACGGAAGTTGTCATTACTGACATCAACATCACAAATTTTCTCTAATACCTTACGGCTGTTCGGGCCAGAAATTGTCATGGTTGACCAATGATCGGTAACCGTTGAAAAGTACACCTCCAATTCTGGCCATTCGGTTTGATGCCACAGCTCTAGCCATTGTAAAACTCCGGCTGCACCGCCAGTAGTCGTGGTCATGATAAAGCGATTTTCACCGAGACAGGCAGTAACTCCATCGTCAAACACCATACCGTCTTCTTTACACATCACGCCATAGCGACATTTACCAACGGCCAATTTACTCCATGGGTTAGTGTAAATACGGTTTAAGAATTCGCGAGCATCTTTACCTTGAATGTCTATTTTACCTAAGGTTGAGGCATCGAGAATACCGACACTGTTGCGGGTTGCTAAACATTCGCGCTCTAATGCTTGTTGCATTGTTTCGCCTGTTTTAGCGAAATACCATGGTCGTTTCCATTGGCCAACATCTTCAAATTCTGCACCGTTATCAAGGTGCCATTTGTGCATTGCACTAAATCTCGCCGGATCAAAAAGGTGCTTAACATCGGCTCCCGCAAGCGCACCAAAGGTGGTTGGCGTATACATTGGTCGGAAAATAGTCGTGCCGGTTTCAGGAATGGTTTTGTTTAATGATTTAGCGGTAATCGCCATGCCATTAATGTTACCTAATTTACCCTGATCGGTACCAAACCCCAGTGCCGTGTAGCGTTTTACATGCTCAATCGACTCAAACCCTTCACGGTTAGCCAGTTCAATCCCTGCGGCAGTGACATCGTTTTGGTAATCGACAAACTGTTTCGGGGCGCGACTCGTTGGCTTACTGTGGGGAATATGGAATAAAGCCATCGCTGGATCTTCTTGTGGATCGTTAATCAGCGGTAAAATACTCGCATAACTGCCATCACCTTTGCCAGCGTCTTGCGCGGCAGTAGATCCCGTTTTAAAGCCATCGCTAATCACATTCGAAAGCGCATAAACGCCAGATAAACCACCACAAATATGCTGTTGTTGTACTGTTTCACCGGGAACGAATCCCGCAATATCATCGTTCCAGACTGGTCGTGAACCCGTATGGGATGATAAATGGATCACCGGACTCCAGCCGCCTGAGCTGGCTACTGTGTCACAAGAATAATGAGAGATGGCGCTAGATACGCTATGATTTTCTGCATTAATCGCCGCAACCTCGACGCCTTTAACGCGTTTGCTTCCTTTAACATTAATCACGCCTTGACCAAACAGAACCTTAATGCCTAATGCTTGGGCTTGTTGTACTAATTCACCGTTAGAAGTTGTACGGGTATCAACAATCGCTACCACTTTACGGCCAGCTTGATGCCAGTCGATTGCGGTTTTATAAGCGTTATCATTGGTGGTCATTAGCACCAATTCATTGCCCGGTACGACACCGTAGCGATTGATGTAGGTTGAAACGGCGTTTGCTAGCATACAGCCGGGCACGTCGTTATTACCATAAACTAATGGTCGTTCGTGAGCGCCGGTGGCTAAAATAACTTGCTTAGCCCGTACTTTATGTACACGTTGCCGAGAACTTGTCGTGACGTGTTCGCCCAAATGATCGGTCCGACGCTCGTTAATACCCACAAGGTTATGATCGTAATAACCAAAAACGGTGCTGCGTGGCAATAATAAAACATTGCCCATTGTGGTCAGTTTATCGACAATATCTTTAACCCACAGGCTTGGTAATTGACCATCAATAGCTTGTGTACTACAGAGTAAGTGACCACCGAATTCATTTTGCTCGTCACTAATGATCACTCGCGCGCCAGTTTCTGCTGCCGCTAATGCCGCCGCTAATCCAGCAGGGCCAGCGCCAACAATCATGACATCACAATGATGATGCATTTTATCGTATTCGTCGGGATCTGGTTGTTGTGGACTACAGCCTAAACCAGCACCTTTTCGGATCAGTTTTTCATAGGACATCCACAGTGATTGTGGGTACATAAAGGTTTTATAGTAGAAACCTGGGGGCATCATTGCTCCACCGATTTTACCAAGACCCGCCATTAAATCAAAATCGACATTGGGCCAACCGTTGGTCGAACTGGCCGTTAATCCTTGATAAAGCTCGGTTTGGGTCGCCCGTGGATTAGGAATTGTGGTTGCTTGGGTCGAACCCACTTGAAAAATAGCGTTGGGTTCTTGTGAATCACAAGTGATGATGCCACGGGGACGCGAGTATTTAAAACTGCGACCAATAACATCAACGCCATTGGCTAATAATGCGGAGGCAATCGTATCACCTTCATAACCCTGGTAGGTTTTACCATTAAAGATAAACGTTAAAGGCCGGTTGCGGTTGATATGTTGATTAGCAGCCGCTGCTACGCGATTTACTTGTGTCATGATTGCCCCTTCTCACTGGCGGTAACGCTGGGCTGTTGACCCATTTTGTAGGATTCCATGATCTGATAAGTCACGGTGTTTCTGGTGACATTGAAATATTTTCGACAGCCATGGGTGTGCAGCCACATCTCATGATGCAAGCCGCGGGGATTTTTACGGAAAAATAAATAGCGTGCCCATTCTTCATCGCTTAACACCTCTGGATCTAACGGCCGGACAATGTGCGCTTGTCCCGCCGGGCTAAATTCTTCTTCTTCGCGCATTTCTTCACAATAAGGACAATGGATAAGTAACATGATAATTCCTCTTAGCGGGGTTTAGTGGGCAACGCCGGCTGCGCCGTGTTCGTCGATCAATTGACCCGATGTAAAACGATCAATATTAAAGGGTTTCGCTAATGGATGCGGATCATCATGGGCGATTGTATGGGCAAAAACATGCCCAGCGCCTGGTGTCGCTTTAAAACCACCAGTGCCCCAGCCACAGTTAAAATAGAGCCCTTTAATGTGGGTCTTCGAAATAATGGGACAGGCGTCTGGGCAAGTGTCGACAATGCCACCCCAAGCTCGATTAAGACGAACTCGGCTAAAGATTGGAAACATTTCAATGATCGCGGCAATCGTATGTTCAACCACGTTAAATGAGCCACGTTGCCCGTAACCTAAGTAACCATCAATGCCTGCGCCAATCACTAAATCCCCTTTATCCGATTGACTAACATAACCATGAACATGATTTGACATTACCACGGTATCCAAGATGGGTTTAAGGGGTTCCGAGACCATGGCTTGGAGCGGATATGATTCGAGCGGTAAATCCATCCCGACCATTTTTGCTAATACCCCTGAATTACCAGCAGCGACACAAGCCACTTTACCGGCGGAGATAAAGCCACGATTGGTTTCAACACCAACCACGGCGCCATCTTTCACGCGAATATCGGTCACTTCGGTTTGCTGTAATAAATCAACGCCTAAATTATTGGCGGCACGGGCGAAGCCCCAAGCCACGGCATCGTGCCGCGCTGTGCCAGCTCGTGCTTGCCAAGAAGCGCCCATGACCGGATAACGAGCACCTTTAGAACAGTCTAAAATAGGCACCATTTCTTGCACTTGCGCAGTGGTTAACACTTCGGAATCAATACCATTTAAACGGTTAGCATTAACACGTCGTTCAATGTCACGCATGTCTTGCAGGGTGTGCCCAAGGTTTAAAACGCCGCGTTGGCTAAACATCAGGTTATAGTTGAGCTCTTGGGCTAAACCTTCCCATAACTTTAAGGAATGCTCATAAAGATGAGAGGCTTCATCCCACAAGTAATTTGAACGAACAATGGTGGTATTACGCGCGGTATTACCGCCGCCAAGGTAACCTTTTTCGACCACTGCAATATTGGTGATGCCATGCTCTTTAGCGAGGTAGTAGGCTGTTGCTAAGCCATGCCCACCGCCCCCGATTATCACGACGTCATAATGCTTTTTTGGGATTGGATTATTCCAAACTCGTTGCCAGTTCTCGTGATAGGTTAATGAATGGGTTAATAAACCAAATCCTGAATATTGTTGCATGACCTTTACCTTGTCTTTTTATTGTGTGATGGATTAATAATCCATAGAGTTGGCATCACTAATGGTTGTTTGTCATTAAGATGGTTTCGATACTAGCTTGTGATATCAAAGGTAATAGTTCCGTTACCGTCGAAGTTGAGACCAAAAACGACATCAGTCATGATGTCGTTTTTGGAGTGGCTTGATTGGATTAAAATTCAATAGATACGTTGCCTTGGGGTACGCTACAGCAACTTAATATATAGCCATCTGCGACATCTTCGTCGGTGATCCCTCCATTGTGTGACATCACGACTTCACCTTGGGTTTTCTTCACTTTACAGGTACCACATATTCCCATACCACAAGCTTTTGGTATGTGGAGGCCAACTTGTGATGCCGCCGAGTGGACGGTTTCGCCGGGTTTTATCTTAACTGACTTGCCAGTTTTGCTAAATTCAACTTGCAACAAAGCGCTGTCATCTATCATTTCATCGGCGGCCGTTTCGGCTTGCTGTTGAGCGTCAAGTTTCGCTTCTTCCGGCGGCGCACCAAAGCTTTCTTCATGGTAATTAGCCATGTCAAAGCCAAGCCCGACCAGCATTTTTTTAACCGCTGCCATATAAGGCGTTGGGCCACAACAATAGATGGTGCGTTCCATAAAATCAGGCGCAACAATTCTTAATTTATGTTCGTCGAAAAAGCCCGTGAATCCGCTCCAGCTTTCGCCTATGTTATAACGTTCACAAATAAGGTTAAGGTTAAAATTGTTAACTCTTGAATCCATGTATTCTAATTCGCGGCGATAAATGATATCGCTAGGGGTACGAGCACTGTGAGCAAAAATCATATCGACTTTGCCATTAGTATCGAACCACCAACGCGCCATCGACATAATGGGGGTAATACCGACGCCACCAGACAATAACAATACTTTGTCACTGCTAATGTCGATGCAGTTGAAAATGCCGACTGGACCATGCACTGCTATTTGGTCACCATTTTTTAAATTGTCATGGAGCCAATTAGAGACTTGACCGCCAGGTACTCTTTTTACGGTGATCGAAAAACTGTATGGCACCGAAGGTGACGATGAAATGGTATAGCTACGCAGTACCTGTACGCCATCAATTTCTAATTCGAGCGTCACGAATTGGCCAGGTTTGAAAAAGTGCATCACCGGGCGTGTGCTGGCAAAGCAATAGGTTCGAACATCAATGGTTTCGTCGATCACCTTGACGCACTCCACATTGTGACGACCATTGGTCCATGCTTGGGTGTTAATAGATTGTAGAAAATTAGCTGACATGAAAGAGCCCCGAATATTAATTCTATTTTTCACTTAATATCTACCTGTCATCTTTTTACGCTTAGCTGAAAACGACATTGATCTAATCGTTTTTGCCATAACCAGTAATTCAATCAGAAAGCAGACCTGTTATTTTGAATCAATAGTGCCAATAATTAGTGATTTTTGGTCGTTATTAATCGGTTTTTTGGTCGTTTACAGATAAATCACTGCTTGGATAGACCTGCAAAATCATGGCTAAAGTTAATTTATTAAAAGCAATGTATACCGCAATGGAGAATTGGTCATGAGCTGTGCTAGTGAGCAACAAAATATAGTTAATAATTCAGCCAACAAAACTGCTCAAGCAGTTGCCGACGTGTTGAAAAAACATCCTATTACTTATTCTTTGCCGCAACAGTTTTATAATGATGCTGATGTGTTCAAAGTCGAGATGGAGCAAATTTTTTATAAGGAATGGTTATTTGTTGGTATCACTGGCGAAATTCCTGATAAGGGTAATTTTATTACCTTAGATATTGGTGATAATCCGATCACGATTATCCGTGATCAAAACGGTGAGGTCCGTGCTTTCCATAATGTCTGTCGTCACCGAGGGTCTAAATTATGCTTAGTTAAGCAGGGAAAAGTGCCTAAACTGGTGTGCCCTTATCATCAATGGACCTATGAACTAGATGGTAACCTTTTATTTGCTGGTACCGAAATGGGCAGCGAATTCGATAAGAGTGACTTTGGTTTACACCCGGTTAATTGCCGCGTGGCTGGTGGTTATATTTTTGTTTCTTTAAGTGATAATCCCACCAATATCGATGGTTTTTTCGATGATTTAACGCATTATCTCGAACCTTATGATTTAGACAATAGTAAGGTGGCGATTGAAAGTACCATTTTAGAAGACGCGAACTGGAAACTGGTGATTGAAAACAACCGTGAGTGCTATCACTGTAATGGCAACCATCCTGAGTTACTTAATACCTTGCAAGAGTGGGATGATACTGAAGATCCTCGAGCCAGTGATGCTTTTAAGGCTCAAGTTGCCACTAAACAAGCGATGTGGGAAGCGGAAGGGATTCCTTATAAGCATGTATCTCATGGTCATGGTTTACGCAATCGTATTGTGAGGATGCCATTACTTGAGGGTACGGTGTCGATGACCATTGATGGTAAAGCTGGTTGTAAAAAATTGATGGGTCGGATTAATAATCCGGATCTTGGTTCGATGCGAATTCTACATTTACCCAATTCATGGAACCATGCAATGGCGGATCATTTAATCGCGTTTCAGGTGATCCCATTAGGACCGCAGAAAACCCAAGTGACCACTAAATGGATTGTCCACAAGGATGCCGTTGAAGGGGTTGATTATGATATTGAGCATTTACGTGCGGTGTGGGATGCAACTAACTTGCAAGATCGTACCTTGGCGGAAAACAACCAGCGCGGTATTAATTCTATGGCGTATCAACCTGGTCCTTATTCCACAACATTTGAGTTTGGTGTGGTTAATTTTATTGATTGGTTTAGCGACACGATGCAAAAAAATATTAATGGTTAATTAACTCCAAGTTAATTGCGCTATAATAGTCATCAGAAGCCAGCAACGTTCACTTGCTGGCTTTTTTGTGACTATTATATTTAGTCGGTGGAGGTTATCCTTATGTCGCATTTGGAAAGCTTGACTTAAATCAAGTCTGACTTAATGGGGTTGTCGCTGTTTTCGGAGTGGGCGCGGCAGTGCTGGGTAGTTTTTACTCGGTGTTAGGGACTTATACCAATTACATTAAGTTTGTGATCTTATTGGGCAATCATTTAACGTAATTGGTATTGGTAAACACTCTTCATTTAATAATAACTAAAAGGTGGTTTATCATGGTTGCAGATCGAGGTCTGTTAAAGGGCATGAATCCTGTTACAACCGTTATATCGATGGTAATGATCTCGTTGTTTGTGTTGGCCGGTGTCTTTTTTACCGAACAATCGGCGGCGTTGTTTACAGCAGTATCGGGTTGGATTTTGGATTATCTCAAATGGTATTACATTGGCGTAGTAGCAATTTTTCTGTTTTTCTGTATCTGGCTAGCGTTTAGCCGTTATGGGAATTTACGCTTAGGCGATGACGATTCGCGGCCGGAATATAGCAACTTTTCTTGGTTTTCGATGTTATTTAGCGCAGGAATGGGTATTGGTTTAGTGTTTTGGTCGATTGCTGAGCCTATTTATCACTTCCAGAGTAATCCGTTTATTACCGAGGGCTTAACGCCTGAAGCGGCTCAAGTCGCGATGCGATTAACCTTCTTTCACTGGGGACTTCATCCGTGGGCTATCTATGTCATTGTTGGTTTGTCTTTATCTTATTTTGCCTACCGAAAAAAATTACCCTTAACCCCTCGCTCGGCGCTTTATCCATTAATTGGCGATAAAATGTATGGCCCTATTGGTCATGCAGTCGATATTTTAGCGGTGTTTGGTACGGTATTTGGTGTGGCGACATCGTTAGGTTTAGGTGTGACACAAATGAACACCGGTCTTAATACGATGTTTGGAATGGAAGTCTCGCTCGGAAATCAAATTATATTGATTGCTGTCATTTCTGCGATTGCGACTATTTCAGTGGTGTCAGGTGTTGGTAAAGGCGTTAAGATTTTATCTGAAGTTAACATGTGGCTAACCATTGGTATTTTGGTTTTCTTACTCTGTTTTGGTCCGACCCGTTATTTGTTGGGCAGCTTATTGCAAAACACCGGTGATTATCTAGGGCATATTTTAGCGCTGAGTACTTGGACCGATGCTAACGATAATAGCAAATGGCAAACTTGGTGGACTGCATTTTACTGGGGCTGGTGGATGGCTTGGGCACCTTTTGTTGGGATGTTTATTGCTCGAATCTCAAAAGGACGAACTATTCGTGAGTTTATCGTTGGTGTGCTATTGGTACCGACACTCTTAGGTTTCGTGTGGTTAACGTTGTTTGGTAGTACCGCTATTTACATTGAGTTGTTCCATCATGTCATGAATGACGCCGGTGAATCGGTCGCCGCGGTAGGTCAAGCGGGTATTGTCGATGCGGTTAAAGCTGATGTGACGCAAGCCTTATATGTCACGCTTGATAAACTTGATGCGGGTATCTTCGGTACCGTTGCTGCATTTTTAGCGACGTTGTTAATTGCGACTTACTTTATTACCTCATCAGATTCTGGCACATTAGTGGTCACTACTATCTTGTCGATGGGACATGAAAACCCTCCGACACCTCATCGAGTCTTTTGGGGCTTAGGTGAGGGGGCCGTTGCTGCTATTCTGCTGTTGGTCGGTGGACTTAAAGCGTTGCAAACGGCATCAATCATTGCGGCATTACCGTTCTCATTCGTGATGATTATTATGATGTGGGGTTTGGTTAAGTCATTACGACAGGAGGGCGTAGTCCCTTTGGTGCATCGCCAGTCTAAACTTGGAAGTACTTAACTACATTTAAGATTGGTTTAAAAATAAAGTAATAAAAAACCAGCGCGGTCATACTCGCTGGTTTTTTTTTGGCTGTTGCAAAATTAAACCATCGATCCTGATTGTGAGATTAACCTCGCTCTAGCGACCGTCAGTAATATTGGCAGCAAACAGCTGACTTTGGCACAGACATTAACATCAGCGAGTACCAAGGTGACTAAAGGCTCAAAATAGGCGGATATTTTTGCAGGATTAAATAAGAGTCGTTTCATGTGCTGGTTTAGGAATGGGGCTTAATTTGGGTATACAATGAGTCCAAGTTGTTCAAGTAATTGCTCCTGTTGCCAAGTACAAATCTTAACTCCACTAAGGTCGATTTTTCGTGGATCTAAGCCATCTAATTCCGTATGGCTTAGATTACAACCTTGCAGGTTAAATTGACCCCAACAATCTTCTGAAAATGTACTCCGACTTAAATCAGATTCTTTAAAAGATGCATTTTGTAGGTTTGTACCAATCCATTTGTTTTCTGATAAATCACATTTTTCAATACATTGACGCTCGAGATTTGCGTAAGATAAATTGCATCCGCTAATCAATGCGGAGCAAAAATATATGCTGTTGCTAACCTGATTTAAGAAACTGGTTTGTGCGAAATTGACTCCTTTTAAATCACAATCTCTAAATGTAATCCCAAAACATTTTGCACCACTGAAATCAGACATTGCGAGTTGGCAATTTATAAATGTACAATCGCGGAGATCACTATAATTAAGATAGCAACCTTCAGTCGTTCCCTGTTCTATAAATATACAATCAAGAAACTGAGTATCTCTAAGGTTAGCACGAGTAAAATCACATCGATAAAACTTACAATGATTAAAAATTGATTCACTAATATCTTGATTAGAAAAGTCAATTTGATTGAATATTTCGTTATTTTTGATCATAAATAGTCCTCACTCCTAAAGAGTCGACAGACTATCACTTGAACATGAGAATGCAATAAAAACAAACCTATATAAATCAATGAATTAAAAGGTGTTTATTTGCCGTGTTAAGCTGCCTAGCCGTTGCGTGTTGCGGCGTTCGCTGATTTATCTTAGTCGGCGATCGAATAAAATACTTTAAGCGGTTATCGCCACTTAAGGGGGCCTAGGTCTTGGCGTTGTTTTTTCATTTACGGTATAGCTTGATATGCTTTGTTTTTATGCTAGCACTTGAAATTTGGTTGCTCGTTTAGAAGATTGATTAAGGGCAAAAATAACGGTTGCGGCAAGTTATCCAATGAACACCACTGCCATTGTTTACATTTGTCCGGCTCCATAATTTGAGCTTCATTATCATGGCATGAAGCGATGACGAACAGCGTGATATAGTGTTTAGCTTCTTGCTCAAAGATGTCGTTGGTAAATTGGAATTTTTTGATGGCCGTTAAAGTTAGACCTGTTTCCTCTAACACTTCCCGCGCCGCACATTGTTCGATACTCTCGCCTAGCTCTAAATGACCGCCAGGGGTTGCCCAAGTATTAGCGCCATGTGAGCCAATGCGCTCTCCTAATAAAATGCGATTATTCCTCAAGATAATCACAGCCACTCCAACCCGTACTGCTTTATTCATTATGTTATTTTTCCTTCTCTTTCAGGTATTCGCATGGTGGTAAATGAATAGAAATTTTTGTGTAATTTGGGGTACTGCATTTCCATTTAAATCCCTTGTTCTTGTTATAACTGGGCCTTAATTGAAAAGCCCCATTCTCTACGCCACTTTTTTTAGTGAGTAGCACCGTAATAACGCCACCTTTTGAGATGGTAAGACTGTTTAGGGAGCGATCCTTAAATTTTTCTGGCGCAGGTAAGTGCATCTCGTTGTTTGATGAGGGGAACCTGCCATGGTTTAGATGATAATGCTCTACTTTATATTTGTTTATAATTGCACTATTAAGCCCTTCGCTGATGTGAGCAATCGTATAATGTTGTACGCCACGTCGTTTATCGAGTAACTTAATCGTTAGGCTTGATAATAACGTGACAATAAAAATCACCACGAATACTCTAAAAACTAATCTCATCTTTTATTTAAACCTTAGCATGCTGGCAATTCCAGCATATTTCAAATGCATCACCATTCTTTTCATCGCAAGATGAGCAAGTCCAGTCTTCTTGTTCTGGTTGGTTTTGCAGGGTTGTAATCAAGCTTTCAGCGGCTTGGTAATCTGCCTCATGGTGCACCCAAAGTTCTGGCCAGGTATCAATGGCCGATAGCTCGCCAGCACCCGCAGAAGCAAACTCATTTTTTAATACGGTTGAAATACTATTCTCGGTCAGTAGATTTTTGGCTAGCTCGACCAGAACATTGTTTTGATTGGTATAAATCATCTTCATAAAATGTTTCCAGCTAGTTTTAGTTAACTATAACCTAGCTGGAGTTGAGGCGAATTACAATATTTAAGGCTGATCAATTTATGCTTTGAGTGTTAATACCACACGACCACAATATCTCCTTTGTTTCAGGCTTGAATGCCAAAGCTTAAGGAGCGATCTGAACCAACAAAATCGATGGCACCAGTAACACCGCCTCGGGTGCTTTTAATGAGTGCTTTAACGGCATTTTTATCGGCCGGTTCAATCACTGTATCAGCACCTTCATCGAGGGCTAGTTGTCTTTTTGCTGGATCAATATCAGCGACAATAATTTCA
Organism: Gammaproteobacteria bacterium; assembly: GCA_013214965.1. GTDB lineage: Bacteria > Pseudomonadota > Gammaproteobacteria > Enterobacterales > Psychrobiaceae > Psychrobium. The sequence goes on from JABSRU010000004.1 coordinate 79,791, forward strand.
CAATTGAGTAAGGCTTTAGCCATTGATAGATCTGATAATTCGAGGCCGCAAGCAAGAGGGCATTAGCTTTTTATTAACTGAGATGAAAACGCTAGGGGGCACAGTCAAGCCGATTATGACCTTAGGCGGTCGCCGTGAAGTCAATGAAGTACCCACGAACGCACTAATATTCCGATGTAGTAGTGTCAAAGCAACATTTGACCTCGTTATTCTCATTGTTAGGTGAATCGGCTAATGGGATGGCTGATATACGATAAGATAGGGAGTTTATGGTACGTGTTATTACCACTGAAGTGCAGCAGATAATCGACGGGCGATACCTTGAAGTTTCGGGGATGTACGCACTGCCATTTGTGCCCGAGCAATATGATATATGCAGACGTTGACATCATTGACCCACACTTTGACGAATAAAAACTTAATTTCGCACAGTGGTATTGTGGAGGTTTTGGTTAGACTAATTATTTAACGATTGGCACTGGTATTTTAAGCGGAAATTGCTATGGTGTTGTGCTATTTATTGATTTGATTGTGGTATTTAAATGACAAAATCCCCGGTAAAGCTGCTCAGTATTTTTGTAGTTTTTAGCTGTTTATTATTGGCATTAAATTTTGGCTTACGTTCTTCAATGGGATTTCTGTTGGAGCCAATTTCCAGCACTTTTGGTTATGGTCGCGAAGTGTTTGCGATGTCTTTGGCATTACAAAACCTATGTTGGGGCTTATTTCAACCTGCTGCTGGCGCGTTAGCGGATAAGTACGGCAGTAAAAATACCATCATTGCTGGTGCGTTATTGTATGCGTTGGGATTATACGTGACTTCCATTGCTGACAGTGTGTTGGGACTTCATCTAGGTGCTGGATTATTGATTGGTATGGGAATTTCTGGCACAGGTTTTGGCATTGTATTACCTGCTTTAGCACGGGCTGTTGCGCCTGAAAAGCGGGCATTTGCCTTGGGTGTTGGTACGGCAGCAGGTTCGGCTGGGCAGTTTTTATTGATCCCGGTCGCGCAAGAGTTTATTAGTGGTTACGGCTGGCAAACGGCGTTGTTATTAATGGCTGGCGGTGCATTAATGATGATGATGTTTGCCTCGGTATTCGATGAAGAAAAATTAGCTAATTCCGCACAGGCCGAACAGTCGTCACAAACGTTAAAAGAGGCATTAGCCGAGGCTAAATCCCATAAACACTATTGGCTATTAATTGCCGGATTTTTTGTTTGTGGTTTTCAATTGGCATTTATTACCGTGCATATGCCTGCGTTTATTAGCGATCAAGGGTTTGAAACATCGGTCGCCGCCAACAGTCTTGCCTTAATTGGCTTATTTAATATATTTGGCTGTTTGTTATTTGGCTCGTGGTCGGGGAAATATTCTAAGAAAAATCTATTGGGGATTATTTATTTATTTCGCGCCATCGCGATTACCGTCTTTATGCTGGTGCCGATGACGACCACCAGTATTTATTTATTTTCGATTATCACCGGATTTTTATGGCTGGCTACGGTGCCGCCAACATCGGGATTAGTAGCCCAAATGTTTGGCTTAAAACACATGGGCACACTCTATGGCATTGTCTTTTTAAATCACCAAATTGGTTCGTTCTTTGGGGTATGGCTCGGGGGGTACTTATTCGATGCCTCGGGCAGTTATAATGTTGTTTGGTGGCTAGCGGCCAGCATTGCGTTAGTAACCGCCGTCATTCATATCTTTATTGATGAACGTCCCGTGATAAGAGTTCGGGAAGAAATGGCGGCTGAAATTAGAGCTGCTTATTGATGCCGATGGTCAAAGAGACGTTTAACCTTAGTCAACTTGAGTCTCAGTTGATTGAATTTTCTTTTTACTTGGCGTATTTTAGCGGATCGAAAGATTGATCCTCTAAGCTTGATGGGCTGTTATTAGTTCTGAGGCAATAGTTCTTGACGAATAAGGGTTAGGAGAAAAGTTTCGCGCTCGATCGACATCCCTTTTTTGTCACTATTGGCCATGGTGTGTTTGTTGTGAGCAATGGCCTGATGAATATTGATCCACACCGGGCGCATCCCGTTATGAATTTCATAATCTTCTAATAAGGTTTCGCCAAGCTCTTTATGAATAGTGCAGGTATAGCAAAACGACTCCATGTGCATTATATCAAAATCATCTTTGTACCACGGGCGAAATTCTTCATAGCGCCCAAATTCAACAATGTTAGTGATATTGGTCGCGCCAGTTTCTTCTTGCAGTTCCCGAAGCAGTCCTTCAATGATGTTTTCGCCTTCGTCGACGCCGCCACCGGGCAAAGTGTAATCGTGATAACGCTCGGTGTATAACATCAAAATATCTTCACCATTTAACACAATGGCACGGGCTGCTTGACGGTGGAACGATTTATCGCGACCGGAGTTTCGTAAATCAAGCACCGTAGGGTGAATAGAGGATTTTAAAAGGCGCATTAATTTACTTTATTAATAAAATAGACGGGGAGTATAGTGGGTTGTAGTAAGAATGTAACCAATTACGCATAGTAGCTGGTTACTCAAAGATTACTTGGCAAAGACGATAGTTTTTTTATCATGACGAAATATGCGATGCTCTATGTGATAACGGATAGCTCGAGATAAGGTTAAACACTCGATATCACGTCCTTTTGCTGCTAAATCTTGCGGGTAATAGCTGTGATCTACCGTTTCAACACCTTGAGTAATAATTGGTCCTTCATCAAGGTCATCGCTGACATAATGTGCTGTAGCACCAACAAGTTTTATACCACGGTCATAAGCTTGGTAATAAGGTCTTGCGCCTTTAAAACCTGGTAATAAAGAATGATGAATGTTAATCGCTTTTCCTGATAATTTTTTACACATATCACTCGATAATACTTGCATATAACGTGCTAATACGACCAAGTCGGTTTCACAATCTTGAATTATTTCCCATACCTTAGCCTCTTGCTCAGGTTTTGTCTCTTTACTAATTGGCAGGTGGTAGTATGGAATATTATGCCATTTAGCTAATTCCTCTAAATCCGGATGATTAGAGATGATCGCTGGAATTTCAATGTTTAAGTCACCTGTTCGATATCGATAGAGTAAATCATTGAGGCAATGGTCATGTTTCGACACCATAATAACAACGTTAGATTTAAAGGGACTAGACGCCAATGTCCATTGCATACCAAATGCACTAGCTCGCTGATTGAACTCATGGCAGAACTGAGCGCGATCAAACGCTTGTTCATCGTCAGGCCTAAATTCTATGCGGATAAAGAAATGCTTTTTATCCGTGTCATCAAATGAGTGAATTTCATTAATATAAAACCCTTGCTCAAACAGAAATCGAGTAACTACATCCACGGTACCCGGTTGGCTAGGGCAGTTGGCCGTTATAATGTGGGTTTGTGGTGTTGATGTAATATCGGACATTTTTGATCCTTTATTTTTAATAAATAGCCCGTTAAAATAATGACTCTATTAAAAAGGGCTTTATAATCTCTAGACAATAGTTAAACCGCATTCTTTACAGCCATGCTGGATCCACAGCCATATATAGTCGGAAAAACTCCGTCGAATAACTAATTGGAATTTGTTTTCCTCTAGTCGCAAAATATGCGCGCCTGCTTTTGCAAACGTCGTGCCGACGACTTTACCAATAGGGAAGCTCTCTAAATGAAAATCATAACCACTGGATTTTTTCATGAGTTCAATAACATGGCTACCACTCAACTCAAGTATGGTTTGTGCACCACTAATATCGCTAACGGCAAAGTGACCTTTAAGTTGGGCGCGTAGTTTTAACTCAACATCGTATTCACTTCCTGAGCCAACCATCACCAACCATTCATCTGGGGCGAGCCATATGATTTGAGCCAACTCACCTGTTGCGCTGGTACAGGGGGCGGTAGGAAGGTCTATTCCAAATACTTTTTTGATACCTGATAAAAAATCAACGTCTTGTGCATTGCCTCGTAAATTGAGATGACCTAAGTATTTTGATTCATGTAAGAGAACACCACCACCAGCACTTGATTGACCGACTAAACTGTCTAGTTGTGCATGGTGTAATGGTGATTCCATATTAATTGAATTAGACATTTTGACGGTCTCCCTTTGGATCATAGAATACTGGGCTGCAAATTTCAGCCTCAACGGTGGTGCCATCACTTAATGGTAAAAAGACACTCTGCCCCTTACGGTTGATGCCACCTTTAACGACAGCAAGGGCGAATGAGTAGCCCATACATGCGCTGTAGTAACTTGAAGTAACATGCCCAACCATTGTCATCGGAATGCTTTGGTTTGGTTCAAAGACTATTTGTGCACCTTCTGGCAAAACAAATTTTGGGTCTTTTGGCTTTAGCCCAACCATTTGTTTACGATCGTCACGTTTGTTGTCATAACGAGTCCAAGATCGTTTACCAATAAAGCTAAATTCTTTTTTCTTACCAACAACCCAATCCATGTCTAAATCTTGTGGTGTGACTGAACCATCAGTATCTTGACCAACAATAATAAAGCCCTTTTCAGCGCGTAGAATATGCATGGTTTCAGTGCCATAAGGTGTGATATTAAACTCTTTGCCAGCTGCCATTACTGCTTGCCAAGTATGCATGCCATAATTAGCTTGAACGTTAATTTCAAATGATAATTCACCGGTGAATGAGATTCGGAATATCCGCGCTTTAACACCCGCAACGTTGGCTTCAATCCAGTCCATATATTTAAAGTTATCGTTGCTTACATCAATATCACATATTTTTTCTAACACCTTACGACTATTAGGACCTGAAATAGTCATGGTTGACCAATGATCGGTGACGGTTGAAAAGTAAACTTCAAGTTCTGGCCATTCTGTTTGATGCCATAATTCTAACCATTGCAACACGCCAGCAGCGCCGCCTGTGGTGGTGGTCATAATAAAGCGATTTTCGTCAAGACAAGCAGTTACACCATCATCAAAAACCATGCCGTCTTCTTTACACATCACACCATAGCGACATTTTCCAACGGCTAATTTGCTCCATGGGTTAGTGTAAACACGGTTTAAAAATTCACGAGCATCTTTGCCCTGAATATCAATTTTACCTAAGGTTGATGCATCTAGAATACCGACACTATTTCGGGTCGCCAAACATTCACGTTCTAGTGACTGTTGCATCGTTTCGCCCGCTTGTGGGAAATACCATGGACGCTTCCATTGACCGACGTCTTCAAATTCAGCGCTATTATCGAGATGCCATTTATGCATCGCGCTAAAACGAACAGGATCAAATAAATGCTTAACGTCGCTACCAGCCAGAGCACCAAAGGTAGTTGGTGTATACATTGGACGGAAAATGGTAGTACCCGTCTCTGGAATAGTTTTGCCCAGAGATTTGGCGGTAATCGCCATGCCGTTAATGTTGCCTAATTTACCTTGATCAGTTCCAAAGCCGAGTGCGGTGTAGCGTTTAACATGCTCTATTGACTCAAAGCCTTCGCGGTTTGCGAGCTCGATGCCAGCAGCTGTCACATCATTTTGATAATCGACAAACTGCTTGGGTGCTCGGCTTGTCCGTTTGCTGTGTGGTATGTGGAACAACGCCATTGAAGCATCTTCTTGTGGATCGACGATATGTGGCTGCGAGCCTTCATAGCGTCCTTCACCTTTGTCTGCCGCTTGTGCAGCTTTTGCCCCAGTAGAAAAACCATCGTTTATCACTTTGGATAATGAATAAACTCCCTCTAAACCGCCACAGATATGTTGTGCTTGAACCGTTTCACCCGGAACAAACCCCGCGATATCATCCTTCCATACTGGGCGAGACCCCGTATGTGATGAAAGGTGTATTACCGGACTCCAACCACCAGAGCTAGCAACGGTATCACATGAAAAGTGTTTAGCTGAACCGGTAAGACAGTGATTATTCACATTGATTGGTGCGATATCGACACCTTTAACGCGTTTGCTGCCTTTAACATTAATCACACCATGACCAAATATGATATCGATGTCCAATTGCTTAGCTTGTTTAACTAGCTCACCATTTGATGTCGCACGCGTATCAACAATAGCAATGACCTGTCGCCCTGCCTGATGCCAATCAATCGCCGTTTTATATGCGTTATCATTAGTGGTCATTAACACTAGTTCGTTACCTGGCACCACCTCGTAACGATTTATGTAGGTCGAGACAGCATTGGCTAACATACACCCTGGCACATCATTATTGCCATAAACTAAAGGGCGTTCGTGAGCACCTGTCGCTAAAATCACTTGTTTTGCTCTTACTTTATGCATTCGCTGGCGAATCGTCTTCGATTTATGTTCACCGAGGTGATCGGTGCAGCGCTCATTGATGCCAAGTAAATTATGATCGTAATACCCAAAAACGGTACTACGTGGCAGCAATAACACATTGTCCATATTTGAAAGTTTTTCGACGATTTTTTCTACCCAAAGATTAGGTAGCTGACCGTCTATTTGCTGTGTGCTGCATAAAAGGTGACCGCCAAATTCATTTTGTTCATCGCTAATAATGACTCGGGCACCAGTGTCGGCCGCCGCTAAGGCCGCGGCCAAACCTGCAGGGCCGGCACCTACGATCATAACATCACAATGGTGATGAATTTTATCATAGCTATCTGGGTCTGCTTGGGTTGGACTTGTGCCTAACCCAGCGCCTTTACGGATTAAATGCTCGTAAGACATCCATAATGATTGTGGATACATAAAGGTTTTATAATAAAAACCAGGGGGCATCATTGAACCGCCCACTTTGCCTACCGTTGACATTAAATCAAAGTCGACATTCGGCCAGCCATTTGTCGACGTTGCGACTAAACCTTGATAAAGCTCTGTTTGAGTCGCTCGCGGATTAGGGATTGTGGTGGCTTGTGTTGAGCCCACTTGAAAAATTGCATTGGGCTCTTGTGAGTCGGCCGTGATGATACCGCGTGGACGTGAATATTTAAAACTACGACCGACGACATTAACACCATTAGCAAGCAGGGCAGAGGCAACAGTATCTCCTTCGTATCCTTGATATTCTTTACCGTTGAAAGTAAAGCTTAAAATACGGCTACGATTAATGTGTTTGCTTTTTGCTGCAATACGATTAACTTGTCTCATTATTTCACCTCTTGACTAGCAGTGACACTAGGCTGTTGGCCCATTTTGTATGTTTCCATGATTTGATAAGTCACTGTATTTCTCGTCATGTTAAAATATTTGCGACAACCATGAGCATGCAGCCATAGTTCGTGATGTAATCCGCGTGGATTTTTACGGAAAAATAAATAGCGTGCCCATTGCTCATCGCTTAGTTCTTCGGGGTTTAACGGACGCACTATATGTGCCTGTCCAGCTGGACTAAACTCTTCTTCTTCGCGCTGCTCTTCACAATAAGGACATTTGATAAGTAACATAATTAATTCCTCTTAGTGGGCAACACCGGCTGCGCCGTGTTCATCAATGAGTTCGCCAGATGTAAAGCGATCAATACTAAATGGTTTAGCGAGAGGGTGTGGATCATCATGGGCGATAGTATGTGCAAACACATGGCCCGCACCAGGTGTTGCTTTGAAGCCGCCAGTACCCCAACCGCAGTTAAAATAAAGTCCTTTAATATGGGTTTTAGAAATAATAGGACAAGCATCTGGACAGGTGTCAACAATCCCGCCCCATGCACGATTGAGGCGAACCCGACTAAAGATGGGAAACATTTCAATAATAGCGGCAATCGTGTGCTCAACCACGTTGAATGAACCGCGCTGTCCATAGCCCAAGTAACCATCAATACCAGCGCCAATCACTAAGTCGCCTTTATCTGATTGACTGATGTAGCCGTGTACATGATTTGACATCACGACGGTATTAAGGATTGGTTTTAACGGTTCCGATACCATCGCTTGTAGAGGGTGAGATTCAAGCGGTAATTCCATGCCAACCATTTTTGCGATAACAGTCGAGTTGCCAGCGGCAACACAGGCTACTTTCCCAGCAGAAATAAAACCACGATTAGTCTCAACGCCAACGACTGCATCATCTTTACGACGGATCCCTGTTACTTCTGTTTGTTGAAGCAAATCAACACCTAAAGCTGCAGCTGCGCGAGCAAAGCCCCAGGCAACTGCATCATGACGTGCAGTACCTGCACGGGCTTGCCATGAAGCCCCCAATACTGGGTAACGGGCATTTTTAGAGCAGTCTAAAATAGGTACCATTTCTTGAATTTGGGCCGTGGAGAGTACTTCACCGTCGATACCGTTTAGGCGGTTAGCGTTGACACGTCGCTCAATATCACGCATGTCTTGCAACGTATGACCAAGATTGAGCACACCTCGCTGGCTAAACATTAAATTATAATTAAGATCCTGAGCCAATCCTTCCCATAATTTTAATGAATGCTCATATAAATGAGAAGCTTCATCCCACAGATAATTAGAACGCACTATCGTTGTGTTACGTGCTGTGTTACCACCACCTAGGTAGCCTTTTTCAACCACAGCGATATTAGTGATGCCATGTTCTTTAGCTAAATAATAGGCAGTTGCTAGACCATGCCCACCACCACCGATAATCACTACGTCATAGTGTTTTTTAGGGATTGGGTTATTCCACACCCTTTGCCAGTTTTCGTGGTAGGTTAATGAATGTTTTAACAAACCAAATCCAGAATATTGTTGCATGCCCTTACCTTTCTTATTTTAATTCTATAGCTGGGTTAATGACTTTTAATACTTACCTTGTCATTAACCCGTTAGTCGATCTAGTGCTCGACATTTTATATATTGTTAGCCATATACAGGGTTAGCATCACACAAGCCCAGTACCTTGCCCTTTACTTCAGATATCATCTGCTCGTTATTGATGTCGTCTAATACATCACAAATCCAACCTGTTAACTGTGCGACGTCTTCGCTGTTAAATCCTCGACTTGTAATCGCAGGTGTACCAATTCGTAAGCCACTGGTGACGAAAGGAGACTGAGGATCGTTAGGTACTGAATTTTTATTAACCGTGATATTGGCACGACCAAGTGCTGCATCCGCATCTTTTCCGGTAATACCTTTGTTGATTAAGTCGAGTAAAAATAGATGATTGTCGGTGCCACCCGAAACAACGCTGTATCCCCGTTGCTGGAAAGCTTCGGCCATTACTTGCGCGTTTTTGATTACTTGTTGTTGGTATTCAACATAACCAGGTGATAATGCTTCTTTAAATGAAATAGCTTTAGCGGCTATAACGTGCATTAATGGGCCGCCTTGGCCAGCAGGGAAAACGGCTGAGTTTAGTTTTTTTGCTAACTCTTCATTGTGTTTTGCTAAAATTAGACCACCACGAGGGCCGCGTAATGTTTTGTGCGTTGTTGTGGTGACAACATCAGCAATCGGCACTGGATTCGGGTATAGTCCGGCAGCCACTAATCCTGCGACATGAGCCATATCAACAAATAGCCATGCGCCAATGCTGTCTGCGATATCACGAAAACGTTGCCAATCGACAATTCGTGAATAAGCTGAAAAGCCAGCAATGATCATTTTGGGTTGATGCTCATGAGCAAGACGCTCAACTTCTTCATAATCGATTTCACCCGTTGCTTCATTTAGCCCATATTGTACTGAGTTATAAATTTTTCCTGAGAAACTCACTTTAGAACCATGTGTTAAATGACCGCCATGAGCAAGGCTCATACCCAGTACTGTTTCACCTGGTTGTAATAGCGCCATAAATACAGCTGCGTTAGCTTGTGAACCTGAATGGGGCTGTACATTTGCGTAGTCAGCACCAAATAGCTCTTTGGCGCGGTCAATTGCTATTTGTTCAATGGTATCTACATGCTCACAGCCGCCGTAATAGCGTTTTCCCGGATAACCTTCTGCATACTTATTAGTTAGTTGGGTGCCTTGTGCTTTCATAACGCGTGCACTGGTGTAGTTTTCTGAGGCGATAAGTTCAACATGATCCTGTTGGCGTTTGTCTTCTGCTTGAATCGCGTGCCAAATGTCATTGTCGAAACCGGCTATCTCATCATTTTTATAAAACATTTTTCTTTCTCCGCGGCTAAATACGCCATTGTGATTTAATACTAGCTTGAGGATAAGCTAGTATTTTTGTGTCTGTACTGGTGGGATAAAAGCCTATCCAGACTCTTCTTCTTGTTTATATCTTTCTAGTTCAGCATCAGAAATTTTTGGTGAAAATCGTCCAAGTGCGGCGTAACACAAACCGATGACTGGTGATAACCAACACGCGAATGCTAGTGGAATGTAGAGTAGATTCTCCACATTACCATCGCTAATGCCTAATCCTAGAGCGGTGATAACAAAGGCACCACCTGCATTCCAAGGTACCAGCGGAGAAATTAAGGTGCCGCCCTCTTCGATGGCTCGTGATAGGTTTAGTTTTGAATACCCTTGTTTGACATAAGCTGATGAAAACATACGGCCGGGTAAGGCAATAGAAAGATACGGGTCGCCAGCAACAAGATTAGTGGCAATGGCTGTTGTAGTTGCTGAAGCTTGTAAGCCGAAAAAGGAATTAACACGGCGTAGCATGACTTCAATAATGGTATCGAGACAATGAGTACGCTCAAGTGCGCCACCAAAACCTAATGCAATAATAACCAAGGTGATAACCCAAGTCATCGATTGCACTCCTCCTCTATTTAACAGACCATCAATTTCAGCAATGCCAGTTTCAATTTTGTATCCTGATTGCATAAAGTTAAATACTTCATGCAATGAAGCGTCTTGAACAAACATAGCGAGTAGTGCGCCAGACAATACGCCTGCAAATAATGAGGGTAAGGCAGGCATTCTTTTTAGTGCAAGAATAATGACAATTAACGGTGGGAGTAACAATAACAAGGAGAGGTTAAAATTACTTTCGAGGCCGTTCGTGATAGCTTCTATTTTTGCGAAGTCGACATCGCCTGATCCAATAAAATTAAACCCAACGATTAAATAAATAGTAAAAGCAATCAGCATTGCAGGTACTGTTGTTGGCATCATATTACGAATATGATCAAAGAGGTCTACACCGGTGACCGCTGGTGCTAAATTGGTTGTGTCAGAAAGTGGGGATATTTTATCGCCAAAAAAGGCACCCGATACGACAGCTCCTGCAGTCCAATACATTGGGATATCAAATCCTGACCCGATCCCCATCAGGGCAAGACCTACGGTACCAGTGGTACCCCAAGATGTTCCCAATGAAACAGAGACAACAGCACATAACAACATACCTGCCGCAAGGAATACTTCTGGATTTAATATCGTTAATCCATAGTATATCAACAATGGGACGGTGCCACTGGCAATCCAAACGCCAACAATCATGCCCACTGTCATTAAAATTGCAATAGAAGGGAGTCCAACACGAATCACGTGCATTACACCACTTTCGATGTCATCCCAGCGATAGCCGCGAAACCATGCGAATGTCGATGTGATCGCTATGCCAATTGCTAACGGAATGTGCGGGGTAAAGTCTCCGAAGTAAAATAATTGAATCGCTAGTAGTGCCAGAGTCAAAATTATCGGCATTATTGCCATAATGAAACTGGGTTTTACATTTTTATTATTTGTCATTTTTTTCTCCTGTTGTTTATCAGGCGATGTGTAAGACTCTAATTTTACTTGCTGTCTTTTTCATCACGCAGGAGACACTAAAGGATAGATGTAAACTCAGGATTAATAACTTGTAAAAAGATGTAAACGAGATTAACAATTTAATAACGTCGCCGATTTTAGGATATATAAGGAAATCCTAGAGAGGCAGTGATTATAAGAGCTTGGGTTTATTCCTGCTTCACAATGACATTTAATTGTTGTAGGTAATCGCCTTGGCCAAAGTTAGTTCCATGACTGAATCTAGCTGTGAGCTATACTTAATATGACCATCTTGAGCACTGTGTTCTAATTCTCGTAGTAGGTTACTTGCTTGCGAAAAACCAAGCATGTCACAAGCTCCAGCAATTTTGTGCGCTTGGTGGGCAACCTCATAATGGTCGTCGTTGATAAGGCTTTGTTGAAGTGTGGGCCAAAGTTTTTTTAAGTTATTACAAAAACTAAGCATTAACTTTGAGAGCTTAGCTGGACCTAAAATATGAAGGTGAGTATCAATCATTGATGGATCAAGTAGTGGGTAATCTTTATGAATATCGATATGTGGTATGTTCTCTGGAGAGCTCGTCTGTTGGGGATCTAGTACGCGGGCTATAGCGTCAAGTAGCAATTTTTGTTTAACGGGCTTTGCGACGACATCTTGTAATCCTGCATTAAAATAATCATGAATGTCGTCTGGGCGAACACTGGCTGTCAAGGCAATGATAGGGGTGTCGTAGTTACAAGATTCTATACTCTGGCGAATTTTAGCACTAATATCGAGCCCGCTTAGCCCAGGCAAATGCATATCCATCAGTATGATATCAAAGGTCTTATCACTCGTTATAGTAATAGCATCATGACCATTATCAGCTAATGTTATTTGATGCTGCTCAAGTAAACCTATCACAACTTGTTGGTTTATTTCGACATCCTCAACCAGTAGTATTTGCAGTACGGGTAGAGTCGGTAGTGTGGCTTCAATTTTATATTGATCTGGCTTGGCTTTTTTTAGTATGACCTCAACCCAAAAAGTACTGCCTTGACCTAATATACTTTCGACGCCTATCTGCCCACCCATTTCTTGACTTAGTTGACGACAAATTGAAAGACCAAGGCCGGTGCCGCCAAAACGTCGAGTAATTGATTCATCGGCTTGCACAAACCGCTCGAAGATACGCTCTTGCAATGCTGGTTCGATACCAATACCACTATCCTGAATTGAAAAACGAATTCGGTCATGCTTATCATTTTTTTCTTGATGAACGATACGTAGAAGTACCTCGCCACGATCGGTAAATTTAATCGCGTTGGCGAGTAGATTAGTTAATATTTGACGTAAACTGCCAGCTGCATCATGGTAACAATAGCACGTCGTATTGGTTTCAAGCTTTAGCTGTAATTTTTTTTCATCGGCTTTAGGTTGCATTAGGCTGATAATACTGTGTGACAGTTCATCGAGGGAAAAAAATGATTCAGCACAGACATATGCTCCTTCCTCTAGTTGTGCATATTGAAGTACATGATCAAATGTCTCAAGCAATGCTTCGGTTGAATCATGCAATATTTTAGTTCTATGGCGCTGTTGTTGGCTAAGTTCATTGTTTTCTAGTAGCTGAATCATACCAAGCATGCCATTCATCGGGGTGCGAATTTCATGGCTCATCGTGGCTAAAAATTGCGATTTTGCGTTATTGGCTTGTTCAGCGACTTCTTTGGCTTGCTGTAAGCTCATTGTCCGACGTTCTACCATTTTTTGCAGTTGGTCGCGGTTGTAGCGCAATGCTTGTTGTTCAGTTTCGCGGCGATTAATATCATAACGAATTGCCAAGCGCATATTGTTTAGTGCGGTGACTAATTGATTTAGTTCATCTGGCGGGCTGGGTTGTCGTCGAATTAAGGTTAAGGGGGATTCTAGTTCGCCGTCTGCTATTGCTTGGCTGTAGTGTGCCATACTCTCTAGGTGCCGGGTGATTAGTCGCTGTAAAATGAACATAATCACTAACATGATGAGTGCTACCAGTAATGTTTGGTTCAATAATATACTAAAACCGGTTCGAAATAATCGTGTATGGACGGCAGCTAGATCGGTGGTAACAATTAATGTCCCCAGTTGACGGTTGTTTTTTAATTCGTTGTTGTTACCTAAGTTAGCGATACGTTTATTTGGTGTGTTAAGTTTAAAGCTTGTTTTGATGACTTTATCTTTTGTGTCTATTACGTGTTTAGGTAAACGGATAAGCGTATGGCGAGTATGATCAGTCAGTTCAATGCTCACAATATCTGGCAGTGCTTTGATGCCTTTAAGTTGTAATTCAAGTTGTGCTTGATCAAAATCCCACATACTACGAGCTAAGCTAGCAAGATAGCTAGCGTGAATTAATTGGATTTGCTGATCAATATTTCTCATTTCTCGTCGATAGTCGAACGAAATTTGTAGTACCGTGGAAAGCACAATAAAAAAACAACTACATAGTGTTACATAAAGCATCATTCGATAACTTAACGGATGATCTTTGGCATAACTTAATAAACGGCGCCAGCCTAAAATGTTAGAGAGCTTCATGATTGAGATTAACGTTGGTTTGAGAGTTTAGGTAAATGTTACTATATTTTTGCTGTAGTTTTTTTATTGTCCCATTGCGATGAAGTTCTGTTAGTCGATGATTAATATAAGGTAAATGTTTCTCTAGTTCACTGTGACGACCTATAGCAAGGTAATAATATTCGGTGGTTAACTCAAATGGTGCTGTGATAATTTGTTGGGTGTATCCAAATTTTTTAGTTTGTAATTTACCGCTCATCGTACCTAATGGCATGAAATTAATTCTACCATAAGCTAGCTTTTTAAAATTTTGTCGCCCCTGAGAAACATATTCAATATGATTGTTGCTAGCAATAAACTTGTCTAACTTGTCGCCAAAACTATCACCAAAAAGTAAGCCCACTCTTTTTCCTTTTAAATCATCAAGTGAATGATACTTTTTGCTTTGAACTGAATGAACAAACACACCAATGGGATCGGAGACAATATGTTGTTTGCTAAAACTAAAATCGGGCTCTCGACTGGCTATTCGATAGGCAGCGACAACAATATCGGCATGGCCATTCTTAACTTCCCACAAACAGCGCTTCCAATTACCGACAATATCTAACTTAACTTGATAGCCTAATTCACCAAATAATAATTTAACAACTGTTGGTGCAATACCAATTAATCGTTGTTGTTGAACCCAAGACACTGGTGGATAATAAGGATGACCACATGCGATAAGCTCTCGCGCTTGACTATTAACGGGCAAGAAAATTAATCCGATGATCAATAAACAATGCGCTAAAAATGATGGTTTCATACTACATCGAGAAGTTTAGGTGTAAACAAATAGCCAGCGCCATGCACTGTCAAAATCAAACGTGGGTCGGTTGAGTCGTCACCAAGTTTGCGGCGTAATCGGCCTATGAGTACATCTACAGTTCGGTCGGTAGGAACCCATTCTCGATTGCGGATTTGGTCAAGAATTTGATCTCTGCTCATGATGTGTCCAGCATGATTCATTAAGCTTTTTAGTAGCTGGAATTCCCCTTCTGTCAATTGGACTGTCGCTTCGTTTTCATCGATAAGTTGTCGTCTTACAGGGTTTAATTTCCAGCGATCAAACGCTTTTAAATTGTGATCATTATTATCCATCGACTTGGCCTGCTTGCACAGTTTGACTCGACGAATAAGGCTTTTTGCTCTAGCTAGAATTTCTCGGGGATTAAAAGGTTTAGTGACGTATTCATCTGCTCCGCACTCGAGTCCGATTAGGCGGTCAACTTCATCTTGACTACCTGTAACTAGAATTATCCCTACTTCGTTATTAACGCGTATCTCTCTGGTTAAGGTCAAACCATCTTTGCCGGGCATGCGGATATCGAGCAGAATCAGATCGATAGTTTCATAAGTTAGCACTGTTTCTGCTTCTTCAGCCGTTGCTGCGCATAAAACGTCGTAGCCTTCATTTTCAAAATAACTACTTAACACTTCGCGCGTTAGTTCGTCATCATCTACCACTAAAATCTTGGTTCCTGTCGGCATTATAAGTGTCCCCTCATTCTTATGCTGATACCTTGTTCAGTCTAGCGATATATTACACCCCGTCAAGCGACGTAACCAGGTTGTAAACAAGAACCTCAACCTGTTTACAATTATTTACAAGTTATTAATCTTGGGTTTACATTCTCTCGTTAGTGTTTTCATCCTGGTGGAAAAACATTCAACAATACCGCTTTATTTATCGATGTTTGGGTAAGTATTTTGTTTAAGTTGGGTATATCCACAGTTAATAAAAATAAGAATCCAATAACAAACCAAAGGAAAAAAGATGCAATATCTAAGATTAAAGTCAGTATTACTTCCGTTAACTATAGCATTACCTATTTTTACTGCTCATGCTGGTGATGAAATGGCAAAAGCGACACTGCAAGATAAATTAAATGAAATTCAAACGCGTTTGGCGCAACTTGAACACAAAGAAGCAACCGCGACACCACAAAATAAAAATACAACCGTTAGTTTATATGGATCGCTACGACCAACCTTTGGTGTGACTAGCAGCGATGCTCAGGACAATTGGGATGTTGGCGATGCGCTTTCGCGTATCGGTGTTGCTGTTAACCATCAATTAAGTGATGGCATCACGGGCTTTGCTAAAGGCGAGTTTAAAGTTCAAATACAAGGAGATGCTCATTTTGGCGACACACGTAAGGCGTATGTTGGTATTAAAGGGGATTTTGGACGTGTAGCAATAGGTAAACAAGATACAACACACTTTGCGATTATTGCAGGACCTGTTGATATCTTTAACCGTGCTAATACTCCATTAGCTTATGATGATGTTAGTTTGTTTCGTCAGCAAGAAATGATTTCTTACCGCAAGTCATTTGGTAATGTCGAATTTAGGGCTGAAGCACAATTTAAAGGTGATGACGCGCTTAACGCCGGCAGTGACTTAGTTAATGCTGGTGTTAAATATCAGGGCGATGATTATAGCTTAGCAGTTGCATATTTAAGTCGAGATTTAGCAGGGGTTGATGAAAATACCTTAGGTGTTTCAGCGAGTAAAAATTTTGGCGATTGGTATATCGGTGCTGCATATTTAGATCTTAAACGTAATGTCATTGATGCAGACATTCAAACGTTTGATCTTGTAGTAACTTATTCAATTAATGAACAATATAAGGTGTTATTTGGCGCTTCAAAGCTTAATGATGAGCTAATTAGTAGCGTATCAAATGATGTGACTCGTTTTAATACCACGCTGGAATGGCAAGGTAGTAAAGACTTTCGATTATTTGTGGAATATCAAAATAATAATTATTCTACCCAGAATGAGAAAGATAGCGACCAGTTAATGGTAGGGATGCGTTATAACTTCAATTATCAGTTTTAATGATGATCATGAAGTGGTGGGGGATCCCTATCACTTCGTGAGTGTAATGCATATTGCACAGTTGTGATTTTCATTTGTATTAAAAGAGAAATTTTATGATTAGTGTTTTTGATATGTTTAGCATTGGGATCGGTCCATCGAGTTCTCATACGGTTGGGCCGATGCGAGCGGCATTTCGTTTTAGTCAATCACTTGAGCACCAAGGTATTTTGAGTAAAGTTAGTCACATAAAAACTGAATTATTTGGTTCACTGGGGCAAACAGGCATCGGACATGGTAGCGGAAAAGCGGTGATATTAGGGCTAGCTGGTTTTGAACCTGAAACTATAGATCCTGAAATGATCGACGTCTTTCTTTTACAGGTTAAGGAGACTCAGCGGCTTTCATTGCTAGGGAAATATGACAGTTTATTTTCAAGGCAGAATGCTATTATTTTTCATCGTCGCAAAACATTACCTGCCCATGCAAATGCAATGGAACTAAAAGCTTTTAATGGCGATGAATTGCTATTTAGTAAAATTTATTATTCGGTGGGTGGTGGCTTTATTGTTGATGAAAAAGAGATAGTTACTTTAGATACTTCACTCAAAGATAATTCAAAGTATGTATTTTCCAGCGGTGTTGAATTGTTGAAGCTATGCAAAGCTAATGGCTTTAGTGTTTCTTGCTTGATGATGGAAAATGAAAAACAACTGATACCAGAACAACAAGTACACAATCAATTAGCCGAAATTTGGCATGCGATGAAAAGAAGTGTTGAACGGGGTTGTCGCCGTGAAGGCATTTTACCCGGTGGATTAAAGCTACGACGCAGAGCTCCTTCTTTACTTCGGAGTCTCAAAGCCAATGGCAATAATTGTGTTGACCCATTAATAGCAATGGACTGGGTCAATCTGTTTGCCATGGCTGTTAATGAAGAAAATGCAGCTGGAGGACAGGTTGTTACCGCGCCAACCAATGGTGCCGCTGGTATTATTCCTGCCGTATTATGTTATTACGATAAATTTGTTGAGCCTGTTACTGATGCTATCGCAGTACGTTACTTGTTAACAGCTGCTGCCATTGGCATTCTTTATAAGAAAAATGCATCGATTTCAGGCGCCGAAGTTGGCTGCCAGGGAGAAGTTGGTGTTGCGTGCTCTATGGCTGCGGCGGCTTTAACAGACATAATGGGAGGTACAGTTGATCATGTAGAGAGCGCTGCAGAAATTGGCATGGAGCATAATCTAGGTTTAACCTGTGATCCTGTTGGAGGCTTGGTACAAGTACCTTGCATCGAGCGAAATGCAATGGGAGCAATTAAAGCAATTAATGCCTCAAGACTAGCGCTTCGAGGGGACGGTAATCATAAAGTGTCGCTCGATAAGGTAATAAAAACAATGTGGGATACAGGCAATGATATGAAAAGTAAATATAAAGAAACTGCTCGGGGTGGTTTAGCGGTTAATGTCATCGAGTGTTAATTTAAATAACCGATAGAAATCATTTTATATCGATAGCCCGCATAGTTTGCGGGCTAGTTGTTTTATTACTTATCTACGGTGTAAGAACTCACTACGGGTTGCCGGATTACTTTTAAATATCCCACCTAGCGCTGTGGTCGTCGTTGAGCTGGTTGAATCCATGACGCCCCGTGATTTCACGCAATAATGGACCGCATCCATCGTGACGGCAACATCTTTGGTTTCTAGTAATGTTTGCAGAGCTATGAGGATTTGTTGAGTCAAACGCTCTTGAACTTGTGGACGCTGGGCAAAAAATCGCACGATACGGTTAATTTTTGATAAACCGATGATTTTTTTTTGCGGCAAATAAGCCACTGTTGCCATGCCGTCAATAGTAACAAAATGGTGTTCACAGGTACTGGTCACAGTAATGTCTTGCACCTTGACCATTTCATCAACCCCCATTTTGTTATCGATCACAGTGATCTTAGGGAAGTTTTCGTAGTTGAGTCCTGAAAATATTTCATCGACATACATTTTGGCGATACGTTGTGGAGTATCCTCAAGGCTGTCATCGGTAAGATCCAATGACATTAAATTAAGGATTTCTCTCATGTGATATTCGATACGATCCTTTCGTTCGGCAGGACAGACGTCCAATGAACGCATAGGGGTTTCTATGCCTTTATCTTCAAGCGCTGCTCGCACTTTTAACGCTGCTTCACTTAATGCCAAGATAGTCTCCATCAATATACAACGGGGTGACGAGTTCACTAATTAGCAAGCACCGAACACCATAAAACAATTAATAGTGAAGAATACCTACTTTTGAAGTAAATTGAAATCTTGTTTAGCAAACAATCAAATTAAATGCCGTGTTATTTAGGCTTATAACTTTAAGTGGAATGGCCGTATTTAACTACCTATGCTTAGGTTTGACCATAAGCCGTGTGACTCGCTGAGCGATTAGGGGTGGTTGAATGTCGTTATCCATCCCATCTATTGAGGGTATTATTTGGCTTTGAGTAAAGGGCACTGAGGCTTCTAAGCTGTCGTTTTAATCACTAGGGAAGTCATTATGATTAAACGCCTTCAGAGACTAAAAAGCTAGCGATGATACTTGCTATATATGTCATTATTAAACGAGAATGCGTCGATAAGGATTGTTGTTTTTATGAGGACTTTAGGAAAGATGTATGATGTCGAATTTTTCATATCCTTATTAGCTTAGTCGTTCTTTTTGTACGATGTTGTTTGGCGTGTATCTATTTTAGTTTTGGTGACAAAGGTTGGGTCGGTGGTGGCTATGTTCAATATTTAGATTCTTAACAATCCTTTAAATTGGTAAGGGTCTGCTGCGAATAAGCACCATAATATTGCCGGGAATCATTTTTAGTACGATTGAGAATAACCCCAGATATCTCGATGTTGGTATGCTGTAATTCATGCATGTCGTGCATAAATTTAGCGGTGGTGCTTTTGGTGACATCAGTCACCAGCGTCATACCTTTAACACTCTTGGCTATGACTAATGCATCACTGACGGATAATATCGGCGGACACTCTAAGATAACCCGATCGTATCGATTTAATAACACCGTCAACAGCAGTGAAAATCGCTTTGAGGTGAGAAATAACAGGGCATTAGTCGGTTGAATACCCGATGATAAGACATCGGCATTGAGTTCTTCATTGTGAAAAATGCATTGTTCTAGTGTGTGCGTCTCGGCGATGAAGTTGGTCAACCCCAAACGGTGTGGTGACTGCCCTAATACCGCAGCAATCGATGGCGATCGTAAATCAGCATCAACAATAATCACGCGCTCTAATTCGGAAAATGAGCGGGTTAATTGCAAACAACAACTCGACTTGCCTTCATTAGGCATTAATGAGGTTATCGCGATTAAACGCTGGCTATGTAGCGATGGCTCGGTCATAAAATTTGTTCTAATAGAGTGAATCGATTCTTGATACAGTTTGAAATTTTTACCGTGGCCTTTTAGCACCGGATGTTCAGCGGTCACTCCTTTTATTTCAGGTAATTCCCCCAGAATATTAAAGCCTTGGCTAATTACAATTTGTCGATAACGGCTGCGATTATTGCCAACAAAATGCAGAATTAAGACCAAGACAATGGCTAGCATCGAGCCTAATAAAACAGATAATACGGCAATCAGCCGCCTTTTCGGACCAATAGGCTGCACGGGAACACGCGCGGGATCGACAACGATAAAACTCGCGATGGTGGATTTGTTATCTAATATTTCCAACTGTTTTTGACGGGCTATCAACTTTTCTAACAAGGTTAAATGAGCTTTTAATTCACGATTAATTAATGCAAATTCCCGTGCTTTGATAATCGATTGTTCTAAATTATGTTTCGCGGTTAATTGTTTGCTATCTATTTTTTTTAGTAAATAAACCACGTCTTTCAAGCGTGCTTTATATTGCTGTATCTGATAGTAAACTTGCCCTCGCATTTGTCGTTTAGCTTCGTCTATTTTTAGGCTAATTGACTGATACTTAGGGTGCTTGTGCAAATATCGTAATTTAACCTGAGATCGTTCTGCTTTCAGACTTTCTAACGACTGTAGTAGACTCTTAATAATCTTAATATTTGCAATTTTAGTAATAGTGACGATGCGATTAATATCATTATTATAACGCTTAACCTTGGACAATAAACGTAACAGCAGCTCGTGCTCTTGGTTGAGCGCCCGCTGCTCATTAAATAATAAGCTAATTTCGTGTTGATCTAACTTCACTAAGTTGGCGATATCAATCGCGTTGTTATCATGGCGAAAAGCGTTAAGTCGATCTTCTTTTTTGATTAATTGTGCTTGAATATGGGCTATTTTCTGACTTAACCAGTCATCATCATTCTTTATATGAGGTTGTAACAACTGCGCTTTATAAGCGATGAAATTCGTCGTTATCGTATTGACTAATTGGGCACTAAAATTAGCGTCGACGCTTTCAAACGAAATTTCTAACAAGTTAGTTCGAGCAATCTGCTTGATCGACAAATTTTGTTTAATTTCTTCAGCGCCCCAAGAGTCTCCCTGCTGCTCTTTTTGAAAAACAGCAGGAATTGATAATTTACTGACTAATTGTGCTAAAAACTGATGTGACGTTAGTAATTTAATGGAGGTGTCAAAATCAATATGATTGGTGGCAACATCAGGCATGACCGAAGTGATGGTGTTATTTCTATTTTCGCCATTAAGCAATACCGTTGCTTGTGCTTGGTATATATTTGGCTTCGTGCTGGCAAATAACACCCCAAGTACTAATGAAACGGTGCTAATAAATATAATCAGTAGTTTTCTTTGCCATAGAACCGTAAACAACTCAGAGAGATCGATTTCATCATCAGCATGATTCGTTGACTCGTATTGGGGGTCTGACATCAAAAGAAGCTCTTATGGATCTTGATGACATCACCAGGATGAACAATAGTTTCGCTCAAGACCTTAAATACTTTCTTTTCTAAACCGCGCTGAATCGTCCAGTGGCTGTTCGATGCCCGATCTTTAAGACCACCAGACAAAGCAATAACTTGCTCAATAGTGATATCTGGCTGATAGGTATAACTCCCAGGGGTTCGTACCTCACCATAAATAAAGAATGGTCGATAGGATGTCACACGTACCGACACGCTGGGTGCAACTAAATAGTTATTCCTTAATAAGGCTTCAATTTGTGCTTTTGCTTCCTGTTGAGTCTCGCCATTAAGCTTAATATTACCAAGCAAAGGAAAATCGATGAAGCCTTGCTGACTGATTTGTCCAACAAACGACAAGTCTTCTTCTTGATAAACCGTAATAAAAAGCGCATCTCCAGGGCCCAAACGGTAAATATCTGTTTGGGCCAACATCTGATTCGCCCAAACTAAACAAAGTATCGCGCAGCAAAATTTTACCATTGGTAGGCTACCTTTAGCCCGACTCTGCGCTGATTGATATCGGGTGACTCTAGTAAATTTGAACGCTGTTGTTGAGCAACACTGATATAACTATGAAGTTGTATCCCCTCGAATACACGCCAATTCCACCCGATACTCAGGTTTTGTTTTTTGGAGTAATGATTTGCTCCAACCCCCTTACTTTGTCGATTGTTAAGAGCTAAGAGGAACTCATGATGCTGGTTTAGTTGATAACTTCCATCTAACTGATAAGTAGTGGTTACTTGGCTAACATGGCGAAAATCGGTGCTTAATACTGAGCGTTGAGAAGTAGAAAAGTTGAGTGTTGTTAGATCTGAGATTTTCCAGCGATCCGAAATAGTCCAAAATAATCCAGTTTTATCTTGAGCTATCTGCTTGTAACCTCCAACGATAACATTAAGTTTGTTACTGCCACCTAATCCCGTGATAAAACCAAGACCGCCTTCAACCAGTTGGCTCGATAGCTGATTAATACGTTGCGACGCATAGCGACCACTTAATTGCAGATAGCTATCTTCGCTAATCTTATAACCATAACGTGAACTAATTTGACGAGAGTCATTACTCGATGACGAATGATCATTATTGATGTTGTTTTTTAGATAGCGGATGTTAATTGAAAAAAATCTATTTTCGGGAGCTTTACCTATTTGCAAGGTTGCATCAAGGCGCTGCTGCTTTTTACTCAGGGGCTGCGGGCCAGATTTAAACAGCTCCACTCCGCTGTCACCACTAATTAACTGCTCTTTAGTTAATCCTGCGTTTAGCTTCACCGTAGCATCTGGGGATAAAAATAATTGTAGCTGAGGACGTAATTGGTAGGCTGTGTTGTCTAAAGTGTCAATATTAGAGTAAGTGGCATGGCTAATAGAGAATGGCAATGCCAAACCATAACCTTCAAATAATAAGGTGCTATTGTTTGCAATTGTTAACGTATATGCAGAGGCTGCAATACGATGAGCTGAACTATTGTATATATTATTGCTCTGTTCTAATGCTAGAGAGGTTGCTAAACTACTGATATCCTTATCCCATACTGAATCAGCATGGACAATACTACTACTCATCATTAGAAGCCAAATACGAAGTGACTTCAAAGTTTTTCTCTATTTTTTATTGTTTTTATTTGATTAAATTGTTACTACATAATCAACCGATGGTCGTGTTATTTAGCACAACGAATATCTTGTCCCAAACATTTAAACTCATAATAATGAAACGAAAATGAAACAAAGGTGTAACAAAATATTTAAAGGAGCCAGTTTAGCGAATAGGACAAAGAGTGGTAACATCATAAAGGTTTATTTTTGTACGATAACTACTACTAAAGTGGTAGTTAAATGGCAGGGTGTTAGTTAATTGGTCTCCAATCACTACACCGCAGCTTTGCTGGTGGCGAAAAACATACGGTCGTCATACTTGCATATTCTCATTGTTACGCCCCTAATGATGGATTTCTCTGCTTTTTCAGTCGAAAATTTGTCACGATTGAGTCATTCAACACTG
The DNA here is from genome assembly GCA_013214965.1 of Gammaproteobacteria bacterium. GTDB lineage: Bacteria > Pseudomonadota > Gammaproteobacteria > Enterobacterales > Psychrobiaceae > Psychrobium. Next base: position 103,692 of record JABSRU010000004.1, read on the forward strand.
CTTAGTGTGGTTAAAAATACTATAATCAGCATTAGATTTTTATCAATGACCAATCGAGTGACCAATGAACACAAAAATATACAAGCGCGTACATACTTTAGCTGAAAGCTTAATGAGCGCGGTTCAGAAAAAAGATCAAACCTTATTTGATAATCACTACAGTGAATTAAAAACCGTATGTGAAGAGCATGAAAATAGTGATAAAGACCATCCTGTGCAATGGGAAACCCTCGCTGACTTTACTGAAGATCGTGCGTTAGCCATTACGATTTATGATAAAGCACTGATTAAGGCGAAGGCGATTAAATCAAGAGATTTTCAGTCATCTATTGGTTTTTCGATTGCAACACTGAAATTAGACTTAGGCGACAAAACCAGCGCTATCGAATATCTATCACAAGCACAAATAAGCAGTAAAAGAATTCCAGATTACGATTTAAAAGATGAAATCAATGATTTGTTAGATAAGTTAACGAACTCGTAATATTGACACTTGAGCCTGTTCCTAAATTGGTAATTTAATCGTTTTATTTAGTTAGGTGGAGGCTTTATGGTTGGCCATGAGTTGTTCGAGAAAATTATTGATATCATTGAGTCTAAATCAAGTGGTGTCAATTCAACCTTTAGGCCTGCCAGCGCAAGAATGGACGCTATTGCACACTTGGGCGCTGAATTAGTTTTATCGGCGAAAGATGCTGACTTAGGTGATTTTGAAGAGTGATACGAATTTTAAAAAATACAATTATTAGGTAACTATTAATAGTACGAGTTTGATTTTTTAAGTAAGATTTATTTGGTCGTGATGTTAACAAATTATGGTGTTTTTGGTTAAAGGTACTACAAGAAATAAATGGTGGCCCTTCCGTGACTCGAACACGGGACCTGACGATTATGAGTCGTATGCTCTAACCAACTGAGCTAAAGGGCCATTTATATTGATTGCGACAGAGACTTCTGTAAGCGGCGATAAGTATAAGCATTTTTTGTCACCGCGTCACTAGTAAGTCGTCGCTTTTTGCTTGATCGCGCATTATTTGAGCTTAGCCATAAAAAAACGCCTCAATAAATGAGGCGTTCAGCTGTTCTCAACGGTTAAAGCAGTGCTTTAGTCGTCTAAGAAGCTCTTCAGTTGTTCTGAGCGAGAAGGGTGACGAAGTTTACGTAGTGCTTTCGCTTCGATTTGACGAATACGTTCGCGGGTTACGTCAAACTGCTTACCAACTTCTTCTAAGGTGTGATCGGTGTTCATGTCGATACCGAAACGCATTCTTAGTACTTTCGCTTCACGAGCGGTTAAGCCGGCTAGTACGTCGTTAGTCGCTAGTTTTAAGCCTTCTGAAGTGGCCGATTGTAATGGCAACTCTAGGGTTGTATCTTCGATGAAATCGCCTAGGTGTGAGTCGTCGTCATCACCAATTGGAGTTTCCATTGAGATTGGCTCTTTAGCAATCTTAAGTACCTTGCGGATCTTGTCTTCAGGCATTTGCATGCGTTCGGCAAGTTCTTCTGGTTGTGGCTCACGTCCCATCTCTTGTAGCATTTGACGTGCAACACGGTTAAGTTTGTTAATTGTTTCAATCATGTGTACTGGAATACGAATAGTACGGGCCTGATCGGCAATTGAACGGGTGATTGCTTGACGGATCCACCACGTGGCGTAAGTTGAGAATTTGTAACCACGACGGTATTCAAACTTATCAACCGCTTTCATCAAGCCGATGTTACCTTCTTGAATCAAATCCAAGAATTGTAAACCACGGTTGGTGTATTTTTTAGCGATAGAGATAACCAAACGTAAGTTAGCTTCAACCATTTCTTTCTTAGCACGACGAGCTTTCGCTTCACCAATCGACATGCGACGGTTAATGTCTTTGATCGAGCTAATCGTTAAGTCGGTATTACCTTCGACAACTTTTAGCTTTTTGATGGCACGTATTATTTCAACTTCGTATTCAGCAAGTCCCTCGGCATAAGGTACGTCTGAATTGATTGCGTTAATTAACCAAGTTTGATCTGATTCGTTACCAGGGAAAACCTTGGTTAAATCACGTTTTGGCATTTTAGCGCGGGTACAAGCAAACTTAATGATTAAGCGTTCTTGAACACGGATGTTGTCCATCACGTCACGCATGTTTTTAACCATACGGTCGAATTGTTTTGGCACTAAGCGGAACTGACGGAATACTTCGGCCAATTCTTTAGTTGCTGATTTTGTGTCGGCGTGGTCACGACCTTTGTTGCTAGCGAGCTCTTTTACTTTGTCGAAAGCGACGCGTAATTCACCAAATTTTTCACGAGCTTCTTCAGGATCAGGGCCGTGATCAATTTCTTCCTCTTCTTCGTCGTCGTCTGAATCGCCATCTTTTTTATCTGCATCTTTTTGCTGTTGCGCGCTTAATGCTGATCCGATGTGAGAACCGGTATTTCCCATGAACTCTTCTTCATTGGGATCGATAAATTTGGTGATAATGTCGGTTAAACGAATTTCTTCAGCTTCGAAACGATCGTATTGATCAAGTAACGAGCTAATCGCTGCTGGGTAATCAGAAACAGAGACTTGAACCTGCTTGATCCCTTCTTCGATTCGCTTGGCGATAACAATTTCGCCTTCACGGGTTAGTAGTTCTACGGTACCCATTTCACGCATGTACATACGAACAGGATCGGTAGTACGACCAATTTCACTTTCAACAGTGGCTAATACTTGAGCGGCAGCTTCTGCGGCATCTTCATCGGTACTATTTTCTGACATCATTAAGGTATCTTGATCAGGTGCTGTTTCGAACACTTGAATACCCATATCATTTAGCATTTGGATGATGTCTTCAATTTGATCTGAATCGACCATGTCAGAAGGTAAGTGGTCGTTAACCTCGGCATAGGTTAAATAGCCTTGTTCTTTACCTTTGGTGACTAGAAGTTTTAAACGAGACTGAGAGGTTTGCTCCATAGATCATTACCCACTATAAATGACGACAAAAGAACAACTATTAAAAGTTGCAAAGGATTAATTATAACGCGTTTGAACGAAAGCAGCTAGTTTTGTTAACGTTCATTTTGGATTAATTGTGCATATTCTTGACGTTCCTCACTGGTTAATGTGTCAACCCGTGATTTATGCGCCAATTGTTCGAGCCGCAATTCGAGATGCTTATTGATTATTTGAATGATCGTATCAATAAATTGTTGTTCTAGATTGTCTTTTTCAATGTCGTGTTGCCATACTGTCATTTTTAACAGCGCGGGATATTCATTGGTACCACGCCAACGCTCAAGCAATTGTGCTGAGCTAATCTCGGGTTGTTGGCGCACTTGATCGATTAATTTTTGTAATAAATCAGTGCCTTTTATTTTTATTTTATCGAGTTGCGGTATGTTGGCTATTGCTTTCACTAATGCCGGATATTGGATAGTTAAACCAATGGCTTGACGAACAATTGAGCCCCGTTGTGATCTTTTTCGTTGTTGTTTAACCTGACTAGGCTTTTCTTGGCTAATAAAACGATCGAGCGAGTCGGCTTCCACCCCAAGGTATTTGGCTAGTTTTTCTTTGATCATTTGCTGAAACACACCGTCAGCAATGGTATTGACCAGTGGCAATGCGAGTTTTGCGAGTTTTGAGCGACCATCTTCCGAGTCCATTTCAACTTGGCTTAAGAGGTTATCAAACAAAAATTTTGATAATGGTGTCGCTTGATCGACCAAGGCAATAAAATCGGTTTCGCCCAGTTGACGAACCATGGAGTCGGGATCTTCACCGTCGGGTAAAAACATAAATTTAATTTGGCGACCATCTTGCAACAATGGCAAGGAATTGTTGAGGGTTCGCCATGCGGCCTCGCGGCCTGCACGATCGCCATCGTAACAACAGATAATTTCACTGGTGTTACGAAACATCAGTTGAATTTGTTCTGACGTGGTGGCTGTACCCAGTGAGGCTACGGCCCAGCTGATGCCATTTTGCGCAAGTGCAACCACGTCCATGTAGCCTTCAACCACTAATAAGCGGTTGAGGTCGCGATTGGCTTGTTTGGCTTCAAAAAATCCGTAAAGCTCTGAACCTTTATGAAAAATAGGTGTTTCAGGCGAGTTGAGGTATTTGGGCACAGAATCGTCAAGTACTCGACCGCCAAAACCGATGACACGACCACGACGATCGCGGATCGGAAACATCACCCGATTACGAAAGCGATCGTAAATACGATTCGAGTCTTCGTTTTTTATTAATACACCGGTGTCGAGCAATTGTTTTTCACGCTCAAAACCTTGACCAAATTTGTCTTTAACTGCTTGCCATTCGTCGGGCGCGTAGCCAATGCCAAAACGTTGGGCAATTTCACCACTTAAGCCACGATTTTTTAAGTAGCTAATTACTTCGGCGCCATTTTTATTTTGTTTTAGTTGTTGGCGGAAGTAGGTTTCGACTTGGGTCATCAACTCGTAATAGTCTAGTTTTTTTTGTTTGTCGATTGAATATTGCTGGGGTGATTTTTTATCAACGCCAGAGTCTTCTCGCGGCACGTCTAAATTATACAGTCCGGCGAGTTCCTCGATAGCATCGGGAAAATCGAGTCGGTCATATTCCATTAAAAATGAAATAACGTTACCACTAGCGCCACAACCAAAGCAGTGATAAAACTGTTTGTCTTGGCTGACGTGAAATGAGGGACTTTTTTCGCCATGAAATGGACAACAGGCGACATAGCTTTTACCGGCTTTTTTAAGTTTTACTCGCCCGTCAATCAGGTCAATAATATCGGTACGTGAAATAAGATCATCGATAAAATGTTGGGGGATTAAACCAGCCATAAAAACTCTTAAAAATCTCGATATAAAATATATTTTAGTCGACAAACAAATAAGCCGCGCAAAAAATGCACGGCTTATTTATTTCGCAATATACCTCGTGACCAATGGTCGCGAGGTATGAGTACAAAGCTTAGGCAGAGAAGGATGCTTTAATTAAGCCACTTATCTTGCCTAAATCAGCACGACCTTGAACCTGAGGTTTAAGGATAGCCATGACTTTCCCCATCTCTTGCATTGAAGTTGCGTTAGTTTCTGCGATTGCTGATTTAATCAAACCATCGATTTCATCGCTGGTTAGTGGTTTCGGTAAAAATTCCTCAATCACTGTGATTTCTTGCAATTCTACATCGACTAAATCTTGACGATTTGCATCTTCAAACTGTTTTGCTGCATCGCGGCGTTGCTTAACCATTTTTACTAAGATGGCTAAAACGTCATCATCGTTTAAGGTAATGCGCTCATCGATTTCTCGTTGTTTAACGGCAGCAAGAGCCATCCGAATTGTAGACAAGCGTTTTTTTGCTTTCGCACGCATCGCTACTTTCATTTGGTCTTTTAGTTGCTCTAGTAGGCTCATAGTCGACTAATTCTTAGTACATACGTACGCGACGAGCGTTTTCACGGCTCAATTTCTTAGCAAGACGCTTTGAAGCAGCTGCTTTAGCACGCTTACGTGCAGTCGTTGGCTTTTCATAGTGCTCACGACGACGTACTTCAGATAAGATTCCAGCTTTTTCACAAGAACGCTTGAAACGACGTAGTGCTACGTCAAATGGTTCGTTTTCTCTAACTTTAACTATTGGCATTTGCCTTTCGCCTCGAAGGTTGTTTTATATAAGCCAAGTGCAATAAATAATGTTGCAGGGCTGTCAAATTTTGGTGCGACATTTTAATCCGAACCGTGCCCTATTGTAAAGCGAGATCACCAGTAGTAGCAAATTATTTCTCCAATACTGCGAAATATAGTACAATCGCGCTCACTTATTTTTTGTTCGAATTGAAACTACATGCGTATTTTAGGAATTGAAACCTCTTGTGATGAGACCGGTATTGCCATTTATGATGATCAAGATGGCTTGTTAGCTCATCAGCTTTATAGTCAGGTAAAACTGCATGCTGACTACGGCGGTGTGGTTCCTGAATTGGCCTCTCGCGATCACTCAAGAAAGATCATCTCATTGATTCGACAGACATTAAAAGAGGCTAACTGTACTAAGGATGACATCGATGGAGTTGCGTATACCGCAGGGCCTGGCTTAGTTGGTGCCTTGTTAGTTGGGGCTTCCGTGGGCCGTTCGTTGGCCTATGCTTGGGACAAACCAGCCGTGGCGGTTCACCACATGGAAGGGCATTTGTTGGCGCCAATGTTGGAGGAAAATAAGCCAGATTTTCCATTTTTGGCGCTATTAGTGTCTGGCGGGCATACCCAAATGGTTCGAGTCGATGGCATTGGTCGTTATACTTTACTTGGTGAATCAGTGGACGATGCCGCAGGTGAAGCGTTTGATAAAACTGCTAAATTATTAGGGCTTGATTATCCCGGTGGACCTCGCTTGGCCAAAATGGCAGAAATGGGCGATAGTTCACGTTTTACCTTTCCACGACCAATGACTAATAAGCCAGGGTTAGATTTTAGTTTTAGTGGCCTAAAAACCTTTGCGGCGAATACTATTCGCGATAATTCGGTTGATGGTGTCTGTGATCCACAAACCCAAGCTGATATTGCACGAGCTTTTGAAGATGCGGTGGTTGATACGCTAGCCATTAAATGTAAAAGAGCCTTAAAAGAGACAGGTTTAAAACGCTTGGTGATTGCTGGCGGCGTTAGTGCTAATAGTCATTTACGTATAGAGCTCGAAAAATTAATGGTTGGGCGCGGCGGTAAGGTATTTTATCCCCGTCATGAATTTTGTGCTGACAATGGTGCGATGATCGCTTATGCGGGAATGCAGCGTTTAAAAGCCAACCAAACCGTTGGTTTAGAAATCTCTGCGACCCCACGTTGGCCGATGGATACCTTGCCAGCGGTTTAGCGCTTTTTAAATTTTTCGGAGACTTTGGGCTCTTGCCCTTTGAGTAATCGCATAATGTTGGGCTGATGGCGAATGATGATCAACAGTCCAAGCATCGCAACTGGAATGGTATATTCAGGCTTGATTATGTAAGTGAGGAGCGGTGAGATAATCGCGACAAATATTGAAGCAAGGGACGAATAGCCCGAAATTAACAAAACAACAATCCAGCTGACTAATAACAAACCGGTCAAATCCAAGCCAATTGGCAGCAACGAACCCAATGCCGTCGCCACCCCTTTACCGCCTTCAAATTCAAAAAATATTGGAAAAATATGCCCTAAGCAAGCGGCAATCGCGACTACGCCTAAACTGATTGGGTCGAGACCAATAAAGTAAGAACACCAGACTGGAATCGTCCCTTTGAGTAAGTCTCCCATTAATACTAATATCGCCAGTTTTACACCAGCCAGCCGTAAAATATTGGTGGCTCCCGGGTTTCCTGAGCCATTTTTGCGGGGATCGGGTAGCTTATAAATTCGCGCAACAATGATTGCGCTCGACAGAGAACCAGCAAGGTAGGCAAATATCGCCATTAGAAAAGTTAAGGCGATCATTGGCTAGCGATCCTTAAACTTTGATCTAGAATTAGGGTGATTAAAATTGGTTGTCGATTCCGTGTCATTTGATGGCTGTTTTCCTTGGCTATTTACGCTATATTAGCGCGATTGTTAATTTTGTGTATATATTTGTCGCTCATCATACGCGCAGATATATGATAAAGGTATCCGACCATTTTATTCGGCATAATAATTAGAGAGCAATGATGGACATCGTTTTTATAAAGCAATTAAAAGTTGAAACCACAATTGGCGCCTACGACTGGGAAAAAACCATTAAGCAAACTCTGTTGCTCGATCTAGATATGGCTTGGGATAACACCGCGCCCGCGTTAGAGGACGATCTGAATAAAGCCTTGGATTATGCCAGTGTGTCGCAGCGGATCACCAGTTGGCTTGAGCAACAAAAAATAGAGTTAATTGAGTCTGTCGCTGAGCGTTTGGCGCAGATGTTATTGGTGGAATTCTCGATCACTTGGTTGCGTTTAACAGTGACTAAGCCCGATGCCGTGGCTAATGCCGCGGGCGTTGGCGTAACGATTGAGCGGGGAAAAAGATAGCCATGGCGACCATATATATTAGTATTGGCAGTAATATCGATAAAGCCAAGCACATTCGCCAAGGTATTGAGCAGTTGAAATATCATTTTGGTGAACTCGATATTTCGTCGGTGTTTGAAAGTGAATCGGTCGGTTTTGATGGTAGTAACTTTTTTAATCTAGTCTGTTGTGCTGACACCCTGCTCGATATTGCAAGTGTCACTACCTTGTTACGTCAGATTGAAGTGGCTAATGGCCGTGACCGTAGTGCTAAAAAGTTTAGTTCTCGGACCTTAGATTTGGACTTATTGCTCTATGATGACTTAGTGGTTGATGAGCCCGTTCAACTCCCTCGCGATGAAATAGACAAAAATGCTTTTGTGTTGTGGCCGCTGGCGCAGATTGCGCCAGCATTAATCCACCCCAGCTTAGCAATCTGTTATCAGGATTTATGGCAAGATTTTGATAAAACTAAACAACCCATATGGATAATCCCTTTTGACTTTCAAGGAAGTAATCAATAGATGTCAACGTTAGAAATTATAATTTTATCATTAATTCAGGGTTTTACTGAATTTTTACCCATTTCTAGTTCGGCTCACCTTATTTTGCCGTCGGCGGTATTAGGGTGGAAAGATCAAGGCTTAGCCTTTGATGTCGCTGTGCACCTTGGGACATTATTAGCGGTGATGATTTACTTTAGAGCCGAAGTGGTGACGTTGCTAAAAGCGTGGTTTGGTTCGTTGGCTGGCACGCATAATGGCGAAAGCCGCCTAGCGTGGTGGCTTATTGTTGGCACGATCCCGGCCGGTTTGTTTGGTTTGTTGGCTAAAGATTTCATTGAACTGTATTTACGTTCGGCTTGGGTTATTGCGGCAACGACCATTAGTTTTGGTTTGTTATTATGGTGGGCTGATCGTAAGGCGACCCAACAAATTGATGAATATAAACTGACTTTATCTAATGCAATCTATATTGGTTTAGCGCAAGCGATGGCTCTTATTCCTGGCACCTCACGCTCTGGAATCACCATGACCGCTGGCTTAATGTTGGGGATGACCCGTGAAAGCGCGGCGCGTTTTTCATTTTTATTGTCGATCCCAATTATTATCATGAGCGGTGGCTATACTGCCCTGGGTTTCCTCGATGACTCTGTTGTCGTTAACTGGTCTGAGTTAGGCTATGGCATTGTGTTGTCATTTATCAGTGCTTATATTTGTATTACCTTCTTCCTGAATGTGATTAGCAAAATGGGGATGTTACCGTTTGTGATTTATCGTTTATTACTCGGTGCCGGCTTAGTCACTTTCTTACTTTATACTAGCTAATCGCTAACACTCTCGCTTGAAACAGCGCCGGCTTAATAGCGGCGCCTGTGATCCCTTGCTCCATTATTTCCTGTGCCTTGACCGCTTGCGCTAATTCAAAATACTTAATCATGATTTGGCGTTGTGGATATTCATTGGTTTCAAAGCCGAGTCTACCTCGCGCATCGGCTTCACAGGTTAACAAAAACTGATGATAACGCTGTGGTTTGCGCCACACGTCTAATTTATCAAACAGTTTAATGATGGTGTCTTTGCGCATTTCATCACAACGATGAATTTTACAATGATGATCACTCACTAATAATGCCAACTCTTGCTGTAAATTTGGTACTCGCAAGCGCTGACACAATTGTTTAATCAATGGTAATCCCGACTGACCATGACCATGGTGCGATGGCCATTTATGCTCCGGAGTATTGGCTTTTCCTAAGTCATGGACCAGTGCTGCAAATCGAATCACCGGATCATTGGTTAACTTAGCCGCTTGCTCAACGACCATTAGGGTGTGAATGCCAGAGTCTATTTCTGGGTGCCATTTAGCGGGATTAGGGACGCCAAACAACTGATCAATCTCTGGCAATAGTACGGTTAGTGCTTGGCATTGGCGCAACACTTCAAAGAACACCTGAGGGCTTTGTGAGTCAAGGGCTTTGGCCATTTCACTCCACACGCGCTCAGGCGTTAAATGTGCTAATTCACCCTGTTGGGCAAGTTGTTGCATTAAAGCGAGTGTTTCTGGCGCAATGGTAAAGCCAAGATGCGAAAATCTGGCGGCAAATCTGGCGACCCGTAATACCCGCAGTGGATCCTCACTAAAGGCCGGAGAAACGTGCCGTAACACTTTATTGTTAAGATCTTGCTGACCATTAAAGGGATCAACCAAGTCACCATTGGGGGCTTGTGCGATGGCGTTAATGGTGAGATCACGGCGAATTAAGTCATCTTCTAACGTTACATCGGGTGCGCTATAACAGTCAAAACCAGTGTATCCATGGCCTGATTTACGCTCGGTACGGGCTAACGCATATTCTTCTTTGGTGTTTGGATTAAGAAAGACCGGAAAATCTTTACCGACTTGCTGGTAGTGTTGGTCCAGTAGTTGCCGCGGCGTTGCGCCAACGACCACCCAGTCGCGATCTTTAACGGCTATGTTGAGTAATTTATCTCGTACCGCACCACCGACTAAAAATATTTCCATCCGCCTACCTATAAAAAGAGATTCATATGATTTTTATTATACCTACTTAGACCTCATCCGCGAAGTCTGTTAGGATTTAAGCGAATTTTTATGAATCAAGGTAAGGTTGAATGTATCAGGCGTTTTACGGTCTCAAGGAAATTCCATTTTCCATTGCCCCTAATCCAAAATATCTATTTTTAAGTGATCGTCATCAAGAGGCGTTGACTCATTTGGAGTATTGCCTTAATGGTAGTGGCGGTTTTGTCCTTTTAACCGGTGAAGTTGGCACTGGTAAAACAACCTTGACCCGTTCGCTACTGAATAACTTATCCGATGATACCGACATTGCTTTTGTGTTGAATCCTAGCTTGACCGAAGTCGAATTGCTGTCGACGGTCTGTGATGAATTTGATATCACCTATCCTGTTTATCCGAGTTTAAAGCAATTGGTTGATGGCATTAGCAAGTTTTTGTTGGCTAATCATCAGAAAGAACGCAACACTTTATTAGTGATTGATGAAGCCCAGCATCTTCGGGCTGAAGTGTTAGAGCAGCTGAGATTATTAACCAATTTAGAAACCGATAGTAAAAAATTGTTGCAGGTTATTTTAATTGGTCAGCCAGAATTACAACAACAACTTAAGCAGCAGCATTTGCGACAATTGGCACAGCGCATTACCGCCCGCTATCATCTAATGCCATTAATTAAAGAAGATGTTAGTGCCTATATTGCCCACCGCCTACGTATTGCGGGGCGTGAAACAGGGCTGTTTAGCAAGAAAGCCTGCGATCGAGTGTTTAAATTAAGTGAAGGGATCCCGCGGGTTATTAACCTAATTTGTGATAAAGCGTTGTTATTAGCCTATGGCGAGCAGCTTACCGAAATTGGAGTGGCTAATATTAATAACGCGGCTTCACAGGTGCTATTTGTTGACTACGAACACCAAAAGTCAGCAATTACTAGGTATAAGCCTGCACTTGCTGGTGCTGCGATGTTGTTACTGGGTTTAAGTGCTGGCTGGGCATTATTTAGGTATGTACCCGTTATCATTGAGCAGGGAAGTGCCCTAGAGCTAGCTGAACCGACTGGAAAGGTACTACTATCTGTCGATATTTCGCAACAGCTAACACCTTATCTGGCATCTGCTCGATTAGAAAACACCGCATTCTCTGGCTTAATGGGAGCATGGGGTACTGCGCAAGGCGCAGGTACAACGCCATGTGTTTCGGCTAAAAAGTATGGCCTGCGTTGTATCGATGGTCATGGTTGGGCTCAACTCATTGCCTATAACCACCCAGCTGTGGTGAGTCTTAATATGGAGAATCAACAGTATTATGGGGTCATAGTTGCCTTTGATGGTGCCGAACAACTATTATTGCAGTTATTCGATCGGCAAGTTGTGATCACTAAATCGTGGTTACTTCAGAATTGGGCGGGAAGCTTTACGCTATTATGGCAACCGCCGGCGCAGTTTAAGCGATACTTAAAGCTCGGTGACGGAGGTAGCGCGGTCGCTGAGCTGGCTACTTTACTCAATCATTATTACCGTTTAGAGCAATCGAACTTGCAAACGTTTGATCTTAAACTAGTGAGACTAGTTAAGCGATTTCAACAAGACAATCAGTTATCTGTTGATGGCATCGCTGGTGAAAAAACCTTATTTAAATTGCAGGTGGCTACGCAACAGCAACACTTGAAATTACAGACATCAGCGATGCTAGTCGCTAAAACAGTGGCAATGCCACCACCCGAAAAACTCGTTGCAAAGGCGCCCGTTTATCATGCACAGTTGAGTAATAAGCAGGTCACGGTTAATTCTAAAAAAACGCAAGTCGCCTCAGTCCAGTCAGCAGATAGTCAACTGAATGTGATAAAAAGTAATGATAAAGTCTCTAATGACTTAGCCAACCGCTTTAATCAGGCACTGGCAGACATGAAAGCTGATGAAGAAAAACCTAAGCAAAGTAGTAAGCTGCATCCACAACCATTAACGCGTTATCCACAGTGGTACCAAGATTTAGTGCCGAGTTTAGATTTTAGCTCTCATATTTATTCCAGTGAAGCAAATAATCGTTGGGTCAAGGTTAATAAGCAGGTGGTTAAAGAAGGTGAGCTGATTAATGCCAATATGCGATTGGTCGCCATTACTCCCGAGCAGGTGGTGATCGAAATGCAGCAACGACAGTTTACATTACCAGCGTTAAGCAGTTGGTAGATCAATACAAAATTATCTGAATTTATTACTTGCCTGTTTCGATTCGGGCTTTATAATATCGCTAATGATAATAGTTACTATTTAGAGGGTTGAATGAAATCAATTACAGCAGTTGCAGCGCTAGTGATGACCGTAGTGTCATCTTTTTCGGCGATGGCTCATGATGAAGAAGTAAATATTTACTCTTATCGCCAGCCATTTTTAATTAATCCAGTGGTCGAAGATTTTACCAAGCAAACGGGGATTAAAGTTAATGTCGTCTTTGCTAAGAAAGGGCTAGCGGAGCGCTTACAGCGTGAAGGCAAGCACACTAAAGCTGATTTAGTGTTAACCACTGATATTAGCCGCTTGATGGATCTTGCTGAAAAAGGCTTAACTCAGCCAGTGAATAGCAAGGTGATTAATAGCAATGTTCCTAGTTATTTACGTGATGCTGATAACCAATGGTTTGCATTAACCACTCGTGTTCGTAATCTATACGTATCGAAAGACCGTATTGGTGACACCAAATTAACCTACGAAGATTTAAGCGATCCTAAATACAAAGGTAAAATTTGTACCCGCTCTGGTAAGCATGCTTATACGGTTGCGTTAATCTCATCGATGATTGCTCATCATGGTTATGATGATGCCAAAGTATGGCTTGAAGGATTTAAAGCAAACTTAGCCCGTCGTCCTCAAGGTAATGACCGTGCACAAATCAAAGCCATTACTCAAGGTCAGTGTGACATCGCATTGGGCAACAGTTATTACTTTGGTAAAATTTTAAACAATCCAAAGCAAAAGGCTTGGGCAGAATCGGTGGCGATTACTTTCCCTAATCAGCAAGATCGTGGTGCTCACATTAATGTTAGTGGCATGGTATTAACTAAATATGCTCATAACAAAGCGGCAGCCATTGCGTTAATGGAATATTTAACCAGTGATTTAGCACAAAGTATTTACGCCAAAGTAAATATGGAATACCCAGTTAAAGTAGGCATTAAGCCATCACCATTAGTGGCATCTTGGGGCGAATTTAAAGCCGACAAGCTAGCGATGTCAGACATTGCTAAAAACCGACAGTTGGCATTAAAAATGTTAGATCAGGTGAAATTTGACTTGTAAATGGTATAAGATACTGTTTATTAAATCCTGAGACGATTAGTTAGTTGTAAATGTTTATTAAACTAAATCTTAAATGGCCAGCTTTTAGCTGGCTTTTGTCATTATTGTTGTTCTTACCGCTGCTGGCAATTATTTGGCAGTCTTTTGGTGATGACCAAGATATCTTTTCCCATCTGTGGCAAACCGTGTTGCCAGACTATCTCCTCAATACTTTGTTGGTCGTGACGGGGGTTGCACTTTCCTCCATGCTGATTGGTGTACCGCTAGCTTGGCTCATTGCGATGTGTCAGTTTCCGATGCGTGGCTTTTTTGTCTGGGCTTTGTTGTTGCCGTTAGCCATGCCGTCCTATGTTGTTGCTTATGTCTATACCGATCTGTTGGAGTATGCCGGGCCGGTGCAAACATGGCTGCGAGCAAGCTTTGGTTGGCACGGCGCCATGGATTATCAATTTTTTGAAGTGCGCTCGGTCACTGGCGCTATTGTGATGTTGACGCTGGTATTATTTCCCTATGTCTATTTATTGGCTCGTACTGCTTTTTTAGAGCAAGCGAATTCATTATTGCAATCGGCTCGGATGCTCGGTTGCACGCCGTGGCAGAGTTTTACGCGAGTGTCACTGCCGTTGGCACGTCCGGCGATTGCCGTCGCTACGTCGTTAGTTGCGATGGAATCCTTAGCGGATTTTGCCGTGGTCAATTATTTCTCAGTGCCCACTTTAACCACCGCTGTTTATGATACGTGGTTAGGGTATGGCAGCTTAGCGGCCGCTGCTCGCTTGTCATCTTTAATGATTGCGGTGTTGTTTGTGCTCATTAGCATTGAGCGGCTCGGGCGTAATCGTCAACAGCATTATCAAAAAACCACGGGACAGGAACATAAAGATCGCTTTCAACTACGCGGTGGTAAAAGCGTGGCAGCGGTATTATTTTGTGGACTGATTTTTGGGGTCGCTTTCCTATTGCCATTCATTACGTTGATTGATTTAGCGATATCTTATTTCGATGTCTCATGGAATGATCAGTTTATAGCATATACCTACAATAGCTTGATGTTAGCGACGATAGTGAGTGTTATCTGTATCGTGATTGGGGTGTTACTAACTTATTTTAAGCGTTTATCTAATCAACGTTTCAGTCATGTTCCAGCCAAAATTTCGACCACGGGTTATGCCTTACCTGGCACGGTGTTAGCGATCGGGGTATTGATTCCTTTAACCTTTATTGATTTGAGAATTAACGATTTGATGGCTTGGTTGAATTTAGAGGAACCGGGTTTAATTCTATCTGGGACGTTGTTTGCCATTGTTGTTGGTTATGTGGTGCGATTTGTGGCCATCGCAATTGGCGCGGTTGAGTCGAGTTTAAACAAAATCACGCCATCGATTGATATGGTGAGCACGACATTGGGTCTATCGCCACTAAAGATGTTACTTAAAATTCATTTACCTTTAGTCAGGAAAGGCTGTTTTGCGGCGGCTTTGCTGGTATTTATTGAATCAATGAAAGAGTTACCGGCGGCCTTATTATTACGACCGTTTGGCTTTGAAACATTAGCGACCTATGTTTATCAATATGTGTCTGATGAACAACTTGAGCATGGCGCATTAGCGGCTATTGTTATCGTGGTGGTCGGGCTTATTCCCTTAATATTTTTAAATCGTTCTTTGGAGCAACAGCATTAAGATGACAACGTTAGCGATTGAGAATTTAGTCTGTCAATATGATGGAAAACCGGTTATTTCAGATTTATCACTGTGTTTAAAAAGCAATGAAATTGTGGCGTTACTAGGTCCTAGTGGTTGCGGTAAAACAACCTTACTGAGAGCGATTGCTGGCCTACAGGCGGTGACGCAGGGCTCGATAACCATGGGCGATACGTTGGTTAGTAGCAGTAAAGTGATGATTGGGAGTGAAAAGCGTCATATCGGGATGATTTTTCAAGATTATGCGTTATTTCCCCATTTAACCGTGGCACAAAATGTTGGTTTTGGGATTAGTCGTCGCAGTAAAATTGAACAACAAGAGCAGGTCGAACAAATGCTTAAGTTGGTTAAATTGGAGCCATTTAGCGAGCGCTTCCCCCATGAATTATCTGGCGGACAGCAACAGCGAGTCGCCATTGCGCGTGCTTTAGCCTATCAGCCTAACATTATGTTACTCGATGAACCCTTTTCAAATATCGATAGTCAATCACGTTTAAGTATTATGATGGAAATTCGTGGCATCTTAAAACAACAACAAGTGCCGGCGGTGTTTGTTACTCATAGCAAGGATGAAGCCTTTGCTTTTGCCGATAAATTGGCAATTTTCAACCAAGGTAAAATTGAACAGATTGGCAGTGCACAAGATCTCTATTTACGTCCAAAGAGCCCTTATGTCGCCAGTTTTATGGGTAAGGCTAATTTTGTTGATATTATCGGGGTGGATCAGCAGTGTGTGACCACCGCCATTGGTAAAATTGACTTATTGCCACAAGATTTAGTGATTAATCTGCCGAGTCAAATAATGTTACGGCCTGAACAGCTGAAGCTCACTGCAGATGCAAGTAGTCACTTTTATGTTGAACATTGTTTCTTCGGTGGCAGCCATTGGGTTTATCAAATTAAAGATCACCAGCGTCCTAGTTTAGTGTTAGAAGTGCACCATCGTGAACATTTCGAGCTAAACACTGCCGTTGCAATAACGATTGGGGCACATCCGTTGGTTATATTTAACTAAACTTATGTTTTAATTGATGTAGACTAATCTAAATTAGATTAAGTATTGTCGAAGAATTGGAGTGAAATGTGGCAAGGGAACAAGCAGGTGTTTGTGCTGAAGGTAATTTACATGGGTTATATTTGTTGTTCGACTGCCATGAAGGTAGTGAAGCAGCTATTCGTTCACAATTAGCAGAGATATCCCATTATTTAGATGAAGCCAGTGAGCAATATTGTGAAGTTGCTTTTTCAGGGTTTATTGCCATTGGTGCCAATTATTGGTCGCAACTATACGGCGATACCGGACCCGCGTTATTGCGTCCATTCCCTTCATTGGGCTGCGACGATCGTCATGCGCCCGCGAATCCCTATGACTTATTCATTCATATTCGGTGTGATCGTGCGGACATTAATCATTTAGTTGGCAATGAAATTTGTCTAATGCTGGAAGATTTAGCGACGATAGTCGAGCAGGTTAATGGTTTTCGTTATCTCGATAGTCGTGATTTAACTGGCTTTGTCGATGGTACTGAAAATCCGAAAGGTATTCATCGCCAAAAAGTGGCATTAGTGGGTGAAGAGGACAGTGAATTTCGAGGTGGCAGTTACATTCACATTCAGCGTTATCGTCATGATTTAAAAAAATGGAATCAACTGAAAGTTAAAAATCAGGAAGACATTATCGGGCGCACCAAAGAAGATAATCAGGAATACACCTCGTTTAACAAGCCTAAAACCTCACATATTCGTCGTGCTGCAATTAAAGATGGCAATGGTAAATCATTGGAAATTTTACGTCAATCGATGCCCTATGGCGATATGCAAGAACAAGGGTTGTTTTTTATTTCCTGTTGTTCGACCCCGAATAATTTTGAATTGATGCTGCAAAGCATGATAATGAGTGATCATAAAGGACATTATGATCACTTACTCGATTTTACTCAGGCAATCTCAGGCGCCGCATTTTTCGCACCTTCGATGACCTTTTTAGCGCATCATGCTTAGGCCCTAAAGGTTAACATTAAATAATTCTTTAATGGTGTTGAGCGCTTTATCGATATCGGTCACTTTCGCTGGTGCTATAAAAATGGTGTCGTCACCAGCGATAGTACCGAGAATGCCTTCGGCCTTACCGATAGAGTCGAGTAAGCGGGCAATTAATTGCGCGGCGCCAGGGCTGGTACGAATGACAATTAAACTGTCATTGTGATCAAGGTCGATCACTAAGTTTTTGAGTGGGCTGCTAGTATTTGGCACCCCCATTTCCGCGGGCAAACAATATACCATTTCGTGTTTGGCGTTCCGGGTTCTGACCGCGCCAAATTTACTGAGCATTCGTGATACTTTCGATTGATTGATATTTTCAAAACCATCGTGCTGTAATGCAGTGACAATGTCACCTTGAGAGCCAAATCGCTCTTCTTTTAATAATGACTTAAACGCTTTGATTAACTCGTCTTGTTTATGATTCGTTTTCATTATATCCATCTTTTATTGTTGTTTTAATTACATATTCGATTCGTCTGAGTATATATGCACTATTTTGCATAAAAATTGATGAAAATTCAATTTATATTGTGTTTTTTGAATAAATAAAGCGTAGGTGGAGATTTAGTTAAATTATTGTGATTATTGCGCAACTCGATACCTAGTTAATCACAAAATAAGGTATACTCAGTGCGCAAATTATGAGGGGTAACTGTCAATATTTCATTGTTATGGATTTAGGATCTGCTTTAGTCGGCTAGTAAGTCTGCACATTAACAATTAAAGTATCGGTAAGTAATTATCACCATATTCTATTTTAATCTCTGAGGGAGAACGTTATGAAAGTTGCAGTATTAGGCGCAGCTGGCGGTATCGGCCAGGCACTAGGTTTATTATTAAAGACACAACTACCTGCGGGTTCAGAATTATCATTATATGATATCGCACCGGTAACTCCAGGTGTCGCTGCAGATCTTAGCCACATCCCAACTGACGTAAAAGTAACAGGTTTTGCAGGTCAAGACTCTTCACCAGCACTTGAAGGCGCTGATGTTGTATTAATTTCTGCTGGTGTTGCACGTAAGCCTGGCATGGATCGTTCTGATCTGTTCAACATTAATGCTGGTATCGTTAAGAACCTAGTCAGCGTTTGTGCTGATGTCTGTCCAAAAGCGTTAATCGGCATTATCACTAATCCTGTTAACACCACAGTAGCCATTGCTGCTGAAGTATTAAAAGAGAAAGGTGTTTATGATCCTGCTCGTTTATTCGGTGTTACTACACTAGACATTATTCGCTCAAACACTTTTGTTGCAGAAGCTAAAGGGTTAAACCCTAGCGACGTTAACGTTCCTGTTATCGGTGGACATTCTGGTGTGACTATTCTGCCATTGTTGTCGCAATCTGGTGTTGAATTCACAGCAGAAGAAACAGCAGCATTAACAACTCGAATCCAAAATGCTGGTACTGAAGTTGTTGAAGCAAAAGCGGGTGGCGGTTCAGCGACTTTATCAATGGGTCAAGCAGCAGCACGTTTCGGTCTTTCTTTAGTTCGTGCATTAAACGGCGAAGAAAACGTAGTTGAGTGTACTTATGTTGAAGGTCCTGGCGACCAAGCTCGCTTCTTCGCTCAACCGGTATTACTTGGTAAGAACGGCGTTGAAAAAGTACTTAGCTATGGCGATCTAACTGACTTTGAAACTGCTGCTTTAAACGGCGCATTAGATACATTAAAAAGCGACATTACTTTAGGTGAAGAGTTTATTAACGCAAAATAATAACGCGTTGCTGTAAACTTTTTTACTTTAAAATGAAAGCACCCAACATGAAAATGTTGGGTGCTTTTTTGTGTTGGATGCTAAATTTAAACAATAACTCGGATTTTTTAATAATCCGTTAGCTTTTTTTAATAATTGAATAAGCATTTTTTTCTATATTGTTTATAAATAAAGAAGACATACCAAAAGGTTAACAATTACGAAGTATTGATTGATGAAATATTAGATTTTAAATAATTTTAACCGTGTTGGTATTACAAAATAATAAGAATGTATAGCAATAAAGGGGAAACAAATGCTTTTTAATCGTAAAAAAACATTAATCACAAAAGTGATTCTGTCGGTAATGTCATTAACGCCTTGTTATATTTATGCCGCAGAAAAACCGATAAATAATGATGAGAACGAGATTGAAGTCGTGGTCATTACTGCGCAAAAACGGGTGCAAAACATCTTAAAGGTCCCGATAACTGTGGGTACAGTTTCCGATGATCAAATTGAAGAAAGTGGCTCGGTATTATTAAGCGAGATTGACAAATTTATTCCTGGTTTTACTTATCAAGATGCGTCAATGACTCAAGGTGGCGTCTCCATGCGTGGGATCTCAAGCCCAAATATCAGTGTTGGTGGTGACCCATCTTCAGCCACATTTTATGATGATATTTATATGCCCCGGGCGGCTCAAAATGTTTTATTTTCAGATATTGAGCGAATTGAAGTGCTCAAAGGACCACAGGGAACGCTGTTTGGTCGAAATGCGGCGATGGGCGTGGTTAGTGTCGTGCCTAAGGCACCGATTTCAGATCAAGAGGGCTTTGTAAAAGCGACTTATGGCACGGATAACCTTGTTCGATTAGAGGGCATGGGCAACGTTGCGTTGTCGGAATCGGTCTTTATTCGCGCTAATATTTTAAGTACTAAACAAGATGGTTTTATTGATAATGTCGCCAAGCCTAGCTGGAAATATGGTGGTAAGTTATGGGATCTTGGTGAAAAAAGTCATCGTGCCGCCAGAGTATCTTTGTTATGGGAGTTATCGGACCAAACTAGTTTTCAATTATCCTACGATTGGGATGACTTAGAACAAGGCCCACCAATGGCCGTTGGAGTGAGTAAATACGCTTATCAACAGGGCAACGATCCTTTTAATTCATCGGCAGAGAATGATGTTCGTGATGGCGTGGAGTCTCGGGATATGTCAGGAATTATTGCCAAAATAAACCATGATTTTGATAACGAATGGTCATTGAAATATGTCGTTAGCCATCGTGAATGGCAAACTATTAATCGGGAAGACGACGATGGTACTGCCGATATCACGCGATATTTTTCCACCTCAAATAATGAAAATTCCAATATTTTTTATACGGAGCTGCAAGCTAATTATTCCGGAGATAGTGTTAATACGGTGATGGGGTTTTCCTATTCGAAAGAGAAAGTGAAGCAAACAACGGAGTTGAACATTACGGCTGATGCCGCCGCACGGCTAATTACCGGTGAGTTAAATGGTTTTATTAAGTCTAATGTTGCTGAGAAATTGGCAGCAGCCATTGGTGGTAATACCGATGCCCATGCTGAGGCTGCATTTGGCCCTGGCGTTACTTTTGCGGGGGCGGTGAATAAAACCTTCCAAGATAGTGGTTTTCCGTTGAATCATCTGTGGAATGCTGATGAGTGGGCCAACACCTTAAATGTGCTCGGTTATGGCGATGCCATTATGGCTGGAATTGGCCTACCAGGCTCGCCACTAACGGGTCGAATTATTACCGCCAGTGGCGATGTCACCTATGATCTGGTTGCTAAAGAATTAGCGATGCCGGCTATTTTTGGCCCGAGTTATTCTGGCAAAATCTGGCGAGAGAGAATCGATAACACCGGTGAATTTACCAACTGGGGCATATATGCTGATATTGATTATGCGGTGACCGATAAGTGGAATGTGATTGGGGGTTTACGTTACTCAAAAGATACCAAGGATTTTTCGTGGTACATTCCAATCAATGACTTTGTTAAGTTGCGCCCAGGAGTGCCCAATTTACTGTTTCAACCAGTCCAACTATCAGCCTCTGATAGTTGGAATGAAGTGACAGGCCGCTTGGTCACTAGTTATCAAATGACAGATAAGGATATGACTTTTATGTCATATTCTACGGGGTATAAGTCCGGTGGATTTGACTCCTTAACCCCAAGTACCCAATCTTTTGCTCCTGAAAATACCAGTAATATTGAAGTCGGGTATAAAGGAATTATTGGCGATAGTTTGGTGGCGAATTTTAGCGCCTATTATCTCGAACTTGAGAATTTACAACGCTCCGTTGACTCTAAATTACCAGGTAGTTCACAAGCTGTGCCAGTGATTATCAATGAAGACCGTAATATTTCTGGTCTTGAATTAGATTTAAGATGGTCAGCGACCGACAGTTTAAGGTTAGGACTGGTGACCGAACTCCGATCAACTGAGTCTTTTACCCCTCAGTTTTATAATGCTGAAGGGACATTAATCGATGCTAAAGAAACGAAACAAAACGCATCATTAAATTACACCGCGATGTTGGATTATATGCCGGACGTTGCTAATGGCATGATGAACCTTCATCTTGACTATGTGTTTATCGAAAATGTAAATGATAAAGAGCCAGGGTTGGAGTCGTACAAAAAAGCGATTCCTGCTTATTTTTATGACACTAAAAACCTCAGTGGTCGCCTATCTTGGACTAATAATAATGAAACGTTAGAGGTCGGGCTATGGGGCAAAAATTTACTCAATAAACGTCGAATGGTCAGCGTCGGTGGCTTGACCGCTGAAGTATTAGGCACACCGTTTGGGCAGGTTAATCGTCCGCGTGAGTATGGAGTTGATTTCAAATACTTATTTTAATTGACTGAATATCTTAAAATTTCAGAGTCTAAATCCCGGTCAGAGTTATGCCGGGATTTTTATATAGGAATTTTGGATCATGGATAAATGTAATTAATTAATATAAGTTAATAATCATTAATATTTTTCGGCTTGTTAGCAATGCATGATGCTTTAACTTTTTTTATCTATTTTACCTTTTCGCAAATGATTACTGCTGTGATTTTTTTATGTCCTTTTTGGGGTAAAAATCAATCTGTTAGGTTTTTTATTTTATTTATGCTGTGTTGTGTTGGCTTTCTTTCTAACTTGGTTTTCCCTTCGCTAGTCGGTTCTGAACTGTTTGATGGCGTCAGGTTTGTCTTAATGAATAGTTTGCCAGGTTTGTTTTGGTTGGTCGGCCTTAGTGTCTTTGGCGAACGATATTCAATGACCCGTTGGCATTATTTTATCGCATCATTAACTTTGTTAATCCCCTTAACTTCGATCTCGTTACAGTTTATCTTTTCGTTTGATCTCACGAATTTTGAGGCGTTTGATGGTGTAGTGACATACGGGGCATTAATACTAGAGCTATCGCTGGTAAGTCATGCACTGATTATCGGGATTAAACATTGGCGTGATGACTTAGTGCCCGAACGGCGCTGTATTCGTGGTGGGGTGATTGGTTCTGCCGCAATTTATATCTTTATTACTATTATCATTGAGCAGTTATTGTTGTTTGATTGGGTGTGGTTAGAGTGGTTGAAGTATACCGCGATGGCTATTTTGACGGGTACGATTAATTTTTATATTTTTACCATTCGCGACTCAAGTCTGTTTGATCCAATCGTGTCTCGCGTTGCGCTTAAAGATAAGGTTCAGCAAGTGTCGAAAGAATTATCGTCAGTGCTTGAATCAATGACCGAGACTAAGTTATATCAGCAAGAAGGGATTACTATTTCCGTGTTGGCTAAACATTTGGCCATTCATGAGTATCGATTGCGACAGTTGATCAATGGTGAGCTCGGTTATCGTAACTTTAATGACTTTTTGAATTATTATCGCATTGATGAAATCAGCCAAAAATTGGCGCAACCTGAATTAAGGCAGATGCCAGTGCTGACAATGGCCTTAGAAAGTGGATTTAGAAGTTTAAGCTCTTTTAATAAATCTTTTAAGTCAATACATGGGGTTACGCCTACCGAATATCGGAAATCATGCTTGGCAGGCTAACTTTCTCTGAGCTATTTTAAAATCACTCAGCATTTTATTTAAATCCGTAAGCATTTTTTTTCTTGTCCTCCTATAGTGAAAATACTCCACGATAGGAAGATCTAATGATGAGTCGATTCAACTTAGCACCGTACTTCAACTTAATAATTAAGTCGTTCGCTGTTGTCATTCTTTCGACAATGGTATCGGCTATCGTACATGCAGAGATAGACGGCACTTTTACGCTATCCAATCAATGCCCACCAAGTTTTGAGTTATCGCCTGAAGGTACCTGTAATCTCGTTAATTTGTATCAATTTTATCAATCGGTACAAAATAGAGGGGTCGGTGGTACGCAAACGTCATTACCAAGCCACCGTGATGGTTTTAGACCTCAAGTCATCGACTTAGGGCGTTATTTGTTTTTTGACCCTATTTTATCGGTCGATGGTTCCGTGTCTTGTGCTAGTTGTCACCAGCCTGATAAGGGCTTTAGTGATGGCCTAGCGTTAAGTCGTGGTGTAGGGGGGAAAGAAGGTAGTCGTTCTGCACCCAGCTTATGGAATGTGGCCTTTATTAAGCATTTTTTTTGGGACGCTCGTGCCGAATCCTTAGAGCAACAAGCCCAAGGGCCTCTGTTCGATCAAAACGAAATGGCTAATACGCCAGAACGCCTATTGACGACTCTAAGCGCTAATCGTCAATATCAGCAACTGTTTCGCCAGGCGTTTCCTCAAAGCACCGAATTATCCTTGGCACAGCTCTATCATGCGTTAGCGGCCTTTCAAACCAGCTTAATCTCGCTCAATAGTCGTTATGACCAATATGCCCATGGTTTTCATGGGGCGCTAACTGAGCCTGAAATAGCGGGGATGAATATTTTTCGCTCTTTTGTCGCTCGATGTGCCGAATGTCACCAACCGCCATTGTTTACCAATGATCAAATTGCCGTTATTGGCACACCGGAGCCCGCAGGTCGAGACTTTGATGTTGGTGCTGAACAAGTATTTAAGCAAAAAAAATTGCGCGGTGGTTTTAAAGTACCCACCTTAAGAAATATCACAAAAACAGCGCCATATATGCATTCAGGCCGATTTAATAAATTGTTTGATGCGGTTGAATTTTACAATAAAGGGCGCGGCCATGCGGTGCCAAAAGATCAAGAATTATTACTCCATTGGCATATTTGGGAACCGGATTTAACTGAACCAGAAATGCATTTAATCGTCGAGTTTTTAGAAACATTAACGGATCAAAGTTTAAGCCCAAAAATACCAGCCAGTCTGCCCTCTGGCTTGGCAGTAATTAATAATAATTAACAACATAAGTGGAGAATCATATGGCAATAGCAAAAATATTAACCGGTTGTTTAATCGTCGCCGCATTTGGTGGTGGTTTATACCTAGGGATGGCCCAAGTAAACAACCCAGTGGTTAATACCAGCGAAGGTGTTGGTTATAGTGGTGGCTTTAAGCAAGCATCACCGGGTAACAAAACTAAGGTTGTGGTGAAGAAGACCCCCGGAAAAACCCATGTCGTCAATGATGGTGACTCAATCATGGCTACGGTGAAACTGGCGAAATCCGGTGATACACTGCAAATTATGCCGGGTTCTTATCATGAAACGGTTTATATCGATAAAGATGATATTCGGATTGTCGGGGTAATTAAAGACGGGCGTCGTGCGGTACTAGATGGCCGAGGTGTGCTCAATGATGCGATTTTATATTCTGGTAATAACATTGTGATTGAGAATTTATACATTACCAAATTTAAAGGTAATGGCATTATGGGTCAAGCCGGTAATAATTTTGAAATTCGTAATAATATTATTGCCGATACGGGGGTCTATGGAATTTTCCCGCAACTGGGCCAAAATGGCATCATCGAACATAATATTATCTCTGGGATTGAAGATGCTGCGATCTATGTTGGGATGAGTGACAACATTCATGTTGCCCATAATGAAGTGTTTAATAGTGTTGCTGGAATTGAAATTGAAAACTCTCGTCATGCGATTGTCGAAAACAATTATGTTCATAATAACACCGGCGGTATTTTAGCCTTTATTACCCCGGGCCTACCGATTAAAACCACCTTCGATGTCATTATTCGCAATAATTTTGTGGTGGATAATAATCATAAGAACTTTGGCTCACCTGGTTCAATGGTCTCAGCTATTCCAGCAGGAACCGGGATCCTAGTTATGGCTGCTGATGAGGTGATTATTGAAGGCAATATTATTTCAAATAACAAAGTAGCTGGTATTTTGATTATGGATCATGAAAGCACCAAAAATACCACCAGTGATCCCGATTCGGATCCGGTACCTGATAAAACCATGATCCTTAATAATCTAATGAGCAATAATGGCTATGATACGATCGCTGAGCTAAAGGCTTACATGTTGACTAAATTCACCACGGGTAATCCAGACATTATCTCCGTGGGTGAAAATCGAGACAGTTGTATAATCAACGGTAGTCAATATGTCACGGCGGGACTCGATAGTTGGAAAAGTTGTAGTTTTGACAATACCGACGCCATTGACAATTATTTATTAGACGAGCCCGTTGCACCAAGAGAAATAGATCCTTCTGAACGGGGTAAGGTGGTCTATTTGGGAATTTGCACTGGCTGTCATAGTTTTGATGATCGATTAATTGGGCCGCCAATAAAAACCATTCAACTAATCTATCAAAATGATCCGCAGAGATTAGCCAATTGGATTGCGGCACCCACTAAAATACGACCTAACTTCCCTGAAATGCCACCACAAAACTATTTAGATGATGAGACTCGTTTAGCGGTCGCAAAATATATGTTAGCGGCTCAAAACTCTACGTATTTCGATTAGCTGCCATGTGCGCTAATGCGATTAGTGCTTCTTTATAAGGGCTGTCATCGATGGCCTGTAAGGCATTAATCGCTTTATCCGCTTCAATCTGAGCTTGCGCTAAGGTGTAATCGAGAGCACCTGTTGCTGCTAACGTCTCTAAGATAGGTTCTAACATGCTTAAGCCATTACCATCGGTGATGGCGGTTCTAATCATGGTTGCTTGTTCTGGGGTGCCATGGGCGATGGCATAAATTAGGGGTAGGGTTGGCTTGCCTTCTGCTAAGTCATCACCAATATTTTTACCTAGTTTTTCTGCATCGGCGGTGTAATCTAAATGATCATCCACTAACTGGAATGCCGTCCCTAAATGCATGCCATACAATTTCATCGCATCAATAATGTCTTGTTGCTGATGGGTAATAACTGCGGCTAAATGGGTAGCCGCCTCGAATAATTTGGCTGTCTTGCAATAAATAACCCGCATATAACTTTCTTCAGTGGTATCGGGGTCATTGACGTTAATGAGTTGTAATACTTCGCCTTCAGCGATGATGTTAGTGGCATCGGCAAGCACTTCCATCACGGTTAAGTTTTTGAGGCTCGTCATCATTTGAAATGAACGAGAGTAAAGGAAGTCACCCACTAATACGCTGGCTTGATTACCAAATAGGGCGTTAGCGGTTTCCTTGCCTCGACGCATGGTTGATTCATCAACCACATCGTCATGTAATAGGGTCGAAGTATGAATAAATTCAATAATAGCAGCGATAGCAACGTGTTCATTACCTTGATAATTTAATGCTCGAGCTGCTAATACCGACAGTAAAGGACGCATCCTTTTACCGCCACTGTTGATGATATAAAAGCCTAACTGGTTAATTAATGCGACATCAGATGAAAGTTGATCTTGGATAAGCTGGTTGACTAAAGTCATATCTGACTTTGATAAATCGCTAATCTCTTTAAAATCCATAATGTTTCCAGTGTAGAGTATGCTTGCCATTAATAAGACGTACATATTAGGTTTTATTTTCCGAGATTGTACAACAAAAAAAGGCATTTAACAGCAGCAAACCGAGGGATTTAGGCTTATTTAGTGTAGGAAGCAAAATTGATTAATAAATATCGTTTTTATGCTAATTAATGCTTGCGAAAATATTCGTAGTTGCGTAGAATCTGCGCCCTATTAAGAAACTAGATTAGGCATAACTTGCGGAACAAAATACGTAACTTATGTCATAGCGGAGAAAACTATGTACGCTGTTTTCCAAAGTGGCGGTAAGCAACACCGTGTTACTGAAGGTCAAACCTTACGCCTGGAAAAAATAGACCTAGAAGCCGGTGCTAGCATCGATTTCGATAAGGTTCTAATGATCGCCGATGGCGAAGAAATAAATGTTGGCGCCCCTTACGTTGCGGGCAGCAAAGTTACTGCTGAAGTAATTACTCACGGTCGTGGCGATAAAGTTAAAATCGTTAAGTTCCGTCGACGTAAGCACTCACGTAAATCTCAAGGTCATCGTCAGTGGTTCACTGAAGTGAAGATCACTGCAATTAACGCTTAGGAGTTAAACTGAAATGGCACATAAGAAAGCTGCTGGTAGTACCCGTAACGGTCGCGATTCAGAAAGTAAACGCCTTGGTGTAAAGCGCTATGGTGGTGAGTCGGTTCTTGCTGGTAACATCCTTGTTCGTCAACGTGGTACTAAATTCCACGCTGGAACAAATGTAGGCATGGGTAAAGATCACACCCTTTTTGCTAAAGTTGAAGGTAAAGTTCAATTTGAACAGAAAGGTTCTTTAAATCGTAAGTACATCAGCATTATCGCTGAGTAATTCGATTTAAAACAAGATTCGAAAACCCCGCAACTGCGGGGTTTTTTTTTATGTTTGTGACGAGCATCTGTACATTAACTGACGTTTCTTTAATTTCATAAAGAACGGAGTATACTTAGTACACATGTTCAGTGCGGAGAAAACCAATGAAATTTGTTGATGAAGCGATTATTCGTGTAGAGGCCGGAGACGGCGGTGCAGGAACGGTCAGTTTTCGACGTGAAAAATGCGTACCAGACGGTGGTCCCGATGGCGGTGATGGCGGTGATGGCGGCGACATTTATATGATTGCCCACGAGAGTCTTAATACCTTAATTGACTTTCGTTATGAACGTTTTCCTCGCGCTGAGCGCGGTAAAAATGGTCAAGGCCGTGATTGTACCGGGCGTCGTGGTGCCGACTTAACCCTAAGAGTTCCGGTCGGAACTCGGATCAGAGATGAAGATACCGGTGAGTTAGTTGGTGATTTAACCTATGCTGGCCAAAAATTGATGGTGGCCAAAGGTGGTTATCACGGTTTAGGTAATGCACGTTTTAAAACCAGTACTAACCGTGCGCCCCGTCAAAAGACCTTAGGGACTGAAGGCGAAGTGCGTAGCTTAAAGCTTGAGTTATTGTTGTTAGCTGATGTTGGGTTACTTGGTTATCCTAATGCTGGTAAATCAACCTTAATTCGCGCTGTTTCAGCTGCTAAGCCTAAGGTTGCCGATTATCCGTTTACTACATTGGTGCCAAATCTTGGTGTGGTTGGTTTAGATTCGGAGCGTAGCTTCGTGATTGCCGATATTCCTGGATTGATTGAAGGGGCCTCTGAAGGCGCTGGCTTAGGGACTCGCTTCCTCAAGCATTTAGAGCGTTGTCGGATTATTGTTCATGTTATTGACATCATGCCTTACGATC
The DNA here is from genome assembly GCA_013214965.1 of Gammaproteobacteria bacterium. GTDB lineage: Bacteria > Pseudomonadota > Gammaproteobacteria > Enterobacterales > Psychrobiaceae > Psychrobium. The sequence goes on from JABSRU010000004.1 coordinate 132,593, forward strand.
AAGAAGATGTTGGCGGCGCTGCCGTTAAGTTGATTCAAGAACTTGAAAAACATAACCCAGAATTGGCTGCTAAGCCACGCTGGTTGGTATTTAACAAGTTAGATGTTGTACCGGAAGAAGAAGTACAAGATCGGATTGATGATGTTCTTGATGCGCTTTGCTGGGATGAAGATCATTATTGTATTTCAGCGATTAAAAAAGAAGGCACCAAAAAGCTTTCTCATGCGTTGATGAATTACATTGAAGAAAATCCACTTGAAATCATTGCTGCTGATGTCTCTGAAGACGTTGAATTTAAGTGGGACGATTACCATGAAGCACAAATTAATGGTAAAAACGTGATCACTGAAGATGGCGACGAGGAATGGGATAAGTGGGATGAAGACGATTACGATGTTGAAATTGAATATCGTCAGTAATTCACGATAGAATATAAAACGGTTGACCTTGGTCAGCCGTTTTTTTTTACTTGAAAGGAAGTGATGAAGATGAGAATAGCGATGATTGCCGCAATGGCTCAGGATAGAGTAATTGGCTTAGATAATAAGATGCCATGGCACCTTCCTGAGGAACTCCAGTACTTTAAAGCCGTGACTATGGGTAAACCAATATTAATGGGGCGCAATACCTATGAGTCGATTGGCCGTCCTCTGCCTGGGCGTCAAAATATTGTGATCAGCCGTAATGAAACTTTGGTTATTGCTGGGGTTGATGTTGTTCATACGATTGAACAAGCAATAGCTATCGCTGGTGATTGTGAAGAATTAATGGTTATTGGTGGCGCACATTTATATCAACAGATGCTAAGCCAGGCGGATGTTTTGTATCTTACCGAGCTTGATTTAAGCGTGGCTGGTGATGCTTTTTTCCCTGATTACACTAAGTATGATTGGGATAAAAGCGAGTCTAAAAATAACCACTCGAAAAATGGTATTAACTTTGTTACTTATACTTTAACAAGACGATAAAAAAGTGTTGACACATTGGTTGTTTTTTATCAAAATCATAACCGTTTTACGACTAAAGTACCATTTGTGTCTGAGCCGAGTTTTTTGAATGATTATTCGATTGCTAGACGGACTAAAAAATAAAATAAATGTCAGGTGTCAATTATGAAGTTGTTGTCAAATATAGTTGTTGTTTCTCTGCTTGCTACAGCAGCGGCAGCCTATAGTGAAAAATCCTACGGTGCTGATTTTGCACAAAACTTATGTGGTTATGTTGAATCAGATAATAAATCTCGGTTACGAGACCAATTAAAAAGTAATAAAATTAGATTAAAGAAAATTTACACAAAAATTACTTGTAACGGTGATAGCTTATTGCGCTTTGCAATGAAGCAAAGCTCTGAAAAAACTGGCGTTTTTATTGTTAAACGTATTTCAGCTAAAATACTAAAAGCTAACGAAAATGATGGTCAAACGATTTTTCAATGGGCGCAAGCGAATGCTCAGGCTGATAGTAAAATTGGACAAGCGATTAAGTCTCGCGCCAAATTATAGAATAACAAACACAGACTAACGAAAAAGCCGGAGAGATACTCTCCGGCTTTTTTTATACCCTAAATTCGTTCGCAGAGCTTTGTAGTTCTTCGGCCAATTTTGATACTTCACCACTCGAATATGATGTTTCTTGGGCACCGCGCGATGTTTCTTGCGCTATCGATACTATCTCTTCCAATCGTTGTGATATTTCCACCGACACTTGATTTTGTTCTTGAGCCGCTAAGGTGATTTGATCACTCATGTTTTGCACTTTTTCTAGTGATTTGCTCATTTGAACTAGTGCTGCTGAGGCCTTATCTGTTTCGGCGACGCAATTACTAGCTCGTTGTTGGCTACTCTCCATGACTGATACGGCTTGTTGCGCCCCTGATTGAATCAGTTCAATCATCGCATGGATTTCTTGGGTCGAGACTTGAGTACGGTTGGCAAGATTTCTTACTTCATCAGCAACTACGGCAAAGCCTCTACCCTGTTCCCCGGCACGCGCTGCTTCAATGGCGGCATTAAGTGCTAGCAGGTTGGTTTGCTCGGCAATCCCTTTAATCACATCGATGATTGAGCCAATGTTGGTGCTGTCATCATGTAATTTATTAATCACTGTCGAGGCCGATGATATTTCATTTGATAAAGAGCTAATAGTCTTCTTGTTTTGCTGTGAAATATTAGCCAGTTGAGTTGCTTGATGATTTGTTTTCTGAATTTCGTTCAAGGCATCTGTCGCGTTCGTTGCCACTAATTCGGCGCTGGAGCTCAATTGTGTCGTTGCCGCAGCAGCTTGGTCTATCTGAGAGCACTGTTCGGCTATCGCGGCTGTGGTTTGGGTCGTAATCGTTGAGGTTTGCTCTGCGGCAGTCGCTAATTGTGATGCGCGTTGGGCAATGCTATTAATTAGTCCCCTTAAGTTATTGCTTAGCACGTTAATATTGTTGGCTAGCTCCCCAAACTCATCAGTAGATTTCTGTTCCACTTGCACCGTCAAATTACCCGTTGCTAATGTTTTTAACACTGCATTGGTTTTGTTTAATGGTGTTAAAATACTGCGTATGGTGTTCCAAGAAATCACGCCGGCAAACAAAATCGCTAGCGCAATGGTTACTAGCATTTTTAGTTCACTATCATGAACACTCTGGAGCACATGTTGTTGCGATGTGTTGGCGGATGTGATGGCGATAGCTAATAGCTTATCAAGTTCAACATTGGCCTGTTGCATTAAATCAAGAGATTGAATGCTCTTTACTTCAGCTTGAGCGATATAATTAAGTAACGCTTTCTTTTGATTAATGAGAGAGGATTGACCCTGTAAAAAACTTAAGGTTTGGTTAAATAACTGATTAAGTTCATCAATTATACTTTGATCTATTTCATCCACCGATCGAGCAAGCATAAAATTAAATTTTTTGATTAAGTCGTCACGAGTAAAGGAAAGCTCTTTAGCAATGGCTTTATATTTAATGCTTTCAGATTGCGACAACATATCCTCACTGGTCTTTACCAATATCAACAATAAATTATCTAAATCGCTAGCCAGTCCGATAACAGTTTGCAAGCTTTCACTATTTGACTCGTCTTCTAAGTCACCAATATCTAATAGTATACTGCTGGTGTCGTCGGTACTGTTGCTAAAATTAACCAGAGCCTCACTTAATTCTGCGGTTAGGGTAATTTGATTTTTCTTATTATGGTTGAGTTGTTTATCAACCTCGGTAATGTCATCGTTAGAGCGCTCTAACGTCGAGATTAACTGATGAAGTTCTTGGTCATTCGGGCTCTTTTGTTGTAGTTGTGTTAGCAAATTGGTGATGTCTTGATGAGTCACTGTAATTTCATTAGCTTGCTGAGACAAGGTCTTAATGTCGACACTATAAAATTCACGAATCGTTAATGCTTCTAATTTGAGTAATTTATTTTGAAGTTTACTACTGATCTGTAAGATGGGTAAGGCAACATTTTTTGCTTTGCTGGTGTTATTTTCTATATCGGAAAGGCTAGCTAAAGAGCCGAGTCCCATTAAAACAAGTATTATCGTGATAACACTAAAGCCACCGATAATACGGGTGGCGACTGAAAAATTCATGATTACCTCTTTTGTATTATTTTAATTATTAAATAGCAATAAATCATTAGCCGGAGTTTAACAGTTTATTAATATTATTGTTACTTAATTGTTTCCTCTAGTGGCGAGATTTAAAGCGCATTTTGCACGGAGAATTGTTGGTTTTCGAGCTGCCAAGCTGTTAAATGATTGCCCCACAAACAGCCGGTATCTAAGGCTATAGTGTTAGGTTGGTCGGTGTGGCCAACGAGTGAAGCCCAGTGACCAAAGATAATTCTATAACCTTGTTTTAATGTGTCATTCTCTAGTTTAAACCAGGGTGTTAATCGTGGATCGTTGAGTTGTGCAGGTGGGCAATTTTGCTGATAATCCATGTTACCGTCATGGTAGCAATAACGCATTCTGGTGCAGGCATTAATGGTGAAAATTGATTGCTGGAGAGCCGTTTGGCAATCGGCCCAATTAACGACACTATTATCGTACATTTGGCCGAGTAGTTGAGCATAGTTATCCTGCTTTAGCTGTTTTGAGACCGCTTGCGCCGCTTTTTTTGCCGTGGCTAAATCCCATTGTGGATTAACTCCAGCGTGACATAGAATGATTTTTGGTTGTGTTAATTCGATCAGTAATGGTTGCTGCCGCAGGTAATCAATAAAGTCAGTTAAACGTGGCGAGGCAAGTAGTTGTTCAAATTTATCGCTGGATTTGGCTTTTTTTATCCCGCAAGTAATCGCTAGAAAATGGAGGTCATGATTGCCTAACACGGTTTTAATTGAATGTTGATGCTTGATAACATACTCAAGAGTGGCCAAAGCTTTGGGGCCTCGACCAATGAGATCACCGGTTAAATATAATGTATCTTGTTGGTGATTAAATTTTATTTTTTTGAGTAATAATATTAGTTCATCAAAACAACCTTGAATATCGCCAATGAAGAATGTTGCCATGAACTAATACCTCTTAATGAATAATTCCTGGCATCGCAAGACGGAATGGCTTGATAATTACCTTGAATTGTTGACCATCGGCAGTTTCGATGGTGTAGGTACCATGCATTGTTCCAACGGGGGTCGGAAGTTGAGAACCGCTGCTATACTCAAAATAATCTTGACTGGCTATCTCCGGTTGTAAGCCAATGACCCCTTCTCCTTCAACCTCAACTTGTTCGCCATTACTGTCAGTAATAAACCAATGACGACGTAAAATTTTTATAAGGTTATCACTATTATTAGTAACTTTTATGTCATAACCAAAGAGGAAAAATGTTTCGTTCTCCTCTTCGCGTTGTTCAAAAAAATATGAATTAACATCGATGGTTATGTGATCGTTAAGGTCAATGAGAGATTGCATGGTCATAGGATTAGTTTTTAACTTTCTTATCAGTTAGTAAATTTGCCAACGCTACATATTGTTCAACGCTGACTTGTTCTGCACGTAGTTCTGACGCGACACCTACTTGAGCTAATTCTTCGACCGTTAAGGTGCCTTTTAAGCTGTTTCTAATGGTTTTACGACGCATAGAAAAGGCTTGAGCTACGACATGCTGTAAGGTCTCAAAGTTTTTAGCTGGAAAAGGGAGTTCTTCATAAGGTTCTAGTCTTACCACGGCAGAATGAACTTTAGGTGCCGGAACAAAACAATGAGGACCGACTTCAATCACTGGAATGATATTACAAAAATATTGTGCCATGACACTGAGTCGGCCATAGGATTTACTGTTAGGAGCTGCACACAAACGCAATACCACTTCCTTTTGGAGCATAAAGTGCATATTTTGAATCAAACCGGTTTGTTCAAACAAATGAAACATTAACGGAGTCGAAATATTGTATGGCAGGTTACCAAACACTTTAAGCTTTTGACCATCTTTGACTAAGGTTGAAAAATCAAATTTAAGGGCGTCACCTTGATGAATGGTCAATTTTTTACTTAAAACAGGGTGTTTTTCGAGTCGTGCGGCTAAGTCACGGTCGAGTTCAATCACCGACATGTGCTCTATTTTGGCAACAACCGGTTCAGTCAGTGCGCCTAATCCAGGACCAATCTCAACTAAATGGTCCTGTGGACGAGGGTCGATTGCGGAGACGATGCAATCAATGACGCCTTGATCGTTCAAGAAATTTTGGCCAAATCTTTTTCGAGCCGTATGGCCTAAGTGTACTTTACTGTTCATTGCTAATTCTTCATTGCTAATTGTATGGCTTCATTAATGGCAACAATCATGCTGCCATTATCTGCTTTGCCAGTGCCTGCTAAATCAAGGGCTGTGCCATGATCAACAGACGTTCTAATAAACGGTAAGCCAAGTGTAATATTAACTGATTTACCAAAGCCTTTATGTTTGAGTACAGGTAAGCCCTGATCATGAAACATCGAGAGTACTGCATCGGCATCATTAAGATATTTATCTTGAAATAGTGTATCTGCCGGTAAAGGGCCAATAACATTGATCCCTTCGCTTCGTAGTTGCTCCAAAGCTGGGCTAATAGTTTCTATTTCTTCGCGGCCTAAATGGCCATCTTCACCAGCGTGTGGATTTAAGCCACAAACATAAATGGTTGGGTTATTAATCCCAAACTTACTCACTAAATCTTGATGTAAAATACGAGTTACATTGACAATGCGATCAAACGTAATCGCTTTTGATACATAAGCCAAGGGTATATGCGTGGTGACTAACGCAACTCGCAACCCTTCTGTCGCTAATAACATCACGACATCGGGGGTGTTAGATTGTTGGGCAAAAAATTCAGTGTGACCACTAAATGCGATGCCTGACTTATTGATTATACCCTTATGAACCGGTCCTGTAACAACCGCTGCAAATTCACTCGCAATATTGTGATCGCATGCAAACTGTAAGGTTTCTAATACATAGCTGCCATTCTTCTCATCAAGTTCACCGCATTGTACTGGCGCAGCAAGTTCAATATGATGAACCGTGATAGTACCTGACTTTTGAGGCTGAGCCGCTCGGTTCTTGTCATAATCACGAATGATTAATGGCAAGCCTAATAGCTTGGCACGCGCTAATAATAAATTTTTATCGGCAACGGCAACAATCTCGATTGGCCAGTCTTTTTGGGCAATTTGAATAGCTAAATCGGGGCCGATGCCTGCGGGTTCACCTGGAGTCAGAGCGATACGTATTGTCAATTTAAAATCCTTGCTTTAGTCGTCAGTACTGACAATTTCAATGTAGGCCTGAGAGCGTAGTTCTCTTGACCATGCCGCACTCTCTTCAGAAAATTTACGGTTGAATAATAATTGGTAGGCGCGATTTTTGACAAATTTATCAGTGGCATCAACATTACGGCGGCCAATAAATTGGATAATATGCCAGCCGTGAGAGGATAAAAATGGGGCGCTAATTTCGTCTTTTTCAAGCTTGGCTAACACATTTTTAAAAGCGGGTACGTAAATGCTTGGGTCACTCCAACCTAGTTCGCCGCCTTTGACTGCTGAACCTGGATCGGCAGAATGCTCTTTCGCTAAGTCACTGAACGTTGTGGTGCCAGCTTTAATTTGTTTAACGAAATCGTTCAGCATCTCTTTAGCGCGTTCGTCACTTAAAATGATCGATGGCTTAATTAAAATATGTCGAGAATTTACTTCGTTCACTTCAACCTGTTGCTTACCTTTGATTTCAAAAACAGTCAAAATATGAAAGCCGTTACCGCTTTTGATTGGGCCAATAATATCGCCAGCTTTATGACCTTTAACCGCATCGGTAAATAAGGTTGGCATTTCATTAATGTTCATAAAGCCCCAATCGCCGCCTTCTAATGCCTTAGGGCCTGATGATGAAGTAATCGCGATGCGTTTAAAGTCATCGCCTTTTTTTAGCATGGCTAGTACTTTATCGGCTCTGGTACGAGATAATTTCTGTGCTTCTGGCGAGCTATCGGTTGAAATAAGGATATGACCAATATGATACTCAGTGTTCGTTTTACCATGCTCCTGCATTATCGTGACTAAGTTGTCGATTTCCTGTTCTGAAATATTGACGCGACGACGGACCGAAATTCGTTCGACCTGACTTAATAATAATTCACTACGAATCGACTCACGATAGTTAGCAAAGTTATCACCCGCTTGCTCGATCACGTCTTTTAATTGGTTAATCGTCATTTTTTGCTCGCGCGCAATACCTTCAATGGTTTGATCTAATTGCGCATCACCAATTCGCATGCCCATGCGTTCGGCCATTTGTTCTTTCAAGACTTTATCGATTAAGCGTTCGGTGGCTTGGGTTCTAAGCACCCGATCCGATGGCAGTGCTTGTTTTGCTTCTAGCGAACGGCGTTTAACCGAACTAACTAGGTTACCAATTTCGCTTTGTAATACAATACCGTTATTAACGATTATCGCGACACGGTCAAGCGACTCTACTGCTTGGGTATTTAGAGTGGTGCCAACAAAAATAGTGGCTAGTAATATGGCTGATAACTTCATTTCTTATCCATTGCTGGTCATTTTGACGTAATTTATAATCGGAATTAACTATAGAGTCAACTGACTTGTCTTTATAGAAAATCTTAATTTTTTAAATAATAGGGGCGACGGTAACTAAATAAGCCATCGTCTAACATCTCTTTTGCACTCAATTTAGAGCTCGCACCGAGACCTTTAATTTTAAAATTAAACTTAAAACCGTTATCAAACTCTGCTTGAGCTGATGTCGGTTGGGTTGTGCTGTTTTCGTAAATGGTGTTGAGCTGACGATAAGCTTGTAAGGTTATCGCCCAACAGCAAGACTCATATTGAAGACCAATAAAACTTTCGATAGTTCGATGTAAATTAATATCTCGATAATAATTACCAACAAATGTCCAATCTTGATTAATGGGCCAGACACCTTGCAAGCCTAATTGATCAATTTTAGTGGTATTGATTTTATCGATATAACGGTGGCTAAATTGAATGAGTTTATCACTGTTTAAACGATAATCTATGGTTGTTTTGGCTTGAGATATCGCATGACTTGATTGTTCAAATTGAATCGCACCACTGAAGTACCAATGTTTTAATGGTTGGAAGTCTATTTCGCCAGCTAATGCCGAAGAGGCCACTGAACCATCCTCGTTCACTGTGCCATCGAGCATGGTGGTATTTTTTGTGAGGTAATAGGTTTGCCCGACGCTTAATTTAAACGTTTCTTGATTATCACTGTTTCTAAAGCGATTGGTGATACCTAAGGTAATTTGGTTGGCATCGGCAATGCGATCTAAACCACTAAAGCGACGCGCTCTAAATAAACCATGGTAATCATCGCGTAACTTAGCGGTATCGTAGAGTTTAATCTCAGATTGATCTTTTTTGGCGACATAAAGGTATTGAAATTGTGGTTCAAAGGTTTGTAGATATTGTTGATTAAATAAAGTGGCGTCCCGCTCAAAATTGATGCTGGCGTTAATTCGAAACTGCGGCAAGGTACGACTAATGTTTTTGGTGGTATTGGTGGATATTTCAGTTTGTTGATACCAGGTTTGAAGTAGTGATAATTCGGTGACTAAACTGCCGGTGGCATAGTTTAAAGGCACGCGTAATGTCGGCTCGACATGGAGACGTAAAGCCTCATTGTTGACGGTTTTATTGTTGGCGAAATAACTAAATTCAGAGAATAGATCGTATTCAACAAAGGGATTGATTTGATTTTGATAGCTATGAAAACTCAGTTGCGGCATCAGCTGGTAAGGATTTTCTTGAGCACCAAGTACTTTGATGTCTTGAATCTTTAAATTTAGCCACCAACTGTCTTGATAGTAACCTAATTCAGCGGTTTTAATTAATTGGTTATCTGTTTTATTGGTAAACTCGGAACCAATATCATTAAAATAATTATCATCACTGGCGTGGATAACATCTGTTGATATGCGCCAGTTTTTATTAATTTTACCTTGATGCTGCCAATAGAGTAAATAACGTTTTTCAGAATTACTGGCTTTATCAGAGCCTAAATATTCGACGTTTAACAACCCTTGTTGTTGGTCGACCAAATATCTAAATTTAGCCCCTAACTGAAAGCCTCGGTTGGTCATGATCCGCGGCGTTAATGTTAAGTCATATTCAGGGGCAATGTTCCAATAAAATGGCACTGAGATGTCGGCACCATTGCGACTGTTCGTCCCTATATTGGGATACAAAAAACCAGTCGCCCGTTTGTCCGAAATAGGCAGGGTTAAATATGGGAAATAAAATACCGGAATGTCGAACAGTTCGAAGGTGGCTCGACGGACAATTGCCCATTCATTTTCAGTGTCAATGGTGATTTTTTTTGCTCGCAGCGCCCAATCAGGTTGATCCGTTGGGCAAGTCGTAAATAGCGCATTGCGTAAGACTAATGTTTTGCCATCGGCCATTTTGAAGCTATCAGCTTGGCCATGAATTGACATGCCATTGAACCAGTATTTGGTATTGATTAACTCAGTATTTTTGCCATCGAGGGTTCCTGTTAATGAATCGCTGTTCAGGGTCATGATTTTATCTTGGAAATGAAGATTTCCTGAGGCGGTAAAGGAATTTTCTTGACGATTTATTTCAGCGCGTTGAGCATGAATAAAGGTATTGTTTTGAATAAAATCGATATTGCCCCAATATTTCAAATGGCCAGGGTAATTTATTTCTGTATGATCGGAGATAATGACCAATTGATCGTCACTAATGAGTTGATCTAGAGTTGGTAATTGTGGTGTTGTTAAGCGTGGCGAGTTTATTAGGCATTGCTGTGGTGAGCTATTAGCTACTTGTGCTAATGCTTGTTTAGTCGAAAAGACCGATGAAATAATGAAGATTATAAGCAGTAAAATTCGCATATTGTGGCTGTTTGCACCTAAAAATGGGTCAATTGATGAAAAATCGAAATGTCTTGGTAGACTAAGATAAACACGCTGTGGTTCCATGTATCAAGTAACAATGAGAAAGCGTCAGAGTATAATATCTTATACCCGTGACCTTTTCCATTATATAATCATTTCAAGAACTATCAATGATGGAGATATTTTGTCAGATTTACGTAAGGAGCAGCTAAGCGATTGGTTTGCTAATCAACAAGGGCTTTCTCATGTTGATTTAGATGTTATTAGTGCGGATGCCAGCTTTAGACGCTATTTTCGATATGACGGGGCAGGTGCCAGTGTCGTGTTAGTTGATGCTCCGCCAACCAGCGAAAAAAACCGTGAATTTGTGGCATTTGCTATCGCTTATGCGCAAGCTGGGATTCATGTACCTGAGGTATTAGCGAGTGATTTTGAACGAGGTTTTTTTCTGTTGTCCGATTTAGGGGACCAAACACTATTACCACTACTTAATGCTAATGATTTATCATGGTATCCGTTGGCGGTTCAACAACTTGGCTTGGTGGCTGCAGTTAAGATACCGGTGCGGCATCAACATGATTATAATGCTGATTTTTTTAGACTAGAACTCTCATTATTTAGTGATTGGTTTGTGACTCAATATCTCGATATTGCTCTGACGTTAAGCGAACAACAATCAGTCAATGATTGCTTTACTCTGTTAGTCGATCAAGCGATATTGCAGCCTCAAGTGACAGTCCATCGTGATTTTCATAGCCGTAATCTGATGGTAATAAATCAACAATCATTAGCCATTATTGATTTTCAAGACACGGTGAGAGGGCCATTAACCTATGATATTGCTTCGTTGCTCAAAGATTGTTATTTCAAACTTTCAGCGGGTTTACGTCAGCAATTATTAGCACAATCACACCAAATGTTTGTGAAATTAGGTTATTGTGATGATGATTTTTTGCAGTATCAACAATGGTTTGATTTAATGGGCTTACAGCGACACCTTAAAGTGTGTGGTATTTTTAGTCGTTTGTATTTACGTGACGGTAAAGCGGCCTATTTAAATGATTTACCTTTGGTGATTGATTATATTGTTGAGGTTTGTCAGAACTACCCGCAACTTGAGCCATTGGCGCAGTTGTTTGAGCGACACATTATACCTAAGCTTAAATTGAAGGAGCGACAATGCGCGCTATAATATTAGCGGCGGGGCGGGGGGAGCGAATGCGTCCTTTAACCGATAGCTTGCCAAAACCACTATTGAAAGTGGCTGGAAAGTCTTTAATTGAGTACCATTTGGAGAAGCTGGCTGCCGTTGGTGTCACTACTGTGGTGATCAATCATGCGTGGTTAGGGCATAAAATAGTCGATAGTTTAGGGGATGGTAGCCGTTGGGGTTTAGCGATTGTTTATTCTGATGAATCGACTCAAGCACTTGAAACGGCGGGCGGCATTGCTAATGCGTTACCGCTGTTAGGGTCGGAGCCTTTTTGGGTGATTAATGGTGATATTTGGACCGACTTTGATTTTTCGTTACTACCTAAAACATTAACGTCAGGATGTTTAGCTCATTTATTGCTAACCAAAAACCCTGAACATCATCCTAACGGTGATTTCTCAATCAATGACCATTTGTTAAATATTGATGGTGCCGTTAAATATACTTATACCGGATTGGGGTTATATCACCCGCAGTTATTTACGTCGTTAACCGTTAAACGTATGGCATTAGCGCCAATATTAAAACAAGCAATCAATCAACATCAAATAAGCGGTCAAATTTTATCGGCCCAATGGACCGATGTTGGCACACCTGAGCGACTATCAACGCTTGAGTATCAACTTGAATTAGAGGATAAAGAGTGAATATTTGGGGAAAAGTGTTAGGCGTAATCTTCGGATTCTTTTTTGGTGGTCTTTTTGGTGCCTTGTTTGGACTTTATTTAGGTTATCGTTTTGACCGCGGTATGAGCCAAGATTTTTCAAATCAAGGTGGCTTCAGTAAGTTTTTTGTTAATAAGAATTCATTTACTAATCAAGCGGTGTTCTTTCATGCGGTATTTTCGGTCTTTGGTCATATCGCCAAAGCCAGTGGGCAAGTCACGGCACAGGAAATTCAAGCGGCTTCGGTTTTGATGGATAAAATGGGTTTATCTGGTGATAAACGCCGTGAAGCACAAGCAGCCTTTGCGCAAGGAAAGACTGGCGATTTTGAATTAGAACAAGTACTCAAAGATTTTAAACGTAGTTCATTTGGTCAGCGGGATATCCTGCAATTATTTTTAGAAGTGCAGTTACAAGCGGCATTTGCCGATGGTGAACTGCATCCTAAAGAACGTGAAATACTGCATGTGGTGGCGCGCATTCTTGGTTTTTCGGTACGAGATATCGAGCGCTTATTACAGCAGCTTGAAGCACAAATGCATTATCATCATCAACAAGGAGGTAATAATACTAATGCCCCTTCTCTGGACGATGCCTACGATATGCTGGGTGTGTCGGCCTCCGATGATGATAAGGCCATTAAGAAGGCATGGAAAAAGCAGATGTCACAGCACCATCCTGACAAGTTAGCAGCTAAAGGTTTGCCGCAGGAAATGTTAGCGATTGCCAATCAGAAAGCACAAGATATTCAAGCGGCTTATGAGCGAATTAAACAACACCGCTCATCAAGTTAATTTGAGGGGCTAGTCATCTTCGTCAGTATCGATGTTTGGGTTAGCTTTGGGCTCAAAGAGTTCAGGAATAATCCGAATACGCTTAATCATGTTGTTGTCAACTTCGAGTACTTCAATTGGGTAACCATCAATTCTGAAACTAACACCCGATGATGGAATATCCTGAAGATATTCAATGATTAATCCGTTAAGTGTCTTAGGGCCGTCAATGGGTAGGTGCCAGTTCATTTCGCGGTTTAGTTCACGAATATTCATGGTGCCATCAATAATGTAACTGCCATCCTCTTGCAAGTGTATCTCATCACTGATGGCCGAAGAGACCCCCGTGGTAAAATCGCCAACAATTTCTTCAAGGATATCTTCGAGAGTAACCAAGCCTTGAATGTCACCGTATTCATCGACGACCAGGCCAATTCGCTCTTTGTTCTCTTGAAATTTTAATAATTGAACATTTAAACTGGCACCTTCAGGAATAAAGTAAAGCTCACGGACCGAACGAACCATATTCGATTTATCAAATTGTCCCTTCGATTGCAGGTGCATTAAGTCTCGGGCATGGATAAAACCTACCGCATCATCCACATTATCGCGAAAAAGTAGTATCCGAGTATGTTGGCTATTTTTGAGCTGACGTTGAATGCCTTTCCAATCGTCATTGATATCGATACCAGCAATCTCATTGCGAGGCACCATGATGTCTTCAACGGTGACTTTCTCAAGATCTAAAATACTGGTCAGCATTTGTTGATGTTTTTCTGGAATTAAACCAGCGGTTTCAATCACGACCGTGCGCAGTTCATCACTGCTTAACTGATCGATGGTTTTATCATTGGCGTTAATGCCAAAAATCATCAAAATACCATTGGTGATAATATTGACTAGCCACACAAAAGGATAAAGAATAACCAGTAAAGGGGTTAATATCAGCGAACTTGGAAACGCAATTTTTTCAGGGTGTAAGGCGGCAATTGTTTTGGGGGTAACTTCAGCAAAAATCAAAATAACAAAGGTTAAAGTCACGGTTGCAATGGCAATGCCAACATCGCCAAATAGCCTGATACCAATGACGGTTGCAAGCGCAGAGGCAGCAATATTAACGAGATTATTACCAATTAAAATTAAACCGATTAAGCGGTCGGGGCGCTGTAACAATTTTTCCACACGCTTAGCTGCTTTGTCTTTGTTTTTGACCCGATGTCGTAAGCGATAACGGTTTAATGACATCATGCTAGTTTCTGAGCTAGAAAAATAAGCTGACAGTACAATTAGAACGAACAGGATCCCAAATAAGGTTAGGGTAGATATGCTGTCCAAGTAGATATTTCCTTTATTAATATAATAAGTTCCTTATACGGGGTGTAGTAAGGAACTGTCAAGTTAATCATTATATCGGTTATAGCAGGATTTCGCTAACGAAACGGCTACCAAAGTAAGCGAGGGTTAAGATAACTGCGCCAGCAATGGTAAACTGAACGGCCATTTGGATTCGGACGCCACGGTCAAAATGTCGCCATAGTAGGTAACTATAAAGAGACCAAGCGACTAATGATAAAATAGCTTTATGGGCTTTACCTTGGGCAAACATATCTTCTAGAAAGAAAAAACCGGTTGCCAATGACAGAGTTAGTAAGATGACCCCGGCCAAAATCAGCTGAAATAATTGCTTTTCGACCGTTAATAACGGTGGCAGTGGTGATTTAGCTAAATTGAGTTGTTTGTTTTTCAGTTTTTTATTGATGATTGATAGTTGTACGGCATAAAAAGCGGCGATGACCATCGTGCTGTAAGCACTTAGTGCTAAGCAGATATGAATCAGCACTTCAGGGTGGGTTTCAAAGTGAGTGATGTAACTCGATGGAACAAGCCATAATCCGAGCACCGCAAACATCGCAAACCCATAAACAACAGGCAATAATGAAGCAATGGAAAATCGCGGTAATGCAATAGTGAGCATGGTGGCAATGATCCAACTGACAATAGACGCTACCGCCAAAATACTCATATTTTGACCGTCAGATGCAATAATCGTGGTTGCCAGTGCTACGCTATGGCATAAAATAGCGAGCAGGGCACTGCTAAAAATGAATTTATCACTGATTTGTGCGTGCTGAAAAATATTTTTGATAACCAACACAAAGCTCAGGCCATAAAAAATAGTCGCACCAGCGGAAAATATATCGGTCAACATATCTGCATTTATCTATTAGAATTTAATCGTCATTATATCGTTTACGTAATGAAACGATAGTGGTTTATATCAATATTTATCTAAATATCCTGAGTTCAGGCTAAATACACATATTGAAAAAACAAATACATCAAAACACCCCAAATAATAATCGCCCGCATCTTCTTGCAGTATATACATTCGGGTTTATTATCTGGCTTGTGGTCTTGATTGTGATCTTTATTATCTGTCATGATTGAACACCTTAAACAGAGGTGATTAATTTAGTAGGATTTATTGTGACATTAAATGCAGTATTACTCGATCAAAAAACATTAGGTGATGATGTCGATTTAACCGTATTGGCTAATCTTTTTAATACTTGGCAAGTTTACCCGTTAACGTCAGATCATGAAATAGTTGACCGATGTGCTAACGCTGATGTCGTGTTCACCAACAAAGTTCAACTAACGGCGGCGGTATTAACGGCGCTGCCTAAATTAAAATTAATTGCGGTGACGGCAACTGGCACGAATAATATAGACCTAGTGATGGCTGAAAAGTTAGGGATTAAAGTCATTAATGTCGCGGGATATGCTGGGGCATCGGTGGCGCAACATACTTTTAGTCTGCTATTACAATTGACCAATAAAGTGGCCAGTTATCAACGGTTCATTAAACTGGGCCAATGGCAAACCAGTGAGTTTTTTTGTAATCTTGATTTTCCAATGCTTGAATTAGCCAATAAAAACTTTGGTATTGTTGGTTTTGGTCGTTTGGGTCAAGCGAGTGCTAAATTAGCCCAAGCATTTGGGATGAAAATAATGATAGCAGAGCGACCTGATGCGACGGTGATTCGTGATGAGCGAGTGTCGTTCGAACAATTATTGACCCATGCCGATGTCATTAGCTTACACTGCCCTCTGACTGATGATAATACTGACCTTTTTAACCGACAAATCTTTGCCAAAATGAAACCTAGCGCCTTATTAATTAATACAGCTCGTGGCGGTTTAATTAATGAGCCTGATTTGGTTGATGCATTAAAAAATGATGTGATTGCAGGGGCTGCACTTGATGTTTTATCAACAGAGCCGCCCATAGATGGTAACTGCTTGCTCGATTACTCCGGTGATAATTTAGTGATAACACCACATATTGCTTGGGCAACGACCGAGGCACGTCAACGCTTAGTCAACCAATTAAGCCATAATATTGTTGACTATCTCAACACCTAATCTTGAATAAGTAAATATGAATTATAAAAATATAGATTTATCCATCTGGTCACGGATTGAACATTTTAAATTTTATCAATCTGCGACTCAGCCTTGGTTTAATATTTGCTGTGAGGTTGATGCGACGGCGCTGTATCAATTTTGTAGACAACAGCAAGTCAGTTTTTTTCATGGCTATTTGTTTTTGACTCAACAGGCGGTTAATAGTAATCAAAGTTTTCAATATCGGATTGTTGAGCAACAAGTTAGGATTTATCCTGATATTGCGATTAGTGTTGCGATATTAGGTGATGATGAAATGATGCGGTTTTGCAATTTACCCTATCAACCAACCTATGATAAATTTACTGTCGCGGCAACAAAAACAGAACAGCTGGTTAAATCGACCCCTTTTGTTGCAGCTAACTTTGTGGGGGGGGAGATGTTGCAAAATGTGGTTCATATGTCGGTATTGCCTTGGATAAGCTTTACCAGTTTCAGTAAT
This sequence comes from Gammaproteobacteria bacterium, assembly GCA_013214965.1. Lineage (GTDB taxonomy): Bacteria > Pseudomonadota > Gammaproteobacteria > Enterobacterales > Psychrobiaceae > Psychrobium. The sequence goes on from JABSRU010000004.1 coordinate 149,530, forward strand.
GCGAGAAATACAGATCAAGTCGACTCGATTCCTAAAATTGTGTTTGGTCAGTGTAGTCTCAAGCAAGGAAAGATGATGATGCCATTATCAGTGGAAGTGCATCACGGAGTGATGGATGGCCTGCATGTTGGGCGATTTGTTGAAACATTGCAGGCGCTGTTCGATACGCCTGCGACAAGCCTAGCTTAAAATGATTTAGTGAACGCTAATCCGACCACAGTTGCTGTGTCGCCATCCACGACATCAAAAGCTAGCGAAGGGGCAATACCGAAACTGGCTAAGTGAAAATCATAGGCGACACTGGTACGAATTAGATCTTTGGTGTAGCTGTGGTGACCACCAATTTTTTCTTGACCAACACCAAATCCAATCCGCCAATTGGCCGTTGGGTGGGCATAGACAGAAGCAAGGGTCACCGTAATACCATCTTCATGGTGAGCGTCAGGAGTTTTCTCATACACTAATCCGACACCCCAATCTTGATTTAATTTATATTCATACTCAAGGCCGTAACTTGAGTCCGATTCACCGTCATTGATGGTGACGCCAGTGAAAACCCCGACCGTGTGGGTAATTGGCTTGTGCTCATCGGATGCCATCGCCAAACTAGGTGATAGGGTACTAGCGATTAGCAGGGCTTTTAAAGTGATATTCATAATAAATCCTTTTTTTATGTGTAGTAGTTAATCTTTACAGTCTGGTTCGAAAAACAACCAAACTACCTCTGGGAATTGTTGCTTAAAGGCCAGTTCGGTTGCATTAATTTTATTAATCATTTCTTTACTCGAAAGCTCCGTATCCATCTGAGCTTTGATCGCCACCATGACATCGGGCCCTAGTTGCAAAGTTAGCAGGCTATATAATTGGGTAATATCGCTATGCTGCGACAAGAAATCGCGCATTTTCTTTTCAACTAATGGGTCAACGCCTTGACCAACAAGTAAGTCTTTGACCTCTCGTGCGATTAATATTGCAATCACAATTAATAGAACGCCGATCCCGATAGAGCCAATGGCATCATAAATGGGATTACCAGTGATCATGGTCAAAATAATCGCACCTAGCGCAAATATTAAGCCGATTTGTGCCGCGAGATCTTCACCAAACACCACAATTAATTCACTTTGACGACTTTCTCTAAACCAGCGCCACAAACTACGTTCGCCACGAACCTTGTTGATTTCAAGGATACAGCCCCACAGTGAGGCACCTTCAGCGAAAATAGCGAACACTAATACTGCGATGGCAACATAAGGCGATGATAAAGGCTCATCACTGTCAAGTTTGTGCATGCCCTCGTAGATTGAAAACATCCCGCCAACCGAAAAAAGCATAATAGCGACAATAAACGACCAAAAATAGATTTCTTTACCGTGACCTAATGGATGCTCTCGCGATGGCGGCTTTTTAGCTTTTTTAAACCCGAGCAGTAATAGCCCTTGATTAGAACAGTCAGCAGCGGAGTGAACTGCTTCGGCCATCATCGCGCCTGATCCCGTATGAATTGCCGCCGCAAACTTGGCGATAGCAATCACGAAATTAGCACCAAGGGCGTAAAAAATACTTTTTAATGAGTTCGCTTGTGCCATAACTGTCCTTATCTAAATTTAAATAGCGTAATGAATTAAATCAATATCACCGAGTTCCGATAGTATGTTCTGGCTAATAGCCAGTTGTGATATTTGACGTGACTTACTCTCCACTAATACGGCTTCGGTAATATCACAAAAATTGTCGTTAGCTAAATGTACGGCAATTAAGGCCGATTGCAAAGGGGATAGGCTTGGATTATAGGCACAATTTTCAGCATAACGACCCTGATAAATGGCGCGCTTGGTTTTTAAGGCGATACCACTTGGGCTATTACTGTAAGGACTGTAGCTTTGCTGTGCAGCGTTAATAGCAGCATTTAGTAAAGGATCGCTGGTACTTTTATTGAGTGCATATGGTGCTGATTTCATTAAACGGTCGGCGACGGCTAAGTCACTGGGGCCAAAAGAGTGAGGAAGTAACTGACTTAATTGTATGCTCTGTTGATCCGGTAATAAAATCTCAAGTTGATTCGCTTGAGGTAGTTCATTCATAAATTGGCGACAGTGTCCGCAAGGCGTTGCACTGACAGCGAGCAGAGTGATCGATGATTCGCCATGGTGCCAAGTATGGCTAATGGCTGATTGTTCTGCATGAATAGTTTGACCTAAGTTCTGCGGCGGCAGTTCCATGTTAGCACCGAGGTAAATTGCTCCCGACGCCGATAATGCGGCAGCCCCGACGTAAAATTCAGATAACGGAGCAATGCTGTAGGTTTGCGCTAATGGGATCAGTAACCGTAATAATTGTTGATGGTTAGTACCGAGTTGACATAACTGCTTGACTTGATCGGCGCTAAAATAGCCGGAAAAATTTTGTTGTGCGACCAGTGATTTAATCAACGTTTGCAGTTGGTCGGGAAATTGCTCGAGACTAGCCAAGCGTTTGCTTATTTTATTCATTATTATTCTTATTATTGATGTGACCTTCGCGCATTCTTTCTGGCTAAGGTCACTTTGAGCTATTTAGTCTTTAGCTCAAAATAATTTGGGGTTGACAGGATTAAAGTATCTTCGGTATTGGTCAATTTTAACACCGCGCCTGGTTCACTATCACTGGGTAAAACAGCCGTGATAATCGTTTGTTGCTCAACCGTTTGTACACCAATGATGGTACCTGCATTACGCCAACCACTCTCAACTTGACGTTCGAGACTATCACCGACATTAACACTTAGCTGTGATGTTGCGCGCAAAATAAACATCGACCGTTTATTGAGACCACGAAAATGCATTCTAGCGACTGTTTCTTGACCGATATAACATCCTTTCTTAAAACTAATACCATCAATCATTTGTAAATTAAGCATTTGAGGGACAAATTGTGCTTGTGTTTGTGGTGTGATTTCAGGTGAACCGCTTAACAAGTCTAAGGCGTGCCAGACATCATTGGATTGTGTCGCTGCTTGTTGTGGTAACGCTGTCAACAAATCTTGTGCCTGTTGTTTAGTTGCAATCAACAGGAATCTCTGGCCAAAAGGCGCGCTAGTGAGTAAGCCAAAAGGGCTCTCAAAACAATCGTTGTCGTTAACGGGTTGTGCTGGGTAATTAGCGTACTCAATTAACCATTGCTTAGCTTCTTCACCCGCGAGGCCGATAACGGTGAATTGATCAGAACAGACTGAAATATCCACTTTCGAGAATACTGCGTATTTCTTTAAACTGGGTAAATGACTCGCTGCATTGTTGGCAGCTTGTAGCGCGAGAATACTGTCTTGATATTGAAATAAACGTACCACGGCGAGCATCTTTCCTTTGGGATCACAATGACCACCAAGTAAGGAATGCTCTTTGGTCAAGGTGGCAACGTCACAGGTTAATTGTCCTTGTAAGAAACTAACATTATCGGCACCGGTTAATTTTGTGAGTCCGACCGTTAAATCTGGGAATATATCAAAGGAGGTTAAAGTAAGAGAAGTTGGCACGTTGCACCTAGTAAATAGCTAAATAAGAATGCCTCTGATCCTAAGGGAGTTTGCTGCGCAGATCAAAACAATTTACGCAGCAATTAAAGAATACTACAGAGCGTGCAAAGTACGGGCTCTGATTGTACCTTCAATTTTATTTAATTCATCGAGTGCGACGTCGGCGTCTTTAGAGTCGACCTCCATCACAACATAGCCAATTTCTGCGGTAGTTTGGAGATATTGCGCTGAAATATTAATGTTACGCTCGGCAAAGGCCATATTAATCTGATTCATAATGCCTGGTTGGTTATGGTGAATATGTAAAAGACGAGACGAGCCAACATGCTGAGGTAGCGATACTTCAGGGAAGTTAACCGCTGATAATGTTGAGCCATTGTCAGAGTATTTGGCCAGTTTCCCAGCGACTTCAATACCAATGTTTTGTTGCGCTTCTTGCGTGCTACCACCAACATGAGGGGTTAAAATGACGTTGTCGATACCGCGTAATGGTGAGGTAAACTCTTCATTATTTGATTTAGGTTCAACGGGGAAGACATCGATTGCTGCCCCACTAATATGACCACTTTTTAATGAGTCCGCTAAGTCATCAATATTGACCACTGTACCGCGTGATGCATTAATAAAGATTGCACCGGCCTTCATTGTTGCCAATTGTTCGGCTTTAAACATATATTTTGTTTGCGGTGTTTCTGGCACATGCAAAGTAATAATATCGGACGTAGCCAATAGTTCGTCCATTTTAGCAATTTGACTGGCGTTACCCAGTGGCAGTTTGTCTTCGATATCATAAAACCGTACCCGCATCCCGAGGTTTTCCGCTAGGATCCCCAGTTGCATCCCTATGTGGCCATAACCAATAATACCTAATTGTTTACCACGGGCTTCAAATGAACCGGTTGCAGATTTTTGCCATTCACCTCGATGGGCTTTAGCGCTTTTCTCTGGAATACCACGTAACAATAGTAATGTTTCACCTAATACTAGTTCGGCGACTGAGCGGGTATTTGAGAACGGGGCATTAAAAACGGGAATGCCACGCTTCTCTGCCGCCGCCAAGTTGACCTGATTAGTGCCAATACAAAAGCAACCGATCGCCACTAATTTATTCGCTGCGGCGATAACGTTTTCGTTAAGTTCGGTGCGTGAGCGAATACCAATGAAATGGACATCTTTGATTTTTTCGATTAGCTCTTCTTCCGGTAAGGACGTTTTTAAGCACTCGATATTTTGATAGCCAGCATTTTGCAGTACTTCTAATGAACTCGGGTGTAACCCTTCAAGCAGTAATATTTTAATTTTGTCTTTGGTGAGTGAAAAATGAGCCATCTTTTTTATTCCTAGCAACAATTACGGAGGTATTAGACTTTAAAGTAACAAATTTAACCATTTAATGATAATGATAAATTGAAATAAGAATAAAAATATTTATATAAGCTACAGCCCTTGATAACCATGGCGATAATTAATATGTTACGAGGCTAATGTATAGGGAAATACGCTTGAGAAATGATGGTTATCAACTAGTTTTATAGTGCTTGATGTTAATTTGTTGTTAATGTCTGTTTTTTGGCGGGTAGAGATTAAAAAACACCCGTAACCAAATGCTATTAGTCACGAGGATCATTACAGGGCTACTTTATTTGTTGATTGTCTCAACCCCATTTGGGGTGGCCAGTAATAAAGTGTCGGCACTACGTTCGGCAAAAAAACCGTTAGTTACTACACCAACAATGTTATTGATTTTTCGCTCTAAATCACAAGCATTTTCGATTTTTAAATTATAAACATCAAGAATAACATTGCCGTTGTCGGTGAGCACACCTTCACGGTACACCGGATCTCCACCGAGTTTAACTAGCTGGCGAGCAGCATAAGACCGGGCCATTGGAATGACTTCGACTGGCAGTGGAAAGTCACCTAGTAACTTGACATATTTACTTTGATCAGCAATACAGACAAATTTCTCTGCGACGGCAGCAATGATCTTTTCGCGTGTTAATGCCGCGCCACCGCCTTTGATCATCTGCATGTGGTGATTAATTTCATCGGCCCCGTCAACATAGACACTTAATTGGTCAACGGTGTTAAGGTCAAACACTGGAATGCCGTATTCTTTTAAGCGTCGAGTAGACTCTTCAGAGCTCGATACAGCGCCTTCAATATCGCCTTTGATACTGCCTAAGGCATCAATAAAATGATTAACGGTTGAGCCGGTACCAACACCAATAATAGTGTCTTTCTCAACATATTTTAACGCAGCCCAGCCAGCGGCTTTTTTCATTTCATCTTGATTCATTTGTGTGATCCAGCTAACAGAATTTTGGAGGGATATTGTACATAAAGCCGGATTGAATAGGAATTAGTGTTTACGTTTTAATTTTCTGATGAAAGCGTCCATTTTTCGGCCGGCTTGACTCAGCATCCGTTGTGAAATTTTCAAATAGTGTTTTGCCCACTGGTATTCTAGGGCTAAAATAGTCAGTGCTAATGGAATAATTAAGATGGCTGGGCCCGGTAGCACTATCATGATCAATCCTAATAATAGTAGGAGACCACCGATGATCGTAATAGATAGTTTTTTTAATTTTTGCATGATAATTGCTTTCCTTAGTTGTTCACGTCAATATTAATGATTAAAGCAATAATGAAGCCAAACATTTAAGCTTATGTTATTAAATGTTTTTTATTTTTAAATGTTGGTTTAATTATATTGATTTGGTTAATCTGACGATGAAGGAATCTAAGTGACTAAAAAAACTGATTGGTATGTGTACCTGATGCGATGCAATGATAATTCATTGTATTGTGGAGTTACAACCGACTTGGTGCGGCGTGAACTTGAGCATAACGGTTTACCAAAGGGGGCTAAATACACTCGAGTGCGCCGCCCTGTGACGATGGTGTATAACCAGCAAGTGGAAGATCGCAGCTGTGCCGGAAAACTGGAGGCACAGCTTAAAAAACTCACTAAAACTAAAAAAGAGCAACTAGTGGCTCGGTTTAACCAAACATGCAATTAGCTAAGGTTTTTTGGATCGCGACGACATCTGCACCACGTTTTAGCTCATAAATAATAGGGTCAGTGGTGCCTGAAATCCAAATTTTAAGTTCTGAGTCCATATCAAAGTGTCCCGCGCTTTCGACAATGAAATGGGTAATCGACTTAAAAGGCACCGAGTGATATTCAATTTTTTTACCGGTTAATCCTTGCTTATCGATGATAATCATTCGTTTGTTGGTAAAGATAAACATATCGCGAATGAGCTTAAACCCAAGTTCAACCTGTTCGTTGTCGGCCAAAATAGGTGAAAACTCTTGGTTTAGCTCTTCGCTATCCAGTTCTGATGCATTGCCAAGTAAGCTGTCTAATAATCCCATTTAACTTTCCTTTTGTTGTGATATCAATTGCGCTTGCTTTATTCTGTCATGAACCAGAACAGAAATCTCTTTAATTGTAAGGTCTTGATATTCTTCTGGTTCGATAGGGTCTAATACATCAATGGTTAACTTATGACGACCCTTAAAGTGCAAGCTATGCTTTGGCGCAGCTTGGTCGGTACCCGCTAACACCACCGGCATAATCGCGACATTCATTTCTTTGGCTAATTTAAACGCGCCGGTTTTAAAGGGTTTAAGTTGACCATCTGCTGAACGAGAGCCCTCAGGAAAGATAAAAATAGAGCTGCCATTGCCTAAATGTGCTCGCGATTGGCTCATCATCATTTTGATTGACTTCATACCTCCGCGTTCAATCGCGACGTATTTATTTAAATACATCGCCCAGCCAACAAAGGGGATTTTAAAGTTTTCTATTTTTGAGACCCATTTAAAATGAACAAAAAGCATTGAAACAGCCAATACATCAATCATGGATAGATGGTTTGACACAATCACATAGGGCTTGTTGGTCACAAATTTGTTTCGCCCACTAACGCGCATTGACCAAAAAGGCATACTCCAAAGGTAACACCCCCCCCAGAAATGGCTAAAGAAATTAAGAGCGACCAGCCGCTTATCAAAAGGGGTACTGACAATGCGGATAATGATGGCTATAGGAAAAAGGACTATCGAAATAATAGCAACCCAACATATATAGACGATAGACAACAAATAACTCAAAAGCAGTTGCTCCAATAGATTAAATTTTTATGTGATTGGTCAGTATAGCAACCTTCTTCAGTAAATTTTTCTAATTCATTAGCTTAAGTGTTCTGGTCAGATCTGATTGAAATTTTATCCATGCACTTTATGGGGAATTAGCGTGGAACTTGACCATGATCAAGATCCTTTGTGATGAAAGCCATAAAATGGTCAGCATAGAATTTTATTGGAGCCCTAACTATGAGTGCACTAGAGTCAATGATTTGGACCGTTCTAGGTTATCTCGCTATGCCAACCATTTTCATAATCGGTTTCGCTGGTGTTGCTGCTGTGTCTTTGCTGGTCTTAAAGATGCTAACCAAACAATCTCAACAATAACGATAGGTTTAATACCATGATTAATTTACTTGAGCATGAACCTGTTCATGTTGCTGGAGTGCTAGTGAAAGCATTCCCACAAAATTGCCAAAATTTAGCCAATCAACTTAATGCCTTACCCGGTACTGAAGTCCATGAAATAACGACGGAAGGTGCAATGGTAGTGACTGTTGAGTCAAGCGACAAAGAGAAAAACATTGTTGATATTATCACTCATCTTAGTCAGTTAGATGGTGTGCTCGATACCTCGTTGATTTTCCACCACAACGACGCTGGGTTAGTGCCACATCAACCAAAATCACCAAATGAACCAATCAATTTTAGATAATTATAATTAACGTTCATATCAATGAACGATACAGTCAGGAGGAGAAGTGATGAGTTTATCAAGACGTGACTTCATTAAAGCAAACGCAATCGCAGCTACAGCAGCCGCAGCTGGAATCGCTATTCCAGCCACCGCATCTAATCTAGTGACCGATTCTGCAAAAAGTAAAATTAAATGGGACAAAGCGCCATGTCGCTTTTGCGGTACCGGTTGTAGCGTTCTGGTTGGTAGTCAAGATGGTAAAGTGGTTGCGACTCAGGGCGATCCAGATGCACCTGTTAACAAAGGTCTTAATTGTATTAAAGGCTATTTTTTATCGAAAATTATGTACGGTAAGGACCGCTTAACCCAACCATTATTACGGATGACTGACGGTGAATATGATAAAGAAGGTGATTTTGTGCCAGTGAGCTGGGATAAAGCCTTTGATGTTATGGCGATGAAGTTTAAAAAGACCTTAAAAGACAAAGGACCTACTGCCATTGGCATGTTTGGTTCTGGTCAATGGACGGTGATGGAAGGTTATGCGGCTGTTAAGCTGATGAAAGCTGGTTTCCGCTCTAACAATATTGATCCTAATGCTCGTCATTGTATGGCATCGGCTGTTGGTGGTTTCATGCGTACCTTTGGTATTGATGAGCCCATGGGTTGTTATGATGACTTTGAAGCGTCTGACTGTTTCGTGCTGTGGGGCTCGAATATGGCAGAAATGCATCCGATATTATGGTCGCGTTTAACGGATCGTCGGTTGTCTCAAGAGCATGTTAAAGTGCATGTGATGTCTACTTATAAGCATCGCTCATTTGAGTTAGCCGATAACGGCATGATCTTTACGCCAAATACCGATTTAGCCATTGCCAACTTCATTGCAAACTACATTATTCAAACCGATTCAGTGAACTGGGACTTTGTTAATAAGCATACCCACTTCAAGAAAGCGACTACTGATATTGGTTATGGTTTACGCCCTGAGCATAAGCTCGAGCAAGCCGCGAAGAATGTTGCGTCTAAAGGTAAAATTCATGACATGACGTTCGAGGAATATAAAGCGCAAGTTGCTGAATATACCGTCGAGAAAACAGAAGAAATTTCTGGTGTTCCAGCGAAGAAATTAATTGAAATGGCGAAAGCTTATGCTGATCCAAAAGTGAAGGTAATGTCACTGTGGACCATGGGCATGAATCAACATACCCGTGGCGTGTGGATGAACAGCTTGGTTTATAACATTCACTTGTTAACCGGTAAAATATCGTTACCAGGTAACGGACCATTCTCATTAACCGGTCAGCCTTCGGCCTGTGGTACGGCACGTGAAGTAGGAACATTCTCACATCGTTTACCAGCAGATTTAGTGGTCAAGAAAAAAGCCCATCGTGATATCGCTGAAAAAATCTGGAAATTACCTGAGGGCACAATCCCTGGTAAGCCAGGTTATCATGCTGTAGAACAAAACCGGATGCTTAAAGACGGTAAGCTAAACGCTTACTGGGTGATGTGTAATAACAACATGCAAGCGGCACCAAACATGAATGAAGAGGGATTACCTGGTTACCGTAATCCTGATAACTTCATCGTGGTATCAGACCCTTACCCAACGGTAACATGTCAAGCAGCGGATCTAATTTTACCGACAGCAATGTGGGTAGAAAAAGAAGGTTGTTACGGTAATGCCGAACGTCGTACTCAGCAATGGTTCCAGCAAGTTAAAGCACCGGGCGAAGCAAAGTCCGATTTGTGGCAACTAATGGAATTTTCAAAGCGCTTCAAAATTGAAGAAGTGTGGGACGAAGAGCTGTTAGCTAAAGCACCACATTTACGTGGCAAAACCATGTATGACGTGTTGTACCGTAATGGCAATGTTGATGCATTCTCAATTGATGAAGCCAAAGAGCTTAACGATGATGCACACGATTGTGGCTTCTATGTTCAAAAAGGGCTATTCGAAGAATACGCCACTTTTGGTCGCGGTCACGGTCATGATTTAGCCCCTTACGAAATGTATCAAAAAGCCCGTGGTCTTCGTTGGCCCGTAGTTGATGGTAAAGAAACCCTATGGCGCTTTAAAGAAGGATCTGATCCTTATGTTGGTAAAGGTAAGGATTTTGAATTTTACGGTAAGCCAGATGGTAAGGCATTCATTATTGCTGCACCTTATGAAAAACCGCCTGAATCACCGGATGAAGAATATGACATGTGGTTATGTACCGGTCGAGTGCTAGAGCATTGGCATTCTGGTTCAATGACCCGTCGTGTTCCTGAGTTGTATCGTGCATTCCCAGATGCTGTGGTCTTTATGCACCCTGATGATGCGCGCAAGCGTAACTTACGTCGCGGTGACGAGGTTATTGTGGAATCACGTCGTGGTGAAATGAAGAGTCGAATTGAAACACGTGGTCGTAACAGACCGCCTGTTGGCTTGGTGTTTGTACCGTGGTTTGATGCGCGTCAGCTGATTAATAAACTCACCCTTGATGCGACAGATCCATTATCAAAACAAACCGATTATAAAAAATGCGCGATTAAAGTGCGTAAAGCGTAATTGAGGTGAGAGCGTCGCAACGATTGGATGCTCTTGATAATGCTGAAAGGTTTGCCAATAAGGCGGAGTATAAAAATGAAAAAAATAATGATAGTGCTTATCGCAATGAGCATAGCTACTGGAGCAGTAGCACAAACCAAAGCTGAAATAATGGTTAATAATGGCGGCGTTGAGTCATTACGTGGTAGTGCAGAGTTAGATGTAACACGTAGCGCTGATAAACATAAGCGGGTGTTAAAAGATCGTGAGCCATTACAGCGTAATTATGTTCACCAACCACCGATTATTCCTCATCAAGTTCGTGGTTACAAAGTTAATTTGAATGTCAATAAATGTTTGTCTTGTCATGGTTGGAAATACGCACGTGAAACCGGAGCAACTAAAATTAGTCCAACGCATTTTGAAACACGCGAAGGCATGACGTTGTCCGATGTGTCACCACGTCGCTATTTTTGTCAACAGTGTCACGTTCCTCAAGTTGATGGTAGACCGTTGGTTGAAAATGATTTCAAAGCCGTTGATTCATTATCTCAGTATAAATAGCTGAGGGGGAAGATATGAACATATTAAAAAAATTGTGGCTCACGCTGTCTACGCCCAGCAAGGCTGGAGTGGGTCTGGTGTTGGCATTAGGCTTTGTTGGTGGCGTGGTGTTTTGGGGTGGATTTAATACCACATTATCACTCACTAACACCGAAGAATTTTGTACCGGTTGTCACGAAATGGCTGATAATGTTTATCAGGAATATCGTGAAACTATTCATTACTCTAATCGCTCAGGTGTGCGTGCTACTTGTCCCGACTGTCATGTGCCTAAGGATTGGACCCATAAAATTATTCGTAAAATTGCAGCGAGTAAAGAAGTGTGGGGTATGCTGACCGGCATCATTGATACACGAGAGAAGTTTGTTGATCATCGCAAGTCCATGGCGATGCGTGAGTGGAAACGGATGAAAGACAATGACTCAAGAGAGTGCCGAAACTGTCACAATTTTGAATACATGGACTTCTCTGAACAAGGTAGTCGCAGCGTTAAAATGCATTCAACAGCATTAGCTAGTGGTGAAAAAACCTGTATCGATTGTCATAAAGGGATTGCTCATGAGCTACCTGATATGAAAGGCGTCGAAGGCTGGCACTAAGGATTGAGGGTTAGTTAAGGTAGAAAGACCACATTTGTGGTCTTTTTATCCTTTAAAATAAATAGCCGTTTAGATGGCTAAAGTTGACAGTTGGCGCTAATTCCGTTATTTTGATTTTTTGGACCAAAGAACTCAATCAATGAATCAAGCTAATCCTAATACCATGACAGCTAATGGCGCGGCATTATTACCGTTAATATTATTTCTCGTATTATTCTTAGGTACCGGTACTTATTTAACGATGCAAGGCGTTGAGTTTGCTTTCTATCAGCTTCCTGCGCCAATTGCCGTGTTGCCTGCATTAATTTTAGCGTTGATCCTGTCTAAAGATTCGATTAATCAAACCGTAGATCAATTCATTGCGGGAGTGGGTGATAGTAGTGTTATTGCGATGTGTATTATTTATTTGCTTGCTGGTGGTTTTGCGGCGGTAGCAACTGCAACTGGCGGAGTTGAGGCGACGGTTAATCTCGGTTTAAGCGTTATTCCCAGCTGGTTTATATTACCTGGCTTCTTTATTATTAGCGCCTTTATTGCGACCGCAATGGGCACATCGATGGGGACGTTGGGGGCAGTCGCTCCGATCGCAATTGGTGTTGCGGATGTCACAGGTATTGGCTATGGCGTGATGGCTGGCGCGGTCCTCAGTGGTGCGATGTTTGGTGATAACCTTTCTGTTATTTCTGATACCACCATTGCGGCAACTCGTACGCAAGGGTGTGAAATGCGCGATAAATTTAAAGAAAACTTACGCATTGCGACTCCCGCTGCCTTAGCTGTTATCATTCTGTTATATTTTTTGGGTCAAGGCGAAACATTGCCTGAATCAGGATCAATAGAATGGTTAAAAGTATTTCCTTATATTGCTATTTTAGTGATGGCTGTTGTGGGGATTAATGTGTTTGTTGTGCTAGGTACTGGCATTATTCTCGCTGGTGCCGTAGGGATGATCAGTAGTCCAGACTATGGCTTGATGAGCTATTCAAAAGACATTTATACTGGTTTTGGGAATATGCAGGAAATATTTATTTTATCATTGTTTATTGGCGGTTTAGGTGCAGTGATGAAGCACCAAGGTGGTTTAGCCTTTATTTGCCGTTTGATTGATAATTTATTAACACGTTTTAGTGGCAGTACCCATAAGGTCAGTGCTCCAGCGGCGGAATTAGGTATAGCAGGGACGGTATGCTTAGCGAACTTAGCCACGGCTAATAACACGGTGGCTATTATTGTGTCGAGCGATGTCGCCAAAAACCTTGCCAAAGCGCACGATGTTTCACCCAAACGCAGTGCGAGTTTATTGGATATTTTTGCTTGTTCAATTCAAGGGTTATTACCCTATGGCGCACAAGCATTATTGCTTGGGACGATGTTTAAATTGTCACCGGTAGAAATATCACTACATGGTTATTATCCGTTGTTGTTAATGGTTTCTGCTGTATTAACGGTTGTTTTTAGAACGAGAGTTTCTAAAAATAATGAATAGTGTAAACCTGCTAACATTGTAAAAAATAGAGTAATTTATTATTACTCTATTGAGTATTTTTGTTACTATAAATTTAACTGATTAAAAAGAGTTCACTGTTTTATGTTTTTTCATGCTGCTCGGCAACCAATTTTAGATCGAGACCAAAATTTATTTGCCTATGAATTGCTATTTAGAGATGGTATTACCAATGCTTTTCCTGATATCGATGGCGATGAAGCAACGTCAAAAATTGTAACCGCTAGTCAATTTGATTTTTCGATGAGTGATTTTACCGGTGATAAGCCCGCGTTTATTAATTTCACCCTTGAGACCATCGAAAAAGGGTATCCAAAGTTGGTTCCTACCGAGCAGTTAGTGGTCGAAATTTTAGAAACAGTTAAGCCAGGTAAGCGGTTGTTAGCGCACTGCAAAGAGCTAAAAGAACTCGGTTATGTTATTGCCTTAGATGATTACATTCATCAGCCAGTATGGCGCCATTTTTATCCATTTATCGATATTATTAAAATTGATTTCCTAGACACTTCATTAGAGACCATTAATGAAGTGATTACTGCGATTAAAAATTTCCCCCATATCAAATTGTTGGCTGAAAAAGTTGAAACCCATCAACAGTTCAAGACCGCGATGGACTTAGGTTTTGCTTATTACCAAGGGTATTTCTTTTCCAGACCTGAAATGATCAAAGCAAAAACCTTAACGTCATCACAATTTAGTTTGGTCGAATTGCTTTATGAGTCGAGTAAAACCGATTTGGATTTGGCTAAAATAATTGAAGTGTTTGAGTTAGATGTTAATTTATCGTATAAATTACTGCGTTATTCTAATTCTCCTTTATTCCGTCGCCGCGCCGAAATCTCCACGATTAAACAAGCGATTATTACCTTGGGTAAAAAAGAATTGCAAAAATTTGTATCGATCTTGTTTGCTGCCCAAACCAGTGAAGGAAAACCACCTGAACTGATGGCGTTGTCATTGACCCGGGCTAAAATTGCCGAAGGGTTGGCGATTGAATACGGTAAGTTAGCCGACACATCCATGGCCTTTTTAACTGGGATGTTATCATTAATTGATACCATCTTGGACGATAGCATGGAGTCTGCGATGGCAAAATTACCACTCTCCAGCGAGATTAAAGACGCCTTAATCAAAGGTGAAGGTGAATTAGCACAATTTATTAATATTGTCAGATGTTATGAAACGACCTGCTGGGAAGATGCAGCGATTGAATTATCACAACTCGGTATTGATGAAAAGAAAGTCCCAGATATTTATCGTCAATCTATCCTCTGGGCTAATGAACAAATGAGTTTTATTGTCGGCTCAAGTGATGGCGCTTAGTTCGCTTATAAAAAGCCCGAATAAGCTTCATTGGTTATTCGGGCTTTTTAGTGGATAGCTAAGCCATTTTAGCGAAACAACGATCCGCTGCTGCTAATGTTGCTGAAATTTCTTTCTCGCCGTGAGCAGTGGACAAAAATCCGGCTTCATAGGCTGATGGTGCCAAGTAAACCCCTTCTTCTAGCATCAGGTGGAAAAAGGTGTTGAATTGTTCAATATTGCATTGAGTGACTTGTTCAAAGCAAGTGATCTCAGGCTGCTCGGTAAAGAAAAATCCAAACATGGCGCCGACATAGTTAACACTCATTGCTATGCCATGTTTGTTAGCCGCAGCTTTGAAACCTAGTGCTACTTGTTTTGTTTTTTCAGCCAAACTATCATGCAATCCTGGCTGACATAGTAACTCAAGTGATTTGAGTCCTGCCGCCATTGCGATTGGGTTACCTGATAATGTACCCGCTTGATATACCGGGCCTGTCGGTGCGATATATTGCATCACCTCTTTACGGCCGCCAAAAGCACCTACCGGCATGCCACCACCAATGACTTTACCTAGGGTTGTAATGTCTGGTCTAACATCGTAATAGGCCTGTGCACCACCTAAAGCAACTCGGAATCCGGTCATTACTTCATCAATAATGAGTAACGCTTGGTATTTATCACAGACCGCACGTAATTTTCGTAAAAAATTATCTTGTGGCGGAATACAGTTCATGTTGCCGGCTACGGGTTCTACGATAATACAAGCAATGTCATCACCGTATTGCTCAAACATCGCTTCAACGGAGGCTATATCGTTAAAGGTTGCAATTAACGTATGCTTGGCAAAATCAGCAGGAATACCAGGTGAACTTGGTTGGCCAAGGGTTAACGCCCCAGAACCGGCCTTGACCAACAATGAATCAGCATGACCGTGATAACAACCTTCAAACTTTAAGATTTTGTCACGCTTGGTAAAACCCCGTGCCAAACGAATTGCACTCATGGTTGCTTCAGTTCCTGAGCTAACCATGCGAACTTGCTCCATGGAAGGCACGAGTTCGCTGACTTTTTCTGCCATGATTATTTCTAGTTCGGTCGGTGCGCCAAAGCTTAAGCCGTTAGCCGCTTGGTCAATTACCGCTTGACGGATCTCTGGGTGGTTGTGACCTAAAATCATCGGGCCCCAAGAGCCGACATAATCGATATATTCTTTACCATCGACATCGGTAATGATGGCTTTATCTGCTTTCTCAATAAATAACGGGCTACCGCCAACACCAGTGAAAGCGCGAACTGGTGAGTTAACGCCACCAGGAATCGTTTTTTGTGCTTGTTCAAATAAATCTTGCGAGCGACTCATTTTCAATCCTTATTTATGGCTAAACCAATTGACTTCACTTTCATGTTGCTGAACTTGATCGGCAACACCTAAAGTTAATGCAAATAGCGCCATTCTAATTAAAACACCATTTTCGACTTGACGGAAAATAGCTAAATTGGGGTTTAAGTTCATATCGACATCTAGTTCATTAGCTTCTTCACGAGAATCTCGTGGTAATGGATGCATAATGACGGTGTTCGATTTGCAATGCTGGGTATAAATTTGCTGGTTGAGCCTAAACTGGCCACGGTATTTATTTGCTTCTTCAGGGCTTGGGAAACGCTCTTCCTGAATCCGAGTTAAATACAAAATATCAGCATTTAAACTCCCTTCGAGAACATCGGTAATAATGACTCGATGACCTGCATTCTCAATAATAGAGATTATGCCATCTGGCATCGCTAATTCCTTCGGCGAGATCAAACTAAAGGTAATATTTTTATATTGCGCCAATAATTTTGATAACGAGTGAACAGTACGGCCAAATTTTAGATCGCCAACCATTGCAATATGCATGTTGTCGATCGATTGAACATTAGCAGCGAGTTCTTTCTCAATGGTGTATAAATCCAGTAATGCTTGCGTTGGATGTTCATTAGAACCATCACCGCCATTAATGACTGGAACCAGTGAGCCTTGAGCAAACTCGGCAACGGATCCTGAGTCAGGATGCCGCATCGCAATGACATCGGCATAGCTACTCAACACGCGTGCGGTGTCAAACAATGATTCACCTTTAGACAGTGCTGAGCTACTAATGCCTGTTGTTTCACGGACAAAACCACCGAGTAAATTAAAGGCACTGCCAAAGCTAACTCGCGTTCGAGTACTGGCTTCAAAAAACATATTTCCTAGAATAGCACCATCTAATACTTTGGTGCGTTTTCTGCGTTGTGCATAGGGAAGCATGGTGTTGGCGGTTGAGAAAATAGTGGCGATTGCATCACGATCCAATTGGTTGACCGATAAAATGTGACTGCCCGTAAAATCAATCATGAGACGTTCCTTTAAGAATAACTTGTGCGATAAAGAGAGAAGGATGATGGCGGCAAAATATAGCAGAAAAGTGACTGTGCCTAAAGTTATTTATCCTTGAGCACGATGTAAATGTTTTCTTAAAGATCGCCAGCTCACCAGACCCACGGGTTGTTGATTTCCTTGTTCTATAATCAAGACGAAGCCACAACGTTTAGGACTGAGTAATTGGTAAGCTTCAGCCAAGGTGGCGTTATCGGTTAAGGTTTTCACCCTGACTAGGGTTTTGTTATTACTTTTGAACCCCATTTGATCCGATGGCATCAAATAAGCAGTTTGTTCGCCATGTTGAGCAATTACTGTGGGCAGTGAACTGTTGATTTGCAGCCAAGGATCATTGGCATTAAGCCGATGAAACTTACGTCGCATGATGGTAATGACGCCAGTGTCTTGCAAGTTATAAAGGACAGGTGATACTTTGTAGCTTAATTGTTGCAGGTCAAGTTGAGCAAAAAACAATGATTTTAAATTAAAGACTTGCTGTGACAATAAAATCGCGGGAACCACGACGAGTAAGCTGGGAAAGATAATAGCTGCGTTTTCAGACATCTCAAGCACTGCGACTAATGCAGCCAATGGCGCGTTTAAACTCGTGGCCATCATGGCAACCATACAAATCATCACCGCCATTGGCGCAAATTGAGCTAGCTCCGGGAAAAACGGTGCTACAGTCCACACAATCAGGCTGCCTAATAATGCCCCAAGGGCATAAAGGACGCCAATAACACCGCCGGGTATGCCTAGACCTAAAGCACAGACGGTGGCAATGAATTTACTAACACAGACTAATAACAATAACGATACCGCTGGTTGTTCACTTAAAGCTAATAACATCGCACCATGATCTGATCCCATCGCTTGTGGCACAAACCAGCCAATGGTCGCCATAATGACAGCGGCTAAGGGGAGTCTAATATTAAGACTTAAATGCGTTGAACGTTTAATAATGGTTAATAATGTTCGGTTGAACGTTACCGCCGTTAAGCCCACAACCACTCCCAAAATAATAAACGGCACGACTGACGTAAAAGTGATGTCAGGTAGTAGCAAATCACTATATTGATGAACATTGCCAAACACCATTCGACTCATCGCAGTGCCAATTAATGCCGACACCATGATGGGCAGAAATAAGTGAATACGATATTGTTGTAACACCACTTCAAGGACGAATACCACGGCAGCAAGTGGTGAATTGAACGAGGCAGAAATACCTGCGGCGATACCACAGGCAGCCAATATGCGACGACTATTATCTGGCACTCGCAACGTGTGAGCCAATAAACTAGCGCTACCAGCCCCCAAATGGACCGCAGGTCCCTCGCGGCCGACTGAAAAACCACTGGCAATAGCAATGAGGGCACTGAAAAATTGGTTGATTGAGTTGCCTAACGGAATGTAACCATAATATTTACGTTGGCGGTGTAGTACAAAAGGAATACCGGTGCGGTGGAATTTTTGATGGCTAATACGAGCAATGAGTAAAAGAATTGATACGCCAATAAAAGGTAATAAGAAACGATTAACTTGAGCTAACTGGCTATAGTCATGTTGCTCCATATAAAACTCTTGAGTCACCATAATCGCCAAGCGCAACAATATAATCGCTAACGATGCGATAAAACCAACACATAAGCCCAAAAAGACCAGTTGCCAAGAGGTTTTTGCTTGAGCTAGTTTATATTTGAAATGTTGCGAAAAATTCATAGGTAGAGGTTTGTGGTTACATTCCGATATAATATAATTCTTAGTATCCATTGAAACAGATCATGAGTCTAATGTTAAGATTAAAATCACTATTGAGTTATAAATTTGGCTTTTTTTTAGTCACACTGTTGTTATTTGTTGGCTATTTTTTAAACCAGTATATTAAGAATATATACTCCGCTGAGCATTCTGAGATTAAAATCATCGCGCTACAAAGTAGTCAAAACAAATTAGATCAAGCACTGTCAAAAACAAAAATGACCTTGGTTATCGAACAACAAACCATTAAAGAAATGAACAACACATTATTGCAGCTACAAAGTCAGGTGATTGAGCAGCAATTAGCGCTGAGATTTTATCAAAAAGTCATGGCACCGGGTGATACTGCCAATGGCGTAAAAATCGAACAAGTTAGCGTTGAAGCTGGTATTAGTGCCGGGCATTATCGCTTCGATATTTTGATTGCACAGCTCGAAAAACGTAAGCGCTATATTCGAGGTAAGCTATTTTTATCACTGGTTGGTAGTGAGCTAGGCCAATCTAAAACCATCGAACTTAACCCATTACTGATGCATGATAATGTACTTAAATTCAGTTTTCGTTATTTCCAGTCGCTCAAAGGAGAATTTAATTTACCCAGCGACTTTACGCCTGAAAAGTTAATCGTCAGTTTAAAAATGAGTAAGCGACGAGGGCAGAAATCTGCGTTAATCGAGCAAGAATTTACTTGGCAAAAAGTGTTAGTAATCCCGTTAAAGCCATTGATTAAATAAATTGATTGCACCAATAGCCGGGCTGTAAGATAATTGGTAATAATTGCCTTTGATTAGCTCAGGCGAAATAGTTTTTTGATTAGAGGTTATTATGTCTGTTGAAGTCGTTGAAGCTGGGATCCCATTAGAGTTTACTGAGGCGGCTGCCGAGCGGGTAAAATTTTTGTTGGATGATGAAGACAACAAGGAAATGAAGCTACGTGTTTATATTACGGGTGGTGGCTGTTCGGGTTTTCAATATGGCTTTACTTTTGACGACAAAGTGAATGACGATGATATGCAAGTCGATAAAGATGGCGCTAAAATGATTGTAGATTCAATGAGTTTGCAATATTTGGTCGGCGGACGTGTTCACTTTACTCAAGGCTTAGAAGGTTCTCGTTTTTTAGTGGATAATCCTAATGCGACAGCAACCTGCGGTTGTGGTTCATCATTTAGTATGTAATAAAATTGGTATGATTTTTATTGAAAGCCACCGAATTTCGGTGGCTTTTTTATGAATTATTTAAACTTATCGGCTAATAAACCAATGGTTAATGCATAACTATTAGCGCAATTATAACGTAAAATTGTGCGATAGTTATCATAGGTTAAGTAAGCAGGTCCGTTGATGCCATCAGGTATAATTAGCGTTGCCGTTAAATTGATCTTGGGTAAATCATGCAGATTTAAGCGACGAACACCAAGCTCATTCCATTTTGCCAAGGGTAATTTGGCGGTGTGAGCACGCAAGGCACGGCATCCTTTCTCGGGTTTTTCCGCCTTAACGCTAGCTAACCAGCTTTTTGCATTATCAGGTAAGGTTACTTGACGGCCCCAGGTTTGTTGATCGCTCCAACCAAAATGTTTTAAATAATTAGCGATGGACGCAAAAACATCCGCTTGGTTATGCCAAATATCTTTTTTGCCATCACCATCAAAATCTTGGGCAAAGCGTAAAAAACTCGATGGCATGAATTGTCCTTGCCCCATCGCACCACTCCAAGATCCCTTCATATCTTCTAATTTAATATGGCCTTGATCTAAGATTTTTAGGGCATTAAAAAGCTCTTTTCTAAAATATTTGGCACGACGCTTATCAAACGCTAACGTTGCTAAAGAGCGGATAATGTCATTATTTCCGGTGTAGGTTCCGTAATTGGTTTCTAAGCCCCAAAAAGCCAGAATAAACCGTGGCTGTACACCATAGGCTTTAGCTACTTTATTAAGTAGGGCTCGATGTTCTTTTTTCTTTTTTAAGCCAGTAGACAAGCGCCAAGGAGATAAGCGTTTAGTCGAATAATTGACAAAGGTTCGTTTGAATTCTGGTTGAGCGCGGTCACTTTTTATCGCTTTGGGATAAGGGGTAATGCCCGTTAATGCGGTATCAACAATGGTGTTGCTGATGCCTTTTTCTTTGGCTTCTATGCGTAGCTCGACCAACCATTGTTCAAATGATTGCTCGTTGGCATGGAGTTGAAATGAACTTGCAACACTCAGTGAGAAGGCAACAATGCCAGTGTTGATAACCTGTGAAATTTTAGTCAAAATTAATTCCTTGTTGGGTAGTTTCAGTGTGAATCAGTATTTTTAGGCACGGTATGTTGTTCTGCATCATTGATCATATTCATTACTTTTAAGGTATTAGAATGAAACTCGCGTTTATATAAAATGAGTACCACTAACGCACAACCTAATATAAACAACAGAGGATGAATAAACCAGGCTAAGGTCGCCATCGCAAAGTAGTACGATCGTAAACCATAATTATAGCTGTGTCCGGCATGGTCAATAATTTTTGCGACATAAACAATATGGTTTTCTTGCGATTGAGAGATTACTGTCCCTGTTTTAGCTTTTGGGAATGCTCCCATTAAGACTGCACAAAATGCATATTGACGCATTGACCAAGTAAACGTGAAAAAGGCGTAAATAAAAATAGCGATCATTAACAGCAATCGTGCCTGTGTTTCATGGAGTGTGGTCGGATAAGCGTTCGGCAGGCTGGTTAAGATTGAATAGAGCTTTTCAGAAGTACTTAAAAGTGTCAACAGCGCCGCTAAGATTAAAATAGTGGTTGAGGCAAAAAAGCTCACTTGACGTTCTAAGCTTGCTAACAAGGCCGTATCTGCAATTAAATGGTCGCGATACAATAGACGTCTCATCCAAGTAATCCGGTGGCGGTGAAGTACAGAAGCAATACAATGGGTTTTTTTTGCTTGGCGCTTGGCAAATTGAGTGTAACCAAACCAACAAAAAACAAACCAGCCAAAAGTGCCAAAGGCGATGATTTCATTGTTCACTAACGAATCCTTTTATTTCAAGATAACAATACTCTGTTAAATTACCTGTTATCACTACATCTGCCAAGGTCTTGTGGCTATTTTATCGTTAAAATTATCTTTCTTATGGTGACATTGGGTATAATAAATGAAATTGGGTGAATTAATCACAGTTTAAACACTTGTTTTTATCACCTTTGCCCATATGTAGTTGTTAGTCTGGTTTAAAGAATAAGGTTTTTATATGTCGGTTAGTTTTGTGGATTCTTGTCACCTGCCAACGCGTTTAGGCGAGTTTAGTATGCATGGTTTCATCGAAGAAAATGGTCAAGAGCATGTCATGTTAACCTATGGTGATATTAAGCCAGACCAGCCATTACTTATTCGCTTGCATTCAGAATGCTTAACCGGTGATTCGCTTTTTAGCATGCGTTGTGATTGTGGTTATCAGTTAGAAACTGCAATGGCTAATATTGTGGAAGCGGGTCAAGGAGCTTTACTTTATTTACGCCAAGAAGGTCGTGGTATCGGTCTAATCAATAAAATAAAAGCTTATCACTTACAAGATGATGGTGCTGATACCGTGGAAGCAAATGAGCGCTTGGGTTTTGCGGCTGATCTTCGTCGTTACACGATGTGTAAACCAATGCTTGAACATTTTGGGGTAACTCAAGTCCGCTTAATGACTAATAATCCGAAAAAAGTTGAGGCTTTAAAAGATGTTGGTATTGAAGTGATCGAGCAAGTGTCGATACAAGTGGGTCGCAACAGACATAATCACGATTACCTCAATACCAAAGCTGAAAAAATGGGTCATTTAATGGCGCCTGGAGTGTTAAGCGATTTAGGGTAAATACTGATAATATTACAAAAAGGAGTTTGTAATAATGATGACTATGCTTGACGGTCTTCCATTCTATATGCCATACCTATTGTTGGCTGCTGTTAGTTTTGGAGGGATGTTGCTGATTTTTTTGTGGCGAACGAGCAGGGTCGCTATCGTCAAAAAATTTCAGATTAAAATATTAAATACTCAGGGTTTTTACGAGACTTTGTTTGTTGATGGTGGACAATCGTTGCTCTCGGCATTGGTTTTTAAAGGGTTTGCTTTACCATCGGGGTGTGGCGGTGGGGGTACTTGCTGCCAATGTATCATTAAAGTGCCATATCATGATACTTCTCCTAATCAGCAAGAACGCACGACATTAACGACTAGTGAAATTAATCAGGGTCATCGTTTAGCTTGTCAAATTGAAGTGGCTAGTGACGTTAATATTGAGATACAGAGTCAAAATGCATCAATCCAGCTGGTTCAGGCTAGGGTGCTCAGCAATGAGTTTATTAGCCCATTAATTAAAGAGTTAGTGATAAGTTTACCGGTCGATGCTAATTTTTCATTTGCCGCCGGCCAATTTGTTAACATCAAAATCCCTCCTTTTAATCAAGCGATGAATCGACTGATTATCCCTGAAAAATTTAGCACTCAGTGGCAATCTTATCGGCTCGATCATTATCGAGTAGCCAATATTGAAGAGATTGAGCGGAGCTTTTCAATGGCTTGTAGTCCTAAAACCGATAATAAGTTAATGTTTAATATTGGCTTAGCATTACCTAAAAATGGTTTCGGCCCTGGGCATGGCTCTAGTTATTTGTTTTCGTTGAAAGCTGGGGATGCACTTGAATTTTCGGGACCACTGGGAGAATTTGTTAGCGATGAGAATAGTCAGCGAGAAATGATATTTGTCGGAGCAGGTACCGGATTAGCTCCCTTAAAATCACACATCGATCATATCAATAGTAGTCAATCGCAGCGTAAAATGTCTTTGTGGTTTGGTACTCGAAGCCAAGAAGATATTTTTCACCGCGCTCATTTTGATAGCTTAATGCGCCGTAATCGTCATTTTCGCTGGACTGTGGCATTATCTAAACCAGACACTCAATGGCAAGGTGCTTCGGGGTACATTCAACGAACGCTATTCGACAGTTATTTAAATCAGCATCCACGACTTAAGGATTGTGAATTCTTTTTATGTGGACCATCAGCGATGATCAACGACATAAAACGTCGACTACAGCGCCAAGGTGTTGCTGACGAACAAATTAAATGTGATGACTTTTTGCTCTAAATTTTACGTGAACTACAATTTTTTGTGGATATTTCTAGTATCAAAACTGAAAAATAATTATTAAATGAACGGAGTAACCCAAATGTCGCAATCAGCCGCTCCTTGCCAAATCTCAGAAATTGTACTGGGTACTGAGTTTATACTGAGTCATGGTCAGGTGATTAAAAATCGTCTTTTTAAATCCGCCATGAGTGAGCAACTTGGTGATAAGCAACATAATCCGACATTGGGGTTAGTGACACTTTATCAGCGTTGGGCCGAAGGTGGCATCGGGTTATCTATTACTGGCAATATCATGATTGACCGCACTGCGTTGGGTGAGCCTAAAAATGTGGTGTTAGACCAATTATCCGATCTGACTAATTTTAAAGCATGGGCGCAGGCGGGACTCACTAATGGCTCACAAATATGGGCGCAATTAAATCATCCTGGAAAACAAATCCCCAATTTCATTTGCAAACAACCAGTGTCCCCTTCTGCGATCGCGTTGAGCCGTGGTTTAGAAAAAGGGTTTAATAAACCCCGTGCACTGGCCGAATTTGAAATAGAAGTAATTATTGATAAGTTTGCATTCAGCGCCCAACTCGCTAAGCAAGTTGGCTTTAGCGGCGTCCAGATCCATGGTGCTCATGGTTATTTGGTTAGCCAATTTTTATCGCCTCGGCACAATCAGCGCACGGATCAATGGGGTGGCTGTTTAGAAAACCGAATGCGATTTGTGTTGGCGATATATCATAAAATACGCCAACAAGTTGGTGATAAATTTCCTATCGGAATCAAACTCAATTCAGCCGATTTTATGGATGGTGGTTTTACCGAATCAGATTCAATGGCAGTAGTTCAGGCATTGGCCGATGCGGGGATTGATTTAATCGAAATCTCCGGCGGTACTTATGAAAGCCCATCGATGGTTGGATACAAGGCTAAAGCATCGACGTTAAAGCGTGAAGCTTATTTTTTGGAATACATCGAAAAAATGCGTGACTTGGTTGACACGCCACTCGTGTTAACGGGAGGTTTTCGTTCATCAAAAGCGATGCAAGAGGCCCTCGATACCGGAGCAACTGATTTTATTGGCATTGCACGAACCTTAGCGGTTGATCCTGATTTACCAAATAAGGTCATTCATAGTGCGTCCTATCGTCAATCTTTGCGAAAACTAACCACCGGAATCAGAGCCGTTGATAAGATGGCGATGTTTGATGTGGTGTGGTACGAATTTCAACTGGCTCGACTGGCCAAAGGGCTGTCATCTAATCCAAAATTAAGTGAATGGTCTGTGTTCATTAAAACATTATTTGCAGCAGGCAAATACTCTTTTAGAAAACGCCGCGCTTAATATTCACAATCATGAACAGAAAAGGTAATCCTATGAAAAAAGTAGTAATCACTGGGGCAAATCGTGGCATTGGCTTAGCAATGACCACTCAATTCAAAAATCTTGGTTTTGAGGTCATTGCATTATGTCGCCAAGCTTCCCCTCAATTAAATGCATTAGGGGTGACGGTTATCACTGGAATTGATGTCGCAACTAGTGCCGGGCGTCAATTGATGGTCAAAGCGCTTAATAATATTGATATTGATATCTTGATCAACAATGCCGGTATTTTACGAGATGAATCATTAGGTGCTCTTAATAGTGCGACCATTATTGAACAATTTGAAGTGAATGCCTTAGCACCAATCCAAGTGGTTGATTTACTCTCAACGCAGCTAGTCATTGGCGCTAAAATAGTATTAATCACCTCTCGTATGGGCTCGGTCACTGATAATACATCCGGTGGACGATATGGTTATCGGATGTCAAAAGCGGCGCTTAATATTGCTGGTATGTCTTTGGCACAGGATTTAGCAGGGCGTGATATTTCGGTCGGTCTGTATCACCCTGGCTATGTCCAAACTGAAATGGTTGGTAATAATGGTGATATTAGTGCTACTGAAGCGGCCACACGTCTCGTTGGATTAATTAATCAACAAGACATGTCACAAACGGGATTATTTAAGCATTCAAATGGTGAAATTTTACCGTGGTAGGCGTAAAATAGCTCATAATCTCAATTGACTTAAGTTGTACCCTGATGGAATTTGAATTTAAAACTGATTATTTGAACGACTCCTTTCGAGCAGAGTTTTCGATGGGGCATGAAGCTGTTGGCCACTGGCTAGTTGCTGAGTTAGGCACTGATATCGCTGACATTAAAGCGCTATTAATTAAGCTTGAGCAGATTAAGGCGCAAGAAAATACTGAGCAGTTGATTGAAGGGCGAGATTTTTCACTGACCTTAACCCCTAACGATGTCGTTATTAAGGCTAATGTATTGCATTTAGAAGCCGAATTACCCGAGGGTGAAGATCTGTCTAACTATGATGATGAAAGCTTCTCTGAATGTGGGATTGAAGATTTTGAAGCGATGCTTGATAGCTGGATGGAATTTATTATTAATAAATAAATGTCACCCAGCTTAGCGGGCTACGGTTTACTGTTTTTATGTAGCCGGATAAATCGGAGTCCTAACAAGATAGCAGCCATCGTTAAGCCACTGATGATGGCCATCCAATATCCGACGACTCCCATGGCAAAGTGTTCTGCTAAGATGTAACCCACAGGAAAACCAATAACCCAGTAGGCGATGACACAAATGTACATTGGGATTTTGGTATCTTTCATACCACGAAGAGCGCCATTGGCATTCACTTGGATACCATCTGATATTTGAAAAATTGCTGCTAACACCAGCAATTGTAATGCCACAGCAGTTACCTGCTCATCATCGGTAAAAATAGCGGTGAGCTCCGATGAAAATATTAGCATAATGGCAGCAGTGAAGAGGGCGATTATCACACCAAAACCAATACCTAATGCACCAGTATATTTGGCCAACTGATGATCGTCACGACCAATATGAAAAGCAACGCGAGCAGTGACAGCGACAGACAAACCTAATGATAGTGTGAATGCCATTGATGATATGTTGAGGGCAATTTGATGACCAGCAATATCAGGCACAGTATAACGACCAATCATTAAGCCCACGGCGCCAAAAAGAGCAACTTCCATCCCCAGTGCCAAGCCCATCGGGAGTCCTAATTTAAGTACTTCACTAAATTGTTGCCAACTAGGCACTAGCCATTTGCTGAAGAGGTGATAGCCATGATAACGTTTAGACATCATAGTATAACCGAGTAAAAATAGCGCCATAATGATCCACACTAATACGGTTGCCCAACCGACACCAACCGCTCCCATACTCGGCAGGCCAAAGCCACCATTAACAAACCAGTTATTGAAAAACACATTGAATGGTAAAGCAGCAAGTGACACATACATAATGGCTTTGGTAGCAAACATTCCTTCATTACAAAATCGCATTGCAAAAAAGCAATAAAGTGGAATAAGACCCCAAGCCAAGGCTTGAATGTAGCCATTAGTTAAAGGAATTATTTCTGGAGCAATACCGATAGCCTGTAATACGGGCTCTAGCGCAAAAAGCAATATAGAGCTTGGCAATGCTAGGCACACAGCAAGCATAATACCTGTTTGAAATGTTCTTTTGATTCCCTGTTGATTGTTACGACCATGAAATTGTGCTGTAATTGGACTTAAGGCTAAAAATATTCCAATAATAAAAACAATAATAGGATTGAATAAACTGACGCCAATCGCAATCGCTGCAAGTGCTTCGGGGCTATGTTGTCCAGCCATAATCGTATCAATGACACCCATCGACATTTGAGCAAACTGTGCCAAAATGGCAGGCCCGGCTAATGTTAGTAATTGCTTTGCTTCTAAGCTTAATATTGAAGTATTATCAATGTTGAATTTTTTTTTCACTGGTGACCTAAATTAATCGTTGAGTTTACCAAGCCATAATATAGGTAACAATGGCGATGTGGAAATACTGGATATAAGGATATACCAGTAACAATAGCATGATTCTATCATGTTCAAATTGGTAAATTTAATTTGAACTTTTAATTGATAGGACTCTCTAAAAAATCTATTTATCAAGGAGGAGTTAAGATGAAGAAATTTACAACGACCTCAGTAAAACAAATTGTGAAGTATATCAAAATATTTTTTGAAGGAAGCCTTGAGGTCGCGGGCTTAGGCACTTTTAATTTTGAACAAGGACGTTTATGCTACCCAAAAGATGCAAGCCAAGAGCAGCTTGGCTTTGTTAATAATGTTAATCAACTCCTTAAGTTGAAAAGACCGCTGGCGGATTGGGTCTCCACTTAATTAATTTTTATTAATGGGTTAGGTGTGTTTTGTTATTTAAAGATATTTCGTTTTTGTTCATCGTTTCAGGGAAAACGAACGCTAGTGCACTGGAATATTTTGCGGCAATCTTTAGGCGTTTGATATCGCGTTGTTCAATCTGACCAGGCCAGCCTAACACCGCGCTGCTAGTACCAGACATTAAGGCTTGCTCCATGGCCCATAGGGCATCCACTTGATCTTTTGGGTGAACTAACAATACTTTGTTACTGGCAATACCATATTGTGATAGAAGCTGCTTTATTTTGGCTTTGGGCGCACCGACTAACACAATCCATCGACCCTGTTGGCTCAAAGTCGCTAATGTTGGTGCTAATTTGTTTAAACAATCAAAATCATTGACCGAGAATTCGTTAACTGTTTGATGTTGCCAATGAGCGCTTAACTCGCCTGATTGATTATTAGTTTGATTTTGTTGATTAATATGTAGTGATCTCATTGCCAATCTCCATTTCTAATAATTCCAACTGCTAATCCTTCAATTTCAAGAGATTGAAACTCTAGATCAACCACAATCGGGGTGAATTCTGCATTCTCAGGGTGTAAAATAACTTGAGCGTCGCTCCGTTCAAATCGTTTGACGGTGACATCATTATCAAGACGAGCGACCACAATTTGACCATCACGGATCTGCTGGGTTTTATGTACAGCTAATAGATCTCCGTCCATAATGCCAATGTCCTTCATACTCATGCCGCTCACTCGCAGTAAGTAATCGGCTTGTGGTTTAAACATATTTGGATCGACTTGATAATGACACTCGATATGTTCCTCTGCCAGAATAGGTTCTCCAGCGGCGACTTGGCCAATTAACGGTAAGCCTTGATCTGGGCTATCGATAGAATCTCCTATTAGCCGAATACCACGTGATGTACCTGGAATTATCTCGATTGCACCTTTTCGGGCTAATGCTTTTAAATGTTCCTCAGCGGCGTTGGCTGATTTAAAACCCAATTGTCGAGCAATCTCAACCCGAGTAGGTGGCATACCTGTGTTATTAATGTGATCTTTAATTAATTGAAGTATTTCTGATTGTCGATTAGTGAGTTTTTTCATTATTCCGCCTTAGCTGGTTGCAAAATCCATTGTAATTCTTACTGATTTTGTACCTGTTTTTTCATACAGTATGCTGTCAGTATATACAGTAAAAAACATTGTGCAAGTATTAAACAATATTTTCATATTATACAGTTATTTATATATCTAAATGACTTGCCTTATTAATAACTGATTTGTTATAGTTGTATTTAAATCATGGATATGATGCTCTTTTTTCGAAGGATTCGAATATAAAATCAATTTCTATTAAGTTGACTACTTAGCTCTTTATATGTAGTAACTTAATGTTTTTGATTAACCCTCAAGCTCTTCTGCTTTTTCTGATTAGTTGTCTGGTCGTTAGTGATAACTAGTGATAAATATATTTTATCCTATCCATTATTTTTTATTTGAAATATCAAAATGTACTTCGCTGTTTTTGTTATTTTCTTTGAGCGCGTTATTCTCACGAGTTTTCTCAGTTGAATAACCCGTTATGCACATACAAATAATTACCCATTGACAAAGAGCTATTAATCCAATTAATTCATGGCGTTTTATTGGATTTAAGTTGTTCCTCTTGCGTTGTTGATGTTTCTTTATAAATATAATGGATATAGTTATGAAAATTGTTATTGATTCGTTGGACAACGTAAGAGTATCTGGGTTTGATTTACATGTGACTGATGAACATGGTCAGGTCAAAGTCGTAAAAGATGCATTAATTAGCCTTGCTAAGGGAGAGCTTACTGTTCAAAGCAACGGTGAGTCGATAACGATGGCGCAATTAATCGAAAGTGCAAAAGTTAACATGGCGTCCTTAGAAAGCGTTTTTATTGAAGATATGTTGACCGCTGGTAATAGTACAGGCTTGGATGACGGTGAAGAGTTAAAGGATAAATTAGCAGAATTACAAAAATCTGATGCCATAAGAACAGAAGAATTAGATAAGTTGTTAGAGCAGCTTAAAAATCTGGAAAAAAAACTGGATGAAAAAGAAGAAAAGCTGGAAATACAAAAAGAAGAATTAAAGGCTAAAATAGCAGATGATGCTGATAAATCTGAAGTTGATGGAAGTCATACGGTTGAGGATTACATCGAGGAAATCCAAGATCCACAGGTTACCGATGTGGTGGAAGAGCAAATTTTAGAAGTCGAGGAAGCTCAACATCAGAAAAGAACAAATAATGAGCCTCAAAAAATAGCGGAAAATCAAAATAGCAGTTCGCAGACCTCGAGTAAGAAGAGCGATGAAAAGGCAGAGGTGACCGTTGATCAAAATACGGTTACTTTGGTGCTGGATTCTGATGATGACAGTGGAGTGCTTGGTGATTTTATTACCAACATTAACAATGACTTAACCATCAAGGGCGAAACCAAGCCTTTATCGGAAGTTAAAATTGTCATTGCTGGAAATGTTTATAAGACAATCGCGGAGGCTAACGGTAGTTACTCTCTAGATATACCAACGTTAAACGATGGTTCTTATAGTATTGTTGTTGAAGCTACCAGTCCTGGAGGAGGCGTAGCAACGTTAACAAAAACCATCGTTGTCGACACCGTTCCTCCGACTGCTCCAACGGTATCTTTAGCTGCTGATAGTGATAGCGGGGAAAGTCAAACCGATGCAATTACCGCTAATAAAGAACCTGTATTTGAAGGTATGGCCGAAGCCAATGCTTCGGTTGCTTTTGTTATTGATGGGCGCGAATTTATAACCCGTGCTGACGGTGATGGTAAGTGGAGTATTACTGTGGAGGGTCGCTTACCAGATGGGCTTATCGAATATAAAGTTACTGCCACTGATGTAGCGGGTAATGTATCTGATGCCACCATTCAAACAGTCACTATCGATTCTCAAATTATTCTAACCGGCGGTCTGGATGCATCCACGGATGCTGGTTATTCACAGACCGATGAAATCACCAATATAAGTACGTTGATGTTTTCTGGCACAGGGGAACCAGGCGTCAAGGTTTTACTGCATTTTAATGATTTACCAACCGCATTAGAAGTTGAAGTGGATGAGTCAGGTAATTGGAGTATTGATGGTAACTTACCTCGTTATTCAGTCCTAAAGACATTGTCTGAAGGAGAGTACTCATACAAAATTAGCTCAGTTGATTTAGCCGGTAATGCCAAAGAAATAGAAGGAAAGGTTGTTGTTGATTTAACGAAGCCAGAGTCTACTTTATGGCGACTGGATGCAGACAGTGATACGGGGCAATATGATGATGATGCTATTACTCAAAATGCTGAGCCTACTTTGTCTGGTGTCAGTGAACCCAATGTGTTTATCACTGTTATTTTTAAGGGGAAAGATTTTCTCGATGGTAAGAGTGTTGATGTCGAATATCGAACAACTGCGGATGAAAATGGTGTCTGGCAACTCAAGGTAACAGACACTTTGGCTGATGGTAGTCACAATTATGTTGTGAAAGCAACTGATTTTGCCGGAAATATTGAAGAGAACATCGGCAGTTTCGTGGTGGATAGAGTTAATTCCCTTCGAGGAGGCTTGGACGAAAAGTCTGATTCCGGCATTAGCGATAAAGATAACGTCACTAAAATTAATGCCCCTACTTTTAGTGGTATTGGTGATGTTGGTGAGCAAGTGACATTGTTCATTAATGATAAAGAATATACTCAAAATATCGATTCATCAGGTCATTGGAGTATCGATATTCCTGAGGAGGACGCTTTAAATGATGCGCTTTATGCGTATAGATTATTTTCGGTTGATACCGCTGGTAATGAAGTGTCAGTCAAAGGCGAGATAACGGTTGATACCACGACGTTTGTTAATGGTTCATTAGCATCAAGCAGCGATTCTGGTGATTTTAATGATGATAATTACACCAATGTCAATACACCGACCTTTAGTGGTCAAGGCGAAGCTGGTTCATCGATTGTACTCAAGATAGATCAGTTAGTCTTGACGACTAAGGTCGATGACGAGGGAAACTGGACTGTACCTATTCTGTCCGAAGATGCTCTGCAAGATGGTGATTATGATTTTACGATCACCGCAACTGATATTGCAGGTAATACGGCGAGCGAATCTGGCAAACTGACTATTGATACTGTCGCGCCTACACCATTTAGTGGTGGCTTACAGGAAATATCAACCAATGACACTGGTGAATTTGATAACGATGGAATAACGAGTAATACATTACCTGTTTTTACTGGTTTAGGGGAGCCGAGCGCTAAGGTTGAATTATTCATCGCAGGAGAGTCTTATCAAGCGACTGTTGGCTCCGATGGTCGTTGGATAATTGAGGTACTGACGCGTATCGACGATGGGGCATGGTCTTATGTCCTCACGTCTGAAGACTTGGCAGGAAACCAAGTTAGCATCACTGACGAGATGACGATTGATACTGTCGCTGAATTAACCGGTGGTTTAGACGCCAATTCTGATTCTGGGATTTCCAGAGAGGATAATATCACCAACGTAGTCTCTCCAGCATTTTCAGGCACCAGCGAGCCTGGTGCCGTGGTTAGTTTTAGTATTCGTGGTGATCAATACCAAACTGAGGTTAACAGCGCCGGTAATTGGAGGATATCACTGCCAACAGCTAGTCCATTGCAAGACGGTACTCATGAGTATGAAATTAGAGTTGTTGACGTTGCTGGTAATGAGAAAGTCATTAACGATTCTATTATTGTTGATACGACGATACCTGAGTTCTTTGATGGTGGTCTAGACAGTGATAGTGATTCAGGCAGGTTGTCTGACGATGGCGTGACCAATGAAAGTACCCCTATTTTTTCAGGGAAAGTCGAGGTTGGGAGTTCTGTTGTTATTATTATCTCGGGCAAGACATATAATGCGGTCGTTGATGTTAAGGGAAACTGGAGTGTCAAGGTCGAAGAATCGTTAAATGACGGTGATTATCCATATACATTGACAGCCACAGATGTGGCTGGTAACAGTAGAGACCTTGAAGGTAAGGTGATCATCGATACTGAGAATGAAGTTAGTGGTTCATTGGAGGCTGGTAGTGATACGGGCCGTTCGAGTGCGGATGGGATCACACAGACGAAAAGCCCTACCTTTACGGGGAAAGGGGAAGCTAATGCTGAAGTAACATTCGTTATCAACAATGTCGAATATAAAACTGAGATTGAAGCTAACGGCACTTGGTCATTAAACATTAGCGATATTTTAAGTGATGGCACCTATGAATATACACTTAAATCCATTGACCTTGCTGGGAATGAAGCGATAGAACAGGGTCGAATTATCGTCGATAATACCACTAATATTACCGCTCGCTTGTCTGTGAGTAGTGACACTGGGGATTCAGATAGTGATAGCTATACTAACGATATTAGTCCTGCTTTTAACGGTGTAGCAGAAGCCGGAGCCGAAATTACTTTGATCATTGGGGGTAACGAATACAGTACTGTTGCACTTGATGATGATACATGGAGTATTGATGTAACAAAAAATCTATCCGAAGGAACGATTGAGTATACTGTCCGCACGGTGGACATTGCCGGTAATATGAACAGTACAAATGGCTCAATTGTCATTGACACCACCGCGCCATTATTATCAGGGGGAATTGCCCCCACTAGTGACTCTGGTGAATTTAATGATGACGGCATTACTAAAATTAGTACACCGGATTTTTCAGGGACTGGAGAGTATGGTGACAGCATTACTTTGCTGATAAATAACCAAGAGTATCATACGGAAGTTGATGTGAATGGCCAGTGGACCATTAAAATCACCAATGCATTGGGTGAAGGTAGCAGTGACTATGTCGTAACAGCAGTCGATCTAGCTGGTAATAAGGCCATATTAAATGGCACTGTTATTATAGATAATAGCATTAGCCTAACTGGTGGATTGGATGCCGCCTCTGATAGTGGTCGTTCAAACTCAGATAGTAACACCAATGTGACAACACCGACCTTTTCTGGCTCGGGGGAGCCTAAAGCTGCCATAACATTGATGATAAATAATGCCGAGTATACAACGACTGTAGACAGCTCGGGGCAATGGACAGTTGACGTTGCTGAACCGCTTGTTGATTCTATTTATACCTATACTATTTCAACCATCGATTTGGCGGGCAACGAAGCAAGCCTTGATGGTTCTATTGTTGTCGACCTTGTTGCGCCAGGCATATTTACCGGTGAGCTTGCTAGGGACAGTGACACTGGCCTATCGGATAACGATGGCATAACGAATCATCAACTCCCACTATTTAATGGGCATGTTGAGGTCGGTAGTGATGTTTCGTTAAAGATTAATGGGAATTATTATCAGGCACAAGTTAATGACGCCGGTGAATGGACCGCTGAAGTTGCCCATGCGCTCGCCGACGGGAACTATGAATATGAGTTAGTTGCAACTGATGCAGCAGGTAATACGACTGAATTAGTTGAAAATATAACGGTGGACACGCAAATATTGACCTTGTCTGGAGGGTTAGATATTGATAGCGATACGGGGAAATCGTTCGATAATATTACTAACATACCGCTGCCTAACTTTAGTGGTAAGGCCGAAGTCGGTGCACAAGTCATTTTAAAAATTAATGGCAATACTTATAACACTAAAGCCGATGCCGAAGGGAATTGGTCGGTGAAAGTTGAAAATGAATTACCTGATAACACTCACTCATATACACTTTTAACCATTGATATCGCTGGTAATAAAAAAGAGTTAGCGGGTGAGATATCTGTTGATACTGAAACCTTTGTATTCGGTGGTTTATTAGCAGCAAGCGACTCTGGACTATTAAGCAGTGATGGCTATACCAACCATACAAAACCTATCTTTGAAGGCACAGGAGAAGCGGGTGCTAATATTTCGTTGGTTATTAATGGTGCTTCATACCAAACAACGGTTGATGCAAGTGGAAAATGGATCGTTAAAATTGATCATCCATTGAGTGACGGTAGCTTTAGTTACGTCATTACAGCAACGGATATTGCAGGAAATGTTGCCACTAGTGAAGGGGCTATCACTATTGATACACAAGATCCTATTGGGTTTACAGGTGGTTTGGATAGCGGTAGTGATTCTGGTATTGATAATAATGATAATATTACAAATAGTGTCTCGCCATTGTTCTCTGGTGAAGGTGAGCCTGGCAATGTTGTTACCTTAAAAATTGGTAATAAAGAATACACAAGTACCGTTGTTGATGATGGTTCTTGGAATATCCCTATCACAACGGTGCTTGGCCAAGGGGAGAGCAAGTATGAGTTGATTTTAACTGACAAAGCGGGAAATACGAGTGAACTAGACGGCTCTATTATCATCGATACGGTGGCCGAACAAGTTACCGGTAGTTTAAGTACCCTCAGTGACTCAGGTGTGAAAGGTGATGAAATAACTAATGATACACGACCATTTTTCAACGGCACAGCTGAGCCTGACAGTATGGTAGAACTGATTATTGGAGACTCTCAATATTCTGTTAAAACTGATGATAATGGCAATTGGACTTTACAAGTTACTAATGAACTCGTTGACGGAAAACAAAATTACACCTTAATTTCCACTGATTTAGCGGGCAATATATCAAATGCTAGTGGTAGCATCAATATCGATACTACTACCCCAAATCCATTTACAGTCGGTATCGATGAGGTAAGTGATTCGGGTATCTCTAGTTCCGACAATATTACTAATATTACATCGCCTATTGTCGCCGGTTTAGGCGAGAATGACAGTATCGTTACAGTTGTTATCGCCGAGAAAAAATACGAGACGACAGTCAGCAATGGCAGTTGGCAAATTAAAGTCGATGATCTCTCTGATGGCGAACATACTATTGAGGCATACTCTATAGATGTGGCCGGTAATAAAACGAACACCATTATCGTAAAATTGACGATTGACACCACGACCACTGTCACGGGGAAGTTAGATGCGAGTAGCGATACAGGATTAGATCTTACCGATGGCTTGACTAAGGATGATAAACCTGTTTTCACTGGGACTGCCGAGGTGGGCGCGACCGTTGTTTTATCGATTGCAGGGCAAACTATTAGCGCTGTTGTTGACTCGTTAGGTAACTGGAGTGCGACTATTCCGGTTTATCTTGGTGAAGGAGAGCATGTTTATACTATTAAATCGACTGATATTGCAGGTAACACCGATGAGATTAGTGGTGCAATAACGGTTGATTTAACCGCTCCGAATCATTTCTCCGCTAGCCTAGATAAAGACAGTGATAGTGCAAATAACAGTGATAATATTACCAATATCAATAGGCCAACATTTAACGGTATTGGTGAAGATGGAGCCAGAGTTACTCTTAATCTAGCCGGGCAACAACATACTACAACAGTTGTTGATGGCCATTGGGCAATTGAGGTAGGGCAGATAGGGGATGGCACTCATGAATATTTAGCGGTACAAACTGATTTAGCTGGCAACGTGTCAGATGTCATTAAAGGCGTCATTACGATTGATACCGAAGTGTTTGTTACTGGCGGGCTTGATGCTGCAAGTGATACTGGATTTGAAAATGATGATGATATTACTAGCATAGCAAACCCGGTATTTAGCGGCACAGGCGAGCCTGAAGCTGTGGTCAAGGTGACGATCAATAATCATGTATATGAGTCCGTAGTAGGAGACGATGGAAACTGGAGTATTACCATCGAAGACGCTTTGCTTGGAAACACATTAGACAACCCTAGCTACGCTTACAATATAGAGATCACCGACATTGCGGGTAACGTTGCAATGCTTGATGGCGACATAATCGTTGATTTAACAGCGCCAACCCCTTTTACTTATCAACTGGATGCGAATAGTGACAGTGGGGTTGCTGGGGATGCTATTACGAACGTGTCTCGACCTATATTCTCAGGTATTGGAGAGCCTGGAATACGTGTGACACTGACTATAGATGGAAAAAATTACACTGAAACTGTTAATTCTGATGGTACATGGAGCGTGCAACCGACTTCCGATTTGATTAGCCAAGGTGTTTATAATTACGAAGTAGTCGCGATGGATAAAGCGGGTAATACTGTCGAAAAATCGGGTAACCTTACCTTCGATAATAATGCGACCCTCAGTGGCGGACTAGATCAGAGCAGCGACAGCGGTCGACGACAAGACGATAATATCACTAATGATAATACGCCTTTGTTTAGCGGTAATGCGGAAGTAGGTAGTGAGGTTAAATTAACCATTAATGGTAATGATTACACGGCAATAGCTGGTAGTAATGGTCGCTGGGAAATAACAATTGATGATGTGATAGCTGATACTGACAGTTCAGGGATTAGTTATACCATCAATGCCATCGATATTGCTGGCAATAATGCGACGACAGTGACAGGGGTCTTATATGTTGATACTACCGCTCCTACTATATTCACTGGCAGCTTAGACGCGAGCACAAACTCGGCCAGTGACAGTGACAATATCACCAATCATCAAACACCGACATTTTCAGGTTTGGTCGAAGAAGGCTCGACGGTCGAGGTGTTAATCAACAACAAAAAATATCATGCACAAGTCAATGAGGACGGGAAATGGAGCTTTACTATGCCCGATACC
Source organism: Gammaproteobacteria bacterium (assembly GCA_013214965.1). GTDB lineage: Bacteria > Pseudomonadota > Gammaproteobacteria > Enterobacterales > Psychrobiaceae > Psychrobium. Next base: position 187,489 of record JABSRU010000004.1, read on the forward strand.
GATCTATTGCCTGACGGAACGCATTCATACACATTTACTGCCACTGATGTTGCGGGCAATACTAAATTAATATCAGACAGTGTGGATATAGATACCTTTGTGTCATTACTTAAAGGAGGACTTTCTGCCGAGAGTGATAGTGGTGAAGTGAATAATGATGGTATCACCAATGTCACATCGCCAACATTTAATGGATCCACAGAAGTTGGTGCTAAAGTCATTCTGACTATCAATAATATTGACTACGAAGCCGATGTGGATGCCGATGGGAATTGGAGTGTTGAAGTTAGTGATACGCTTGCCGAAAATGTTTATAGCTATAAACTTACGGCAACCGATGTTGCAGGAAATCAACTAGAAAAAACAGGATCGTTTGAAATTGATTTGACGCCTCCCGAAACCTTTACCGCTACATTAGACTTATCTAGTGATTCGGGCACCATTGGTAATAGCAGAACAAACGACACCACACCGATGATTTCAGGTACCGGTAGCGAGGGTGATAAAATAAAGGTAATCATTGGTAGTCAGTTATTCACAACCACAGTTGTTGATGGTGCTTGGAGTATTACTAGTGCAGAGTTAGGGCAGGGAACGCATAAATTTGAGGCTGTAGCTACTGATATTGTTGGTAATAGCACTGCGCCAATTATTAGTGAATTTGTGATAGATACCGAGACTTTTATTACCGCAGGATTAGTTGCTGATTCCGATCATGGCAAATTTAATGATGATGGAGTAACCAACGAAACAGATCCTACGTTTAGTGGTACAACAGAGGTTGGTAACGTTGTTAAATTTCATATTGATGGTCAAGTTATTATAGCGGTGGTAGATGTTGATGGTAACTGGACTGCCACTGTAACGACTGCGTTATCTGAAGGGGAACAACAATATCGAGTCGAGGCTGAAGATACAGCAGGAAACACAGCTGAACAGTCAGGAACCATCACGATCGATACTACAGCCCCAGCGCTATTCTCCGTTCAATTAGGGGATGATAGTGATAGTGAATTATTGGATGGAATTACCAAAGAAAAAGAGCTGACCTTTATAGGCCAAGGAGAAAATGGTGCTGAGATAATTTTTATTATTGATGGACAAAGAAAAGTAACAACGGTTCAAGATGGTCAATGGGCAATTACCACGGAACAGCTAAGTGATGGTCAACATACCTATTCAGTGACGCAAATAGACTTGGCTGGTAACGAGACAGAAGCACTCAGTGGAACGGTTGTTGTCGATACTAACACAACCCTGACGGGGGGCTTGGACACCATTAGCGATAGCGGTTTAAATAATGACGATGGCGTAACCCGTTATTCTAAGCCTATTTTTAGTGGTAGTGCAGAAAAGGGTTCGGAAGTTGTATTAACAATTAATGGCCATCAGTATATAACTGTTGTTGACAGTGTAGGCAACTGGAAAATTGTAGTTACAGATACATTACCTGATAATAGTGAAATAAATCCTGAATATCATTATACGATTGTCTCACAAGATATCGCAGGTAATACCGCAGAAGTGAATGGACAGATTACGGTCGATACCGCAGCGCCTATTTCGTTTTCTTATCAGCTTGACTCAGACAGTGATAGTGGTAAATATCAAGATGATGCGATCACTAATATATTACAACCAACGTTTTCTGGTACCGTTGAAGCTGGTGTTCAAGTTATTTTAACAATTGATTATCAAAATTATGTCGCTACTGTCGGTGCTGATGGTCAATGGACTGTTAAGGTGACTAAGGATCTCCCTCTTAATGGAGAGCATAATTATACAATAACTGCTATCGATTTAGCCGGTAATGAGACAAAAGGAACAGGTTCATTACGAACTGATTCCGTCTCTGAATTGACTGGTCGTCTTAGTCGAGAAAGTGATACAGGAAGTGATAACGATGACAATATCACCAATGAAGTCAATCCTATGTTTAGTGGCTATGCAGAAGAAGGAAGCGACGTAACACTAACAATTAACGGCCTGTCTTATGAAAGTACGGCTAATGCTAGTGGTTACTGGGAAATTAATGTGACAGACGCATTACCGGAAACTAATGTCCCTGGTTTGGAATATAGCATTACTGCCACTGATATCGCCGGTAACCTAGCAACTCCTGTTTCGGGCTATGTGATTGTCGATTTGACTGCTCCTGCCATATTTGTTGGAGGGCTAGATGACGAGACTAATTCATCCGATAAGATTGACCAAATAACTAATGTTACGGTTCCAAAATTTAGTGGCATCGTTGATCCTGGCGCATCAGTTACCCTAAGCATTAATAATCAAAGTTATGAAGCAATAGTCAACGAAAAAGGGGAGTGGCACGTAACCATAGCGTCATCAGTACCCTTAAGTGATGGAACTCATAGCTATAAATTAGTGGCAGAAGATATTGCAGGTAACAAAAGCTATATTAACAGTGAAATTATAGTTGATACCCAAAGTCCGATTGATTTTAATGGGAGACTTGCAGCATCATCAGATACTGGTCATGATGACAGCGACCAGCTGACCAACGATACCACACCATTCTTTGAAGGGAACGTTGAGCCAAACTCATCTGTTGTTCTATTCATTGGTGGTAAAGAGTATATCGCGCAGGTAGAGAGTAATGGTCAGTGGAGAGTACAAGTTACCGATGTTCTAAATGACACTGATACTCCACATAGTTACGAAATAATTGCCACTGATATTGCGGGTAATAGCGGTATATTGGCAGGAACCATTACCATTGACACGGTACTACCAGACTTTACGGGTGGATTAGATGCCGCGTCCGACTCTGGGACTAAAGGCGATAATTTCACCAATGTTGATAAACCAACGTTTAGTGGTACTGGTGAAAATGACGTTGCTGTGGCACTGACGATTAATGGCAAGGTATATACGACCACTGTGGTTAATAATCAGTGGTCGATTGAGGTCGTTCAAGGGTTAGTTGACGCCGACTATCCTTACACGCTGATAGGAACGGATCTTGCTGGTAATCAAGTGGCCTTGAGTGACACCATTGTTATCGATAGTACAGCCAGTTTGACAGGGGGGCTCGATGCCAGTAGCGATACAGGGGATAAACAAGATGACAATATCACTTATATTAAGCAGCCTATTTTCTCAGGAACATCTGATCCGCTGTCAACAATCACCTTAAAAATTAATGGCACTGAATATGAATTTCAATCAGGTATCGATGGTTCATGGGCCTTTGAAGTGCCTCAGTCGTTGATTGATGGTGACTATGATTATGAGATTACGGCGATTGATGCCGTCGGTAATGTCGCGACAGACTCTTTGGATAATATCAATGTTATTACTGGTACCGTCCAAATCGATTCACACACTCAAGTGACCGCTAGATTGGCGACAGCTAGCGACACGGGTCACTACAATGATGACCAAATCACCAATGAAACAATGCCGACTTTCTCCGGAACAGCAGAAGCTGGCGCTAAAATAGCATTAGTCATTGCTGAGGTTCGTTACGAAACCGTTGCGCTCACAAATGGTAGTTGGAGTATTACAGTTGGTACTGAATTGGCTGATGGTCAGCAGAATTATCAAGTCACCTCAACCGATATTGCAGGCAATGAAGCAACGGCCAATGGGTTTATTATTATTGACACGACCACACCCACCAATGTGACTGGTGGACTGGACTCAGCAAGTGATACAGGGTTGAGTTCGACCGACAATATTACCAATGAAATGAATCCTAGTTTCTCTGGTACTGGTGAACCGGACGTGCTCGTTTACCTCACTATTGGCGGACAAACCTATGAGGGAACGGTTGATTCAGCAGGGAAATGGAAAATACTGGTCACAGCCTCTCTTAATGGCAACCATGAATACAGTATTTATTCTCAAGATTTGGCTGGGAATACAAGCAACACTGTTACCGGTGAGATTAAAGTCGATCTAGACACATCAGTCACGGCGCGCTTGAGCAGTGATAGTGATTCTAATATTAATGACGACGGATATACCAATGACGATACGCCACAATTCTCAGGTACAGGTGAGCCGGGGAGTAAGATTGAATTAACCCTTGGTTCGACGCACTCTGTACACACGACCGTTGACCAGCATGGCCAATGGACGTTGCAGTTACCTCTCCCTGCATTAACGGATAACACACACACTCTTAATGTTAAAGCCACCGATATCGCTGGCAATGAAGCGACCACAACCGTTGTCTTCGTGGTTGATACTCAGGCACCTATTGGGTTTTCTGGCGGACTAGCGAACGAAAGTGATAGTGGTTCCGTCGGGGATGGCCTGACGAATGACAACACCCCGGCGTTTAGTGGTGTCGGTGAAGCGGGGACCGAAGTTAAATTGGTTATCGGTTCGAGCGAGTACATCACCGTGGTCAAATCGGATGGTACCTGGACGCTAAACGTGACGAATGCGTTAAATGATGGTTCATACGATTATACTTTGAGTTCAAAAGATCTGGCTGGAAATTACTCGTATGCCGATGGTAATCTCGTGGTTGACACGCACGTCGCCATCACTGGTGGGCTTAGTGTGCAAAGTGATACTGGATTGGCCGATGATGATGATATCACCAACGATAATACCCCTTGGTTCAATGGTAGCGGAGACATTGGCGGCACAGTCACCTTATTTATTAACAATAAAGAATATCAAACGGTTGTTGGTAATGATGGGCAATGGAAAGTTGAGGTAACGGGGACTTTACCCGAAGGCACGGTGCCCTATGTTATTAAAATTGTCGATTTAGCCGATAATGCAAGTGAAACCGCTGGCAGTATCGTGATAGATACAACAACCCCACCGCTAACGGCAATGTTAAGTGACGCGACTAATTCGGGACTAACGAGCGATACAATTACGAATTATACCCAACCCACGTTCAATGGTACCGGTGAAAACGGTAATAAGATCGAATTTAAAATTGGCGATAAAACCTATCACACCACGGTTGTATCCGGCAGTTGGAGCCTCGAAGTAGGAACGGCATTAAGTGCGGGCATTTATACTTATGACGTTAAAGCGACTGATGTAGCGGGTAATAGCGAATCACTGTCAGGCACGATAGTGATTGATGTCAGTACGGAACTGACGGGTGGCTTAAAAATGAGCAGTAACTCAGGGGATATCAGCGATACGATTACTAATGACTCTACGCCGACATTTTCGGGTACTGGAGAGGTAGGTGCGACAATTGAATTGGTGATTGATGGTAACAGTGTCACTAGCGTTGTTGACCAATCAGGTAATTGGCAGCTCACAGTGGCTAATGTGTTAGGGCAAGGTGAATACACCTATCAATTGACTGCCACCGACATTGCGGGTAATACAGCAACATTAGCGCAATCAGTCACTATCGATACAGAAACAAGCGTTAGCGCGAGACTGGATGTAACAAGTGATACAGGTAAACTTAACGATGATGGTGTCACTTATGACAATACACCTACATTTTCAGGGTTAGGGGAAGTTGGGGCACAGATTGTGCTGGTTATTAATAAGGACTCCGGTCTCACTTATCAAACGACAGTGCAACAAGATGGAACGTGGGAAATCGAGTCAATTAATATGCTCGCTGATGCCCATTATACCTATAAGGTGACGAGCACGGATGTGGCGGGTAATGAGGATGAAACAACAGGCACCTTTACCATTGACACGGTACTACCAGATTTTACGGGTGGGTTAGATGCCGCGTCCGACTCTGGGACTAAAGGCGATAATTTCACCAATGTTGATAAACCAACGTTTAGTGGTACTGG
>JABSRU010000067.1 GCA_013214965.1 Gammaproteobacteria bacterium
CACCTCGTTAGCGCGTGGTTGCGTTAAAAATAATTTATGCTTTGGTCAGATAAAGGTCTCTCATAAGTCGAATGAAATAACCGCTATCCCCACTATCACCACTGATGCCATGGGGGTGCCAGTTTTCGATTGCCGAACAAATCGTGTCAGCGAAAGCTGATTATGTATTAGCCCTTAAAGGAAATCAGGGTGAATTTTCGGGTACAGCACATTCTGTTTTTAAATCAGTCAATGGTGACCATGGGCGCATCGAAGAGCGCAATGTATGGATGAGCACAGAGGTAGAATGGTTAATCGAGAGACATCCAAGGTGGAGCATTGCTGTCGTGGATTCGAGCAGAACAGTACAGGGAGTAACATCGAATGAAAAACGCTACTACATTACCAGCCATGAAGATAAAACAGCCGAGTTTATCGCTCACGCAATACGCAGTCACTGGCATGTTGAGAATAAGTTACACTGGCAACTAGATGTTAGTTTCAATGAAGATCAAAATCGTCATCGAAATGGACATGCGGCAGAAAATATCGCGATGATGAACAAAATAGCCCTAAACCTATTAAAAAATGAAAAAAACGTCAAGGTCGGTGTTAAGAGTAAGCGCTTAAAGGCAGGTTGGGATAATGATTATATGATGAAAGTGCTGGCTGTTGGGTTTAAGTCAGTATGATTTAGACCCGTTTGCCCTGTATGGCTATATGCTTTAATTGACATAGCTTTTTCTTCTTGATAAGCGTTATGAACGATATAAGATTGGGATGGTGAGCAGGTTGAAACAAGGGGACTATTATCCCTATTACGCCATTTTTTTATTCGACTAGGTAACGAGAGCGGTTGATTTTGAATTAAATATTCTTTCCTGTTCTCTAACACTTCAAATGATATTTCTGCATAGTTAGACGCACGTCTAATACTTTTATTCTCCAAACCTATCACATCAGGATAAAAACGAACCTTATAACTACCAATATTATAAAGGATAAATTTGGCATCTAAAGAAAATTCAATTTCAATGGTTTGACTTGGGTTGATTGTAATTGTTTGTCGGTTATATGGACTTCTTTTAAGTTTTATTCCCTTATATTTAAGCCAATTTCCTGCGTAAAAGACTTTGAAATTTAAGTTACCTATATCATCAGGTAACTTATCAGTCCCAATGATTATAGGGCTGCTCCCCACGTTTGTGTATTTTGCAGTGAAAAGCATTTCATCAAAGCCATATACTTTTTGATCCTCCATAGAGATCACAATGTGCACATGTTTGGCTAATATTTTTTGGTTAGAGTTAGCGTTAAAACTAAAAACACTAAACGCTATTACAATTGCTAAAGTTATATATTTCATAATAGTTCTCCAGTGATGCAGGAAAAACATAAAGGAAGTATATGCACGCCCGCATATTGACGGCAAAATTTTAGTTCATTAGACTAAAAACGCAAATTTTTCTCATATTCTATACTTAAATACAGTAAAAAATTCGGACTGATATTCAATGACTTTTAAAGTCTCACACATTTTAGTAAAATAATTCAGCACTGAAGGAGTACGTGCGTAAAGTATGTTAATAGATTGATTTATATAGTTAATGAAATGCATGAAACTGCTGGCCTAACCCCATTAATTAATTCTCTCTACGCAGACCAAAATCATAAATTTAATGTAACAGGTAATTGATCTAAGCATTAGAAAAAGTACGATGAATCAAATTTATTACTCAATGCATTCAAGTCTGAGCTATCTCTTTTGCGTTAGTGAGATAGAAATTAAAGCACAGTGTTTTAAATTGGCCGTATTTGTCCCTTTAAACGGCACGCAGGCCTCTCTCTCAGTAGTTATAACAGTCGCTATCGGAAAAATCGCCTAACAGTATTCTTTTATACCTAAAGAGGTAGTAAAAGTTATTAGATTAAAGCGGCGCACCTCTCACTTTGTTGTTTATTTTTTAATCAGCGGTTGACTTACTCTTCAAATTCTATAGAGTACTCCGCAGCAAGAAAGAAAGCCTTTTGTTTACGTTCTCCATTTCGTTGTTTTATTAATAATACCGCGCTCTGTAGTTTTTAAGTTTCAGTCTGTTTTTACGCTATTCAAGCCTATTGAAGGCAACATTTTTATTAAAATTACAGGATATTATTATGTCTAACAAAGTTCAAGGTACAGTTAAGTGGTTCAACGAATCTAAAGGTTTTGGTTTTCTAGAGCAAGCTTCTGGTGGTCCAGATGTTTTCGCTCACTTTAGCGCTATCTCAGGTGACGGCTTCAAGACTCTTATTGAAGGCCAAAAAGTAGAATTCACAGTTAGCGATGGCCAGAAAGGTCCTCAAGCTGACAACATCGTTGCTATCTAATTTTAGATGCCTTTTAGCTTGTTCCTCAGGCTAAGATAAGATGTTAAAAAATGGTAAACCTTCGGGTTTGCCATTTTTTTTGTTCATTTTAAAATAAACCCGATTAAAAAAGACTCCTTCATCAGCGATGCCAGTATGACTGTGCACGTGACAAAAGAGTCTATAGACCAAGATATTAACGGTAGGTGACGCTAAATTACACCGTATCGCCCAATTTCTTGAGGTGTCATCCAATGGATACTGTCAGCTTTAGCAGCTTCTAAGGTATACCAGTAAAAGTCTGCTGGTATTCCTATCGCTTTATAATAATCTAAGTAGCTTAGGTGTGCTTGATCTTCTCTTGGATAATCTAAAGCTTGTTTTCCTTCGCCATCACTCCAAGAATGAACACCCAATTTAGCACCAGCGGCAATAGTGCGCTTAACACCGGCTAAAAACATATCCGTACCACCAGAGGCCACCATACCGTTAGCAGGAATGTGAGTGTTGATACCACGATTACGAACTTCCATTGACGCTAATAAGTTAATCTCATCATCCATAGAGCCAGGTACATTTTGCATGACCAGTGTTTTAATTTGTGGATATTTATTAAATAGTTGCTGCATCACCGCTAAAGTATCTGAGCCGATAACACCATTCATATATACTGTATCTGAGCTGTCATCATCATTCTTAAAGCTAAAGTTGGCGGTCTGTTCTTCACCTGCATCGGTATCCGCTGCTGTCGGACTAATTGTAAGTGTCTCAGCGGAATAATCGCCATCAGGCAGTATTGTTGCCATACCATATTGACGGTCAGTTAACAGCTTATATACCGTTGGATCTTGGCTTTGTACTTTATCCAGCGTATTTAACTGCCACTCTTGACTAATTTGGGCCGATCGACCGTCAAAATTTTGAGCGCCTAAAATGGACGTTAATGACCAGTAAGTATACTCAGTAACCATACAACTATAATCACAGCTTTCATCATCGTAGGTATACCAGGCCGTATCTGGGTAGCTTGCCGGAATGGTTTTAAATTGGCCACCACGTGCGATATCCATGGCATTAGCAATGTCTGAGCTTATCATTTCACCAAAGACTTCTGGGTAAACACCAGCATATCCGACATGAGTTATTAAGTGTAAAACCTCTTCCAGGCTTGCATCAAAGTTACCATCTGCACCAGCAATAACCACTTCATTGGCATACAAGTCTTGTATCGCCTCAGAATCAGGTAGCTGAGAAAGTAGCGGCTCTAATTCACTTTGATCTTTAGCCATAATTAATGTCGCTCCTTGCTCAAGCATGTGCTTTACCACTAATTCATTATCAGGCTGACCATCTTCATCATTATCTAGGTATTGCGCCATCACATTGGCCGCGTGCAGCATCGCTGCATCAGGAGTTGCGGCGGTACCATAAATTGGAATACCAAATACGGAGGTTTTTTTCGCAAAAACTTGTTCTAACCCTGACTTATCGCCACCTTTGTTGACATATTGCAGCGCTGGTATTTGATCAACACAGCTAGCATCAACGATTTTATTTGGCGCAGCTAAAAAATCACTGGCTAGGGTATTAAAACAGCTAGACTCAGCAAACAATTGTCCATGGCCGCCTTGTGGGTTAGTGAAACTTTGTGCATTAGGCATGTTTTTGGCGACTAAGGTTCCCCACGCCGCTGGAGTCTGGGTATCTTGTTGACCGTTTAAGATTAAAACGGGCAAGCTACTAGCAACCGCTTGTGTTTCAATATCATTTGCTGGCTCAACAGCCCAAGCTTTACATGAAGCTTTATCGAAGCCCATGTGGTGCATACCATTTACCGCAACTTGGGTACTTACCGACCAACCATCACTATTATCGCCGTTTAAGGCTGTAATATTCAAAAATGGGAATTCTTCGGCACAAACGGTAGATAAGCCCATCGCATAATAAAAAGTATCTTCTGCTTCGCCTTGCTCACTTGTCTCAGGTAAACTTTCAGGTTCATCAAGGCTTAACACTGACTTGTACGTTTTGATGTCTTTTTCAACGGCTTGCAGATATTTAATAATCACAGGCTGGGTGTTTAATTGAAGCAATATTTGAATGAACTCTTTGCTTTCTGTAACCATATCTTCATTATGCATACGCACAATGATATCTTCAAAAATAGCTTTAAAGTCTTCAGCTGGACAGCTATTGGTATTGTCACAGTTTTGAATAATTTGATTTAAAGATTCATAATTTGCCCACGGTGTATCAGTAATACCATTAATTTCAATTGGGAACATGCCATCTAAAATAACACTACGAATGCCTTCGCTGCTTTCTCGCATGATGGTGGTAGCAAGGCGAGTGCCATAAGAAATGCCATACAAATTCCACTGTGGTATATCTAACGCTTTTCTTAAGGCAATAAAGTCCATGGCACTTTGAACACTTCGATAAGCATTCAAATCAACACCGGTCGCTTCAAGCCTAGTTTTACATGCTTTCACCTGTTCAGGAGTACCAGCCATGGCAAATTCAGTACAAGCTAACGCTGGCTTTGAATAACCGGTACCGCGTTGATCCACTAAGTAGACATCCCTCTCGTTGATAAAGGTCTTACTTTCAATCAATGATTTAATATTTGAACTAGCGCTACCGCCGGGTCCCCCTGCAAGGTAAACAACGGGGTCGGCTTGTTTATTAGTAGAAGTAGATGCCAGCTTCACTACTGCTATTTCAATAGTATTTGTTGATGCCGGCTGGCCATATAATGCATGTTTTTGTGGCACAGTAAGATAACCACAAGCAGAGCCTGATGTTAGCAGGGCTAACTGAGGTGTCGACAACATGTCTTTACATTCAACTTCTTTATATGCCTTAACCGGTTGGGTAACACCGCTGTCTGTTGTGGGTGGGGTTTCTTTTTTAGCATCAGATCCACCACAAGCCGTTAATATAGTTGATGCTGTTATTGCTAACGCAATAAGTGTTTTTTTGGTTGCTACCATTGAGCATTTCCTTCATTAATATAAATTTTCACCACAGGCGTGTAACGAATGGATATTATCAATCATTTAATGAGGGGTTAGGGTAAGCGCAAGTAAGCCTCGGTAAGTAATAACGAGTGAATGTAAGCACATGTAAGCTAGATTTACTTCGTATTAGAGGTAGACCAACACGCTGTTTCGAGCCTTATTTCCTTGATGTAAACAACCAAGTTCAGGCTCAATTGGTGCCAAAAGGGGTAAATCTCATTAGATAAGTGACTAGAACCCTTCCCATTGTTTATTCATGGTATAGCAAAAGAACGGCAAGCCATTGCGATCAAGCTTAATTGTACTCCATGAGTGCGTTTGAATAAGCGCATGAAAGTAAATTTTTAAATCATGCGTGGTTAATGTGTCAGGGGGGTTATCGAAAAACGCAGTGATATGGCGCACTGCACGTGCGTAGGCATCAATCGTTGAGGGGGCATCCATTGCAAGCTAAGGTTAATAAGGCGCTGTCGGTAACTCTAATTAAGGTATTGTTGTTAAAGGTTATTAGTGTTGATAAACTCCAATGTAACCATCGAATGACGGTATTAATGAAGTATGATTGAGCTAAATGTCTGCCGCGTAGCGGCTTCGTTCAACAAAAACTTCAAACGGAAAAAATACAGTTGGCTGTTTTCACTGTGTTCAACATATAACCTCAATAACTTAAAATGTAAATTAAAAAGGAGTAAGTAAATAGTGTTCAGAATAGGAGTAATAATTGTACTTTTATTATCACAATTGACTGGCTGTGCAGCCCCATCAAAAGTGATAATGCATTCTTCTAATATTGATAGTAAAGATATAGTTACGGTATACGTACCTCAGAGTTTCTTGACAAAAGTTAATGGGGAAGATCTAGAAAAAGGAATCGATTTAACAGGGGGCGGTTTTGTAGAGTTAATAGAACTATCACCGGGAATGACGTTACTGCAAGGGGATATAAAATCTAATTATATAGATTATGGTTCAACGTACAGCTTTACAGAGTGGAATTTTGAATTTTCGACTGAACTGAAAGCTGGGCATGTATATTTCTTTTATTGGGAAGATTCAGGTGAACATCCATTTATCTTTGGTAGGGATCTTGGATCCATTCGAGATGAATTTAACCCTGTTATAAATAAGTTTGGGATTGTCGAAGAAGGAAGAGAGGTGTTAAGAAAAAGGCACCTAAACTATTATAGTGATCTTAAGGGAGATGGAGTGCCAGTAATAATAAGTAATATAAAACCTATTTAACATTTAATTGTCAACAGTTTGCTAACAAAAAAGTGAAGTCAAGAGGGGGTTTTAGACGGCAGGTTCCGCTTCGCTTCACATAATAGCCGTTGTCCCAATCCGCCTTAGATAAAAACCTGAGAGTATTGGGATTTTAATATGGTTGGATGTGGTAAGTTTAGAACATTTTATAGGGCGGAATTGATGAAGTGAAGATGATGAGTTTTCTGTACCATAAACATTCAAACTAAACACAATTCGTCATTAAAACCCCTAGCTAATCTATTGTGCAATAACGAGTGAGTTGTTTATCGTTAGTGCACAATACATTTTAATCAGTATGGTAAAATCACGGCTTGTGCATAAAATAATGCGCGCCTGTATACTGTTTTATGAGCTTAGCATCCGCTTTTTCAATTTCTCTAAATCAATCGCGTTAGCTCGTACCGTTAGTTTAACATGATCATATTCATATTCTTCTTTGGTGACGCTCATGGTCGAACGAATTTCACCGATGATACCTTTAGTGGTATAAGGAACAATAATTTCATCTTCAATCATTTCCTGCTGTGAGACTTCAACGATATATTGATGTAATTTACTGACATCGTTCGGATTAAGCGCTGATGTCATCATGGCATCAGGAAATTCAGTCATTAGTGCTTGTTGTTGCTCAATGCTAAGTTTGTCAGATTTGTTTAGTACCAATAGTTTTTTACTTTCTTCAACACCGACTTCACCCAGCACTTCGTGTACGACTTCTAGTTGCGTACGAAATGAAGGATCAGAGGCATCGACAACATATAATAGTAATGAAGCATCGTGCGCTTCTGCTAAGGTTGAATGAAATGAGGCAACTAAATCGTGCGGTAATTTTTTAATAAAACCGACCGTGTCCGACACTAGAATTCGAGGTTGAGTGGTTGGATATAAGGCACGGACGGTGGTATCAAGTGTCGCAAAAAGTTTGTTTTCACCAACCACATCACTACCGGTAATTGCTCGCATCATCGATGACTTGCCAGCATTGGTATAACCAATCAAAGCGACACAAAATAGATCAGAACGTTGGGTACGTCGACCTTGCATTTCATCTTGGACATTGACTAACTCGCGCTTGAGATCGGCCAATTGGTCACGGACTTTACGGCGGTTTAATTCTAGCGTTGTTTCACCAGCGCCTTTACCCATTTGACGTTCTCTATCGCCACATGATGTTTCACGAAGGCGTGGTGCGACATAATTTAGGCGAGCAATTTCAACTTGTAATTTTGCGGTTTTGGTCCGAGCATGACGACTAAATATTTCAATAATAATACCAGTACGGTCAAACACTTCTACGCCTAATTGGTTCTCGACATTGCGTAGCTGAGATGGCGTTAAATCACAATCAAATACCACGACATCAGCACAAGCAAACGGAAGGTCTTCTGATGGTATTTCAGACAATGGCATGTCATCTAGTGAGTATTCACCTTCAGAATCGTCTTCAACCTCACCTTTGTTCCCGGTGAGTCGCGCTATTTCAATCAGCTTTCCTTCACCCAATACATTAACCTTTTGGGTTGAACTTTGCTTTTGCGACTGAGTGCCGACCACTTTAAAGCCTAGCGTAGTCACTAAACGCGCAAGCTCTGCCAGTGATTCCGTTGCCTCGTCACCTTTAAACTGCGGTGTGCAAATAGAAATAAGTAAAGCGTGATTAAGTGATGCTTTTGCTGTTAGTTGCATAATGTTTATCTTAGTGCACCGGGGTGCAAACCTAAATTTTTATCTAAAGTAGCTTGATCCTACGCTGTTATTGGTAAGCTTTATAGAGGAGTCGATGACTAAAGTTAGATATTATTTAATTTAACCAACATTTGGTGGTGTATGCCTTTGAATAATCTGAGTTGAAAGTTAATTAGCCATGATAACATTTGATTTTTTTTGGATTAAGTGATTTATTTTTTCTTCTTCGGTATCAATATTTAAATGAATCCAAAGTGGTAAGTGGTCGGATAGTTCATAGGTGAATTTTATTTTTGTTAGGTCTTTAAAAGGCAATAATTCTTTGTGGTCGTTTTGGTAAAAATCGACGACACCACCACGATTTGTAAATACTGAACCAGTTTGTCCCGGGTGATGTAATATTTGATCGTAACGTTTGTTCATCGCTAAATTACTGCCAAACTCAGATTTTATTAGTGCTTGAGGCGCTCGTAATCCATATTTTGAAATCGCCGCATACAGTTTGGATTCAAAACTGGTGATATTAAAATCCCCCATTAAAATGATATCACGGTCGATCCGGTATTCATCTTTTATGAAAACTTTCACCCATTTGGCTAATTGTAATAGCTCTTTCTCTCGACCTGCTACCGTGCCCCATTGCATATGAACCGACAACGCAATGAAGTCGAAATCACCGGCTTTAAAAGAAGCCATGTATGGCTTTCTCCACCAGGAAAAAACGGGCTCATAAATCCCCGATTTTCGATTTTTTTTGCGAGGACCATCTGATTCAGCTGCAAGCCCGGTGAATTGAATCGCTCTAGTGTCATAAATGTAAGCAATACGCTCTTTGTTGCCACCGCGATCAGGTATGTAGTCAGAGAATACTACGTCCCAATTTTTACCGAGTAAATGTAATACATATTTTAACTCAGCGACATTACGGCGTAGTTCAACAATATTGATCAGGTCAAATTTACTTAAAATTTCGGCGATATAATGGAGCGAGCAACGTTTTCTTTTTTTTTGACCCCAATGACGAATATTCCAGGTGGCAATATTGATAGATTTATCAAGTTGAGATGAGGGAATATTCGCTGTTTTAATTCTTTCCCTAAGTAATTTAAGGCTTATTAGTTCATCAACGGAAAGCTTTGAGTGATCCATATTATGTCCTTATCGGTTGGCTCAATTATGTTACGGTTGGTTCAATTTCTGTCACCTCGGCGCATAAAGTAACGTATAAAAATAGAATCCTATCTAAACTTAGTCCAAAATAAAATAATAAGTAACATTGGCTATATAGTTGCCAAATTAACACGGATATTATCCACTGCGATATTCTTCGTTATAACCTCGAAAAACAAAAATACCTTTATCTCACCAACGTTAGGCTGCATTTCGACTACTGAGTTTATGCATGTATACCCGTTATTTTTCATTGCATTAACATGGGAATCATTGTGAAGCGTTGTAATATTTAGAAATGATTTTGACTGTTTTTTTGTAAAAAACTTAGTTTAGTGGATATTTTCCCAGGGCTATATCGCTAATATCATCGATGAGTTGTAGCACATCAGTTTTTTATCGAGATAAATCCATTGTTATTTTCGGTGTGAACTTTATGCATTTAAAGCTCTTAAAGTATTTAAAGTGCGGTATTACTTAAATGTTTACTTGCAATGATTTTCTAAGTAGTTTTTAAAGAACTTGCAAAGTTCACACCTGAATAAAATTATCATTTAGGCGCAAGAGTTTGAATAAAAAATAATACTAAAATCACAAACAAAAAGAGAATTATCAATGGATATCAAAAATACCATCCCGTCGACTATCGCGATGTGTGCAGTTTTAAGTATACCTAATCTTGTCATCGCGGAAGAGAACAGCGTCAAACAATTAAAACAACAATTATCCGCGTTAACCAAAAAAATTAGCACGCAAGGCGGCGGGCTAAAAGTAAAGAGCAGTAAAGGTAACAAAACATTTAAAATGGGAGGGCGCTTTCAGCTAGATTTTAACAGTTTTGATGGTGCATATAATGCTGACAATAATGGTGCGTCCGGTTCTGATTTGTTTCCTCGTCGTATTCGAACGTATGTTCAGGGGAAAGTCGATAATTGGGACTATAAATTACTACTCGACTTTTCTGATAATAGCGGCGAAATAACCCTGGCGAGACTTAGATATAAAGGCTTTAACAATGGACCCGTGATTAAATTAGGGAAAATAAGAGAAGATATCAGTTTAGAAGCATTAACCAGTAGTAAGCATATCACTGCTATTTCTCGTCCGATGATTGCCAATGTTATGTCTCCATATTTTAAGTTTGGGGTGTCAGCTTATCAATATTTCAAAGACACTGGACTTCGTTATGCGATTGGTGCCTATAAAGGTGGCAGTTTTGGCACGGATGGTAAAAACAGCAACGGTAATATGGATCTCTCATACACTGGACGTTTAACTTGGTCGCCAGTGCACAGTGGTGGTGAAGTATTGCACTTTGGTTTATGGGCTTCTCATCGTGATTTCTCAGGGGATACCCTAAGCGCTAAAATGGCACGAGGTGAAGTACGTAAAACGAATGTACGACTAGTAAACTATGCCGCTGGTGGCGATAGTTTTGCAATTGATGATTTACAGCAATGGGGGGTTGAATTTGCCAGTGTTAACGGTCCCTTTTCATTACAGGGCGAATACGCTAAACGCAAAGTTAATGCCGTGGCAGCAAGTAATGACACCAGCTTCGATGGTTACTATATTACCGCAAGTTATTTTTTAACGGGCGAGCACCGAGTGTACAAAAAGCGTGGCGTTTTTAATTCCCCGACTCCATTATCTACTGCTGGTGCTTGGGAAGTCTTTGCACGGATGAGTAATTTTGATGCAACCAATAATAATCAAGGCACCGAGGTCGATGTCGTCACGCTTGGTGTTAATTATTATCTCAATAAAAAAATAAAATTCATGGGTAATTATTTGTTCAGCGATGTCTCCGGACCGGGTGCTAGTGCGTTGGTTGGTGAGCATGATAGCGGTAATGCCATGACATTACGTGTTCAGTATTTATTCTAGTCGATATCTTTTAATCCCCTAATTTGCTATTCACTCGTGATTTCACGCGGGTTGAGTGCGCCCTTAAGAAATAGAACAGGAACTTAATGATGATAATAAAAAATATAGTTTTTAGTGTTGCAACACTTGCCATGCTGTCATTCGGAGCGTCTTCGGCTTTAGCTGCAGATACAATAGATACCAGTAAAATCCATTTCTTAATCCCTGGCGGTCCTGGTGGCGGTTGGGACGGTACCGCACGTGGCACCGGGGAAGCGTTGCTTAAAGCGGGTTTGATAAAAAATGCATCGTTCCAAAATATGTCAGGTGGAGGAGGCGGTAAAGCGATAGCGTATATGATTGAAACAGCGGCTAAGCAAAAAAATACTTTAATGGTGAACTCGACACCCATTGTCGTGCGTTCTCTTACTAAGGTGTTTCCACAGTCATTTCGTGATTTAAAACCCGTCGCTGGCACGATTGCTGATTATGGTGCTTTTGTGGTGCGAGCAGACTCAAAATACACAAAATGGCAACAGGTAATTTCAGATTTCAAAGCGAATCCTCGTCAGGTGAAATTTTCGGGTGGTTCTGCGCGTGGTAGTTTGGATCACTTAGTGGCTGCTATGGCTGTTAAAGCGGGTGGTGTTGAAGCTAAGCGATTGGTTTATGTTGCATATGATGCAGGCGGAAAAGCAATGGCTGGTTTGTTATCGGGAGAAACCGCGGTGCTTTCTACGGGTGTTGGAGAGGCATTAGCGATGGCTAAAAGTGGCGAAGTTCGTATTCTTGCTATTACCGCGCCTAAACGTTTATCAGCGATTCCTAATACGTTGACACTAACGGAAATGGGTTATGACGTGGTGTTTGCCAATTGGCGTGGTTTTTTTGCTGCACCATCGATGTCTGATGAAAAAGTAACAGCCTATTCTAAACTGTTAGGGGCTGTCCAAGAAACGCCTCAATGGCATGAGATAAAAGAGCGTAACGGTTGGGTGAATCTTTATAATTCTGATAGTAAGTTTTACCAATTCTTAGAGCAACAAGAAAAGACCATTGGCGCATTAATGCGTGAGCTTGGTTTCTTAAAATAAAAATAACAAAACAAAGAGAGGCGAGATTAATCATTAATCTCGATATTGGATAAGGTTAGCTAGCCACTCTTATTTATGTAAGGTGATGTATGAGCATAAGCAAAGATAAAATTGGAGCATTAATTTTTTTCATTTTCAGTACGTGTTATGGCTATTACGCTTTTCAAATTCCGCTTTATCCGGGTGAAGAGTATGAAGTATTTACTTCTCAAACGATGCCTAAGTTGTATGCGATCGCAGGTATGTCGATTGCTGGTTTAGCGTTGTTAATGTCAATATTGGCAGGAGCAACGACACTGAAACATGAGACTAAAAAAGTTAAATTTTTTGACAAAAAGGGCTGGGGACAATGTGCAGCTCTGATTATTTTGATGATCTATTATGCTGCCACACTGGAGTTGTTAGGTTTTATGTTATCGACCATTAGTTTTTTAATTTTTGGGTATTTGATCATGGGGGAGCGAAAAATAAAAACACTAATTATTGCATCCGTGCCTGTGGTTATTGTTTTTTGGTTCATTATGACTCAGTTGTTAGGGATTTACCTTTCAGCTGGTGATATTTGGAGTTAATGTCATGAGTGAAGGTTTATTATTGGGCTTGCAAACAGCCTTGTCGATGCAGAATATTTTATTTGTTATCTTTGGGTGTTTTGTCGGGACATTCATTGGCATGTTACCGGGACTGGGTCCTATTACCGCCATCGCGTTAATGATCCCAATTACTTACGGGATTGATCCTTCTTCGGGAATGATCCTGATGGCTGGTGTCTATTATGGTGCTATTTTTGGTGGTTCTACATCGTCTATTTTAATTAATGCCCCAGGTGTTGCTGGTACCGTGGCGACATCATTTGATGGTTACCCAATGGCATTAAAAGGACAAGCAGGGAAAGCACTCGCATTAGCTGCCTATTCTTCTTTTTGTGGGGGGACCATTGCGGCCATTTTCTTATTAATTGCAGCACCGGCTTTAGCGAGCGTGTCTTTAAGCTTTCAGTCGCCAGATTATTTTGCTTTGCTGTTGTTGGGGCTAACGGCCATCGCAGCATTCTCAAGTAAGGGTAGCTTTCTTAAATCCATCATGATGACTTTGTTTGGTTTGATGCTATCAACTGTTGGTACGGATCAAGCGTCAGGGGTTGAGAGGTTTACTTTTGGGAAAATTGATTTATTAGATGGTATTAGTTTTCTGTTGATTGCGATGTCGATGTTTGCTTTGTCTGAAGCACTGATGTCGATCATTCGTAAACATAAGGATGATGATGCCATGAAGCAACCGACACCTGAAGTGGGCAGTTTAAAATTAACCAGGGCAGAGATTAAAGACGTGGCCCCTACCGTTGCTCGTTCGTCGGTGTTAGGTTTTTTTGTCGGTGTATTACCCGGAGCTGGAGCGACTATTGCGTCATTTTTAGCCTATGGCATGGAGCGGAATTTAGCATCAGCCAAAGAAAAACTTAACTTTGGACGAGGGAGTTTACGTGGTTTAGCAGCGCCGGAAACGGCCAACAATGCCGCTTGTAGTGGCTCATTTGTACCACTACTAACGCTCGGTATTCCAGGTTCAGGAACAACGGCGGTGATGCTAGGGGCATTAATGGCTTATGGCATTCAACCTGGGCCAAGGCTTCTTATTGATAATCCAGAAGTTTTTTGGTCAGTCATTGTATCAATGTATGTTGGTAATATTGTGTTGTTGGTGATTAATTTACCATTAATTCCCTATATCGCGCGGGCATTAACGTTACCAAAACAACTATTAACCGTGTTAATCTTATTTTTCTCGTTAATTGGTGTTTATTTAGTCTCGTTTAATACCTTTGATATTGTGATGATGGCAGGCTTTGCCGTGATAGCGATTGGTTTACGCTTGTTAGATTTCAGTATGTCACCACTAATTTTAGGGTTTATTTTAGGGGGTATGTTAGAGCAAAACTTACGACGTTCACTGACATTATTCGACGGTTCTATCTCTTTTATGTGGGAGCGACCTATTACACTGACTATTTTGATTTTGACAGCACTGGTGTTATTCATGCCATTAATCACTGCATTAAAAAAAGGTGGCAAAGAGGTGAATGTAGCTGAAATTTAAGCCTTAGGCGGCATGGCTAGTGCCGCTTATTAACCTATCATTTTATGTTGAAGGATAATGAAAATAATTAACACCTTTAGAAATCTAGGATTACATAATAGATTAGCAATCTTCTCTTTAAGCCTTATTGTTATTCAGACAATGGGGCTCGGCTTTGTCGCTTCTTATTACCTGCACTCTAGCCTTGAACAGCAAATTGGCATGCGTGCAATGTCGGTGGCTAAATCATTAGTCAATAGCCCGATTATTAGGCAAGGGTTATTGACTAAGAATAACCGGGTTATTCAAGAATATATTGAGGTGATTAGACTAAACACCAAAGCGCGCTTTATTGTCATTGGCGATACTAATGGTATTCGCTATTCTCACCCTGATCCTGAAAAAATTGGTCAAAAAATGGTGGGTGGGGATAATGATGGCGCGTTACTTCAGGGACAGTCATATACATCAATCGCATTGGGGACGTTAGGGAAATCATTGCGCGCTAAAAGCCCCATCTATTCCAAACAGGGAGATATCATCGGGGTAATATCGGTTGGTTATCTAGAGCAAGATATTCAAGATATTATTGCTAAGTTTAAAATAACATTTCACCTTATTTTAGGGATGATCTTATTAACGGGGATTTTAGTCACCGTTTATATTGCAAAGCGCTATCGTGATGATATTTTTGGTTTGGAACCCGAAGAAATTGCGCAGATATTTACCGAGCGTGATGCGGTGCTCACCTCAATATTAGAAGCGCTTATTGTCGTTAACGAACATGGTATGGTGACTAGTGTTAATCGGATTGCTCTAGAGTTATTGGGCAATCTAAGCCGTGAAGCTGTTGTTGGGCATGATATTGAATTGTTACTACCTGCTTATCCATTATTACTGATTGATGATGATCAGCAATTGTATCGAGATATTGAAATTGAACTCAATAATCAGGCGATGATTCTCACCAAAACCCCCTTGTTGATTAAGCATAAAAATAAAGGGGTGGTCTTGACGTTTAGATTGAAAGATGACATTGTCACTTTGAGCAAAAAATTGTCACAAGTACAGCAATTTTCAACTATGCTTCAAGTGCAAACCCATGAATACTCTAACAAACTTAATACAATTGGTGGTTTAATTCAAATCGGCTCCCTTGATGAAGCACTCGAACTTATTTTTAGTGAAAACTCAGGTTACCAGCAATTGATTGAGTTGCTCATTGACGTGGTTGATGATCCGGTGATTGCTGGTTTTATTCTCGGAAAATATAATGTCGCCAAAGAGCAAAATATTACCTTTGAGATTGACAAAGAGAGTAGCTTAAAAGCAATACCAGAACATATCGTACCAGAGAAATTGGTGACTATATTAGGAAATATACTCGAAAACGCTTTTGATGCCAGTCTCAAACATAACAAAAAAAAAGCCATTGTTAAATTCCATATGACAGATATTGGTCACGATCTTATTTTTGAAGTCGAAGATAATGGCTGTGGTATTAGCCGAGAACTCGAAATGGAGATGTTTTCTTTAGGGAAAACCACAAAACAATCAATGGGGCATGGTATTGGCATGTACTTAGTAAAAACTTGTCTAGATCAGCTTAAAGGTTCAATATCAATCACAACGGCTAAGTCAGGGGGCACGATAGTGACGGTATATATCCCCAAATGTAAATTGTCTAGCAAGGATCTATAGATGAGTATAAAGAATGTATTGATTGTTGAAGATGATTCAAGAATTGCAGGAATCTTATTGAAAACCATTGAAAAAATGACGACGTTTTCAGTGATCGCTATCACTGAGACCGCCGTCGAAGCGATTGATGTTATTGACTGTTTTTCTCCTGATTTAATTTTTCTTGATGTGAGTTTACTCGACAGTTCTGGGTTGGATGTGCTGCAGCATATTAAGCAATCTATTGACCAGCCCGCTGCTTGTGTCGTGATGCTGACTGCTGCTAAAGATCCTCAAATCATTCAGACATCTATTGCATCGGGGGTATTTGATTATATTTTAAAACCTATTTCTTTTAATCGTTTAACTCAGACATTACAGCGTTATCTTGATTATTGTGCCCGATTGGATTCGAAATTAACCTTTGAACAAAAGGATGTTGACCTTTTGTTAGGCGCAAAAATTTCGTCAGAACAATGTATTACCAACAAAAGTGACCACCCAAAGGGAATCGATAGCTTAACCTTAGATAAAATATTGGCTGTTATAAAAAAAGATCCTCTAATCTTTTTTACCGCTGATGTGATGTCTGACACTGTTGGAACTAGTCGCACGACAGCGCGTCGTTATTTAGAATACCTACTGAGCATTAACAGTGTCAGAGCTGAAATAGAATACGGTACGGTGGGGCGTCCAGAGCGCCGTTATGTTTGTAAATAATAGATAGAGATAGACAAATTCATTCGATGATTTACGATGAAACTGATTGTATTTGCAACGCTATATAGTCAATTTAATTCAAATTTCAGTTTCTGACAATTGTCATAAATCGTATCGTCATTACCTTTTTTAGATGATTATATCGGGATTAGGATTACTTTTTTACTGCTGATATTGGTAACAAACCAAGTCATGGCCCTGAACTTTTGTATCACCTTGCTTATCCCATGATTTATTATTTATGGATAAGAAAAAATCGGAGTTTGGCGCTAATTTTTATCAGCTCATCATTGAAAATAATCATATTATTGGACTTGCACAGGCGGTTGATTTGAATTTATTAGTGTTACCGCCTGATGATTTAACATAATAACTAATAATGTATATACATATAATTCTCGTTAATTTAAGTGGTGATTTCCGTCGCTATTTTTAATCATTAAGGATACCTTATTATTATTTAATGGGTTAAAATCTTGTGGAAGTAAATATCCACAACTTGATAGTGGATCATTATCTAGGAAATTAAGTGTTTAGATTATTACGTGCAATGAAATTATTATTATTGCCATTGGTACTCCTATTAACTAGTGGCTATTTATTAACTTTTACCGCACAAATACCCCATCAGCTCCAATTATTTGCCCAGTGGTCACCTGTGATGGTCATGTCGGTGATGTTCTTTCTTAGCGCGTTCTTTAATCAAAGCAGGTTGTTATTTACCAGCCTTATTGGTGTCTTGGTTTGGGCGTACTTGTCTCTAAATTTACACAATGTCAGCCTAAATCAATTGGTTATGTTATTCGTTTCCTTAAATGTTTTACTGGTAGTATTTTATAGAGAACGAGGTAGCTTTAATCGTGTTGGATTAATCCGTTTATCAATCATCATTGCCCAGTCACTGATTTTAGTCTTTTTATATAACCTAAAAGACAAGGTGTTTTTAGGTTGGATCGATTGGCCAAGCCTGATGCTATTTGATGGTGTGATTGGGTTGCCAAGTCTCGCTGTGTTGATTCTTTGTTTATCTATTATGTTTTTTAAGCTGTTTAAAAGTGGTGAAATGGTTGATGGATATTTGTTGGTCACCGTCGCTTTTAGCAGTTACTTGTTAATCGTTCAGCCTGAGCAGCAAATCAAATTAAGTCTGTATTGTGCGTTAAATCAATTGCTCTTGTTAATCGCGTTATTTAAACATTCATTAACCATGGCTTATATGGACGAACTCACGGGGCTGCCGGGACGCAGGGCACTTAACGAACGCATGGTTCAGCTGGGCAAAAATTATACCGCAGCGATGTTAGATATCGATTTCTTTAAGAAATTTAATGATACCTATGGCCACGATGTTGGCGATCAGGTATTACGGTTGGTGGCCTCTAGAATCGGGCAAGTGCAGGGCGGCACCGCTTATCGTTATGGTGGTGAAGAGTTTTGTATCTTGTTTCCCCATACCGACATCAACAAAGCGTTTGAGTCATTAGAAAAAGTGCGTATTAGTGTCGAAAACAGCAGTTTAACCTTGCGCAGTAATCAGCGTAGTAAAGATGATAAAAAGGGTCGAAGTCAACGGGGGCAAGGCGGTAAAGGACAATCGGTCTCGGTGACTATTAGTGGCGGAGTCGCGGTTGCTCTAACACGTGAATGCACCTTAAAAAGTGCTGACAAAGCCCTATATAAAGCCAAAGATGCTGGCCGTAATCAGATTTGTTTAGCGTAAAACTAGATGTTGCTATCACTACCTTTTAAAAATATCGCTTCTAAATAGAAGCGATATTTCGTCATCATTAATTTTTAATTATCTTATAAATCGTTAGCATATTTTTCCATATATAACTCAGCCATTTTATTGCCGACAGGATAAGGAATTCCAATATGACCATAACCTAAGTTATGCAGTAATTCATGGGTAAAAAAGCCGGGTAAATAACCGGGGTTCAAGCCATTTCTATACTTATCAAAAACCCAACTATTAAGAGCAATTCGTCTTCCATCAGCCCATCCTGCCGTTGATGTCGAATATAGCATGCTAATGTCATAGCCGCCTTCTTGCATTCGCTTCAATATTTCTTCGCCGCGGTTCTCTAAAGGAATATCGTCGGAGTTATGTCTTGCAGCGGTTAAAATATATTCTTGGAATTGAACATCCCCAAAAATAAGAATACATCGTTTTAATACTTTTCGTATTAATGCGAGGTCTTCTAGCGAAAGGTTACTATTTTTAATTGTATAGTCAAAATTGATAGGATTATCTGTAGGTATAGTGCTTTTTATAACCCGCATAGAGCGAGGTTTAGAGAAATCTAGCATTTGACCATTAGCGGCTTTTACATTCTTCAATCGCACATTAGCGACATTACCAATAAATGACGCTAATCGATTATATGATAAGTTATCCCAGTCAGAAAGCGTGACTGCACTCCCTTTAGCTGCTTGCACATGAACATCATGCAAACGTATCCAGTCTGGAAGGCTATATCCTGAATTATCTCCCTGAGCCAAGCAAAATTTTGCGCCTGAATCCTTACTCACAATACAACTCAATAGTTCATTGTTTTCTACCACTTTCATTGAGCGAGGATTAGAGAAATCTAACCGTTGACCATTAGCGGCCATGACATTTTTTAATTGACTATTAGCGGTCGTTCCTTTGAAAGAGGCTATTCGACTATATGACAAATTATCCCAATCAGAAAGTATTACTGCGCTTCCCTGAGTCGCTTGTACGTAGACATCATGTGAACGTATCCAGTCTGGTAGAGAATAACCGCTGTTGCCCCCAGGCGCTAAGCAAAACTTAGCCCCGGTATTTCGACTGACAATACAGCCTAGAGGGGAATCGCTTTTTGCCACCCTCATCGAGCGAGGATTAGAAAAATCTAACCGTTGACCATTAGCAGCCATGACATTTTTTAATCGGTTATTAGCGATCGTTCCTTTAAAAGATGCGATTCGATTATATGACAAGTTGTCCCAATCAGAAAGGGTGACAGAAGTACCTTCCGAGGCTTGCACGTCGACATCATGCAAACGAATCCAGTCTGGTAGAGAATAACCGCTGTTGCCCCCAGGCGCTAAGCAAAACTTAGCACCGGTATTTCGGCTAACAATACAACCTAGAGGGGAACCGCTTTTTGCCACCCTCATCGAGCGAGGATTAGAAAAATCTAACCGTTGGCCATTAGCGGCCATGACATTTTCTAATTGACTATTAGAGGTGGTTCCCTCAAAAGAAGCCGTTCGACTATATGATAAAGCATCCCAATCAGAAAGAGTGACCGAAGTGCCTTCTGCAGCCTGCACATAGACATCATGTGAACGAATCCAGTCTGGTAGAGAATAGCCGCTATTGCCTCCAGGTACTAAGCAAAATTTAGCACTGGTATCTCGACTGATAATACAACCTTAAGGAGAATTGCTTTTTGCAACCCTCATC